>DATLDE010000006.1:0-8436 GCA_035526025.1 Candidatus Limnocylindrales bacterium | reverse complement strand
TCCGATACATCCTCCTGAGTCAGGATAGAGATCGTGTGAAGGATGAAAGTTGGATGCAGGCCAGTGCTGATTGTCTCCTTTAATTTTAAATGTTACTGTAGTGCCAGGCGAGACAGTGAGAGACTCAGGTTCAAATCCACGGTCTGAGAGGATAACCTGCTCGTCATGAAGAGAATTAGTTGAATGTGCGGAGACAGATCGAGGAGCAAAAACTAAAATAGGGGAAAAAAGAATGAGAAATATGAAAATCTGCCTCATGCATTGATAATATCACAACCTTATTTTTCTAGAAACTGATTTAACTTTGAAGTACATGTATTTTGCGTCGACACATCTGTCAATTCTTCACACATCTGCATGCTAGCCTGTTGCCAATTAGGAAATTGCTCAAGTTTCAAAAGCTGAGCACCCATCATAATGCATAGATCCTGATCTGACTTTTTCCCAAAACTCTTGCATATAGTAATGATAGAATCTTTTTCTCCCCTGACCTGACGTCCAACCTGATAAACAACATGACGAACACATATTTCGTGAAGTTTTGAATCCGGGGCTTCATCACAGATTCTATCAATCCGATTGATATCAAAACCTGTTTTTTGTCTTACAATATCAGGGAGCATTGCAGCACAGCGCTCTTGATATCGAATTCCCAAATTCACACAAAGCTTCCATGGATCACCAATATCGAAAGACAGCTTTGGAAGTTCTTGAATATATTCCATAAATGTTCCTTCATAACAAAAAGAGCGATGGCTTGAGCTAAGCCTATCGCAATCTTTCAGTGCGTTATTAAGATTTAGCCCATTCCAAGTGAGAAGTCCATGTCCAAGACCGTGAACACAGCTCTCTTCCTGATTTTGTCTTCCTGTAAAAAAATTGACACATTCTACCTCTATTTCAGAAATATTACTTACTCCTTTATCGAGTAGCATCGCTTCTGTCACCCCATGAAAGCAACCAAAACCAAATAAAGAATCGCACTTTCTCATCCCGGAAAATGAGTATTTTTTGTATAACTGATGGCCTATCAAATGCGCAAATTCATGAACATTTTCAACTGCTTTTCCATTCACGGTCGACACCTTCTTTAAATAATTCCATGTTAATTCAGGATCTAGCTTACTTTGTTTTTCAATCAAATCATGTCTATCTTTATAACTTAATTTACGGTATTCAGTTACAGAGGGAAAAATAGATATTTTATCGTTTTTATCAGTCACTGTTAAGCTACCTTTATTTTTAAGAGCGGCTAATTTTTCCATAAATGCTGTAATTAATCTTTTCATTAGGGATTGCTTCTCTTTTACCTCAATCGTCGTGGTGAAGCCAGGAAAAAGATGATCATGCATCCCCCAATTCCCTGGCTCCTTAAATACAAATGAATAAGTCTCGCCTTTTTTCATAGGATGGCATGCATCAAGCTTGCTTCCGATACATCCTCCTTGTTGCGGATATTCTCCATGAGTCGGATGGAAATTTGAGGCAGGCCAGTGGAAATTATCCCCCCCAATATTAAATACGATCTTTGTTCCAACATTTATAGAAAGCTCATCAGTTGAAAAACCCTTGTCATTAAGTATGATTTCCTTTTGAGAAGATATAGAAGCGGCCTGTACTTGAGAATTAGGAATAAAAAACAGGGATATAAATAGAAAAAGGGATCCTAGCATAAGTTATCGATAACATATTACTGTTTTACTTGACCTGGTTGATCCAGAAAAACATTCACCCTTCCAACAGACCATTCTTTACTTTTTATGTTGTAATTTGTAAAAACGGTAACATTTTTACCCACTTCAATGTCATCAATAGTGGCTACTGTTCCAACTCTATTTTCATATGTAAATACCATGACCTTTTCATGTATAGAAAAAACGGGAATATTTTTATTCGGTGTTTCTAATGTCAACTTATATTCCCCATCTGATTTCTCATAACTTTTAATTTTCCCCTGGAATACATAGTTAAGTCCAACAGCCGCAACATTTTCACTATCTTCAGGAATCGGCAATAATATCTTACTCTCATCCCCCGAAGCGGATGATACGGATGCAGGAGACGCAGAAGATTTTTTTTCCTCCCTCCCAGGCTTATCCACTTTTATCACAGAAAGTGCGATTACTCCCAAAACGAGACCGACAAGGAGAACCTTTATCACATCTTTATGTATTCGCATGCTTTTATACTATATAAATTGCACAATAATTGTCAATGCACCTGATTATGGATCAAGTTATAAAGAAATAAATTTGTGATTACACAAACTATTGATTGGATAAAGATTTGTGAAAAAGGAAGATATCTATAGCTTGCTAGTTCCATATGCTTGCAGTTACAAGCTTTTCAACCGGTACACCGTTTAAAGGATCATGGGCTATCAACTCTTTAAAATTTGGTACCCTATTTCTAGAGCTACCTACCTGCGCAGAGGCTTCTTCACGAGTTAGGCCTTTTGTTGCCATTAAAGAAGCGATTTCAACAGCAGAATTAACAACTACTTCTTTTACTGCCAATTGGTACCATTGAGCAGGATATGCACTTAAAATTGGTCCATATTTAGACCCTTCAAGCACCATAGTTGATAATTCTCTCTTAAGTGTTTCAACTCTGTGTGTTCTATCTGCTTCCGCTGCACTACTTGAACGCACTATTGATTTATCATTCCCAAGATCTGTTAATCCCTTATTTGGCTCTCCCTTCGTCCAAGCTGGTACTGGATCTGTTGGTTCAATAAAGGCTACGATCTTACTCTTCCCATTTGGATCTTTTATAACTTGAGCATTTATACTGGTATCTGTATCTTTGAACGGATTTAATCCTGAAAGCTTGCTCCCAGCTAACCCGCGAGCAGCTTCAACGGTTGCTTTATAACCTGCTTCACTGAATTCTAAAGAGCGACGGAAATTAAATACAGTATTTACGTTTTCCGGCTTATTTGGGTCCCCTACGACTATAGTATGCCTGTATATACTTAAGTCTTCCCCATACTTTTCTTTAAGTTTCAATATATCATCATCAGAATATCCAAATTCTGTTGATCCAAGCATTGTCTCTGCTGATTTTGATCTAACTTTTTCTTCCACAGTAAGAACTTTTGGCGCTTCTGATACTGGAGGCTTAGCTGCTTCAGCTTGTTGTGGAAAAGGCGCTGCTGTTGCAGCTGGAGGAGCCTCTGTGCGAGAGCTGTCGTTTGGGGACCGAAGAAATCCAGCCCATGCACCAACTACCGCTGCAGGAATGCCTACTGCAGCTGTAACTCTAGGCCATAGTTTTTTATTTCTTGTGGGAACCAATGCCCGATCCGAGGTTACTTCATTTCCGTCACCATCAACTGGTTTCTTTATACCCCTATCCCTTAATGATGGTTGTTGTCCTTCTTGTATTGCCATATGTGAAACTCCTATAGTCTGAGACTATATTTTTATTATACTCCTCTTTTCATATTCGTCAATACCCTTTTTTATATACTCTATTTAAAATAGCAACATGAGAAAATGGTAATACTACAGTAATTTCTGTAAAATAGAAGTTATATATGCCCGGATCATCAGATAAGTCAGAAAATTCTATATATATTCCGCGCAGATTTTTCATTTTTCCCATAATGGTGATCTTTTTACTTTTGGGATTTTTATATTTTAAAACTCAACTGTTTAAGAGCAGCCCATCCGATGGAAAAATAAAAGCAGAAGCCATAAAAATTAATAATGAATGTAAAAAATTAACTACTATCAAGTCCTGCTACAACGAAAAATTCTACAAACTATCCAAAAACACAGACTTGGATTACTCAATAGAAGTTCTAAATACTCTCCAAAAAATAAATCCCCAGGCATCAACAGGTTGTCATCTTATCGCCCACCGCATAACTCAAGCGGAGACAGAGAAAAACCCCGAGTCTTGGAAGGAAATTTTGCAAAAAGTCTCCCCTGCTACTTGTACTGGAGGATTTCTTCATGGAGTTCTTGAGGTTCATGCCCAAAATGATCCTAAATTTACTATAAATAATAGTACTGTTGATTCTATCTGCAAGGATCTACTGAGCGGAACTTTCACAGGAGAAAGAAGCTGCTATCACAACATGGGGCATTTGATGCTTATTCAGACAGATGCTGACCTGAATATTTCAATTGATAACTGCCAAAAGCTTACCGGCAGTCTTCCCAGCTATGAATGTCTGAGCGGAGCTTTTATGGAAAATCTGACTGCAGAAAATCTCGTAGCACACGGCTATCTTAAAGAACGCATTCCTTGGACTGAGGAGAGAGCAACTGAAATTGAAGCACTTTGTAATACTTATGAAGGTCAGGCAGCAAAAGCCTGCTGGAAAGAACTCTCCTACATTTATACAAGTATTTACAAACAAGACCCAAAAAAATTATTAGATGCATGCAATAAAGCCCCTGAAAAAACAAGTAGAGATGAATGTTATGTATATGGCGTTGGAAATATAGTCAATATGCCAAGAGTTATGAATGGAAATATTATAAATTTATGTAGCGGAGTAAAAGATGACAAATCAGTATTTGACTATTGCATGAGGCAGGTGGTGTGGACTCTTGTCACAAGCAACACAAATAATATAGACAGAGCTATAAAACTTTGCGCAGCAGCTCCTGAAAAATATAAAGCCGAGTGTTTTTACAATATTGTTGATTATCTTCAAATGAATAAAGTCGATAAAAGCATTATCAACTCCACTTGTGACAAAATAACACCCTCAAAGAGGCCCGACTCCTGCGTCGCATAGAGATTATTATTCAATATCGCTGATGACTCTTTTTGGAACATGCTTTTTACATGCTTCCTGAAAAGTAAGTTCAGGTAAATTACTACAGATTTCCTTATATCTCTCTTCATTAAACGGAACTTCTTTTATTAGAAGCGTTGGAATAAATGTCGCGCAGATACGCTGGTATTGTGCTGAGAACGAACTACAAAATTTCCAGGGATTTGCTTCATCAAATACTTCTTTAGTATCCTGATCTGTATAACCCATATATACTCCTATATAACAACTCTCTCTATTTTCTTTTTTTAACTGTTCGCATTGAGAAAGTGCTTTATATGCATCTTGGTTTTCATATGTGATAAGCCCATGCCCCAGTCCATGAACACAACGGAGGAGTTTTATGCCTTTCTGGAAGATTTTAATACATTCATTTTCAATTGAAGGAATAGACACAGGTCCTTTCTCGAGAAACATCTGCTCTGTTATCCCGTGATAGCATGCATATCCAAAATCATGACTGCATTTAGCTATTTCTTGAAATCCGTTTTTTTTATATGCTTCATTTCCTATCACGTGGGCAAGCTCATGAACTTTTTTCAATTTTTTATCCCGCTCCACTGCATGCTTTAAATAATTCCATGCTTCCTGAGGATCTTTTTGTGCGATAGTTTCTAAGATTTTTTGCTTCTGTTCAAATCCAAGTTCCAGAAATTCAGGTATTTTAGGTATGACTTTTGATGAAGCATGCTCTGGTTGAACAGATTTACCCAAAACTATATTTCCTACTACAATAGTAATCACACAGATAATCAAAGCTCCAATTATATAGATAATATATTTTTTAATTTCTTTTCTCATTTATCTGAATCAATTTCTGAATGCTGATCAGCTATCCTCCCGCCCAAACAGTGTTTTTTGTACATATGTGGTGCACCCGTGCAAAATTTTTCAACAGACAGTTCTGGAGTTTTCAATCTCTTAAAAGCTCCCCCTATCGCACTATAACAGGTTGCCACCTCATCAGATACAAGACTATTACAAAAAGGAATTAGGTCCCTTGAATCTTCAGGGCTTATAAAGTTCAATTTTATACTGACCAAAAGCTGATAACATTTACTCTTAAATTCAGGATCATATTCAGCGCCGGTATCACAATCTTTTTTCAAGCTAACAAGATCATAATTCTTGCTTCCTGATATTTCCTGCATAGAATGGACCATACAGAGCCGCATTGCATCTCTAGATGAAGACGTACTACAAAATTTGAGTATTTGATCAGGATCGCGTTCAAAATACAAAAATGCAGGGTGTGCTATCTCCCTCCAACATGCAAGAAGCATCTGTCCTGATTGTTGCTCACAAAATTTCTTGTATTCTGGAAGCTTGGCTGCGAGCTCATCTGAGCTTTCTGAAGTAAGCTCATGATCTCTCAAAGCTTCACCTACAAATCGCTCCATAATCATCCCTTGATAACACATAAAAATTTGCGACTTTTCACCAAGTCCCTGACATAAATCTTTTGAATTTACCAAATCATTATTTGAAATAACCAGCATCATGTGTCCGACAGCATGATTACAATCTTTGTATGGCTCTAGTCCACAAAGATTGATAACGTCTTTTTTTTCAATTCCTTTCTTACCATAGGACACAACATACTCCTCCATAATTCCCATCAGCTCTCCATGACCGCAAATTTCATTACTTTCAGATATAAGCCTTGCTATATCAGTAGGGCTCTTTTTATAAAGCCCCTCCCCTATCCCATGCCCGATAAAATGGCAATTCTTCGCATCAGGATCACTTTTTTGAATGCCTGATAATACCTGGTATGTATAATCCCTTCCGTTCTTAAGAGCTAACACCTCCATACGCTGCCTATAGCATGAAAGTTTTTGCAATTTATTATTTTCTGGGTCTTTTTCTGTACTTAGATCATTACATTCTTTTAATACTTTTGCAGATGAGCTTTCAACGGACTGGGGCTGAACCGGACTGATTATGGTATTTTTATTCACTAAAAAAGCCCCAACCAAGGATCCAAAAACGATAAGCATTAAAAATCTATTTTTTTTAATTTTGAACATAATTTATTAAAAAAGATTTAATCTCTATCTCTACATAATTATACATTAAGCATGCATATTATATGCTTGACATTGATTCTGAATCAGTGATATCGTAAAAATAGCATAAAAGAACCTGAAAATGAATAAAAAACGCTGGATACTTTTGATTTTAATTATCGCTTTTGGAATAGCTATATTTTCTTTAATTTTTTTCTCCCGAACATTCAATTCCCCTATTAACACCAACTTGTTAGGAAAAAAATCATTACTTGATCTTACGCTTACTGTCGAGCCCAAAACAATACGGGAAATCGGTGAGACAAAAAAACTGAGGATCAATAAATTTGATAAATCTGTAATTACAGTTACATATAAAAATAATTCAAAGCAAGATCTCACAGGCGTGCAGCTTGAGATGGGATATTATGAAAATGGATCCGAAAAAGCAATATCTGACTATTTTGGTGTTATTCCACTTTCCAAATTAAAGTTCAATCCCGAGGGGTTAAAAGAAAAAGTTTTTAGAGTAAATCTACCAGAAATAAAAAGCGGTGAGACTATAAAGCTAGATGATATATTCTTTTACGGGAGAAAGCCTGGCAAGGGAATTATCAAGGCTTCTATTCTAAGTAGTCAGGGACTGGCATCTACTGCAGCATCCAGTCCACTCACGATTACAAGCATATATTCCAAACCAGTAAGCACAGATAAGCAGGTATTCCTTGAAGGGGATATCACAGCAAATGTCGGAATAGATAATCCGATAATCCAAATAGTTAATACAGATGATGAGCTTGATAAAACAAATAGATCCAAGATAAATTTTGTTGTTAAAAACAATACTGAATCACAGCTGACAAAAGTAAAGGTAAAACTCATCATCCCATCAAAAAACAATTACGAAGTTGAGGATACCCAAACAGCAAGATTAAGCAAATCTGATACCAGGCCAGGGACTATGATATTTGATGTAGATGATGTAAATGCAAAATCCTTCAGCATTTTCCATATCTATTTATATAGTAAGGTTCCTAGAACAGACACTATTCTCTCTCAAGTTATCGGAACTCCCAAATTGGATATTATTCTGAAACCAGTATCTATAACTGTAAAATAGTATGCAACATTTAAATTTAAAAAATCTAACTTCCTGGATAGGAGCAATAATAGTTTTTGTGGGACTTACATATTTTAGTTTTTTCGTTTTTCCACAATCGATTTATGCGGGTTATACTTGTAATTATTGTGGCACCTGCAACTGCGAAGATGACTCTTATAATGGTGACCAGTCGTGTGTTCCTGGTCCCCAAGGGGAAGCAAATCCTGCTCCCCCCTCTGTTGAGGGTTACTATGGCTACTGGGGGTATAACAGTGTTGAGGGTTACTATGGCTACTGGGGGTATAACAGTGTTGAGGGTTACTATGGCTACTGGGGGTATAACAGTGTTGAGGGTTACTATGGCTACTGGGGGTATGGGGATCCTGTTGAGGGTTACTATGGCTACTGGGGGTATGGTACAGAAGGCTATGAAGGATACGAAGGCTATGAAGGATACGAAGGCTATGAAGGATACGAAGGCTATGAAGGATACGAAGGCTATGAAGGATACGAAGGCTATGAAGGATACGAAG
>DATLDE010000004.1:0-88167 GCA_035526025.1 Candidatus Limnocylindrales bacterium | reverse complement strand
AAAGAGTCCGCCATCTGAGAGGTTAAGATTTGCGACATTAGCTCCATTACTGTTTAGCAATGTGAGTGTTGATGTACTGGCCTGCTGAATGTCAAAAGTTGATGAACCACCGGTAAATGGAATATTGGTATCAGCAATTGTCAGATCATTGAATGTTTTTGATCCAGTGAAAGTTTGCGTACTACCAAGGTCTGCAACTGTGATGTTACCGGTCGGGAATGTTGCATCTGTAGACGTCCCTCCTGTTGTCAGAGTGAGAGCTGCACTTCCTGCAACTGCAAAATTTTGTCCCAAAGTCAGAGTCCCTGTTGTCCAGGTAGGAGATCCTGTTGCACCCGAAACCAAAGCTTGTCCTGCTGAACCTACACCACTGAATGCATAATTAGTTCCATTGGAGTAGGCAATTGATCCTGCTGATCCAAGCGAGGATGTGTTCGTACCGCCATTAACGATTGGCAGTATTCCTGAAACATCAGCAGTTAGCGATACCGCTGAGAAAGTAGGGGTACCTGATCCATTTCCATGAAGGACTGTACCTGTTGCACCTTGAGCGGTTTGGCCTATAACACCTGAACCATTGGTGAATAAGATTCCTTTATCAGTATTGAGGGATGAGAAAGTAACAGTACTTGATGCATTAAGAGTAGTTGTTGACACACCTGTTGCTCCTGTTATTGCACCTGCTGCTGTTATGTCAATTGAGGGAGTGTTTATGAAATTTGTATAACCAGCAGCGGATGCAAAATTAATTCCGTTAATTACATTTGAGTTGTTGTTAGTAGCAGCCGGGAAATTAATACCATTTAAAGTATTTGTGTTATTGGTATTGGCAGCATTTGTGAGGGAGATATTTACCCCATTTACATTCGTTGTTGATGCGCCTGTATTGGAATTGGTGAAGTTAAAATCAGTGATATTTTCATTGTTTGTCGAGGATGCATAAGTTTGTGAGAAAGTTCCATTGCTAAGTAGCAGGTTGCCCTGAGTAAGAGTGGCATTTCCCTGGGTAAGTGTTAAGTTACTGCCTGCAGCAATTGTTGTATTTCCATTTAATGATATCGCACCCGTTCCTGTTGAGAATGTACCGGATCCTGCTATACCGAAATTGCCTGAGATTTGTGAATATGCTGTGATGTTCTGGAGTGCACCTGCATTATTAAGTCTGCTTGTCCCATTGGTAAATAGTGAACCGTCTGAGAGGTTGAGATTTGCGACATTTGTCCCATTGCTGTTGAGCAGGGTCAGGGTTGAATTGCTGGCCTGTTGAAAATCAAATGTACTTGATCCACCACTGAATGGAACATTTGTATCAGCGATTGTTATATCATTAAATGTTTTAGCACCGGTGAAGGTCTGGGTTGATTCCAAATCTGCAAGTGTTATATTTCCAGTTGGAATTGTTGCAGTTGTGCCGCCTACTCCTGTTGTCAGAGTTACAGAATTGCTACCCGATACAGCAAAGTTACCAGCTAGACTCAAGGTCCCGGTTGTAAAGGTAGGAGATCCTGTTCCACCTGAAAGTACAGCTTGTCCTGCTGTTCCAACACCTGAGAATGCGTAACTTGTTCCATTCGAATATGTAAGGGACCCAGCCGCGCCGATTGATGATGTATTGGTACCGCCATTTAAGATTGGAAGAATTCCTGAGACATCAGCTGTTAGAGATACTGCTGACCAGGTTGGTGCGCCTGTTCCATTTCCATGAAGAACTGTATTTGCAGGACCTTGTGCAGTTTGAAATATTTGGCCCGACCCATTGGTATAAAGCATTCCTTTGTCAGTTGTAAGTGACGAGAAAGTAACAGTTGAGGATGCATTCAGAGTCGTTGTTGAAACACCAGTTGCACCGGTAATTGCCCCAGAGCTTGAAATATTAATCGACGGGGTAGAGAGAAAATTGGTAAAGCCAGTTGCGCTGGAAAAATTAATACCATTAATAGTATTGCTGTTATTGTTCGTTGCTGCCGGGAAGTTAATGCCATTTATTGTATTTGTGCTGTTGGCATTAGTAGCATTAGTAAGTGCAAGATTTATGGCATTTGTTGTTGTGGAGGCAACGCCTGTATTTGAATTGGTCAGGCCGAGTGAGTATGCACTTGCGTTATTGGTGCTGGTTGAGTAGGTTTGAGACAAGGAACCATTGGTCGTAATGCTTCCTAGTTCGTTAATTGAAAGATTGGTTACAGCACCTGATTGCAGGGCGATCAGATTGTTGATGCCCCCATTGGTGTCATTGATTGTAAATGCTGTTGCTGTTCCCTGATTGGTCAGAAGAAATCTGGAATCAGTTGCAGTATCAGCAAGCGTAAATGAGATGTCTCTTGCATCAGTTGTTGTGATTGTGTTCCCAGCATCATATGCAAGCTGCAAAGTGACACCGGCTGAGTTTGGGGCACATTCTGAGAATTCATTGCTGATATTCCGGCAGACTGCTTCAGTCCCCTGGGTGCTTGAGAGAGTTGAAACCTGGACAGTATCATTTAATACTATTTGACCGGTCCCGTTGGCAATAAGAGTGAGGCTTTCATTTGAACCTGTTGTAATATCAGTTGCGACACCGTTAAATGTTAACGTGCCTGAGGTTGTGATTGCGCCTGAGGCAATAGTCCCGATGTTGGTCAGGTTGCCTGATGAATCAATTCTGGTTGTGCCGCTCGTTTGGATATTGGTCGTAGCATTGAGTGTTGCACCCACAATAGTACCTGATGCTGTAATGTTAGTTGCGCCGCCGATTGTACCTGTGTTGGAAATACCACCCGAGTTATTATTGATGCCCCCGGTTATAGACGCACCTCCTGATGTGACGGTAAGCAGCCCGGCTGATGTAATGGTTCCTGATCCTGTCGTTGCTATATTTCCGCTTGTTGAGAGTGTGCCAAGTTCGGTAATGGTAAGTCTTGTAGTTCCGCCTGATTTGATATCAATTGCATTATGTGTACCCCCTGCATCTGTGTCATCGATTACAAATGTGCTTGTTGCCGTGCCCGCATTTGTGAGGGTGAACTGGGTGGCATTGCCTGAAGCAAGGGTAAATTCTATACTGCCATCAGTATCGGTTGCTGAGATGGTGTTGCCTGCGTTATATGCCTGCTGCAGTGTTACTCCCAGTGCATTTGCCGCACAAACTGAGATCTGGCCTGAGGTATTCCGGCAAAGAGCGGTTGATCCCTGAGTTAAGCTTGCCGGATCTGCGATAACTATTGTGTCATTTAAGTTTATTATTCCTGTTCCGGCCGCAAGTACAGTCAGATCTTCGTTTGTGCCGGATGTTATATCGTTTGTAACTCCTGCAAATGTTAACGTGCCTGAGGTTGTGATTGCGCCTGAGGCAATAGTCCCGATGTTGGTCAGGTTGCCTGATGAATCAATTCTGGTTGTGCCTCCTGTCTGGATATTGGTTCCTGCATTTATTGCGCCTGTTACAGATAATGATCCGGTGGTCCCATTATCTGTTAATGTAAGCAGTGTATTTGGTGTTCCTTCTGCATCTCTGATTGTAAATACACCGTTTGTTCCGGCAGTTGCAAGAGTCAGGGCAGGGGAGGCATTGGACAATGTAAGGGGGGAGGCGCTGCTCAAAGTTACTGTACCTGATGCATCAATAGTTGTTGCACCGGCAATTGCACCAGTGTTTGAGATGCCGCCTGAGTTATTATTGATGCCGCCTGTTATGCTTGCGCCGCCATTGGAAACAGTCAAAAGTCCTGCTGATGTAATAGTACCTGATCCTGTAGTTGCTATATTCCCGCTGGTTGAAAGAGTGCCTGTTTCATTTATTGTTAAGGTGCTTGATCCTCCTGACTGAATTGCCAGAAGTGTATTTGTTCCGGCGTTTGTATCGTTGATAACAACTGCAGTTGCAGTTCCCTGATTTTCGATTGAGAAATTGGAGTCTGTTGCAGAATCGGCAAGTGTGAATGCGATGTTTCTATTGCTTGATGTAAGGATGGTGTTGCCCTGGTCATATGATGATTGAAGCGTTGCAGATGATGATCCGGCAGCACAGACAACGATATTATTATTGATCGAGTCACGGCATAGTGCACTTCCTGTTGATGACGAAAGCCCGGGTAATTTCGTTGGGGTTGTGGCACCACCAAGCGTAATATAATCAGTATTTGCGGCACCGAGTGCAATATTGCCGTTAAGAGTTGCGCCTGATCCTGCATTTATAGTTACGTTTCCGCCTGTCCTTGTACCTGATCCACCGGTTGCAGAGCCTGCTGAAATAGTTACTGATCCACCGGTTGCAGCGGTAGTTCCTGATTCATCACCTGCGCTAAGAAGTAAATTGCCACCCGTTCCTGTTGCAACGGTATTAATTACAGGCTGAATCGTAAGGGTATTTCCGGCTGTGAGAGTTGTTATATCGGCAGCATTTCCTCCGACCAGGCTCAGAACACCGTTTTCATTTATGGTTAAGTTATTTGTTCCGCCTGACTGGATTGCCAGAAGTGTATTTGTTCCGGCGTTTGTATCGTTGATAACAACTGCAGTTGCAGTTCCCTGATTTTCGATTGAGAAATTGGAATCAGTCGCAGAATCGGCAAGCGTAATGGAGATGTCTCTATTATCAGACGTTGTAATAGTATTGCCAATGTCATATGCAGACTGCAGGGTAGCAGTAGAGGATCCTGCGCTACATTTCACAACAATATTTGATCCATCTACACAGATTGAAGTACCGGATGATGTGCTCAAATTGGCATGTGTAACTGTACTGGTTGTTGAAAGTGTAGTAGTTGAGACGCCTGTAGCACCGGTTATTGCGCCTGCGCCTGTGATAGCGATTGTTGGGGTAGAGATAAAATTGTTATAGTTTGAGCCAAAAGTAATGGCATTGAATGTGTTGTTAGCAAGGGTTGTAGCGTCTGCAAAGCTAAGGCCTGTTATAGTGTTTGCACCACTTGTCGCGCTGCCTGTAAGAGAAATTGTCTCACCAGCAATACCAACTGTTCCTGAGGATGCGGTATTGGTAACGCTTGAGGTCGAGCCTGAAGTTGCATCAGTTGCGCTTAAAAAGGCTCTTTGGAATGTTGAGTCGGCATCAAGATTGATGACAAGGTCACTTGTTGAGGAAGGGGTGAAAGTTTTTGCACCTGTAAAGGTCTGGGTGCTCTCAAGATCTGCAAGTGTTACATTTCCGGTTGGAATTGTGGCAGTTGTGCCGCCAGCGCCAGTTGTTAGAGTTATTGCATTTGCTGAGCTCACAGCAAAGTTACCAGCAAGTGTCAGGGTTCCGGCTGTCCAAGTTGGGCTACCTGTTGCGCCTGAAATGAGTGCCTGTCCTGCAGTTCCTGCACCAGAGAATGCATAAGATGTGCCTGTTCCGTAGGCAATTGCACCGGCAGTTGGTGTTGCGGTACCACCCGTTCCTCCATTGGTTATAGCCAGAGTGTTTGTAACAGCAGCACTTTGCGATAAATCAATCGCTCCAAATACTGGTGCGCCTCCGCCTGATGGAATGCGGAGTACTTCAAATGCACTTCCAGCAGCAGTTGTTACAGCACTTGTTCCATTACCTATCAGAACTCCGTTCTGGGTAAGTGTATTTGTACCTGTACCGCCTTTATTAACTGGCAAAGTACCTGTCGTATCAGCTGATAAATCAACAGCTGCAAAGAATGGTGCGCCTGTTCCGTTGCCGTGAAGGAGTGTATTGGCAGCGCCCTGTAAGGTTTGGGCAACTACACCCGATCCATTGGTGAAAAGTATTCCTTTATCAGTTGAGAACCCACCAAGCGTCAATGTTCCTGTTCCGTTTCCAACTGCTACATTCCCTGTTCCCGTTCCGACATTGGTTGCTCCTGCCCCTGTTGCATTGATGTTGGCTGCACCGGTTACTGTTAATCCTCCGGTTCCCTGGATAAGTCCTGTTCCTGCATTAACTCCAATGAATGAGCCAAGTCCTTCTTTTGAAATGAATGCCGTGTCAGTTGTTCCGTTATTTACAACTAATGCATTAAGGTTGGAACCCGTTGCGCCGGAAAGAGTAATTCGGAGGCCTGTCTGATCAAAAGCTCCTGTTCCTGAGAGAGCAATAGATTGTCCTGTTATCGCACCTGCTAGAGCAGTTGAGTCATTAAGCGCAAATACAGTTCCATTAGTTTGCGAAGATGTAATAGATTGTGATGGAGCATTGGATGTAAGAACAGTTCCGCCACTGGTTGTTGGGAATGTAAACGCAGTTGCGTCAGTGCCATTGAACGTCAATGAATTATTAACTGCCAGTGTTTTACCGGCTGCGATATTTAGTGTGTTAGTTCCATTGTTTGTGATTGTCAGACCGTTGATGGTGCCTGCTGCTATCACGTTTCCTGTTGCAGATACTGAAAACTTGGACACCAATGCGCCTCCTGCTACATCAGACCTCTGGAAATCAACAAAATTCCCTGTGTAGAGTGAGCTCCCGCCCGGGGTTAGCTGTGTTACCAAAAGCCCTGTTGGATTATTGGCGCCGCTTCCTGCTGAAGTGTCAGAAAGAGTTAAAAGCGTTCCGCCTCTATTGTTGGCACCACCTGTTAAGTTACGGGTTAGGACCAGATTATTTGTTGTGTACGCGGAAGACAGGGTTGAGGATTGTGTTAGGTTAAGCAAGCTCCCGATACCTGTTTTGTTTATAAAAATGGAATTATTGGTTGTTGCATCCGTTTGGGCAGAGGAGGGTGCCAAGATCACACCGGTTGTGTTGCCTGTTCCGCCACTGGTCAGACAGTTGGGGCAGGTGATATCCCCACTTGCATCAAGTGCAACAACTCCGCTTCCTGAAACCGCAACAGTTCCTGTTGCATTTGGGACTGTGATTGTTTTATTTCCGCTTGCGGGGCTTGCGAAGATTAGCGTGTTTGTGACCCCTCCGGCAGTTGAGCTCAGGGAGGTGGTTGCACCCTGCAGTGTGAGATTTTGAGCTTGTGAACCAACTGTAAATGCGCCGGATGGGGTGATAGATGTCAGTGTTCCTGAGATGCCGCCAGTCCCATTGAAAACTAAATTATTGATCGTATTTGTGGCTGTTGCACCGGTTATTGATCCGGTAACTGATAGATTGTTTGCTATATTTACATCTCCGCCTGAGAAGGCAAATTGATCTGAGGCGTTGTATGTCAAGCTTCCGGTATCACCATCTGATGCAAACATAGAAATAATTCCATTTCCGGTTGAGCCGTTACCTACCCGGACGGTGTTATTGGCATAATCAACTGAGAAAGGGGAGACAAGAGTTGAACCAAGAGATAAATTTCGCCCGACATTATTTGGATAAATGATATTGTTGAGCGCATCCTCTGTCCATTTTGATGAGGAGGCCCCAGATGCTAATGCGTCCCAACTCGTGCCGTTATAGAAAATAACTTTATTGCTTGATGCGTCATATGACAAAAATCCTTCACCTGTTGCAGGATTGGTTGGTGTTGCAGACGAGACATTTGGAAGCCTCAATCCCTGAAGGTTTGAGCTGGTATGGTCAACTGCCCCGAGATCAAGAAAGTCTCCGTTTGAGAAGGTCAGGGTCTGTGCAAGTTGGGTTGCTGTTATTGTGTCATTGACCATCTCAGCACCTGAAACAGAAAGTCCCGGCAAAACAAGCGCGCCGTCTCCTGTCCCGCTTGTCAGAAGAGTAATTGATGGGGCAGTAACGCTTCCAAGAGTAAGCGTGCCAGTACCAGATGGTCTGATAACGAGATCAGAATTCGCATCATTATCAGAAGATGTTAGGGTGATAGTCCCGGCGTTATTACGGCCAAAGGTGAATGTGCCATCAATTGAATTGCTGATCGTTTCTGAATTAGCAAGCGTTACTGTGCCATTGACAGTCAGGTTGGCAAAAGTGGGGGATGAGGTTGTCGCAATATCCTGAGGCGTTGAAATTGTAATTGATCCTGAACCGTTGGTTATGTTTATCTGATCGGTTGAGCCGGTCAAAGTTGCCAGAACAGGGGAGTTGCCTGTTGAGCCGATGATGAGTTGGCCGTTCTGTGCCTGTCCAACTGACGAGAGCGATGTGCCGTTGAAATACACAACAGAATTATTTGTAAAAGATGAGGCATTCGTTCCGCCCCGTGTAATTGCCAACTGAGCTTCTGAATTAAGAACCCCACCGGCGGTTGTGTAGACAGGGCCATTGCTTGCCAAATTTGAAAGTGTAATTGTCCCTGAAGCTGATAGGGCTCTGATATTTGATAGGTCCCCTTGGGTTCCGGCATCGGTAACAGTAAAGAGGGTATTTGTTCCATCAAAAATATTAAATGATCCGCCGTTAGCAACCGTTGCCGTGTAATTACCGGCAACAGTTAACCCGGTCCCTGTATATGTACCGCCTGAAAGTGATCCTCCAGAGATTGTGCCGCCTGATAATGTACCACCTGATAGCGTTGCAGTATTTATCGTTCCGGCAGTTGTGACATTGCCGGTTGCTGAAACGGAAAACTTGGACACAAGCGAACCGCCTGCAACATCTGCTCTTTGGAAATTAACGTAATTGCCGGAAAATATTGCGCTTCCTGTAGGCGTTGCGAAATTGATGTTAAGTGCAGTTGGATTATTTGCACCAGTTGTGGTCGTAGTGTCAGAAAGAGTCAGGATGCTTCCTGAAAGATTATTGGCGCCCCCTGTAAAGTTTCTGCTAATTGTTGTGTCATTTCCTGTATATGCAGCGCTTAATGTTCCCGATTGTTTGAGATTTAGAAGTGGCCCAACAGCGGTTTTATCGATGTTGATTGATGTATTGGTTGTTGCATCAGTTTGCGCAACTGTTGGTGCAAGTAGCACAGCCTGTAAACTTCCGGCAGATCCTGTGAGACACGTAGGACAGCTTATGTCACCCGCTGAATCGAGGCTGATTGGACCTGTTGCTGAGACCGCAATAGTTCCCGATGCATTTGGAAGAGTTATGGTATTTGCCTGAGTCGGATCGGCTACAGCGAGTATAGTTCCAAATGCATTAGCAGTTGCGCCTTCAAAGCGGAGGGCATTCTGCCCCTGAATAGTTGCATTAACAGTCAGGGTATCAGCTGCACCGTCTCCAAGTGTCGTTGTTCCGTTGGTTGAGAAAATGGTGAATGAGCCGGATGATGGGGTGGTGGCACCAATTGCTGTTGCATTAATGCCTGTTGCAGTTGTGTTGAAATTGGATGAAGTGAAAGTAAGCGCATTTACGCCTGCGTCAATTGATGAGGCAGACAAGCCGGATAGGGAAAGTGCACCCGAAGTTGCAGTTAAATTGAGGCCGCCTGTAGATAGTGTGAGACCGTTTGATGCTGTAAGTAATCCTGAGGCAGTTATACTTCCTGATCCTGAGGTTGTGATGTTGCCACTTGTTGTTATGTTATCACCGCTTGTGGCCGGGGATAGGGTAGATGTTGCATTATTCCTTGAGAAAAATCCAACTGTACCCGATGTGTTGGTTGTTGTGATATTTCCGTAACAGACTAAATTGCCGTTGCTGTTGGTTATCGTACATCCGGTTGAGCCTGAGCCACCGGCAATATCAAAGTCACCCACGCCGTTGATAATCAAATCTGTTCTGCCGTCTGAAGTGTTCGTAATGGTGAGGTTTGATCCGTCGGCTGCGATTGAGTAGTCGTCTTCCCCAAGAGTCGTGTCAGAGAAAAAGAGGACAGGGTCATCGTTTGATATTGTTACATCTCCGCCTGCTGTGGTTGCACCTGAAAGGTACAAGTTCCTAAATTTCCGGTTGGCAGACCCCAAGTCATATGTTGAATCCAAATCGGGGCCGATACTTCCGCCAACTTCAAGTATGAACGGATTTCCATCAGCATCAAGATCAACCGGATTTGCACCGATGCCAACGCTGTTGTTCGGAATAAGGAGATTTCCGGTTGCATCAGTTGTCAGGTATGTATCTGACGCACCATTGCCAGATGAGAAAAGCGTTATTGTTCCATTTGTTCCGCCTGATCCTGTGTTGTTTGTACCCACCGAAAGGTTAGTTGTTGCTGAATTAAAGAAAAGAGTTGATCCCTCAGGCGTACCGTCACCTCCGAGTGTAAAGTCATTGGTGAGTGTGGTTGGACGGATATAATCGCCATATGTCGGATCTGTTGCTATTGTGAAAGGGGAGACACCGGCCGATGTAATTGATGCATCAAGATCCTGCAATACCTGTTGTAGGTTATTTGAGCTAGTACTGACCAGGTTATCAAATACTCCAATCAGGTTTGCGCCTGATGTTGAAGCATTTATACCTGCTGAATTTAAGCCAATTGTACCAATTGTCAGAGTTTGGGCAGTTGGAAGCGTTATTCCTCCCGTAACTGAAACGTTAAGGCCGCTTGAGCTAAGCTGAAATGTGCCGGTTGCATTGCCGATCACTGTTGTTGAGCCGGCATCGGCTGAAAGATCAGTATTTCCTGTTGATGAGAGGGAGGTAAATGTGGCTGTTGATGGAGTAGCGGACCCGATAGTTGTGCCATTAATTGATCCCCCAGTGACGCTGATGTTGCTTGAGTTGAGATTGTTAGCAGTTACATTGCCTGAAATGCCAACAGTATCAGATGACGAACCTATGTTGATCGTGTCCGGCGTCGTGTCATCAGTTGCGATATTTACTTGGTTCCCTCCAGTTCCTGTTGCTACATTTACAGTTTTTGCATTATTGCCAGTGCCTATATTGACACTGCCCGTTGTTGCTGAATCTAGCGCAATCGAATCAGTACCGCCTGAGGTAACTAGTCCCTGGCCGCTAAAGCTTAGGGTATTACCGCCGATATTGAGATTGTTGGCAACACCTGTGACTGATGTAAGAACTGCTGAAAGCTGGATATTTACTTCTCCAGCTGGATTTACATTCAGATCAAAGTCTCCGCCTAGAAAGTCCAGCGTGTTTGTGACTGTTGAGACTACCACATCATCTTCTTTTACGACGGCCACAGCGAAAGAGCCGACATTATTCCACTCAGGTATGCCGGCAGGACCCACTGTCAGGAATTGTCCTGTCGTGCCAATTACTAAATTTTCAAGCGTATTTGATCCACTTGCATATATTAAATCGCCTTGTGAATAAGATGTTAGGCCTGTTCCACCGACACTTGTTGTCAGAATGCCAGCTATTGCACCGGCTGCTACTTTGCCCTCTGCTGTAATTGTTAAATTATCAGCAATAGCTGCATCTTTTAGACATGCGGCGCAGGTTCCCCGAGCAACAACAGACTCAAGAGTTGATTTGTCGCTGATAGTTAAACCACTTATTTCAATATCCTCGCCTGCCTGAAGTACAATTTCACCTGTTTCTCCCTGAAATGAAGCTACAGTATCAGGTAGGGAAACAGATATTGTCGGTGTCTGGCTTGCAGCCCCAGTTATGACCACGTTTTGTCCTGCCTTTATGCCATAAATAATATTTGGGGCCGTAATATTGTCTCTAAAAACACTTTTACCCTTAACTTCAAGGGTTTTCCCTATCGTAACTTTGTCCTTAACATTGACAGGTATTCTAAATATTACACTGCCGACTAGTTTTAATTTACTTGTTTGTGTGCCTAGTACGTCTTGTGTGGCAATTCCATGCTGGTAGCTTCCTGAGCCTGTTTCATACTGCTCAAACATGTATTTTATCCTATATTGTTGAGTTAGTAAGGTCATAGCTAGAACAAATGCGAATCCTGTAGAAATAGCAAGTGTTTTCCTGGAGGGCCTTTTGTAGCTAAGAGAAGGTTTTGATGGTGTGAATCTCCATGATTCAGTAACTTGTGATTTCAAGTGATTTTTAACTCCAGCCTCTGAGTAAAATCCATTGCCTACCCACAAAACGAATCTTTGAGATAGGCTATTTTGAGTTTTGTTGCTTGATTCTGTAGGCATAGCTTCTTCTTGCTCAGATTTATCTACAGCTTGTTGGATGCCGGTTGCTTTGTAGTGAGATTTTTTAATCGCTTCAGGCTCTTGTGTTTGTGCAGTTGCGCCCTCTTGAAGCGAGGCTCGAAGTTTTAGAAAGTTATCCAATTGATCTTTTGTGTAGCCGAATGTGCCGTCTTTGGTTACCGTAGGCTTGAGGATATGATTTTCGTTCCAGATTAAAAGTAGGTCAGTTGAGACTCCTAATTTCTTAGCAGCTTTTTTCAAAGACAATAAGTCTTGCGCATTGTTTGGACGGGCAGAATCCATGTGCATTTTGTCGAAATGAGCCTATATAGGAATTTCGAGTACTAATTAAGCTTATGCTAGCTACGAAAAAGTTATCTGTGTGAGATGCAAAGGGACTTATGTAGACCTGTGTGGTCCTGGGGAATTGGCCTTGAAAATTACCTACAGATAATTTAAAATCTGCTCGGTGGTTAAACTCATAGCAATTAAATCCTGTTCTGTAACGTATTTCCTTAAAAGTACTTTGTTCTTGGAAGTTCGTGGGAAAAATAAATCTCTTTTTATGCCTACAAACCCCAGGCGCGTAACAAGCTTACTTAAAGGCGCATTAAACCTGATCGTTTCGTCTGTCAAAGTGTCATAATCGATTTCTTTGATATTATCTTGAGCTAGCTCCATTAGCCTTGTGATAAACTGATCTGATTCACTATCAAGCTCAGGCTTACTGATTTTGTGTTCTTTTCCGAGGATATGTAACACGACTGTTCCATCTGTTTTCTGGCTTACCTCAAGAATTTTTTGTGGCTTACTTGATGCAATGTAGGAATTAGGTAGTGGATTAGCGCTACCTGATTTATTCATAGCTAGAGCAATCTGATTTCTAAAAATAAACATCATTGACAGCAAGCCTATGAGTGAAATTCCCAAAAACACAATCGGATTAGTTTTAGGCCCTGCTTGATTGTCGACTTGATCTATTCTTGTCGTGCCAATTGATGTGGCTGCTAAAAGGTTTGTTTGCTTAGGCTGTTCACCCTTGATATTGCCATTATCATCAAATACAGATTTAACTTCCTTATCCTCCGGCATGCATGATGGGCATGATGGCTTTGAAGCAAAGTCTACCAAGTCGCTTTTAGCTGATTTGCTATTTGATTCTTGAGCTGCATCAGGCAGTGGAATTTCTGTATTATTGGCAATTTCTTTATTTGCATTATCGTTTGTTGATCCACCCTCAAAAACCTGATTTAATGGAGCAATATTTTCATTTAGATCATTTATTTTTTCGTTGCTTGGGTTGTCAAAAGCTACAATTCTATTTTGATGTTGAGCAGGGGAGGGAGAGATAATAGAGCCATGTAGCTCTGATTCTTTTGAAACTCTGACATCATCCGCTCTTATGAAGAAAGCGAACAATGAAAGGAAAAACAAAAACGAAAGGGACGAAATCTTCAGAAAAGAACGGATTTTTTTATTGGTGTCAGGCACGGTATTGCGAGTTGCATTCATGACATTCGCATCCGCATCAGTGAGGTTAAGTGAATGAGTATTAGCTTGGATATTAGTCTGTACCGAAATATTATGCACTGCTGGCTTTAAAGGGGCAATTTCGATTTGTTGTTGATTTCTTTCACTGGGTACGCCAGGCATGACTCTTTGAGCTGATAATTGTTGGATTGCAAGGAAATTAATTATCTGTTCCTGAGAGTATCCTATTTCGCCCGAAAGAGTAATCGAAGGCTTGAGAATGTTGTATTCATTCAAATTCAGAAGTATGTCAGGCGTTACACCTAATCTCTCAGAGGCTTGTTTTAACGTCAATAAATTATTTGCATTTGTTGGACGGGCAGAATCCATAAATGTTTGATAGAAAGACTTAAATTTGTAAAATTTTTAAAAAAATCAAAAATAAATACTGTTACTATTTAGAGCCTTATTTCATATTACTTGCTATTAATAGTAGTAGTCAAGTACTAAATGATATAGTTGAGGCTAAGTAATTTACAAAAACTGTAATAAAAATTAATATTTTTCACAGAATTTGAAATTTGAAAATAAAATTGGTCAAAATCAAATAAAAGGGGAGGGAAAAAGATAATTTTTGAAATTGAAGCTGATTACGCTTAAGGATAGCAGCTATATCAAGAGAGTGCTTAAGGATTTTGACATAGCAAATGAACTATCAGAACAGTCTAAATAAATATATAAGTTTTTGAATAGTAAGAATTATGCAATAGATTCATAAGTAGGTAATATATCGAATAAATAAAATACTACAAGACATTTTTTTACATTTAAGAACGAATGTAAATAGCCAAAAAATATAAACTAGCCGGCAATTACAGATTAGTATTCACCTCCAAAATAATATTTAGAGTAATGTGTCTTAAAAAGGGAATTAAGACAAAAGCCAGCGAATTATTGGATTAAATCCTGTAATAATATCAATCAAGTCCTGTATAAATATAAATTAATAAAATAAACAATAAATTTCAATATAGTGATTTTATACAAGTTTCTTACATGTGAATAAATGAGCTTAATCAAATTTATACAAGTCTAATTGCAGTTATTTAGCATTAGTATTAATTAGTTTATTTGATGCCTTTTCATAGATGTATTAGTAATAGACATGGTCTTGTACTTTTCCACTAAAAACTAAATAATATTGTGGATAACTTTTTTCTAAATTTCCAGAAATTATTATTAGTAATTATATCAAAAATAACTAAAATCCTATTTTTAGAATTTTACAAAAAATAACTATTTAATAAAGCATAAAAACAGCAACAGATTGTGCACTTAATTTATTCGTACTTTTCACAGGATTACAAATTAGAAAACATGTCTTACAGTAGGGCTCAATTATATAAATTAAATTTTCGAAGAAGTGTGCATATAAATTATATTTTTGTTACTTCTTTGCAGAAGTTGCAGAAGGATTATTTTTTTCTGATTGTGACTCCCCTAACATTTTATCTTCAATTACTAGCGACTCAATTCCTAAAAATATGCTTACAATGTCTTGCTTAACCTTCATTATGGCTCTTTCTAGTTTTATTTCCTTGACCAGCTTATCGTCTTTATATAAGGCTAGTTCCTTTAGAATAATAGAAATGAAATTAGCATGCATTGGATAAATATCAAACTTTCCTACTTCATTGAATGAGCTTATTCTTTCGACTTCTCCTTCAAACAGAATTTCATTGGTGTCTTTGACTATTACCTTCATAGATTAAATAGATATTTGTATTGATATTTTATTTAGAATTTTCTTTGGATGATGCTGGAGTAGTCTCCTTATTTTGTGTTAGTGTATTGCTAATTGGTGCAGGATTTATTGATGTATTTGTTTCTAATTTGTGTTCAATATCTTTTAGAGTCCCAATGTATAGCAAGTCTTCTGGTTTGAGATCATCTACCTTTCCTTCGAGTATTGCTTTTACATCTGCGACTGTATCTTTAGCTGCAACATACACGCCTTTTTTTTCAGTTTGTTGTTCAACCACTGTAAAATTTTGTGTCATAAAGTTTTTGAGTTTTTTTGCTCTTTTAAATGTGGTTTGGTCCTCAGTTGATAATTCTGACTCTCCTATCAAGGCAACAATTCTTTCAAGCGCTGTTGCTCTTTTAAGTAAGGCCTGTGCTGTTATTGCAGTATTGTAATGTTCATCCCCTACAGTGTCAGGATTTAGAGCGCTCGAATTGGAAGCCAAGATATCAATTGCCGGAAACCTTCCTTCCTGGTAAACTGTACGAGAAAGAATAAGCCCAGAATCAAGATACGGAAAAATTGCCTGCACTCCACTATCTGTTAAATCGTCCGCTGGAACATAGATTGCTTCAAATGTAGTTATAGAATTTTTCGTTGTTGAAACGAGGCGCTCATGAAATGAGGCCATCTCGCTTGTTAGTGTTGATTGGTATCCGCCTTCTGAAGGAATTGAATTCATAAGAGTAGAAAGCTCATAACCAGACTGCGCAAAACGATAGATATTATCAACAAAGAACAAGACGTCTTTTCCCATGTCTCTAAAATGTTCGGCAATTGTGACACCTGTAAATGCAGTCCTGAACCTAAGAGCAGCATTCTCGCCCATACTTCCATAGATTAAGCTAACGCTTTGCATTACTTTACTTTCTTTAAGCGTTTCAAAAAGCTCTTCTCCTTCACGTGTCCGTTCTCCAACTCCTGTAAAAACAGAAACGTTTTCATCAGCATGCAAGATAACTAAGTTATGTATGATCTCAGATATGATAACCGTTTTTCCGACACCCGCTCCCCCGAATAGACCAACTTTTCCGCCTTTAATTATCGGTGTAAAAAAATCAACAACTTTTATTCCAGTCTCTAAAATATTTTTTGGAATTTCAACATTTGCAAAACTGATTGTCTCGGCAATAATTGGTTTGTATTCTTTTGCTTTTATCTCCCCTAGCCCATCTTGTGGTTCACCCAATGTGTCAACCACACGCCCAAGCAATTCGTTTCCAACTGGAACTTTAATTGGCTGTCCGGTACTTTCAGCGATTGAGCCATGGTGGAGAGTTGTTACATGGGTTAATGCCAGGCAAAAAAAACTAGTTGGGGACGCAGAGGTGTAGACCTCCATTTTTATGGTTTCATCATCCTGCAGAAAGAGAACATCATATATTTGTGGTTTTTTATCTAAAAACTCAACCTCTATAATTTGTCCTTTTATACTGATTACTTTACCTAATACCATAATATACTTATTTTATTAATTATTAATTTCAAAGTGTCCAACTTTTTATTGGGGATGAAAGATGTATTTTTATTTTTGTTCTGTTTAAATATAAAATCAATAAATTATCCTTCCCATAAAATCAGTCCGGACATTGTTTCTAGTTGCTTTTTATTTTGCATAAGATGCTTAATGCGAGTTTTTTGCCGGAGTAATTTTTTGGTCTCATCTTCTATATGAACCAATGCTTCCTCCATTGCGTTTACACGGGATGCATGACGAGCCAATTGATTTTCAAGAAGTGTTTGGCTAAAAAGATTGGCCATGATTTCTGTTTCAAAAAAATGAAATATCTTTTCCAGGATTGGCTCAAAAATAAATTTATCTTCGCGTTTTACGGCGCTTTTAACTTCTGCCTCAAATATATCCTCTCCGCTGATACTTGTTGAAATCGGATCCTGATTTACAACATTGCCAAATTTTCCATAATAAACGTGTACGCTGTCATACTGCAAAAATTTTTCCATGACCTGTTTTATGTGCTCAACACCTACGCTTGCGTCGGGAATATCAAAATACTCAAATGGCTTACTAACACTTGCTCCCTCATACATTTCTTTTCCTGCTTTACCAATGATTACCAAATCTGTAATCTCTCCCTCTTTGGGATTTCTTAAATCCTGAAGTAGTAATTTAAATGTTTTTTGGGTGACAGATCCATAGAGTCTTCCGTTAGAAGATAAATAAACCAAAAGTGTTTTACCATTTGATTGTAAAAGAGGAGAAATGGACTTATCCCCTTTTTTTCTTTTTGCCATTAATTCTTTAATTTCATATTCGTGTGAGGATTTTAAATCCACAAATACATCAGATAACCCTGTTAAAAAATCACGAGTTTTAAGAACCTTATCTCTTATTTTTTGCATTTTTGTAACAGCAATTTCTTCATAGCTTTCGGCCAAGTCCTTGATACTATTTAGAGCTGCGAGTTCTTCAATAATTGTATTTTTTTGTGCCATAAAATATTTACTGACTTAAGGCCATTAATGCATCTTTATTCTTTATAACATTATCATTAAAAGTATTCAAATCATCAGTTTTTGTAATATCTAGTAACAGTTTTTGTTGTTCACTGTCAATGTAAGATTTTATTAATCCCTTTTTAACCTTATCAAGTACCTCCTTATTTTCAATGAAATCTTGCAATATCATTGACAGAATTATCAGCTGGACTGGTACTGGAACTGTAAGCTGGTAAGGCTGATTAAAAAACTTATAAACCATGTCTCCAAGTCTCAGGCTTTTTTTGACATCATCTGTGAGTTCTTGGCCGAAATGAGACAAATTCAATAATTTATCATACTGAGACAAAAAAGCAGTTAGGGTTTTATTGACCTCACGTGAGAGTTTGGTTAGTGTTTGTCTACCGACACGAGTAACTGAAAGCGGAATATTTACTGCAGGACGCATCCCCTGATAGTAGATATTGCTATCAAGATAAATGTGTCCATCTGTTATACCCATTACGTTTGTTGAAACATAGCCGGTAAAATCTCCTTCAACTATTTCTATAACAGGAAGACACGTGATTGACACTTCACCAACTGTTGGATGTTTGAAGTTACCAGCCCTTTCAAGAAGTTTGGAATGTATATAAAAAATGTCTCCCGGGTATGAATCGCGTCCGGGAAATCTTCTTGCCAGAAGAGACAGTTCTCGATAAAATTTTGCATGAGTTGATAAGTCATCAAGTATTAATAAGGTGTGCTTCCCTTGGTCTCTGAAATATTCAGCTATTGCCATCGCAGCATAAGGGGTTTGGTAAATCAGACTTGGTGAGTCATAAGAGCTTGATGCAACAATTATTACTTTTTCTGCAATTTTTTCACCTATAAAAAATTCCTGCAATTTCTTAATGTCACTTTTTCTTTTTGCAACTGCTGCATAAATTGCGATGCTTCCCTCAATGACCTGGTTTTTCAATATCGTCATTAAGATGGCGGTTTTTCCAGTTTTTCTATCCCCTATTATTAATTCTCGTTGCCCTCTCCCAAGTGGAACAAGAAGATCAATTAGTGAAACTCCTGTTGCAAGATGAGTTGTGATTTTTTGTCTTCCTGAAATGCCAATTGGCTTGGCATCAAGTGGACGTAATTCCTTGGATTTGGTGAATTTTACGCTAGGGTCCAATGGTTCTCCCAGAGGATTTATAGTTTGTCCTAAAAGCTCAGGTCCAACGGGGAGTGAGAGTAGTTGATCAGTTCTTGTGGCTTTGGTTCCGACAAGTATAGGTTTGTGCGAAAAGACTCTTGCCTCTATTTTGCCTCTTGTTATAGCAAAAACTTCGGCTTTTTCTCCTGATTCAAATAAAATAACTTCCTGCGTTTTGACACTTGGTAGTCCCTCTATAAAAACAATCGGATGACTGACCTGGTAAACAATTCCGTATTCACCTGTTTTTTCTAAAAAATGATTAAACTGATTATCCATAATAAAGTATTATCTACCAATGGAGAAATTATCCAAGTTTTGATTAGTCCCAGGTGATGTGTTATTTTTACCAGTTGCGGGGGTACTATTTTTAGAATTTGCCAATACGTCTTTTATGATTTGATCAAGCTTGGGCTTAACAGACATGCTCTTAAATTCACCCTTATAGCTAATATCGCAACCTGCAACTAATTTTGGGTCAACAATAATTTCAAGAAGAACTTGCTTTTTAATGTTTAATATAAACCATTCAGATATCGCTTTGAGTATCTTTTCGTTTGGATCAAAGGCCAATTTTATGGAAAGAACTGGAAAAACTTTTATTTCTTCTTGAGCAAAAGTTAAAAATTTTTTGAGATCTGAAGTCGATTCGGTATTTACAGAGTGAGTCCTGAGTATGCTAATAAATTTATCTTTTTTTTGAATTCCAAAATGGTTTGTCAAAGATTTTTCTAAGTTAAAATCAGATTTGTATATTTCTTCAGAAAGAGTTGCAAGACGATTTGAAAAATCCAAAGAGCCTTCTTTAGTTTGGAAAAAATCTGTTAGATCCAATCCCTCCATTTAACTAAACACCCCTTCCTTTTTGGCTTTTTCCAGAGATTCAATTATTAGCTTTTGGTGATCGTCAATTGAAATTGATTTGTTAAATATTTCTTCAGCCGCCTTTTGCGTTATGGTATTTACCAGCTCTTCAGTTTGCTTGATTCGTTCAGTTTTGTATTCTTCAAGCTCTTTTTGTAGATTTGGAAGTAAAGACTGATGAAAATCTTTGATTTGTTTTTGCAGATCTGTTTCAAGCGTTTTTGCAACATCTTGAAAGTCTCTAATTTGTTTTTTGAGACTATCTTCAAATTCTTTGGATACGTCTTGGAAATTTTCTTGTGAGTGAAGAGATATTACTTTTAGAGTTGATGCATAATGATCAATCAGGTCATGCCCTGTCTGAGCTGTTTCTTTTTTAATATCTTCAACAATTTTGTTTAGGGCAAGATTTAGCTGGTCTTTGTCAGTTGTGGATGCATAATCAGTATCTGTAATTATTTTTTCCGCTTCTGTAGTTGCATCATCAATGATTTTTCTCTCTTTTGCAAGTGCTTCATCAACAATGTGGTGGTAGTCAGCATCTACTTTTCCTTCTTTTTTTTCAAGTTCTTTTTCTTTTGCATTTAATTTGAAAAAGTAATAAAAGACGAAAATCAGGATTGCAGAATTTGCAAAAAGAGTAATAAATTGAAAAGGCAGAGTGTCCATGAACTTATAAATTTGTTTTAGTAGTTAACTTAATTGTACCCTTTTTATAACTGATTTGATAGTAAGAAGCAGAGTATCATAGTCTTAATATCATGAATGCAACAACCAGGCCCGCAAGTGCAATTACGATAACAATCATAACATTAAAAAGTATCCCAAGATGAATTATGCGTCCGGCTGATGGATTTCTACCTAAGGCCTCAACGCCTTTTGCAGCTGTACGTCCAAATGTCAAAAAGCCCAATACAAAAGACCCAATCGCGACAATTGCCGCGACAATGTATTTGTATAATGCAGTCGGGCCTTCTTTGGTTGGTAAAAGAACAAGTTTGAAAATGTCAGAGAGGGAACCTGGAAATGTTGGTTTGGCATTAAAATAATGAAGGTCTAGATCAACTGCAATTTTTCCTATTTCTTTTGGATTTGGACTTGCAAAATCTTCAAGAGCAAGACCCAGAACATAACCTGATTTAACAGCTTTGACACCAACTCCTGGAATCAAAGACGTGGTTGCAAGCTGATCGCCTTTTTTAATTGGCCCTGCAATTGTTGAGACTAGCAGATAAACTTTGCCAACTGAAATTATCGGAACTCCATTTTCACTACCGTCATCACTTAGCAAGATTCCGGCGTCTCTTGCAACTACCCCCTGAACTTGTGCATCATAAGCAACATTTGAAAGTATGGAGCCTTCTTCAGACACTGATATGATGCTTCCGTCTTTTACATTTTTTTCTTTAATATCAATAATTCTGGCTACTCCCAAAGTTCCGGCTCCTGAATTGGAAGGCCCTTTGGAAGATTGGGCAAATGAGACTTTTGCTGACGCACAAAAAATACCAAAACAAAATGCCAGCATTGATATGCGTAGAATGTTATTTTTTGGGACAGTCAACATCTTTCTAACTATAATAAAATTCCTGAACAATTACCAGTATACTATTATATATACATACTCTACAGATATTGCTTGCTGATAGATGTGAAGATGTGGTAGAAATAATTAAATGGTAGATTCAAAAGAACCAATTCTTGAGGATGATGAAAAAGAAAAAGTTTCTCTGATGATTGAGCATCGACTTCCCTGGCTAGTCATTGGGCTTGTTGGTGGAATCGCGTTGACTCTGGTTTCATCTAAGTTTGAGCATCTTCTTTCACGAAATATCGGCTTAACTTATTTCATTCCGATAATTGTGTATATGGCGGATGCGGTGGGTACCCAAACCCAAACCGTATATGTGCGCAATATTGGTAAAAAAGGGACTCACTTCCTAGACTACCTCTTCAAAGAGTTTATTCTGGGAATAGCGATGGGTGGATTATTTGGGGTTTTGGCTGCTCTTTTTGCTTTTTTTGCTTTTAAGTCAGTTGAGATTGGGGTAAGCGTGGGATTTGCAATGGCTGCAACGATGAGTATCGCGCCAATTATTGCCCTTGTCGTGCCAGCGGTCCTTAGAAAAGAACATAAAGATCCAGCAGTTGGTGCAGGTCCTTTTACAACAGTAGTTCAGGATTTTCTAAGTCTTCTTATTTACTTCGCAATCGCAACGGTGATTATATTTTAATTTTTTGCCTAAAAATTAGTGTAAGCATGCAGGCATCCAAAAATAGATAATAGAGAGGATATATATATTCCTGAGGCAACCATGCGCTTATTGCAAGTAAATTTAATCCTGCACCAACTGCGTCAATAGCGTAGAAGCCAATACCTTCTGTGCGAGGATGACGGTAAGTTCTTATAAATGCAGGTAGCATACCGATAAAGTCAGCAATAATGGAAGCAAAAAATGCTAACTGAGGATTATTGGTAATCTTCCAGACGTAAATTCCCAAAAGAGCAATTATTAGGCAGGCAATATCAGTTTTTGACCATCCTCCTATGCCATATTTTAACGAAAGAAGAAAGACAATCCATGAAAATATAGTAGCAATAGAGGCAATCCAAATAGCGACAGAGCTATCCTGTGCAATTAGTGATAAGGTGGTAATGTTAGCAACAACTAAAACAACAAATCTTGTTGTACGGTGTGGCTTGGTACGTCCCCTTAATATAGAGATGATATATGATATATATGCAAGTGCAAAAAATATGCTGCTTGAATATAAGAATATCTCCTTCATTACTTTGATTGTATCATCAATGATCTAGGATTTAGGGAAATTGTTTCGAAGTTTTATTAGCAGAATTCGCAGGATTTGGCAGCTTTTTTAGCGGATTTATCAACGCTTCCACAACATTTTTCACAACAATATTTTTTTCCTTCTTTTGTGAAGTGTTCGCCTGGTTTTATTGTTTTACCGCAATGTTCGCATTTGTGACCTGATTCGTCTGTTTGAGGACCCATTCCAAATATACCCATATATATAATCTATAACACAACCTGATATCTTGTCAACCGTAATCAACTTTGAGTATGATTAGATTATGCCTGATACTGCCCAAATTTATTCATTGACCAAAGAAAAAGTTTTTGATCTTTTTCAGACAAGTGATAAAGGATTATCTGAAAGCCAGGCTTCAAGTGCTTTAGGAAAATTTGGCCCCAATAAGCTCACTGCAAAAAAAAGAATTTCAGCCTTGTCAATGTATCTTGGGCAATTCAAGAACACGCTGACTCTTATTCTGATCGGATCAGCTTTCCTGATACTATTTATATACTTTTTTGGAGAACATGATAGTTCTGATTTGGTTGAAGCCGGATTAATACTCGGAATTGTTCTGATGATTTCAATACTTGGCTTTGTCCAGGAATTCAAGGCTGAAAAAGCAATTGAATCACTGAAAAAGCTACTTGCGTTCAAGGCTAAGGTTAGAAGGGGTGGAATTGAAAAAGAGATTGATGTTGCAGATCTAGTGCCTGGGGATATTGTTATTCTGGAGGAAGGCGTCAAGACTCCGGCGGATATTCGCCTGCTTGAGGTATTTAGCCTGAGCGTAAATGAAGCCTCATTAACGGGTGAGTCGGTGCCTGTTTCGAAAATAACAGGTGTTTTAACAGGAAATCTTCAAATTAATGATCAAAAAAATATGATTTTTGCAGGAACTGCAATTTCTTCCGGGCGCGCGGTTGGAGTGGTTGTCAAAACTGGAGATGGAACAGAAATCGGAAAAATCGCGAGGGATGTATCTCTCGTTGAAGATGAAGAAACACCTATTCAAAAAAGGCTTGATGAAATTGGCAAGGTGATTGGATATGTAATTTTGGGAATTTGTGTGATTGTTTTTATTTTTATCTATTTTTTTGCCCGTGATTTTCAAGGCCTGACTCCTCTTAACAAAATTATCCATTCATTCATCGCAGCAGTTGCGTTGGCTGTTGCGGCAATTCCTGAGGGATTACCCGCTGTTGTTACAATTTCTCTAGCTCTTGGTACTCAAAGAATGCTTCGTAAAAATGCACTTGTTAGAAAGCTTAACTCTGTTGAAACGCTTGGCTCAACTGATATTATTTGTTCTGACAAAACTGGTACCCTGACGAAAGGAGAAATGACTATTCGAAAGATATATTTTGACGGAGAAATAATTGATATTTCAGGAATTGGTTATGAACGGGTTGGGAAATTTACCAAAGATGGTAAAAAAGTTGATAGTGCTAAATTATCTTTACTTCTTAAGGCAGGACTTCTTTGCAATAATGCTTCAATCAGCAATAAAGATCAGGTATTGGGAGATCCAACTGAGGCTTCACTGCTGGTGAGTGCCGCAAAAGCTGGGATTACGCAAAAGCCGGAAAGGTTGATGGAGGTACCGTTCAGCTCAGAACGTAAAATGATGAGCGTTGTTGTAAAAGAAGGAGATAAATATTTGGTTTTTACCAAAGGCGCCCCGGAAATATTGCTTACTAAATGCGAAAAGATCTTCAAAAAAGGAAAAGAAGCAAATATGACCAAATCGGATCAGGAAGAAGTTGTTAAAACAAATCTAGATTTTTCAAACCTGGCACTACGCAATTTGGGCCTTGCGTACAAAATCTTAACAAAGAAAGAGTACGACGTGCAGGTTCAAGACGCAAAAAAACTTGAGCAGGGACTAACATTTTTGGGTATTCAGGCAATGATAGATCCTCCAAGAATTGAAGTGAAGCCACTTATTCAAAGCTGTTTGCAGTCAGGAATCAGGGTGATAATGATCACAGGTGATCATGGAGCAACCGCTCAAGCAGTTGCGCGCGAAATTGGTATTGTTGGGGAAGTCTTGACCGGAGAAGATTTGGAAAAAATGACTGATGAGAAGTTCAGCGAGATAGTCGAAAAGGTTAGTATCTACGCCAGAGTAAATCCAGGCGTTAAGATGCGTATCGTTAATGCTCTTAAGAAAAAGGGTCATATTGTCGCAATGACAGGAGACGGAGTGAATGATGCTCCAGCTCTGAAAGCTTCAGATATAGGAATAGCCATGGGAATAACCGGAACAGATGTTGCTAAAGAATCATCAGACATGGTACTTCTTGATGATAAATTTTCAACAATAATTTCATCTATTGAGGAAGGGCGTGGTATTTTTCACAATATCCGTAAGTTTGTTGATTATCTTCTTTCGTGCAATATTGGGGAAGTGTTAGTTGTATTTACGGGAGTGATGCTTTTTCAGAAATTACCTTTAACTGCAATCCAGCTTCTATGGATAAACGTCGTAACCGATGGTATACCAGCAGTCGCTCTGGGCCTTGATCCGGCCGAGAAAGGGATTATGCGTTATAGTCCCAAGGTTTTCCAAAGTCAGATAATTAGCAAGAAGTTGTGGGCTGAAATGATAGTTTTTGGTATATTGTTAACCATTGGAGTTCTTGGTATTTATGTGATTGATCTACCCAGAGGGCTTGCTGACGCACAAGGCGCAGCATTTAATGCAATAGTAGTTTTTGAATTAGTTGGTTTATATTTAATCAGATCTGATTACAAAACCTCTTTCTTTTCCAACAAGTGGTTACTCTTTTCAATTGTTGTAACCTTATCTCTTCAGCTTCTAATTGCTTATACTCCATTTCTGGCAAAACTTTTTGAAATCAAAGGGACAGACTGGCTTGATTGGGTGTATATATTTGCAGTTAGTGGGTTGTTGTGGATAGTTTTCAAATTTATCCAATCACTCTTAAATAAGATTCCAGCACTCAGAGAAAATACTCTTGCTATTGAATAACACAACAACATGAGTTATTGTTAATAATAGGACTAAAGTCAATGAATATAGAAAACCTGCTCAATACTTACTCTCTTTATCTTCTGGTTTTTGGTACAGTTTCGCTTGCGCTGCTTGCTGCATATTCACTAAGAGCAACAAAGATAATTGATGAAAATAAGAAGTTGATTTTTATAACCATAGTAATGGTCACTTTAATTCCCACATTGGTGATGGCTGGGTCAACAGTTTACATAAATGTGACTTCATCAAGTAGCGGACCAGTTCATTGGCACACTGATTTTGAAATTTACAAATGCGGTAAGGAGGTAAATATCCGGGATCCGAAGGGATTGAGTAACAAAATAGGCACCTCAACATTCCATGAACACAGTGACAAAAGGATTCATCTGGAGGGAGTAGTCATGAATAGATCGGACGCGAGCCTTGGTAATTTCTTCAATGTAATAGGAGGAGAATTGTCTCCTAATTCCTTTACAATTCCTGTTAATGAAGGATTTCTAATGGCGAAAAACGGGGATGGGTGTCTGGAATCAGGCGCAGGTGAGGTTCAGGTATTTGTATTTACTACAGATAAGGAGAATTACTATTCTCAAAAGAAACTATCCAATCCTCAAAACTATATTATTTCACCGGAGTCAAATGTGCCATCAGGGGATTGTGTGATAATTGAATTTGATACACCAAAAGACAGAACTGATAAAATGTGCAGAAGCTACAAGGTAGCTGAAAAAATTGGAAAACTGAAAGGAGATAAGAAATAATATGAATATTGATATACCAACACTTTCCGTGGTTTTAATATCAGCAGCAGTTGATTCAATTAATCCTTGTGCCATTGGGGTTCTGATTCTAATGGTCTCAGTTGTACTCGGAGGAAAAGGATCCGTAGGCAAGCTTTTATATCTTGGTGGTTTATATATTGGTGCGATATTTATTACATATCTTTTGGCAGGTTTGGGATTGGTTTATTTCCTCCAAAGTGTGCCGCTTTTTGTAGCTGAGTATTTGGCCTTAATAGTCGGATTTTTCGTAATTCTTGCCGGACTTTTGGAGGTCAAAGACTTCTTCTGGTACGGGAAGGGATTTTCTCTGCAAATCCCACCTTACTTTGCTGAAAAGATTCATAAATATTCACAAAATGTATCAACTACCGGTGTAATTATTTTAGGTGCATTTATCGCAGCTGTTGAGCTCCCCTGCACCGGAGCTCCATATCTTGCGATAATTACTCTACTTTCTCTTAACTTTAATTTCACGGCATTTATGCTTTTGATTATATATAATATTATTTTTGTAATGCCGCTGGTGGTTATATTGTTACTTGTTGCAGGAGGAATGAAAGTTGATAAAATTAAGAAATGGAAACAGAACAACAAAGGCTACATGAGATTTGCGATTGGGTATATGCTTATTGCATTAGGATGGTTGTTGATTCTTATAGCTAACGGTACAATTAATTTTGGATAAATATGGATCATATTGTAAAAAGAAAAGGACATAAAGAGCCATTTGACGCACGCAAAATCTATGCAAGTGTTTTTGCTGCGTGCTTGGTGCTCCGCATGAAGGATGAAGAAGCAGAATTGATTGCTCACATGGTTAGTGATGAAGTGGAGAAAGGTTTAAAGAAGGAAAAGCAGATGGAATCCCACAAAATTCATAAGTTGGTTACAGAGAGTCTTAAGAAGTATAACTCTGACGCTGCATATATTTACGATACGCATCGGGATATCTCCTGAGTTTTTTGCTATACTTATCCTATGCTGCCCTTTAAGAAAAAAGATTCTGCACACAACTATGATTATGATCTCATTGTAATCGGATCAGGTGCTGGAGGTGCTGTAGCAGCGCATCATGCAAAGTCGCTTGGTAAAAAAGTAATTATTTTTGAAAAAGGCGCAATAGGTGGTGAATGTCCCAACTTTGCCTGTGTTCCAACAAAAGCCCTGCTTCACGCAGCTCATGTTTATGAGACTACAAAACATGCCAAACAATATGGAATAGAAGTATCTCACACGGGTGTTAATTATCACGCAGTTAAAAGGTGGAAGGATCTTGTGGTCACAAGAACAGGCGCGCACGAGGGACACGAGGCTTTTGCAAAAGACGGGATAGAAGTAATCCAGCATAAAGCAGTATTTGTCTCCTCAAACGAAGTCGAAGCAGGAGGGAAGATATACTCAGCAGCTAAATTTGTCGTAGGATCAGGATCTGATGTTTTTATACCACCGATCACCGGATTATCAGAAGTTGGGTATATAACTTATAAAGAAGCAGTGGATCTGACTAAGCCACCAGCATCTCTTCTGATCTTTGGGGCCGGTGCAGTGGGATGTGAATTTGCCCAGATCTTTTCAACATTTGGTACAAAAGTAACTATTGTGAATAGATCTGACCGGATATTGGGTAAGGAAGATAAGGAAGTGAGTGAGCTGGTCAAAGCTCTTTTTGAAAACCGGGGAATAACTGTTCTTACCGGTACAGGTGTTGTCAAAGTAGAGAAACACGACGGTAAAAAAGTTGTTCACTTCCAAAAAGATGACAAGCAATATTTTGGAGAGTTTGAAGAAATATTGATTGCAACAGGAAAAGTACCATCGCTTAACTTTGCTCCTGAAAAGGCTGGAGTCATAACTGAAAAAGGCAGAGTTAAAGTAAATGAATTTCTTCAGACAAGTAATCCACATATTTTCGCAGCAGGTGACGTTGTCGGACCATATCTCTTTACCCATACAGGAAATTATCAAAGTTATATAGCAGCGCATAACGCATTTTCAACTAAAAAAATAAGTCCAAAATATTCTGTAGTTCCAAGATGTGTTTTTGTTTTCCCAGAAGTTGCATCTGTTGGAATTTCTGAAGATGATGCAATTGCAAAAGGAATAAAAATTAAAAAAGGGATTATGGCGATGGGCATATTGGGTAGATCCAATACTGCAAATGATATGGATGGGTTTGTAAAAGTTATAACTGATGAAAACGGTGTAATAATTGGCGGATCAATTGTTGCATCCCGTGCGGGCGAGATGATTCATGAAATCGCACTCGCCATACAGTGCAGAGTTAAAGCCAGTGAATTAGCTGAAATGATTCATGCGTATCCTACATATTCAGAAGGAATTAAAATCGCCTGCAGTATTGTTGAGTAAATTAGTCTATTCTATAGAAGTGAGTCTTCAGTAGTTTTTCGTATGGTTCCCAAATCTGTTTTGCTCTTTTATGTGTTAGGTTGCTTAATTTAGCCAGAATAATTAGTAGCATACTGAGCCCAGTGCACAATAATGCCGTTACAAAATTAAATGCAAAATGTTCACCACCCTTAATAACCAGCACAAATCCAATTGTGATAAAGAATAGTACCATAATTACCATCCATTCATGAGAAAAAACTTTGCTACTCAGAAGCATAGAAAATTGAGTTCTATTTTGTTCATTTGCTATCAGCCTATCAAGTAGCTGATCAATCGCTATCTGATGCGGGCCTTTATACTTTAAGCAATAACTTATCAACTTTTCATATTCTTTTTCACCTTGACCAGCTTTTCTCTCGGTTAGAATCTTTTTAATGTAGAGTTCCATATCAGATTGAAGTTCGTTTCGCAATTTTTCAGGAAGTTTTTTAAGGTGAAGCATCATTCCAAATATTGCGCTTGCCTCACTCCGTACAGCCCTATGGAGATCCTCTATACGTGTCTTTTGAGCGGTAAGAATGGGAGCCAAATAAAACCCGTATAAGAATGAATTTACAGAAAAAAGAGTGAGGGCTCCTCCCTGAAATGTGATTTTTGGAAGATTAAATGCTAAAACCAAAAATATGATAAGGAAAATATCAAAATACCAGCTTAGACGTATTTTATTGAACAGCAAATTTCCCATGTAAAATAATTGTAGCACGAATAAATATATGATATTCAAGCGTTAAGCAAATTTAGTGGGGCTATTGACAAACCCCTATTGAAAATATTACGCTATAAGTGTTGGCTGATGCGCATCAGTTTAACTTGCCAAAAGGTTAAGTGTTCTAGAAGCTTAATTTTGCGGGACAAAGGGTAGAATCAGAGGAGTATAGATCGAAAGTGTAAAAACAAGAAATCTATATAAATCAACAAAAAAGTCTGTCAAAAGCAGGCTTTTTTGTTTATCTACCCTCCTTTATTTTCTCAATTATTTCAGTGCTTCGATATGAGTCCCCACCAGTGCTAATTACTGATATATTATTGGTCACTATGACTAACTTGGTTTTAGGATCAATATCTTCCCAGTTGTGATCTAGTCCTCTTGCCCAGACATGTGGAGTAATAAGTTCGAGGAATGATGCATCGGGCGCAATTGACATTGGAACTACGTAATCAACGCAGCCTTGAGCTGCCATGACTTTTGCTCTGGCTTCTTGATCCTGAATAGGTCTATCCTCACCTTTTTTTGCTCTCACAATTTCATTTGAGGCAATGCCAACAAACAATAAATCTCCTTGTGCTTTCGCTTCCTCAAGATGAGAAACGTGGCCGGGATGAAGAAAATCAAATACTCCACTTGCAACAATAATTTTTTTTCCTTTTAAGCCTTTTCGAATCTGGCCAACATCTTCTGGCAAAATAATTTTTCGGCTACTCGGTTCAAAATTTCTTCCTCTGGTCAATTCATGCATGATAACTTGCGATTATACCCTATTTACTAGGAATTGCAACATTTCCTATGCTACAATTAGCCCAAATGGACCAGGTCGCTCAAATCAGGGAAAAAGTCGATATTGTCGATCTACTATCAGAATACTTAACACTCAAAAAAGCAGGGCGAAATTTTAAAGCCCTTTGCCCCTTTCACAGCGAGAAAACTCCATCATTTGTAATCTCTCCTGAGAGACAGATCTGGCATTGCTTTGGTGGATGCAATAAGGGTGGGGATGTATATCAATTTCTTATTGAGTATGAAAAGCTCGAATTTTCTGAAGCACTTCGCACCTTGGCAAAGAGAGCGGGCATTGAACTACTCAATCGTGATTTTGGAAGCGGTGATCAGTCAAAAAAAGAGCGTCTTTATCAATTAAACAGCCTCTCAAAAGAGTATTATCACTACGTGTTGACCAAGCACAAAGCTGGGGAAAAAGCACGTAATTACTTATCTAACAGAGGGATATCCATTAAGATAATCGAAACTTTTTCGCTTGGGTTTTCACCCCCTATGGGTAATGCACTCAGCAAATACCTAATTGATAAAAAAAGATTTGATAAAGAAGAAGTAATTGATGCAGGCCTTGCCTTTCAAAGAGGACGGGACGTTATGGACTTTTTGCGTGGAAGACTTATGTTCCCCCTCATTGATCATCGTGATAATGTCGTTGGATTTTCAGGAAGAATTTTGGATAGTTCTGATATGTCCTCTAAATATGTAAACACTCGTGAGACCTTGATCTATCATAAAGGAGACCATGTGTATGGCTTGAATATCACTAAAGACGCGATACGGCGTGAGGCGCAGGCGATAATCGTAGAAGGAGAATTTGATGTACTTTCATGTTTTCAAAATGGAGTAAGTAATGTAGTTGCAGTTAAAGGAACTGCATTAACTGATTCGCAGGTAAATCTTCTGGGAAGATTTACTAAAAAAATTACATTTTGCTTTGATGCTGATAAAGCAGGGCAAGAGGCAATTAAAAGAAGCCTAGTGGTTGTCGAGAAGAAAGGCCTGTCTCCAACAGTTATAGAAATACCAGGTCAAAAAGATCCTGATGAGGCAATAAGTGATAATCCCGCTGCTTTTAAAAAAGCTGTAAAAGAAGATATTTCTGTGTATGATTACTTGCTCAAGCATACATTGGAGTCTGTAGATATCAGCTCAGCTGAGGGAAAGAAAAAAGTAGGCGACGTTCTTCTGCCATTTATCGCTCAAATATCAAATGAGATTATTAAAGAACACTATTTGAGAAAAATTGCTGATTCACTCGATACCTCTTATGAAAGTATCTCAAAAGAAATAGAGCGACTGAGCAATAGACAGGAAGAGATTGTACCAGCAACAGCTGTCAAAGCAAAGAGGTCGAAAGAAGAGGTTCTTGAAGAATATCTATTGGCACTAATCACTCAATCAGAAAAACCCAAGAATGCTCTAAAGAAAGTAATTGAAACTCTTTCAGATACCATTTCACGAGATCGTGCATACCACAAAATAATGGATCACTTATTATTTCATTTTGAGAGTACGGAACATTTTGACGGGAAAAAATTTGCAGATGGGCTTCCCAAAGAACTCCTTCCCACATTTGATACAAGCGTATTATTCCCTCTTCCGCCTTTTGATGACGAGGAAAAACTACTAAATGAAGTGGAAAAAATATCCCAAAAGTTAAAAATAGTATACATTCAGGAGAAAATGAAAAAACTTGTTCTGGAGATTAAAGAAGCTGAAAAGACAGGTGGAGAAGTGGAAGAATTACAAAAAAAGTATTCTGATTTAGCATCGCATCTCCAGGCTTCCTGATTTTACTAAAATGTGCTAAAATATAGCCTATGTCTTATAAGCTAGCCCCTATTCTCACAGAAGTAGTAGCCAGTGCCAAAAAACGTGGATACATAACACAAGACGAGATTCTGGCAATTTATGCCCAACCTGAAAATCACATAGAAGATTTGGATGCTCTTTATGACAAGCTAATGCGCTCAAATATTGACGTTTTTGAGTCAGTTGCACAGCATCAGGACGCTCAGAAACCAATTGAGGATTTGGCAAAAGAGCTCGAAGCATTAACAGTTCTTACTGAAGGGTCAGTTTCTGATCCTGTTCGGATGTATCTTAAGGAAATTGGGCGTATTCCTCTTCTGACTTTTGAGCAGGAAATCGATCTTGCAAAAAGAGTTGAAAAGAGTGAAGTTGCTGCAAAGAAAAAACTTATCAATTCCAATTTAAGATTGGTTGTTTCAATTGCCAAGAAATACATTGGTCGTGGTCTGACTCTTCTTGATCTTATCCAGGAAGGAAATCAAGGGTTGATCCGTGCAGTTGAGAAATATGATTGGAGACGGGGATTTAAATTTTCAACTTATGCAACATGGTGGATCCGCCAATCAGTGACACGTGCGATAGCAGATCAAGCCAGAACTATCCGAATCCCAGTACATATGGTTGAGAATATCAACAGGTTTTTGCGCTCCCAAAGAAAACTTATGCAGGAATTGGGCCGTGAGCCAACTCCAGAGGAAGTGGCAAAGGTTCTTGGAATTGAGCCTGATAAAGCCCTTGAAATCATCAAGATCTCACAAAACCCGGCATCTCTTGAAGCACCAGTTGGAGATGAGGAAGATTCACGTCTAGGCGACTTTATCAGCGATAGTTCAGCGCCTACTCTATTTGACTCAGCGAGTAGAGAGCTTTTGAAAGAGCAAGTTGATCAGGTTCTCGGAACTTTATCAGATCGCGAAAGACGCGTATTGAAGGAAAGGTTTGGGCTGGATGATGGAAGACCAAAGACTCTTGAAGAAGTTGGAAGGATGTTTCAAGTAACGCGTGAGAGAATCCGTCAAATTGAGGCAAAGGCTCTTCGAAAACTCCGCCACCCAAGTAGAGGAAATAAATTACGGGACTATTTAGTCTAATTCCCTAGAAGTATTTTTCTTAAATTGTCCACTCCTGCACCCTTCTGACCATTTTGTCCACTTTCCCAGTTATTAAGTAAGTTAGTAAATACTTGTTCCGTCAGAAGTCTAGGATATCTGCTTTTTAATTCCTCCCACTTGCCCGCAACGAGTCTCTCCGCTTGCTGTACGGTTCTAGCAGCACCTATTAAAGCACCAGCGTCTCTATAGATATCAGGAAATTCTGCCAAAAGCTGTTTCTGCGAAGGGCCAAGGCTATCAGGATTTGATGTAAGTTTTCCCTGCCAAGCTTTGTGAATTAAATCAACAGAATAAAATCCTTGAAGATAACCAAGCATCTGCTTGGTGGCATCTATGTCAGTTGAGTTACTTCCAACAAGTTCCGAGTGCTTACCATGATTGTTACCTGCATAAACATTGCCATCTGCATGAAACCAGTTTGGTTTTTTTTGTAAGTAAGATGAGTGCAGCTCGTCAAGATATTGTTGCTGACGAGTAATATTTGGATAGTCATCTGCATAAGTAAATTCTCTACTAAGTAGCGCTGAATAGGTTTTCGCATCATGTACATAAGACTGACCAGTTGTGATTCTATCTTTACCTCCGCCAAAAAGAGCAACATTTCTGCCTGATACAAAGGCTGATTGCATATCAAGTTGTGGGTCTTGAGTAATAAGATAATCAGACATTGATCTGGTGTGGTGCTGAATTTCATGTATTGCAGATACAGTTGGAGATGTACCATCTGAACGCTTGGCTTGGTTAATATCAACAATAGCAAGTCCCAGATATTCAGCTGTTGCAGCTTCATGAAGTCCCCGTTTTGAATCCTCAGCATTTGGAAAAGTATCTGATGGAAATAATTGGGGTATATCTGGGGTTGCTTTTGATGAATCATATGTAACAACTAAAGCTCCCATTATATTTTTAACATCAAGAACCCCTTGTGAATTTTGCAATATCTGCAACGCCTTAGTGTTTGGTTCTTTGAATCTACCAAGAAGTTGTGTAAATGTTTGCTGGTACTCAAGAGCTTGGGGATCTGTAATTTCATCTAGCTCAGGTTTAGTATATTCAATTGCTCCTGTGTCTGGATCTACCTTGACTGACTCCGCATATTTATCGAGTCTCGCAAGATAAGCACCAGCAATTTTTATACGTTCATCAATCTCTTTATATTCCATCTTTTCATTATTTGCCTCTCCATCCTTTTTAGATTGAGTACCTTGAGATTCAATTACCACCTTACCACCTCGAAACTCTGTAGTCCCGTCAGAATTTCGGTATAGTTTTGGTGGGTTAAATGGGTCATAGGTTTTACCCTCAATAGTCATTGGCCTCGGATTGTATGGTCCACCAGGTAAATTTGGACTATTGGTTGAGGAGTCAGAAGACCCGCTTACAGAATCTCTGAATCTTGCTCTCTGAGCATCAGCTGAGAAACTAGCTGCATCTTGTCCTGGGCCATTCTCGGCAGGAGCTACGTTGTCTACTCCTGATTCATCCGTGTCATCTGTAGGAATATAACTGCTCATCAGTTACAAGATTACAATTAGTTCTCTATTAAGTCAAATTACGGCGTTTAATTTCATTTATTGACAACTTTCCTCAAAAAGCATACGCTTAATCTGTATTTATTAATATGGATTTCTTTAAGAAGGTTCAGAATAGTGTTTATTCTCCGGAATTTTACAAAAAAATTCCAAAGCAGTCTTTCGGCACTGCTCTTAAGTACTTCCTGCTATTAACATTGTTATTTACTGTCTTGAGATCCATAGCTCCTGTTTGGAATTTTATAACAGTTGGACAGAAAGAAATTGAAAAGTTCACAAAAAATGCAGTAAATATTTATCCCTCAGATCTTACAATTAATATTAAGGATGGCAAGGTCTCAACCAATGCAACAGAGCCATATTTTGTACCGATTCCTGAGGATAAAACTAAGAGCAACTTGATTGTGATAGACACAAAAACACCTTTTTCTACAACGCAGTTTAATCAATACAAAACAGTTGCATGGGTAACAAAAGATTCTATTTTTGTTAAGGGGGATGAGCAGGGACAGCTAAGAACTATTGATTTGTCAGAAGCTGAAGATTTTACTCTTAATAAAACATTCGTCGACTCAATTGTTGCAAGAATTTCTCCATGGCTCATGTTGATTGCACCCCTCGCGATAGCAGGAATTGTGTTCTTTGTATTTCTGTCTAATATTTTTATGCTAGTATCCCTACTGTTTATTGCACTATTAATTTGGTTGTTATTAAAGATAATAAAAAAACCTTTAAAATATGGAGAATCATACAAAGTTGGAATGTACGCTTTAACACTTGGATTTTTTGTAGATTTTTTAAAAGAGGTTTTAAATCTTCCCGGCTTTCCCTTGATGCACACAAGCCTAACTTTGCTGGTGGTATTATTTAACTTTATTTCCTCATCAAAACCAGTAAAAACTAAAAATAAATAATTTTTGTAAGTTTAGGAATTATCCCCTGTTGTTTCCTGTGGTTTGTTGCTATGTGATTCCAGTTGTGAAAGAACTCGATTTTTTGCTTCCTCAAGTTTTTGTTCGTCAGGTCGGGAATCAGTGGAGGCTTTGCTGATTGTTAGTGTTTCCTGATCAAGGATTGCGAAATATTGTTCAAGTCCACCTTTGTCAGTTATAAATCGGCTAGCTATATCACGGGTTTTTTCATAAAGGGTTTTATTTATTGTAGTTAAAATAACGCTTTGGGAAGTATCCGTATCATCAGTTTCAGTCGTAGTATTTTTGTCCTTTGCAGGTTTTCCATCTGCTGATGTAATTGATCTTTCTTTGTACCAATTGGGTTTTTTATCATCTTCTGTTATGACCACGTCAATTATTCTCACAGACCTACCATCTACTATTTGAGAATTCGATGAGATAATTGGTCCTTCTGATCCAACTGTGATTTCTTCTTTTCTATGCCTGGTATCCGTACTTTTACCATTCATTTCTAATAGTCGGTCTGTAGTTGTTGACCATTCCTCTAGGGTTTTGTCAACCAATAATGCAATTGCAGTTTGTTTGGAGTAGCCAGTGTCCATAAGTGTTGCAAAATCAGCTGCAGCTGAAGAAACCATTGCATCATATTCATCAACAAATACTTTTTGGGAGGCTTCTCTGTAGCGCGGATCACGATGATTTGCACCATATTCTCTTTGATTTTTCAAATAATCATATGGATTTCCATCTTTGCCGACAAACAAATCAACAGGGAATTTATCTGCGTTAAAGGAGTATGCAAAGATTTCATCTTTTAAGCTATCGAAAGCAATTTTTCTTTCTTGTCTGAGATCTCTTTCAAGTCGATCATTTTCGCTTGTAGGGTTATTTGAATCGGGATTTCGATTGCTATTTCTTGGTTGTCCATTGCGCTCAAGAACTCTTTTGCCCAACTCATAGCGGACATGCTGTCTTTCATGAGCAAGAGTTTTTTTATCAGAGAAATTTTTATTGAGGATTATAAACGGAGGGAAATTGCTGACGTCTGCGAGTCCGCCTGCACAAAAATCTGTAGGTGGAGTTTCTCCCCGGTATAAAATATTTTGAACAGAGTCATTATCTGCGGTAATCTCAAGCCCCCATGGGCCAACATGTATATCAAATTTTGCGTTGTCTGGGATTTTCAATCCTGTTAGTTTACGAACAAGTTCCCGATCATCTTTATATTTCGCCCGAAAATCCACTGCATCTTGACGGTGCTCATAATACTTATTCACCAAATCTTTTGTTATGTGTTTTTGTTGATCAGTAAATTTATAGCTTGCCCCAAACTTTTCCACCAACCCGGCGAGCTTTGCTTTTGAAGTACCTGAATCACCTATTGGATCTTGCTCAATATAAGCTTCAATAAGCGTACGGCAGGTTGCCATCGCCTCTTGTTGTTTTGCAAGCAAGTGCTCATTTGGGCCTTCAGCTATTTCTGTTTTGGAATCAAGAACATTAGCTATAGGTGAATTTTTTTGGAGATATGTATCAAAATCAAAAGATAAAGATTTCCATTCCCTTGCTGTTAGCTCAACACTTGCAGTATTGAGTTGTCTTGGCTCAGGGGTTTTAGTAGCAGTACGCGGATGCCAAGGTTTTTCTCGTGCTGGTTTGTGATGTTTAGGCCTGTCGCCTTCAGCAGTTGATATCAAAATATCATGAGGATCTTCACCGCTTTTTCGGCCACGTCTGATTTGGTCTAAAATATTTTTTGCCCCAGGACTTTGTGGTCGATCCTTTGAGCGTTCAGGTTGTGCTGTTGGCTCCTTTGCCTTTGTTGGATCACGATCTAATACTTGTTGTTCAGCCATAAATATAGTATACACAATTTATTTTAGATTAAGTGCTTGGAGTGCAAAAAGAGGAGGGTTATTTGAAAAAATCATGAATATATCTCACGCATTATCTGATTTTGACTTTTCTCGTTTGGCTAGTAATATAAATGGTAATGCTGCAGCCTGAAAGATTGCAGCGATTGCATAAGAAGTTGAATAATTCCAGACATCCGCGGTCCGACCCAAAATCGGCTGGATTACAATTCCACCAGATGACCCCATGAGAGAATCAAACGAGAGAACTGTAGCTCTTTGCTCGGATGGGATTAATCCGTTTAGATATGCCTGACGGATCGGCATAATTGCAGCAAAGATTAGCCCCCACGCGAAAATTAGGATTAAAGCAATGAAGAAGTTATTTACAAATCCGACTAGAAATAATATTAGAGAGGTAAAAATTGTGCCAGCCAAAAGAGCGTTGGTTCTTTTTCGGAATATTTTTCGTATGTGGGGCGCAGCGTATCCTCCTGCAACTTGGGCACAGGCAACAAGTGCTGCGACCAGTCCTGCCACCCAATAAGCTTTTTCATCACCATAAAGAGTGAGGAGGAATGGCTGAAGCGCATAAAAAACATAAAAACTCACTCCTGTTGCAAAAGGTGCTGCTATCATGATCCAGCGGACGGGAGGATTTCCCAGCCCATGTTTAACTGAATGAGAAAATATTTTTTTCATCTCTTTCAGCGGAGTTTTGGATTTTTTGGGAGTGAAACCCAGATCACGCATTAAGAAAAATGCTGTCCCAAAGTTTAGTAATAGGACAACAGCTCTTAAGATGTAGGGAACACCGAGATTGGTAAATTGGGCGATTACACCACCTGCTATAGAGCCCGTAAGCATCGCAGCACCTCCTACCATTTGTCCTTTGGAAAATACACTTTCAAGTGTGCCTTTGAAATTTGTTGCCTTGAGTGCATCGACAAGCCATGCTTCAAGCGCCCCTGAAAAAAATGTGAAGCCAAGACCCAAAAGTATTGAAGACACTGCCCATCCCCAGAATGGCCCTTTTATTTGCCACATGTATAGATAAAGCAAAGTTGAGGTCGCAAGAGTGATGCATCCCAACAGATATGAAGCACGCCTGCCAAAAGTATCAGCTATTACACCAGTTGGAACTTCAAATATAACCATGCCAGCCGTAAAAAACGCATTTGCCAGAAATGCCTCAAAATTGGAAAGCCCTGCATCAAGTAAAAAAATTGTATTAATCCCCCAAATAAAAGATGCAGCAAGCGTGTTACCTAGAACCAGATAGAGATAAATTGTCTGGATGCTTTGTGGTTTTTTGATCATTCGAAGTGGTTTACAAAAGAATTAATTATGGAAACTACTATACTGAAAATAACTGCCCACCAAAACCCATCAACATTAAATCCAGGGACGATGTTACTGGCCAGAATTATCATCAGCGCATTAATTACAAGAGCGAATAAGCCGAAAGTTACAATGGTTATTGGTAGGGTGAGAATAAGAATAAGGGGTTTAATAAATAAATTGATAATTCCCAAGACAACAGCAGTTACTAAGGCTGCTGTAAAGCTCTCAACATGAACACCGGGTAAAATATATGAAGCTGTTAGAATAACAAGCGCGCTGACCAGCCAGTTTGTAAGTATGTTCATAAAATGATTATAGCAGATTTATAAAAAACACTGGACAAAAATAAATAAATAAGATATTATCTTTCTGAAATGGTAAAAAATGAATTATCCATAGGCTTTTCAGCTTTGGTACTTGTCTTGATCGCAGCTGTTATTCTTGCTGGGGTAGTTGGTGTGACTATGATGAGAAAGCCGTCTTCTACTTCAGCCCCATAGGCATCGATGGAAAGGTCCACTGATGCAACAACGGAATCAGCTGTTCCGTCAGGAGATACTACGAGTACTTTCCCAGATATCATTGGTCGTGGACAAGATTTAGAATGCGATTGGAAGCTCCCAACTGCAGGCCCTGAAAATCCTTTTGGAACAGGTAAACTTTATACGACAGGCAGCAAAGGAAGAAGTGAAATAAAGGGCACAACCAATGGAATTGCTATTGAGGCAGATGCTATTTATAAAGACGATTCAGCATATACCTGGATAACTGTTGCTGGTACTACAACAGGTTTTAAATTTTCTAAATCAGAGCTTGAGTCCATGAATACTGAAATGACAGTGGAGCAGAAGCAGCAGGCTGAACAGATAAGAAACAAGATGATTTTTCAGTGCAAGCCATGGACCCCAGATGAATCCAAATTCGCCCTCCCCACAGGAGTTGAATTTAAATAAAACTCCGCCTGCGAAGTGGCGGAGTTCAGAATCCCCTAAAAGTCATTAGATTACTCGCTTACTGATTTTATCTGTATTTTTTTAGGTTGGGTTTTGGCTAACTTTACAAAAGCGACCTTCATTACTCCATGCTTGTAAGTTGCTACTGGTTCTAGATTGTTGTCAATGTCTCCTGGGACAGCGACTCTATAAGAGAACGATTTTGCAGCTTCTCTGTAATATTTTTTCTTACTGTCTTTTTCCTCTTCTTTTTGCTCGCCTTTAATCCAGAGGTATCCGTCGTGAAATGTAATCTCAATATTTTTTGGGTCAATGCCTGGAATTGCAGCTTCTATATAGATGTTTTTTTCATCCTCTGAAACAGATAACCCACTTGGATTTGATGGAGTTGTCAGCCAATCATCCTCATCATTCCAAATTGATGGTAGCTGTATTGAGGGAAATGATAGTAATCTGCTTGGAACTAAATCATAACTCATTTTAATCACCTCCTTTACTTATGATTTAGCAATAATATACTACGACTGCTAATTTTTGTCAAGAGGTATTTTTTATGATTTAAGGGGTAATTTAAAATAAAAAGTAGAGCCTTTTCCTACCGTGCTATCTACCCACATTTTTCCTTTATGTTCTGTTACAATCTCATGGGATATGTATAATCCCAGCCCAAGCCCCTCAACCTTAGCCTCTTCTTTTCCCTGAGCTCTAAAAAATCTATCGAATATCATTCCTTGTTGTTCTTTGGGTATACCCATTCCAAAATCCTGAATACTGAAAGTTATAAAATCCCTGCTTGTCTTAGACGTAATAATTACCTTATTTGAGTTGGGAGAATACTTTATAGCATTTGAAATAAGATTGATTAAAACCTGGCTTATTCTTTCTTTATCTGCAAATATATTCTTTTTGATCTTTCCAATGTGCTCAATAGTATGCGATTCATATGTGAAATTAAAAGTTTCTATAATATTTTTTAATAATTCATCTGTACTAAAATGTTCCTTATGGAGGTCTAATTTTCCGTTTTGAAGACTATATACATTAAGAAATGATGCCATCATATGCTCCATTCTATCTATCTGTTTTGCCACTTTATCAAGCATGTAAATTGATTTTGTGTCCTGGGTCTTTTCATGATGCCCCTGAAGAAGTTGTACAAATAACTTAACACTAGTTAAGGGAGTTTTTAATTCGTGTGAGGCAATACCGATAAAGTCATCTTTATGTTTTTCAATTATTTTTTTTTGGGTGTTGTCTTCTATTGCAAGAAGAACCAGCTCAGTTTTGTGACCCTCCAGAACAATACGCCGTGCATTTAAAATCATAGTTCTTGTACCGATGTCATCAAACTTATGAGTAACTTCGAAGTTTTCAAAATAGGAATTTTTGGGCAATATTTCTTTTAGTAGTTTTTTAAGTTCTGGTATGTCCCACTGTCCATTGCCAAGGTCAAAAATTAATTTATTGTATGTTTCTTTTTTTGTTACTTTAAAATCTTCAAAAAAGGCTTTATTGGCAGTTTTAATTCGTAGATTTTCATCTAATATAATTAGTGGTTCACGTACTGTTTCGACAATTGCTTCAGCATAAGCGTATAAAACAACCACGTCCTCAACAGTTAAGTTCTTTATATCTTTGAGAATATCAACGGGGTTCGGGGTATTTTCCAAAATGACTGAAGAGATAGAATTTTTTTTAACTTTCATTTGATTTTAACACTTTAAGGTGATAATGAAATATTATATCTATTTCATGTAAGATTAGCGTAAGTAGATAAACTCTACGTTTCAGCCACCTTTAAATTGCTTTGCAATTTATTACGTGGCGGAGGAGGGGAGATTCGAACTCCCGATACCTTGCGGTATGGCGGTTTAGTAAACCGCTGCACTAGGCCACTATGCGACTCCTCCTCGTCAAAATATGACATCTGCGGAATTTTACACGTTAATTATATCATTATTGAGGTTGACAAATTTTATAGAATCTTGATGTCGTGTAGATTTGCCTCGGCGCCTTTTAAGATTGCGTAAGTAAGTTTGTCCATTGAAGTCTTGTCAAAAATCGCGTGCTTGGGATCGGCATGGTGGAGTGATACGTCACGAAATTTCGCTTTTCTGAATGAGGTTTTCTTTAATGATGAATTATCAAATACCACGGAATCAAGCGTTTGATTATCAAATGAAACTTCATTTAGGTCCGATCCGTTAAAGTTGGTGCCTGTCAATGTGGCATTTTTGAAAGTAGCACCTTTCATCCCAGCGTTTTTCATCTTTGCGTTCGTAAGATTTGCTCCATCAAAACACACATCGCGCAGGTCGCTACCATCAAATGTAGCTTCAATAAGTACAGCGTTTTTAAATGAAGTACCTCTTAGATCTACTCCACTGAACTTAGCACCGGTTAAGTTTGATTTATCAAACATAGTTTTGCTCAGGGCACTTCCGCTGAAATTTTTTCCATGCAGGTCAGTGTTGCTTAAGTCTGCCTGTGTTAAATCTAAACCCTGAAATTTCGATTTATCAGCTTTTTTCATACCTAACATCTAATGCAGTATAGCATACCTTATGATGCCTGCTTGAAATGTATGCTCAAAATCCTGACGTGCGGAAGACAGTGGACGACGTTCGAACCTTCTACGCACAACTCCTGGCTTCTCAAGAGTATTATATCCCAAATTTTACTTAAATAGTATAAGAGAGGGTCATTTGGATTAATATGGAAAAATCATTCTTTTAAATACGGCGTGCTGCTCATTTCATATAATGTAGTTACTATCCAAGGACTTTTATCTTTAAAAAAGTGTTGCTGAATAACTTTTGCATAAGGATATGTTGAGATCCAAGGCAAGGTATTTGGTTCAACTAATTCAAATATTAATTGGTAGCCAAATTCAGGTGTGATAATTTCATCATTAATCTCCATAATTTCTTGAAAGTCATTAGGCATACAAATTCTATTCCATGCTCTCCCGTCACCTTTTTTAATACTTGTTGTAATAATAGACTCTGAGCCAGTAAAGCTTGATTTTGGTGGCTGTTTCTTTCTTGGAGGGAATAGCTTCCAATTATAGCTTTTATGATGTAATTGACCTGAAGCATGATAACTTGAATGAGGTTTATGCTTGTTATCACGCTTATTAAAATTTACATATACATCACCCTCAGAACTTCGATTAATTTCAAACATTAGAAAAATGTCACCTGAGTCCCTCACTGCAATTGCATAATTATTAGGATAATTACTACTCACTTTGTTTTATTAATTCAGGATAATCGTTTCGTGGGTTTATTACTTCATCTCCAACTTTGTATTCCTTCATCCTGAAGTGCGGAGGGCATGGGACGATATTGGAACTTTTCTCATGTCCCCCTCTCCTTGATTATACAATAAAGTTACTTAAACTCCCCTTTTTTTTCTTTTCCTTCAGTAATTTGAGCTACTACGCGAGGAACCTCGTCTTTAAATAAACATCCTTCAGAACTAGCCATTTTTATAACCCGCCCAGTAAATTCTCCCCAAGCACTTCGTGTCCAATATGGACCGCGACTAGTCACTTTAGAATCTGCCTCAGAAGGATTTCCTCCAAGATTCGCTTGACGTTCTGTTGTTCCCTGAAGGAAACATTTCTCACGCTTCCCACAGAAAGAGCCATATCCACATTCTTGCTTCGCCATATTTATATTAATTCCGGAAGACCAATTCTAGACAGATAGTTTGCAAAACGCAATGAAAGATCTTCTCTATAAAGTTCAGATACTTTGCATACAAAGTTCATTTTCTTAAGCTTTCTCAGATATTCAACATTTACAGAAAAATAATGTTTGAAATCAACAATAGAATCAGAAATAGGTATTTCTTCAGGAAAATTAAGGAAGTGGTATCTCGGGATCTCGTTTTTCCTCAAAAATTTACCTTTAGTACTTGTTTTGCTGATAACAGATGCTTGTATGTCTAAATCACTGAGATGCTGTCCTAGATACACATGCTCTGCGTTGTAAATCGGAGCAACAAGTACGGAGAGAAGCATTTTATTTTGAAATTCTTTTCCCACCTTGTAGCCTTTCCGAAAATTAAAATCTTGTTGCAATTCACAGTCTTGAGTTAAAACCACAACATAAGGAAAATCAATTTTTGATACTTCTATGACGCCATTTTTTTCTGAAACGAACTCAATAAGATTAATATTCTTATAAATATCTCCTTGGCATATTCTAAGACTTTTTCTTTTCTTAACTTTTATCATTAATTACACTCGCTCTTATTATTATTCTCTTAGGTTTAGATGTCCCATATTGATTTTCATCGATTTTTATTTCTGCAGGTTTATTGCTTTTTACAATACCCCTTGATGTATTCGTTTCTGCAATGTAATCTTCAGAAAATGGAGGCTTATCACTCATTTATTCATTTTCAATCTCAATTTTTGGGTAATAGATTTTTCAAAGTATTTTTGTATTAACTCGTGAGAAAGTTCAATATTTTTCTCTATACCTGAAATTTCTTGCTCTCCTTGGAAGTATGAATCAAAATCTAATATAAAAACTTTCTTCTTTATGGGAGCAGGATAATCTGGATTGTGCATTCCAAATTGAAAAGTTAGATTACACTCATCTTTAACAGCACCTAGTATATGAAAATTTCTGGTTAATTTTTCTTCATTGGACGTTATCTTGAACGAAGATAATAAATCACCGGAAATATATTCATGCCAATCTGTTGGGTTAGACTCATAGATTTCTATATTATTTACGTATCTTAGTCCCAATCGGTTAATTTGAGCATCTGGGAAATCTTTGAGATAGGCATTTAATACAGATAAAAATTCTTCTTTTAAATTTTCAAAACTTTTGTATGTCCTATACTCAATAAATAAATTCTGTTCGGCTACAGATAATGTTTTCTCGCGCTCTTTTCCGTAAAAATTCCATATTGTTAATAATCTGGTAGGGCCAGTTTGAATAGCTGCGGATTCAAACTTAATACTTCCTTCTGTTACTTTTTGCGGTTCGGATATGGGGAAAAATTTAAGAATATTTTTTGTTATATTTTTAGGTAGCCCTTTTTCAATTTCTGAGATTGGGCTCGCTAAATCAATTCTTATTATTACACTTGTTAAGTATGTTTTCTTATATTTATTGCTCATGCTGCATCATTTTACCACATGATTCATATTTAGCATATTAATTAATAAATTCATTAAGTAAGAACAAATATTCTTCCTGTATGTGATTGCTAATCCAGTTTTCTGATAGCTTACTAATCTCGCCGTTGTTATTTGCAATATTCTTTGTATTTTCAAAGTAAAAATTATTTTCTGAAGCTATAAATAGATAACATGGATCCCATGCAGAACTTATGCTATTGGTAATTTTTTGAATGTCATATTTATCAAATTGGATTCTATATTTTACCTCCACCAAAAATACTCTTGTTTTGTCTTGTGATATGAGAGCAAAATCTGGAGCATTACGTAAGTTTTCTAGCACTTTTTGTACGTGTACAAAGTGCTGATACTGAGCAAGAATTGGAGTGGTGTGCTCATATCCTAAGGGAATAATTGTAAATTCATTTGAGGTACGAAACATCTCCTCAAATATAACTTCTGTAATCTTTCCCTTGATTAAATTCTCACTATATTTTCTGTCCATAAGTCAAGGCTATTATTTGGCATCTATGCCATAGATACAATATGGCACAAAAGCCATAATTTATCAATAAGGCTATGGCTAGTATTTACGAAAACTTAGGAAATAAAATTAGGCAACTAAGAAAAAGGCAAGATTTAGCTCTTAATAAAAAGGGAAGTTAAATCTAAAGATAATCTTTTATAACTTGCATTGAGTTCTGTAAAAATCGTCTTGTACTAGTATTTGCTTAATTTCATTCTTCCTATATTTATCAATACATTCTGTATCGTTTTTTCCTGAGCCATAAAAGCATTCCGTACTTACTCCATCAATGTCAAAATTATTTTTTAATACGCTAAGCATTTGCAACTGAGGGTGTAAGTCTTTATCGTTTTCGATACGATAGTCTATAGACTTGCGTGCTTCCGGAAATTGAATTCCATAAAATTTCCATTGAGCGTAAAATGCTTCAACCTCTTTATCGATGCAGGTTAGGCCATCACTCTTGTTAAGTGAATTTATATATTGTTCAACGTGAGTTATTTCGTGTACGAGTATTAGCGAGTTAATTGAATCGTCAGCATAGGAATAATCCTTGTCTAGGGTAATAGGGAAATAGTTTTCTTTTATTTTGGAATCGTTAAATATGAAATGCCCTTCGGCTCCTGTTTTATTTCTTACGTCTGACTCTATTACCTTGATACAGTTAACTAACTCTGAAGGGAAAAAGTACCATGATCCTTTGCCCTCACCACTTTTTTCCCATAACTTATATTTTTCCTCAATTAAGCTCAGCGCTCTATCATGGGGCGGCTTGTTATCAAGTCTTGTTTTTCGGGTGCATCCTAATTTCTTTACTATTTTTTCATTCGCATCTAATTGGACCTTCGTATCATTTTTTTCAACCTGAACTTGCTGATTTTTTACAAAGTAGTAAATACCAAAAATTATAATAATTATTAATATTAATGGGACGAAGCGATATTTGCTTTTAATTAATATATTTGACATGAGTTCAAGTCAATATTTAAATGATAAAATGCGGAGGGAACAGGATTCGAACCTGCGGTAGGGTTTACCCCCACGACTCCTTAGCAAGGAGTTACCTTAAACCACTCAGACATCCCTCCAGAATGCCCATTATATCATTCAAAAGCTTATTTTTGCTACCCAGATAGAGGTATAATTTCTCAAGAGTGAGAAGGAAGTGGTTCTATCAGTTGCAAAAGCGGCATGAGAAGTGCAGCGGTTATGAACGTAATAACAAGAGCAGTTTTGAGATCAAATAGAAGGCTTCCCAGAAGTAAGATAATCCAGATAGTTATCTTGCCAAGTCCCCCCGCAATTTCCATGTCCACAAGATATGCCGGGATATCATACCGTCTAGCACCCTCGTAAAATCTTGCAGCGTAAGGAACGCTGACGAGAGTATCTGTAATATCTCCAAGCAAATTAATTCCAAGCGCTGCTGTGAACGATTGGGTAAAAGTCCTGCTAATGTGTACAAGAGACCTGAAATTGGAACCCAATTTAAGTACTTTGGTGTTTTTACTGTGATCTCCAATTTTTCCCATAAACCGTAACAGTATTATGATAATAAGAAGTGATGCAGAGCTTACAATTCCTACATTCTGGTAAGTTTTGACAACAAGAAAAATGAACAATGGCCACTGGAATGCACCAACTGTGCCTTGAGCGTTAACAGCAAAATTGGCAATCATGTGACGAAGTGGTGCTGTTCTCAGTATTCTTATTCTTGTTTTTCTTGGAACTACCGGTTCTGGTGTTTTTATCAAAGGGAAGATAGCCATAAGTAACCCAACGCAAGTTCCCAAAAAAACATAGTGGATCCCATATCGGGTTGCGAGCACCCCTCCTATTAGAGGAGCCAGAGCCTGCACAACTGTTAGAAATATTAATAATGTGCTGAATCTACTTGTTGTATTTTTTGTGCTGACAACTGTTGCGATATCAATATGTCTTGCTATCCAGAACATTTGAGAAGCTATCCCACTCATTATTGCTGCAGGATAGAGAGCGTGAGGATTTGTGGGTAATAAATATAGCATTACTGTATAAAAAAACATGAGAATATAGCTGACTGCGATTATATGTTTGGGTCCATACCAGCCTACGACTTTTGCAGTTAAGGGATAAAGAATTATGTTGATAAAGATAGTCAGTATAAAAAACATTGCAATTGAGCTAATTGAAAATCTTAGATTGTAAAGATAAATTGGTACAAATATGCCAACTAGTCCCGATGATAATGCCTGGAGAGACAGAGAGATATAAAGTTCATTAATTTCAGTAAAATGAATATGGTGAAGCTTTATATGTTGATTTAGATATTGGGGCATATATCTAGCATAGCAGGTTTGGTATTTTTCTAATCAATTAATTTGATAAACTGAATATATGGGTATATTGGATTTTATATTTCCAAAGCGTTGCGTAAATTGTCGGAAAATTGGCACATATATTTGTCCAAATTGTTTTACGTATATCTCGTTTAATGAAACTGGAACATGCATTGTTTGTCAAAGGCCATCAATTGGAGGATTAACCCATCCGATATGTCGTGGAAAATACACTCCAGACGGCGTATTTTCAAGCCTTGTATACATAGGGGTAGTTAAGAAATTAGTTTATAAATTTAAATACAATCCAAATCTGACAGATCTAAAAAGTACGCTTTTGGATTTGTTCCATGAAGGAATTATCCAGAAAGAAGCATTTTATAAATTGTTGGATCAAGAATCAGTACTAGTCCCCATTCCTCTATCAAGATCCAGAATGCGTAAGCGTGGATATAATCAGGCGATGATTTTGGCAAAAGGCATAGGGGAAAAATGGGATATTTCGGTGATAGATTGCCTGGAAAGAACAAGAGATACCAAAACGCAAGTTGGATTAAGTAAGGAAGAGCGGGAAAAGAATATAAAAGGTGCGTTTAGGATTAAACCCGTCTTCGCTAAAGCTTCGTGGGGCAAGCAAGTTTTTTTGGTGGATGATGTTGTTACTTCAGGTTCAACAATTAAAGAAGCCTCCAAAATTCTAAAGAAAGCAGGAGTTGAGAAGGTTTATGGTCTGACACTCGCACATGGTCAATAAATATTGTATAAAGTTAAAAATATAAGTATTATAAATATATGGCGAAAAAGAAGCACAAAAAAACCAGTTCATACGGAAAGCAGACACTGAAAGCGCTTTTTATAGGAATATCTGTAGTATTTTTCTGGAGAGGCGCATGGGGACTTATGGATATTTATCTTTTTCCGCATGATATGCTCCTGAGCAGTACTCTATCTCTGGGAATTGGTGTAGGAATTCTCTTCGCCACTCACTATATTGTGAAGGAACTGATTTGAATATTTCAGGCTTAATCTACATCAAGGCTAAACATACTATTTAGTCAGATATTTTTGAGAGGATAAGATAATAGCTATCTGTGGAAATTCCAATAGGATTATGCGCCCCTTTATAAACAGTTTCAAGCTTTCTCCATTCTGTTAAGTCTGAAGCTGCAGTATATTTTGCTTCCAATTTAAGCCCATGATTTTGCAAATCCTCCTGATCACTCATGCTGAGGAGAGAGCGGTCAGGGGTAAGGGATTCTCTAATAACGACTTTGCCGCTTCTATCGACCAGACGTGAGACCTCTTTAAGCAAAAGTTTTGTGTTTTGTCCGCTTGTTACTTGACGGTCGCCAAATACGTTGCTCAAATATACTTCGTCTGCAGCTCCATCTGGGAATTCTGTTTCAACCATGCTTTCATCATAGCGCCCGTTGTTTATGCCAAACGAATTATTTTCATAGTTGTTTACAGATTTGAAACCAGTGTCTTGGTCCACAAAGAATATATTTTCATCTTTGCGTTTACGTATGCTGGATAATGTTTCAGACCAAATCTTGTCAAATGCGGGGTGACGGCGTTGCCAACTCTCTATGCCTATATATGCTCTTTTGCCTTTATAGACTTGATGCGATGTTATAGGATTTCCTCCATGTCCAATTTCAATCACTACAAAATTGGGACTGCATTCACGTTGGTATAAATAAGAATCAAGGTCAAAATTACTTATAGGTATTTGAGTGATTTCATGCTCTGCCAGTTCATGCATAGTAGTGAATAGTAGCAAAATTTAGTTCAAGCGTCAAACCTATAGGAATAATTGCACTAAAAAGCCTCCGGTTAAGGAGGCTTTATTTGTGGAGATGTCCAGCAATGAACTGGAGTCCGGATAAAATAATCTATCAACTTCTACAAGCTTAGTCAATTATTAAATTTAAGTTTTATCTTTTCCAATTGACAGGAATAATAAAACCGAGATCTAAATTTAAGATAAAAGCAAAATCAATCTTTTATCCGTTTCCCAACTGTATTTATGCTCATATAGTCCCGTTGAGAAAGACATTATGAACAGGTCTAAGGCTTAAGCAAATGCTAGAGCGCTTGTTCCAAGACCTAGTTTGGCAGCTAGCTTCGCTTCCGCGAGAGCTACCCTTCTCTCTAAGTCCTTAATGCGTGTTTCAGCATTTATATTTGATCCATTTTAACGGCTTTGAATCATGGCCGGCTTGCAGTTTTCAAGGTACTCTCCCGTCGAATCAATTCATCCCCCATTAAAAATTAGTTAATTTCTAAAAGCGAATATTGATAATTATTTAATTTTCAAATCTTGTTCTAGTTCTCGATCTAAGTCTCGTTTTTTGATAGCTGCTTTTTTATCAAACTTCTTTTTACTCTTTCCCAAAGCCAGCTCAAGCTTAATCAATCTGTCGGTAGTATACCACGAAACAGGCACGATTGTCAAGCTCGCACCCTCGATCTTGGACTTTAAAGAGATCAATTCACGTTTGTGAAGAAGGAGCTTTCTTGTCCTATTTGTGTCATAATTTTCAGGTCTGGCATAGGCATAGGGAAATATCTTGGATCCTATCAAATAGGCTTCATTTCCCATAATCCTGACAAAAGATCCGGTAAGATCTGCATGGCCGAGACGTATTGCCTTAACCTCAGCACCCGTCAGGTGGATACCAGCTTCAAATTTCTGCATCACCTCAAAATCAAAAAAAGCGCGTTTATTTGCAATCTTCATAGCTTCATGATACTCAAAAAATCAATAAATGTAAATTAAGAGATGATTTAGAGGGGGATTTCGAAGAATTTGCCGCCTGAGAGTACGAGAATTTTTCCATCTTTTTCTGATACTTCAAATTCTTTTGCGGTTTTTAATATATCTGCATTGTATTGTTTTTGGAAATCACCCTCCTTTGTTAGTTTGACAATTTGCCCATTTCCGGTATCCAGAACATATAAATGCTCAGTATCTATATTGGTAAAAAGTCTGCTGGGGTTTCTGAAAGGCGTGTTGAGGCCTTTTGTTTTGTATTCATCTGATTCTCCTCTTGTGTATTTCATGATGGTGCCGTCTTTGAATAAGATCCAGACTGCTCCATCAATTGCTATATCCGTCGAGTTTGAAATATTTGAGGGTGGTTTTTTGAGATATGATGATTTTCCAAATCCGTTTGATCCAGCTGTGAATTTGAGAACTCCATTCGCCTGGTCAAGCAAGTACATATTTCCCTGATATGTTGATAGGCCGACAGGCTTTTCCCAGTCGTCATCGTTTTTTATAATGTCTTTTTTTGTGCTTCCTGAGACTGAAACAACTGCCTTATCAGTAACAAAATATGTCCCGTTTTGGTCTTTTGTAAAGCCGCGACCTGTGCTATTTGATTTTGCTACACTTAGTCGGTCATTTACTCCTAGTGAGATTTCTTTTGGTTTGATTGCAGGCCCTATTGATTCGCCTCCTAGTTCTGCTTCAATTTTTTCCAACAGCTCTGTGATCTGTTTCTCTTCTTTTGAGCCTTTTTTAAATTTATCTTTACCTTCAAGAAGTTGATTCTTGGCTTTTAGAAAATCATCTCTGGCAAATACATTATTAATACTCTTAATATCAATTCCGTCATTGTAGTCTGCAAGAGCTGGTTCATAAACAGAAGCGAACAAGAGGGTGTTTTTTGAATCTGATTCGCGCTGCTTTGTGAGTAAAACGCTAGATAGTAAAACTACTGCGATAATTACAGCAATGCTTAGGAAAAGTTTTTTTCTATGATTTAAACGTATGGAATTTTTCTTTTTTATAAATGGAAGTTTAAGGCTTGCAAATAAAGTAGATAATTTAGAGCCTGAAGATGGGCGTAGAATGGGTTTTTGTAATTCTTCAGAATGATCATTGATAATGATATCAACTTCATCTCTATCAATTGTGATGTTATCTGCAGTAATTTTATCAACCTCATTTTCAATATGTATAATGCTTTCAGATTCTGTCAGAGGTGGACTAACAACTTCATTATCGTTTGAATCAGTGTCATCTTGTTCAGTCTGGGGTTCTTCATGCGCCAGTTTCAGAGGATCTTTGTAATTTATGACTATCGCAGCTTGTCCTCCATCATCTTTCTCGTGCATGGCGGGAGAAAGTGCCTCTGCTATGTCATTGGGGATTAGCAAATCCAAAGCCCCTGAGATAGTATCTTCTGACATATCTTGTGCAAATTGAGGGGTTTGAAGAAGTATGGTGTCATCATTTTCAAGAAAACCCGATGCAGTAAGAATTTCTTTATCATCAGATATTTTTTCAAGTAGAACCGCTATTTTTTTGTTCCGCTTCATGACTATTTTCCCTTTTCCGAATATAAATAAGTAAAGAATATTTTCTTTAAAGTAGGCAATGCAGAAGTTAGCTGTTATTTCTGGTGGAATAGAAGTAGTGCTATTTTTGATAGCTTCTTTTATTGTCTCAAGATCTTTTTGTTCAAGAGTAAAAAATTCCGCTTGTAGATTTGAGAAAATATCCTTACCTACACTACTTAGTGAGATATCTTCTTCTGGGTCACTTTTTGACAAAGATAATGAAGCAAAAAGATTACCGGCATTATATACTTGTGACCAAGAAGTGTCAGTTGGAGTCGCAACTAGTTTGGAGTAGGACAGGCTGAGCATTAGTTATACTATAACAAGTGTCGCAATAAAAAGGAAGACAGTTAAGATTAAAAACATCATAGCCAAAGCTTGCACAAGAAATGAAGCACGCGCTGCTGAAAGAGAAAGCGTGCGATTCAGAGTTCTGACCCTGTTTATTACAATGAAAGTAAAAAGAATATAAACAAATAATAATAGTAAGAGGAGGATCTTGATCAAAAGAACAATACCTCTATCTTGAAAAAGTGCGAATAGGTTCTGAAAATCAAACATTGGATTTTTCTCCTTTCTCTTCCGGACGAAGGTCTGTAATTATGTCAGCAACTTCTCCCGGATTGGGGCACTGTTCAAATTGAAAATTTGCTTTTATGGCTTGTGTTTGGATGTGTACATCCCCATACTTAAAAAAACTTTGGAAGAATCCCCTTTGTGCATAAGACACATCAACAACATCAGAAATTTCTGTTTCAGCAAGGTGATAATGCAGGATATTATCAACATCTAAATCCACCAATCTTTTTTGTGTGACAATACCAACATGATAAAACCAATTAATAAATTTAAGAAACCCAAAATTGAGTATGAATAAATAATAAAAGCTAACGAGAACGAAGCTTAATTGAGGAGGAATTGCAAAAAATGATATTGCAAAAAAATTGCTTATCGAAAAAATGAGTACTGGCACAATAAGTAGCAGAAGGACTGAGACAATCCAGGGGACATTTGTTATAAAATGTCGTCTTAAAAAGAGGACGATGTTTTCATCTGGTTCCTGATTTGCAAAATTAATTCCAGTTGGATTAGGGCAATACGCGCTAAATAAGCCCGGGGGATTTGATAAATTCTCGACCGGAAGTTGTGTTGCTTGAGGCGTTGGCTTGCTTTCAATATTTTTTTTGGAATTGGTAAAAATATCAGGCATATTATTTCTGCTCAATATTGAAGAACGCAAATCCTGTTTGGGGGATTCTGACATAGCCTGGGGCACGCAGATTAAATGCCTCTTTAAAAGTACTTGCGCTAAGTCTGATTTCGCCTATATTTGTCTGAAAAACAACCTCACTTGATGAGCCGTTCCCCTGAAGAACACTTGCTCCGGAGACAGATGATGGGCCGTTTGCTTTGGCGCGTAGTTCATCCATGCTGTAGGGATTTCCTCCCCAACAAGATGTGGTGACAGGAGTAACTCTATCATCTCTGAAACGCGCAGCGTTGATGATGTCAGCCATTTCAACTGATGATAGCCATGGGGTAGATCTGCCACATGTTGAAGAGCTATTGCTATAGCCTTGTCTCCACCATGCTTTATAAAGCCAGGGTGATCCTCCCGTTTTCTCCCAAGCTTTTTCTATGAAATTGCCCCCACCTGCTCCGTCAGTTGTATCCCACCCGATTGGTGAAGCATAGCCTCCATGAGTTGATGCATAGTAGGTGACAACATCTTCAAGAATCTGACCTTTTGTTTCATTAACTGCGTTTTTCCATGAATCAGGAGGATTATCTGACTTGCCTTTATTAAAGACTTGACATGCTTCATTTGTGCAAATTTCTTTTCCATCAACTTTATAGCGGTATGCATATGTTCTTGCTGCAACTGCTTGTGCCTTTAAAGCTTCAGGGTGCCAGCTTGATGGCATTTCCGCAATTCCATATAGGTATGTTGTCTCAAAATCCATTTCTCCAAATCCAGCAACTTTTAAATTTCCTCCTGTGTCCTTACTGACTGGGTCTTTTCCATAATAAGCCTTAAGAATAGTTTTGAAATCCTGGCCTGATTGCGCCCGCCCTCTTGCTCCATATTGGCTCATTCCTTTTCTATGAGTGTATGCACCAAAAGAAAATACTCCAAATGTCCCTCCTGGTGCGGAATCTGAAAATCCTTTTTTGGATGCAAGAAGTTCATCAGCACTTTCACCTCCACCTCCAATTGTGAAGGTTGAGTTACCTGATTTTGCACTTAAAATTTCCTGCTGTTTTGCTGAGAGTGCTGCTATTTTTCCTGATAATTCTCCCTGGAAGTTCTTTGCGCCCTTAACAACACCATCCAATTTTTTGGATTGTTCATCAAGATTTGCTTTCAAAACAACAAGGGATTTTTGTTCATCCAAAAGATCTGCCTTCTTCTTTTCCAGAGTTGTCAAAGAGAGTGCGATATTGGTAATTATGGCTTTATCTTGTTTGGTTTTTGCACGTTGATAGGCCAGAGCCTGTGTTACATCAAATGCATTATCAAGCGACATAAATATAAGAAGAGGTGAATCATAGTAGGAAGTTACATAGAAATCTCTGATTGTCTGGGATATGAGCTTTTCTTTTTCAGCGAGCCTTTTGTACCCGTTATCAATTTCCTGTTTCTTTACTACTATTCCGGATTCTACTCCTCCAACACGTTGCTTTATATTTTCTACTTGTTTTTGCATACTGTTAAGTTGTCCTTCAAGCGGCTTGGTTGCTGCTATAGACTTATTTAGATCAGAATTGAGTTGTGATAGCTGTTTGTTAATATCATCCAACTCATCAGCACTAGTTGTGGATGGTTTAACAATAAGGAGTAAACAAACTGCCAGTACAATAGATGATAGCAGAATAAGAATCTTTTTTACGGGCATAGTGTTATTATAGCATCAATTAGCAAGTGGGTTCACAAAACAGGGAAAACGTGGTAAAATCATTGCATACTGCTCAACATAATTATGAATGGCAGTAGATATTACATGAAAGACGAAGCACCTTTTCAGGATTTTCCGGCTTATTCTGAAAAATCAACAAATAAGAAGCCACTGGTAGTTTTTCTTATTATTTTACTTTTGATTGCAGCAGGTGTTGCAGGGGTGTACTTTATAGGTAGAACTAGGGGTACAGATTCACAAAAAGCAGTTGTACCAACTCAAGCTCCTATACCAACAGAAGTCCCAACAAGTACTCCCGTAGCCTCAGCATCTGGTACCATAACTCCATCAGGAAAACTTTCCCCAACACCTGCCAGTATCTCAGGGCAATTGGATCGATCAAAATTAACGGTTGTGGTATTAAACGGTAGTGGAGTTGCCGGCGCTGGAAGAAGATACTCTACCGCTTTGAGTGGCTTGGGGTATGTTGTTAGTTCAACTGGTAACGCAGATACTTTTGACTACACAGGGGTAACGGTTAAAGTTAAAAAATCCAAAAGTAGTTATGCCTCTTTGCTGAAAAAAGATCTGGGGACTGTAGCAGCAGGAAGCACTATCACAACCAGCGTTGATGATACGATCACAACTGATGCTGCAGTAATCATCGGTAAATAACCTCAACAATTAACACTTCACATTTAACAATTAACTCCAAATATCCTTGTAAAAGTAAGCTGTAAATTGTAAACTGTAAGTAGTTATGAAGGTATTCCTCGCAACAGATCACACCGGGCTTGAGTTAAAAGAAAAAATCAAAACGTTCCTAACAGAAAAAGGTTTTCAGGTAGAAGATTGCGGGGCTCACGAATATAACAAAGATGATGATTATCCAGATTTTATCAGTAAAGCTGCAAAAGGTGTTTCAGAAGACCCAGAAAACAATAGGGGAATAATTTTTGGAGGATCTGGACAAGGCGAGGCAATGGTTGCCAACAAATTTAAAGGAGTGAGATGTGCTCTTTTTTATACACCAGCTATTCCTGTTCACGCCGCCGATATAACAGGAAGAATGAGTTCTGATCCGTTTGAAATGCTTAGATTAACACGAGAGCACAATGATGCAAATATGCTTTCATTTGGGTTCAGGTTTATCAAAGATGAAGATATTTTAAAAGCGGTTGAATACTGGCTTAATATACCTGATGCAACAGCAGAACGACATGTTAGGAGAGTAGAAAAGATCAAAGCGATAGAAGACAATTTTTAACTTTTAATTTTCAGTTTTCAATTTTCAATGAATATTTAATGTTTTAAATTTAAATGGTTAAACATTTTTGAATTCATTTCAAATTTTAAATTTCAAATTGAAAATTAGATTATTATGTACGAGATTATACCCAGTCCGGGAACAGCAGATAAAGATTTTGAGGCAATTGAAAAAAAGCTTCAAGACGTGAAAGGATTTGCGAGAGTAATCCACATTGATATTATTGATGGTAAATTTGCGGATAATAAAACATTCTCAGAGCCTGCTCCTTTTGCAAAATACTCAAAAGACTTTATTTTTGAAGTTCATCTTATGGTGCATGAACCAATCAATTATCTGAAGTCTTTTGCAGACGCAGGATTTCAAAGATTCATCGGGCAAATTGAGAAGATGTCAGATCAAGCAGAATTTGTAGCGCAAGCTCAGATATTGGGAGAAGCAGGACTGGCAATAGATCTGGATACTCCGGTCAGAGACATAAAAGTTCAACTGGATGATCTGGACACTATTTTGGTGATGGCGGTTAAGGCTGGCTTTTCCGGACAAGAATTTAATGATGATGCATTGGTTAAAATTGAAGAGCTGAAAGAACTTACCGACGTCCCAATTGAGGTTGATGGAGGAATAAATGAAAGGACAATTCACATAACCAAAAATCTTGGAGCTAGTAGATTCGTCGCGACAAGTTTTCTTTTTGACTCAGACAAATCTCCTGAGGAGCAATTCAGGCTTCTTAAAGATTCTTTAAAAGATTGAGAAGCTTAAGAATTTCTGTATTGCAAAATACGATTTTTAATTTTTTCAATTTGTTCGCGATATAACATTCATCTTTATAATATTTGGTTGCCAGACAAAATAAAAGAGTAGGAATTAATTTACTAACTGAAAGCTACTTGGGGATGATTTGATCCTCATTTGGATATGCTTCTCCTGATTTATCATAGTAACTTGAATTTGTAACCACAGCTGATTTACGAAGAATAAGAAAAACAGAATAAATCGACAGTAAAATAATTACAGACATTAGTATGATTACCAGTATCAATGTTTTTCTGCCTGATGTTTTATTGTAATTTCTGCTTTCCATATTTATATAAATAGATAGCTCACTCCTTGCTACGGAGCAGGAGCAGGCGTTGGCGTTGGTTGTGGTTTTGCACAGCTGATACAGAATTTATTGCCAGTTGCATCTATCATCACATCTTGTTCCCGCTCTTCAACATTTTCAGTTTTCCCAGCAGGAGCCTGTTCACCGGTTGTTTTATCAACGAATACTTTTTCACGTCTCACCACGGCAGCATTCTTATTTTCAGTTCCTCTTATGAAGTACTCAAACCGGCCTGAGCAGATTTGGGCCGGGCCACCAGTTGGCGTAGCGCTCGTTGTGCAGGTATTTTTACCATAAACATTTGGTGGCTTTTGTGGGATTTCAGGTTTTTTCCCTTCAAGCATATGCGTCATGAGGGTGTTCCAGATAGGGGCAGCTCCTGTCACTCCTGAAACGATTCCTGACATCGGGGTATTATCATTATTTCCGACCCAGACTGCAATAAGAACTGAAGGAGTATAGCCGATTGTCCAGTTATCACGGTAATCATTGGTGGTTCCTGTTTTGACTGAAACGTGTTTCCCATCTATTTTTAGTTCGGAATTTGGACCAAACGCAGGAGTACGCGCATTGTTATCAGAAAGAATGTCAGAAATTATAAAGCTAACCTCAGAAGGCATAACTTTCTTTCCAAATATAGGACTTTTTGGAGGTTTGTACTCCTCAAGCACTTTGTTATTTCTATCTGTGACCTTAAGTATTGGATGCAGATCTACTCGATATCCTTGATTTGCAAATACCCCAAATGCCGTTGACATATCTGCCATTGTAACGCCAGCTCCTCCCAAGGTAAGTGAGAGCCCATATCCTCTAGGGTCATTAAGTTTTAGTCCCATCGCAGATGAAAGCTGTATCATGCTCTCAATTGTATTCAATTTGAGCATCTGCACTGCTGGTATGTTGAGAGATTGTCCGAGAGCTTGTCTCATGGTCACTATACCGTGAAAACGGCCATCATAGTTGCGAGGGCAATAGGGTTTTTGAGGTGGATTTGGGAAGCAAACAGGCGCATCTATAAAAGGCATCGCAGCCGAGTATCCCTTTATAAGTCCTAGCGCATAGTTAATTGGTTTTATTGAAGATCCTGGCTGCCTGTTGGCAATTGTGATATTTACATTTCCCTCTTTTGCATCAAAATAGTCCTTACCTCCAACCATTGCCAGTATCTCACCTGTCCCGGGGTTAGTGACAAGCGCGCCACCATTACCTACGCTATAGCTAGTAAGCTGTGCAACTTCTGAGGCAACTGTTGCCTGGGCAAAATTTTGAGTATTCAGATCAAGACTGGTTATGACTTTAAGTCCTCCTTGCTCCACAACTTGTTGTCCATATTTCTTAACAAGTAGATCTTTTACATAGAAAACAAAGTGAGGTGCCTTTATCGGATTTGTAATTTTTTGGAACTTTAGAGTTTGTGCTAGTGCTTTATCCCGTTCTGTTTTACTGATATATTTTTGATCATACATTTTGCGGAGAATTTCTTTCTGTCGTTTTTTCCCGAGTTCAGGACGTGAGCCGAAGGGAGAAAGAGTGCTTGGAGCTTCCGGAAGACCTGCCAGGAAAGCTTGTTCTGCGAGAGTAAGATCCTTTATTGATTTTCCAAAATATCCTTGGGAAGCGGCTTCAACTCCATAAGAAGTTCCCCCATATGGCACTTGGTTAAGATACATTTCGAGAATCTTATCTTTATCATAAAGCGCTTCAGTAGCAAAAGCCAAAATAACTTCTCTTATTTTTCTCTGAAGGGTTTGCTCAGGCGTTAACAGACTATTTTTTACTAACTGCTGTGTGAGAGTGGAGCCCCCCTGTATTCTTTTATGATATAGCGTTGAATACGCAGCTCGGACGATTCCTCTGAAGTCTACTGCTCCATGGCGGTAAAAGTCTTTGTCCTCTATAGCTATAGTTGCTTGTTGGATATTTTTTGGGATTTTATTTAAAGGAATAAAGCTTTGATTCCGATTTGAATAAATAGTATAGAGGTGCTTATTGTTTCTATCATAAATCTGGGTTGAATACGAGCCTGTCGTATTACCCAGATGAGTAGGTGACGGTAGATCTCGCAACAGAATAATGTATAATATTCCAAATGCCAGTAAAATGGTAAAAGCAAAGCAGAGGAAAATAAATAAGTTACGCCTCGTCTTCGAGAATTTTTTTGCTTTCTTTACAATTTTGCTATAACGCTTTACACTCATGGGAGTAAAATCTATTTTAGCATAGATAAATTTGTTTTATAATATACAATAGTGTTTAATTTTGCATCCTTACTGTCCCAATTATCAATCCCTCCCTTAGGAATTAATATTCTTGATATTATAATTGTCCTTGTCGTACTTTTTTATCTACACGAGGGGTTTAGTTTGGGATTTACTTTAGCATTTTTAGATCTAGCCAGTTTTGTGCTGTCTTTTATAATTGCGCTAAAATTTTATGGTCTCATATCTTACTTTCTATTGAACACTTTTTCACTTCCTGTTGGTTTTGCCAACGCAGGGGGCTTTTTCATAACTGCACTTATTTGCGAGATAGTATTAAGCATTCTTTTTAGAAAGTTGATAAATAGATTTCCGTCAATCCCACCTCACAATAAACTTTTTGTGTTTTTTAAAGACACCGATCATTGGTTGGGCCTTCTTCCAGGGCTTGCATCTGCATTTATAGTATTATCTTTCATACTTTCTGTTATAGTCTCTTTGCCATCGTCTCCTCTTATTAAGAGCCTTGTTACTGATTCCAGAATGAGCTCAAAACTTATTTCCAATACGTCATTTTTTGAGAAGAGACTTAATGATATTTTTGGAGGAGCGCTTTCAGAAACTCTTAATTTCTTAACTGTTCAGCCGCAAAGTGATGAATTAGTAAAGCTGAATTTTAAAGTCTCAAGTGGGAAAAAAGACAGTAAAGCTGAACAGGAGATGTTTCGTATGGTTAACACACAGAGAGCAAAAGCAGGCGTCCAGCTTCTCGCCTTTGATAATAGCTTAAGAGATGTTGCCAGGAGGCATTCAGACGATATGCTCAAAAGAGGATTCTTTTCTCATTATACACCTGAAGGATTATCCCCATTTGATCGTATGGAGAAAGCTGATATCGAATTCACTTTTGCCGGAGAAAATTTGGCTCTTGCTCCCTCAACTGATCTTGCTATGCAGGGCCTTATGAATAGTCCGGGTCATAGAAAGAATATATTAAGTCCGAATTTTAGAAAGATTGGCGTTGGTGTAATTGACGGAGGAATTTACGGTAAGATGTATTCCCAAGAATTCACGGATTGATTTAAACTAATTTTTAGTTGACCTTGAATAGCGTACCTATTAAGATTCCTAATGCTGTTGTAATTCCGCCAAATACAAATATTTCAAAAGCGCTTTTCCATGGATTGACCTGGACAAGCTTTGCTTTAATAAAGCCTAAGGCAAATAATCCACATAAAGCGAACGCAATACTCAGAATTTGTGAAAGTGGTAATTCTAGCAGAAGTATTGGTGTTAAGGGAATTAAACCCCCGAGAAAATATGAAAGGGTCATTAAAATGCCACCAATATAAAGATTATCAGTATGTTTGCCCGTTTTGTCCAGTTGATGCACAGCCTTTTCGCTTGTATACTGGCCAATCCCCATCGATAATGCTTCAACCGTAATAACAACTAAGCCCGCAAGAATAACTAAATTTTTATCTTTTGAGCCGATTGCAACACCTGCTATTGCACCTGTTGTTGAAACGAGGGCATCTTGAAATCCGAAGATAATGCTACGCAAATAATCTTCATGAATATTTTTAAATCTGTTCCTCATATTTTAAGGTTATTATGCTAAAAAACTTTCCAACTCAAAAGAAATTTCAAGTTTGGGCTTTTGCAGTTTCGTTAGATAGTCAATTGATTTATTATGGTAGTCTGGGAAATTAATTGCAAAATAATTATCAACATTTGTCCAAAGTGAATTTTCTTTATTCACAGATATAATTTCATCTCCTATAGTTCTTGCTTCAACTTCCAAGTCACTAAGCAGTAGGCTTTTGGGGGATAGATTTTTGTCAAATGCTTGGGGAAATTTTACCTTTAATTTTGGATTGCCATGTTTTTGGAAATAATGTATTGCGCTTTCCCTTCCAAATATTCTCAGCCAATAAATATATTTTAAGATTATATAAAACTTATCAGGAACAAAGCATACAAGTTGGTCTCTGTATTCAATGGGAGTAGTGTTGTTGGAAACTAAATTTAAGTAATTAATGGGCATATGAATTGCATCTATGTCAGTTGAGTATCCAATCACTCCAATTTTATTTGAAACAATTAATTCTGGTGTTAATTCATTTTTAACATTAAGATAAGTCGTAACATCCGTTATGCCTTTTATGACTTCGTTAATAATTATTTGAAATTCTTTTTCCAGCAGAACCAGTCCTGATTCTGACAATGCTATATATGTAGATGGATCTTGGGCCTGTTGATTCATGAGCTTTCTCTATTATATGCATCGGCTCTGAAAAAAGCTATTTTTGATTTAAATAAGAGGGAAAATAATTTTTAGTTAATGTGGGTTTCCACTTTTTGTAATAGATCGTTAAACTCAAAAGGTTTTGCAATAAAACAATTTGCTCCAGCTTTTCTTGAGGATTCTTCAATATTTCTGTTTGCTGAGAACATAATTACGGGGATATCTCTTGTGCTTTCATGGCTTTTTATGGATTTACATATTTGCCGCCCGTCATGTCCTGACATCATAACATCAAGAATTAGCAGATCAGGATGGTTTTGTAACATTTTTCCAACTTTTCCTCCTTCGAGTGTCGATTCGACCTTAAAACCCTCGCCCTCAAGCATTAGCTGTAGAGAAGCGATGATATCAGGGTTATCATCAGCTATAAGTATTTTTTTGCCATTATAGTCGTTATTATCCATAAAATATAAAAGACACAGAGGTTACGGAGAGTATGGGCAGTTACTCTTATTGTACTAGTTGAGAAATTGGGTCTTCATAAAGACAAAGAATCCAACAGCTCCAGATGTAAGTAGTATTAATTGTGTTTCCATGATGCCATAATACGGATTTTTTAATATAAACGAATAAAAGATGTGTAAGGAGACTGCAAGAACTGAAATTATTTAATTACCTCAGCAACGTATTTGTCATCAAGCTTTTGGATAATCGAAATTATTTTACCTTCCGAAATTTCATTTTGATCAAACGTTACTTCTGCGCATTGTTTGGCATAATTTGTTTTGGCTTCTTTCACACCTGCTGTATCTTCAAGCTCTCCGTCAATGTTCATAGCACAACTTGTGCAATGCATGCCGGCAATTTTTAATTTTATTTTAGATGACATTTATATTCCCCCTATACATCCCCATACTGCACATAAAAGCCAGATCTCCTGTTTTATCCGGTGCTGTAAATGTCAAAGTATCCGTTGCGCCAAGCGGAACAATTTTTTGAATACCCAGGCTTGGAATTGTAAATGCCTGTGTGCATCCTCCGCCCCCATTATTTTTAAGATGTAGTGTGATTTTGGATCCTGCTTTTACCGTTAAGCTATTTGGGTTATATCCAGTTGCTTCAATGTTAAGATCTGCTTCCGTTATTGCTTGTTTTGAATTCTGTGTAGTAGCAGATTCCGAACTTTCACAATAGCTTATTGTGCACCAGAAACCTTTTCCTATGTTTTCAATAGTAAAATTATTTCCTGTTAAAGCAAGAGTATTATTCAAATTAAACGCAGCAAGTAAAATAATTGTGAAAGCTGCGAATTTCATGAATTTCTGTTGCAGGCTGCTACTCAGTTTTGTTGCTAAGTATCCAAGCGTAAAGAAAAGAGGAGATGTTCCTAAGACAAAAGCAAAAAGTATTGCTGCGCCCGAAAATGGATTGCCTGAGGCAACTGATAAAGCCATCACAGCTTGTGTCGCACCACATGGAATAAATACTGTAAATGCACCAAGCAGTGCTGGGGTAAAGTAGCTACCGCTTTTAGATTCTTTTCTTATATATCTTGTCAAAAATCTAGGTGGTTGAATAATAAAATAGCGGAAAATTGGGTGAACATTTAAAAGATTAAGGGCTGTGCCTAGCATAAATACGCCGACAATTATTTGAAGAATTATATTTGCATTGAGAGATAGTTGGAAGATCGAACCAAACCATCCAAGTAAAAAACCTAAAAAAGTATAAGCAATTAATTTCGCAATGACAAAAGAAAGAATTGGTAATGCATTACCTGTTTTCTTAATTCCGTCTTTCAATCTTTTTTCTTCATGCTGGGCAATAGATGTAGCCAGTAATCCGCCCTGAACAGCAAGACAAGTGAGTGCTCCTGCGAAAAGTCCGGTTAAAAAAATTGCTATTAAATTTGAATTTTCCATACGTTCTAAGTTCTTATTGTACCAAGTTTTAGTTTCTTTAACAAAAGTGAATTAGATACGACAGAAATAGAGCTTGTTGCCATGGCAACTGATGCAAAGATCGGATTTAGAAGGATATGAAAAAACGGATATAGAGCACCCATTGCAACAGGAATAAGAATTATATTGTATCCAAAAGCCCAGAACAGATTTATTTTAATTGTTCGCATGGTTTTTTTGGAAAGCACAATTGCTTTTGCAACAGAGCGTAAGTCTTTATTAATTAGGGTTATGTCGGCAGCTTCTATCGCGACATCTGTTCCTGTTCCCATCGCAATTCCGATATCAGCTGCAGCAAGAGCAGGTGCGTCATTGATTCCATCTCCAATCATTGCAACTTTTTTACCTTGAGCTTGAAGTTTTCGCACTTCTCCTTCTTTTTGATCAGGCAAAACTTCGGCCAGCACTACTTTAATCCCTAATTTTTTAGCAATAGCCTCAGCGGTTCTTTGGTTGTCACCTGTGATCATTGCGACTTTAATATTTTGTTTTTGTAGTGCTTCTATTCCTGCTCTAGCAGTTTCTTTGATAGTATCTGCAACTGCAACAAGTCCAACAAGCTTTTTGTCTACAGCCAGAAGCATAACGGTTTTTCCTTCATTTTCAAGTTTACTAATTTGCTCCGAAATATCTTTATATGAGATTTTTTCGCGGTCCATGAGGCGTCTATTTCCAAAAGTAATTTTTTGTTCACCAATCACGCCTTCAATTCCATGTCCTGCAATTGATTTGAACTTTGTAATTTTATCAAGTTTTAGATTTTTTTCTTCTGCATTTTTTACAATAGCATCGGCAAGGGAGTGTTCTGATCCTTTTTCAATTGATGCCGCAAGACGTAGTACTTCAGCTTTTTTTAATTTTCCAAAAGCAATCACATCTGTCACAACAGGAACTCCTTTTGTGAGCGTTCCTGTTTTATCAAAAATAACAGTATTAATTTTATTTGCAATCTCAAGACTCGCTGCATCTTTTATGAGTATTCCATGTTCGGCTCCTATTCCAGTTCCTACCATTATTGCTGTAGGTGTTGCAAGTCCCATCGCGCAGGGACATGCAATAATAAGAACAGCAACTGTGTTAAGTATGGCAAAAAGAAATGAAGGGGAGGGGCCGAAAATATACCATATACCAAAAGTTGCAAAAGCCAGCATGATAACAATTGGTACAAAATATGAAGACACTACATCAGCAAGTCTCTGGATAGGGGCCTTACTGCCTTGTGCTTCCTGAACAAGTTTTATGATTTGAGAAAGCATTGTGTCGCTTCCTACCCTGGTGGCTTTATATAAAAATGTACCTGATTTATTTATCGTTGAACCAATTACAATATCTCCTTTCGTCTTGTCTGTTGGGATACTTTCTCCACTCACCATTGATTCATCGATGGATGATTCTCCCTCAGTTAGTTCACCATCAACAGGAATTTTTTCCCCTGGTCTGACGCGGATAATTTCACCTACTTGTACCTCCTCAATCGGGATATCAATTTCCTTTCCATCTCTCATAACTCTGGCTGTTTTGGCCTGTAAACCAAGCAATTTTTTTATGGCGCCACTTGTTCCCAATTTGGCTTTGGCTTCGAAATATCGTCCTAAAAGTATAAGTCCAATCACTATTACCGCAACATCAAAATATGGCATATGATCAATACCCAAATTCATAACCACGCTGGGGAAAAAAGTTACAAATACAGAATATATAAATGCAACAGTGGTGCCAAGTGAAACCAATGTATCCATATTGGCAGTTCTATTTTTAAGTGCCGGGATAGTTGCGCGGTAAAATTCTGCTGCCGCCCAAAATTGAATAGGTGTTGCAAGAATTAACTGGACATAAAAGTTCTTAAGAATTTCAGGAGCAGTATTAATAAGTCCTGGAAAACTACCCCACAAAATAAGCGCTCCCGCACTTAGACTGATAATTACTTTTTTTCTTAATTCTTTTAATTCTTTCTTTTTTTCTATCTCTTGAATTTCTTCACTTTTTTCATCAAGATCCAAAGTGTAACCAGTTTTGGAAATAGACTCTGCAAGTTGTTCAGGAGTACAATTGTCCTGATCATAAGTAACGGTTGCTTTTTGCGTTGCGAGATTTACCACAGCTTCTTTGACGCCATGAGTTTTTTTTAGAGCACGTTCAGTAACCCGTACGCAAGAAGCGCAATGCATGCCTTTTATTGGATAAGATTTTTTAATTTCTGTCATAGTTTTTCCAAGCAAGTATTATCTCTTTCCAGTAGAAAATTCCTAAAATTTCCATAATTAAATTTGTTATTACTCCTGGATAATAGTTCATAGTTTTAATAGCATCAATCAAGTGATGAAGCTCCATAAAAAAGAATAATCCAAATAATGTTAAGACGCTTAATCTCCATTTTCCACCAAATGCTAACAGTAACGCCGGTCCTATCATAAGCCACCAAACAATATGAGATGAATAATAATGCGCTTGGAGTATTGATGTAAAAAAACTACTGAAATATTCCATATAGAAATCATTCTTATAAAATCCAGTAATTATTTCCTCAACACCATGTAAATAAATTACAGGAATGAGAAGTAATATAATTTTTTTAAATCGTTTTGAAATCATAATTTAAGTCACAATAATTTTTCCATGAAACATATTCATTCCGCATGCATAGTCAAATTCACCTATCTCTTTGGGAGTTATTGTAATCGGTATTGTTTTATTTAAAGGTAAATATTTTTTTATTTTAAAATCACTAAGAACAACTTCTTCAAGACAGGAACTCGGATCGCGTCTTATAAAATTAAGCGTTGTGGATTTACCTTTTGGAATAGAAATGACAGTTGGAGAATAACCACCCTTAACAATAATTTCAACACTATTGTTACTAACCACAACAGCTTCTTCCTCTTTTTTCATAAGAAAAAACCAGTAGGTGAATATAATTCCTCCAATGCTAAATATTGCAACGATTAATTTATCGATTTCCATAGTTTTGTTATCTCCTTAGAAGAAGCGCATAATTTTGCACCTCTCCCAAATAGATTACTTGCTAAATCCCCATTCTTTTTGCCACTTTTTCATCTGATCAATTTCAGAAGTTTGCGCTGATATGATTTCATCAGCTAGTTTTTTGATTTCATCTCTCCTTGCCAGTTCTTTTGCGTCTTTTGCCATAGTCAATGCATCCTCGTGATGTGCAATCATTGATTCTAAAAAGGCTTTATCGAATTTATCTCCTGACTTTCCTTTCAAATCTGACATCATTTCTTCCATGCTCATTTTTGAATTGTCATCAGAGCTAGAACTCTCATGTGTCATCGTTGAATTGGATTTTTCTGGAGTTTTATTATTTTGACTTCCCATTACAAATCCCGTTAATAACACACCGATTACGAGTCCTACCACTCCATAAATTATTGATTGTTGTTTCATATAATCACCCCCCTTACTTATTTACTCTTTTAAAAAGTTTAACTATCTCCACAGTTGCTTTTTCAGGTGTCTTCTTGTATTGTTCTGCAACATGGGTTGTGAGATGTCTTTCAAAGAGTACAGCATCCAAACTCTTTAAAGAGCTTTGAATCGCAAGGCTTTGGTTGAGAAGGTCAATACAATACTCGTCGGCTTCAATCATTTTCTGGAGACCATCAAGCTGGCCTTTTATAATATTTATTCTTTTTCGCGCCTTAACTTTTACGTCTGAATAATGAGATTTCATAAAGAAATAATATACCCCCTAGGGGTATATGTCAAGAGGAAGTTATTTTGGTAATATTACAGATACCGCGGCAGGGTATAAAGTTACTTCTAATTTAGAGGTTGGTGGGAAAACCTCTCCATCACACTGAAAAGGGCGTCTATTTTTTAGAGATGTTATTTCTATATTTTTACCTTTGTATAATTTATAATCTGAACTCTTATTTACATCCCCCTTCAAAGCATTGACTGATATATCAAGTAAAGAAAAAGTGTTACTTTCCTGTATGATACCAATACTCAGCGCACCGCTTTTGGGATGAGCGGATGGCACAAATTTGATTCCTCCCGGAATCTTGCCCATGTTGGCAACCATTATGCTTTTTGCCTTGATTTTTTTGGCATTATTTCCATCGATAACGATACTGTAGTGCCCGGGGGGATTCTTTATATTTTTAATTGCAGCAAAATATATGCAAAAAATCCAAGTTTGTTTTTAAGCTCACGCGTTGCGTCTTTTATCATATCTACATCAATTCCCATTCCGGCAACAATGCTAAAGTACTTACCATTTGCAACACCTATATCAATTTTTTCAGCATTTCCAGTAAGGGCCAGTTTTACGGCCTTTTCTGTTTCAAGTGGCAGGTCAAGATTTCTTGCAAAAAGATTTCCTGTTCCCAGAGGAACAACCCCAACATTAACAGGTTTTTTAACAGCAGCGACGAGCGCTTCCATAACTGTTCCATCGCCTCCACAGACTACAATATGCTTAATACCTTTTTTGATTGCATTTTTAGCAATATATCCTGCGCTTTTTCTGAGAGTAGTCTCTTCATATTCTCCAATCCATCCTACTTCTTTTGCAGTGTTTTTTATTAGTTCTCGTCTTTTTTTTGGGTCACCAAGTCCACTTACTGGATTGACTATAATTAGAGCGTGTTTAAATATGTTTTTAGTATTAGTATTCATCTGGGAAATATTTGGCTATCATAAATAAAATTTGCCAACTCCCCCGAAATAAATTCTATTCCCACAGCTGAGGGGTGAATGTAATCATTTGGGTTAATATATTCAAGATTTCCATCACCCGCGGCAGTTAGTGATTTTTCAAAAATATTGATAACTGGTATATTGTGCTCGGTTGCATACTTAATATGATTTCTGATATAAGAAATTCGTTCATCAACTTGTGCGGCGCGGGCCTCGGGCGGATCATTTGGATTGGCAAGTTTGCCATAGTTTGCTTTATTGGGTGCGATAGTCGCCACAAACATTATCGCCGATTTGGGGTGTGTTTTAATAAGGGTATTCATTAGCTTTTCCAGTTCCTCATTTTGCCTTTTAATTCCATTTTCTACACCGAACTGCGATAAGGGATTGTAGCCAAATGATTCTATGAGTATAAGGTCAAATTGTCTGGATAAGAGTGGTTCAAATGTCCACTCAGCAAAAGTTGTTGTGGTATTCATTGCTTTATCAAGTGTCAGAATATTGGTTGATGGACCTGCATAATTATCAATCAAGATTCCATGATTGTTGTCTTTAAATAGTGCATTTAGTTTTTCATAAAACGGCCCACCGTGGGGTCCAAGTGCATGTGTCATAGAGTCTCCAATCATAACAATTGTATATTCGCGTTTCTTCTCAATATTTGGTGCAGTGTATGTGCGAAAAGGCACATCTTTTACTGGTGTTGAAGTTGAAACAACTTGAGCCACGGCATTTTTTCTTTGGGGAGTATTCGATCCGCTCTGAAATCCTGCAAAATATGCAAGGGTTCCAAGGATAGAAAATGCTAGCAGTGTTGCCACCATTATTGTTTTTAATTTCATAATATCCAACTATACATTTTTATCGATGAAATTGAAAGCATTTTAGAGGTTAAAATCAAAATTTATATAAGGGAGATAGCAACTTGAAGTAAGAGATTGATAGTTATGGCAAGTACGATACTGAGCGCGACCCCCACAAGCATCATGTATTCGATTGGAAATGATTTTGACTTAATCATATAAATAAGTATCACATTGTATCATCAGGATAATACTAGAAAAGGGTAACAACTATGTAAGATTTATTCTAATATGAAGTTCTAGTTTTTTTCACTTTCCCACGGGGTCATTAGTTGGAAATAGTTGCCATCTGGATCTGCAAGTGTTGCTATCCAAGCTCCTTGTATCTCATATGGTTCTTTAATTACTTTGACTCCCTCAATCTTGCTGATTCTTTCAAATTCTTCTTTTACTTCTTTTGACTCAAAGCAAAGCATAAGTCTTTGTGGTTCTTGTGCTGTGTCTTTTACTTCTGAATGCTCGCCAATTGATAGATATGTACTTCCTGCGCTAAATCCATACCATGAGCCATCCTGCATATCAGGTTTCTTATCCAAAACTGCTTCATAAAAATTAGCAAGTCTTTTGGGATCATGAGTCCCTATCATTATTGAGTTGAGGTTCAGCATAGTTACAATATAGCAGAGATTTGTTTAATTCCTGTAAGAAAATTCAGATATGCAACTTTATTAAAGCATTACTTATTTTTATTGTCATTTTTCTTTGCGTCTTTGTTCCAGATAGGATTATCTCTATCAGCTGGATGGAGTTTGCTTTTTAATTTTTCATCTGTGTGCCAATAAGAATAATCAATCGGCGCGTCACAATATTCTTCTTTTCTTTCATGCGCAAAAGGACACCACCAATTTTCAACTATTTTGACAAGATATACAGCATATCTCAGTAGCGCAACGCTGAGTGGGCAATATAATTTGCAGTTAAATATCCAAACCCATTTATAATGCTGGAGACTAAATATCGAATCGGATGCGACAGGTTGTGTCTTATGGGTATATCTATGAGTTACCCAGTGTGGTACAAAACTCCAGTAACTCTTCAAGTTGCGCGCTCCCAGGAGCTGCAGATGCCATCTGACAAGAGAAACGCCAATGATGACAAAAGGAACAGTGGTCAGAATGGGGAGATAAATAAGCGGTGCACCTATAAGGACCCGGGGTAATCTCGGTACTTTCTTAAAGGACTTACCGATGATAACGCCTTCATATTCTTCATTTAGAAATCCAATTTTTTTATTTTTCATTTATTAATAATATATTAGTGAATCAAGAATAGCAAAATTTGTAAAGATTTTTTGCATTGCATCTTGCAGGCCAATAAAGATTAAATGGGCAAGAACAATTGGTGGTTGAGCCATGAGAAAATTATAACAGAGTTGGCTAAGATACAATGAGGTTATTTTTTCTGGTGGGCAGATTTTTTAATGATTTTATATACAGTTTGGATAATTAAGAGTAATAAAAATATCCCACCAGCTGTGCTTATTAAAATAGCAACTGGTGTCAACCAAAAAATGAATGGAAGTTTTGTTGAGCTTGTGAAGCTTTTTTTAAAATATCAGTCTGATTACAACTATAATCAATTATAATATCATTTGTTACATCAATAATCTTTTCAGGAAAAGGTGATTTTATGGGGGCACCTGTTACCGGACCAATATCATTTACCAATAGATAGATTTCAGAAGAGCATGCCTTTTTTGCTTTTTCATAAAGAGTTTGATTATCTCCCGGTGTGACGACAATTCTTTGCATAAAGTAGAAAGATAAAAGTATTATAAACACACCCAAGAATTTCAATAAAAAGCTGGGTTTGAGTATCTTATGTTGCATGAAGAAATTATAGCAGATGAGCAATTAGGACTGTTTTTTTAAAGGCTTGAAGAATGTTACCAGTCTTTTGGTAAATCCCATGTGTTCATAAATATCTATTGCTCTTTTGTTATTGATATTGGTATCAAGATTTATATGTGTGCAGTCTGATTTTTCAAATTCCTTGATTAATGTTTCAAACAATTCTTTTCCAATACCATGGTTTTGGTAATCTTTTTCAACAAACCAATTTTCAACATATCCTTCTTTATTATAGATTCTATATTTTTTTTCAATAATCTCCCCGCTGATATAACCTTTAAGACTTCCGTTTTCATCCACAACAAAAACTAAATAACTAGGTTTGGATAAATATTTTTTTGCTTTTTCCTCAGCCATTCCCTGGAGATCTTTGTAAGCTCTCATGCCTGCCTGAAGTGGGGAGAGTAAGTTCTGGGAACTATTCTCAAAATCTATGATGAGTTTTACGAGCTCTTTTCTATCATCTGGGGTTATGCGTCGAACCTGCATAAGGAAATTATAACAGAAGTTTAATATTGAAAATTAAACTACTGCCTTATGGAAATTAGTCAACATAATCTAATCTAGGCTGAAATACAATTTTCAGACTCACCCCCTATATTAACCTCTAGGCTTATCAAGCACCATAGTACCAGTAGTAGTCAACATAGCGGTGCGAGTAAGTCCATCCGGACCCACAATTCACATAAACCGAGTAGTGAGCTTCCTCATGGTCCCAATAATGAAATGTAGTAATGTATGAGTACCATTCCTCACAATACTCATGCTCAACGCCGTGATCAGCAGATGCTGCTGGTGGAACAGATGCTACTACCGTTAGAGCAAAGACAATGGCTAAAAAGAAAGAAACTATTTTTTTCATATAATCACCTCCCTCTTTATTGTTAGGTTCCTTAATAAACAATATTAATTTATTAATGTAAAAGTTATGTAAGGGGAGATTGAAAAATATGTAAGGTAACAGTAAAAGATAAGACCAGGGTTAATAAGTCCACGTTCATTCCTGAGTTTTGTTCTTTGGAAGAAATTCATCATAATCCAAAACCTCATCAAGCCGGTTAAAAAAACTAGTCCATCCATCTCTAAGTGCTTTTTGATACTCGTCATCAGGGAGATTTCCCGATTGGTTGAAAAACATCTCAGTCTTTGAGTCTAAGCCTCTAATTATATTTGAATCTAAGTCTCTAAGTATTATAGTTACAGTTTCTGTGTTGGGATCATTGTGGTCATCGGGATTTTTGAGTTTAAATACCAGTTTTTCAGGGGGATTAACCTCTATATATTCAGCTCTCCAGGAAATGTCAGGGTATCCTGGGATATGCATGACACCACTCCACCCACCGCCTACTCTCACATCCATCTTCATATCAGACATAGTGGAATTGGACAATCCATACCATTTTACAAATTGCCCAGGAGTTGTAAGCGCATTCCAGACACGCTTGATTGGTGCATTGAAGACGCGTGTCAAAGTCAATTCTTTTTTGTTTTTTGTTTCCATGCTTGTATACTAGCATAATATAAATAGTGAGATTTATGAAAGGAGTTTTTATAGTTGAAGTTTGGCTATTCGATTGTAATAGTCACTTCTCATAAAGCCCTCATATTTATTTAACTTCGGCATTTCTATATTCTCAAATGGAGAAAAAATATTTAAGTTGAGAATTTTTTCTCTAGAACCTTGTTCATTCTGAATAAATTATATCAGAACGAAATATAGTATCGAGTATTTGACAATTAGTATTTCCGATACTACAATAACCTTGATTCTTATGCAGAAAATTACCCCATTTTTATGGTTTGATAAAGAAGCTCGCGAAGCAGCTAAGCTCTACACGTCAATTTTTAAAGATTCGAAATTACATAACCCCGAGACAATTGATGATACTCCAAGTGGCGCAGTAGACATTGTTTCGATTGAGCTTTTTGGTCAACAGTTTACTCTGATGAGTGCCGGACCTAATTTCAAATTTAATGAAGCGATTTCATTTGTAGTTAACTGCGATGGTCAGGAAGAAGTCGACTATTATTGGGAGAAACTTACTGCAGAAGGCGGGGAAGAAAGCCAATGTGGTTGGTTGAAGGATAAGTTTGGAGTTTCCTGGCAGATTGTCCCTAAGCAGCTTACAGAGTTAATGAGCAAGGATAAATCAGGTAGAGTCATGCAGGCCATGCTCCAGATGAAGAAAATTGTGGTTTCGGACCTCCAAAAAGCCGCAGAAGGAAATAGCTAACTCTTCTCAAACCATAGTGGATTTTTGTTTCCTGAGTTTTCTGAATTATAATTAACAGTTATTTCTTCATCTTTTGAAATATCTTTCAAAGCCACAAAATCTATCAGTCCTGCATTTAATCTTTCTTCGTACATAGCATTTGGAGTATAGGTATGGTTGTATATTGCTCCAAATCCAAGAGTAATCAAAACTCTTTCTTTATTTTTGCCCAAGTAATAAAAATATGTGACTAGAACGCTTTCTGATAGGTTGGCTACATCGTGAGGCGGTACTTCTATGACCGGGCAGCTTTCAATTACTTCGTTTTTTTTAATACCAATCCTTGCGAAAACTCCTCTCCCGCTATCTGGAATTTTTGACTCAGCGACGTATATTTTGTCTGAGGTTTTAAGTTTGTTCATGAAAGGATTATATCAGAGCAGAGGATGTATAGAAAATGTAATGGTGCTACCAATTACTGCCTCCTAAATCAAATGGCTTATCTTCATTCATAATTTCATTAAAAATATCCAGTGAATTAATTGGTGCAATCATACCATTATTCGCAAAATATTTTTTGCCTGACTTGCCTTTGTATGTATGAGATCTGTTGAGTAATTCAAATCCTAGCCTTCCATACATTTTAAGCATAACCGGATCTTTTATATCAGTATCAAGGTATGCAACATCGCTATCTGATTCTCTTAGAATCTTTTGTGCAAGCTTAAGCATTGAGGAAGCAATACCACGGCCTCTATATTCTTTCTTTGTACCAACTCCTCCTAAACCGCCAAGTATGATTTTTTTATCTTTAAATTCAATTTTTCTTTTAAACACGATTACTATTCCGATAACCTCCTTAACAGTGAATGCAGCTATGTAATTTATGCGATCTTTTTGATTATTAAAATTTTCTTTTGAGTACTCACTTAACGTGTTTTGATCATTTATTCTATTATTGCTTTCGTTATTTTCTAAAAGTTTATCAACTTGATCAACAAATTTTTCAGGAATAGAATCAAATACTTTTAATTCAAAATTTTTGGAGAGGTCCATATGTAGATTATAACAGGGGAATCTTATTTTCTCTTACGCTTGTTGGCAAGCATGAGCTTTTTTGCTTCAAGTCTTTTTTTTGTTTTGTGTGGGGTTCCCATCTTTTTGCTACCCACTCCTGTTACTCTTTTTGCCATAGATACTATTATACACTATTTTATTTCGCTTCGCGATGGGAATTCTGGATATTTGATTTGGACTGAGTAATTTTAAAATTCAAAATTGCTGATAACTCTTTGGCATTTTCCAAGGCAAAACCATGAAAGTCATTATTGAAATATACGAAGATTTGTTTCATTTTCTTAGAAATACTTTTGATATATGCGGCCCAATCTTCTAATTGTTCTGCAGTATAAGGAGATGAAAAGAGCTTAACGGGTCCATGCATGCGTATGTATGCAAAGTCAGCTGTAACTTGACGTACTTCAGGATAACGGGAAGATTGACTTGCAACTAGAGCTACATTATATTTTTTCAGGATGGCATATACTTCCTTTATAAACCAATATTTATTTCGGAACTCTATCGCAACATCAAACTTGTATTCAAGTGATTTAATTTCATTTTTTAAAAAACTCAGAAATTTATCAAGACGTTCAAGATCATACTTAAAACTTGGAGGAAGTTGAATTAAGATAACACCAAGCTTATTTTGTAGAACTTGTGTTGAGGTTAAGATATAGCATACCTTTTCTTTTACTTCTTTGTTTAATTCAAGTCTATGAACGTGCGTTATGAGCTTATTGAGCTTCATTGAGAATTTATAATTTTCAGGAGTCATTCTGGACCAGGTTTTGTATGTCGCTTCACTAGCAATTCGATAAAAAGAAGAATTATTTTCAACTGTATTGAAGTGCTCGGCGTGATATCGGAGCTCGTTGTATCCTGTAATCTCCGGCGGATAGAAAAGACCCAACCAATGATTATAATGCCAGCCAGAAGTCCCGATATATAAATGTGTTTTCATAAGTGGCTCCGATTATATCAGAGGTTGGCAAGTAGAATAAAAGCTCCACTTGATTCACGAAATATAAAATTAAAATAGTAACCCTTTTGATTTTTTGATATTTTATACTATACTTAGTTCACTTTTATGAGTAGTTCAAAAAATAAAGATAATTTGCCTCTCCCGAGATCTTCTGTTTATGAAAAAAAATTAAAAAGCAGAAGAAGGATTGTTGAGAGCTTTGAAGCCAAGGCAAATACAAATCGTTCAACGTCTGAGAAAATAGCAGATACTCTTACAGCGCGCTTGGGAAGCATGCTATTTCTGGGCATTAACGCGAGTTGGTTTTTCATATGGATAGTAGTCAACACAGGCCTTGTCCCGTCTGTAAAACCTTTTGATCCATTTCCCTTTGGGCTTTTGACAATGATAGTTTCACTTGAAGCGATATTCCTCGCGATTATTGTTCTGATCTCTCAAAATAGAGCTGCGAAAATTGATGATTTGCGGGAGGAATTTGATTTGCAGATAAATACAATTGCCGAAGAAGAAGTTACCAAAATAATTCAACTTCAAGTGATGCTCCTTAAGAAAAATGGTATTGATATCTCAAAAGATGAGGACCTAAAGCAAATGCTTGAGCCTACAGACACTCAGAAAATTGAAAAATCTTTGGAAAAACAAGTAACCTGATCCACAAAAAATGCCAACTTTTGGATAACTATTCCTCTTGCTACGAGTAGGGAAGGGAGTTCAGAACTTTTATAAATCAATCTGAGTTTGATTCACGACAGCATACTTTATATGTAAATAGGAATTTTTTAGTATCTCACACTTTTTAAGCTTTAAGGCTTTTATTTTTTTTAAATCATTCTCATTATGTAATGACTCGCCACCGATAAGAGACTGCGTATTTGTTCCGCCAATCAAGCAGGGCGCAACGACTATTGAGACATTATCTATCAAGCCCAGCCGTAACCAATAAGAATTGAGAGTACCACCTGACTGTATTGTTATTCGTTTTACTCCATACTTAGATTTCATTTTTGAAAGCAAATCAGATAGATCTACTTCGTTGATATACTCAATGATTTCAATATTTTTATAAGTGTCGCTTAGATCATGCGCTGGATGATTTTTGTTTGTGGTAACTAAATAGAGAGTTTTTACCCATTTTGCAAGATACTCAACACCTTTTTTGTTGAGATGAGGCTTGTTGTCTATAACGACAAAACTCACCTTTTCCATTTTTGCAGGCTTTTTCGTTTGCTCATTTAATCCAATCTTTGCCATTACGCGACCGGTATTAAGAGAAAAAAAATCAGTTTTACTTTCAAGCTCGTAATATTGATGCAGTCCTTCTTTTACTCCTTTAATCCTTTTGAAGTCTTTGTCCACATCAAGTTCGTCGTTATCTCCAGTAGATATTTTCCCATCAACGGACTCAATGATAAATAATGTTGTAACTGGTCTATCTGCCATAACTAATATGATTATAGAATTTAAATAATTATAAACAAGAGGTAATCTGAGATAAGAAAGATGGGATCCCCGACTAGGATTTCCTTCGACTATGCTCAGGATGAACCATATTTAATTTTGGGAAGTTTGCTCGGCCTGATGGACGAAGTTAGGACCTATTTCTCCTTAATCTCTTATAGGGTATTGACAGAATAATACTATTCAATTATTATATTGAATATATGAATAGTCGGCAATTTAAAGATGTCCTCTATGAACAGTTTGCAAGAATTAGCAAAGCACTTGCTCATCCAAAGCGCCTCGAACTTATTGATATTCTTTCTCAAGGCGAGCGTAGCGTGGAAGCTCTGGCTCAAGTAACTCACATATCAATTGCAAGCACCTCACAGCATCTCCAAACGCTGAAAGCGGCTCAACTCATTACAACCAGAAAAGAAGGCCTATACGTATACTATCGTTTAGCAGATATGCAGGTAAATAAACTCTGGGTACTGATTCGTGATCTCGGTGGAAAAAAATTAGCAGACGTTGATCAAGTCATACAAAACTTTCTTAAAGACAGACAACAATTTGAATCGGTAAGTGCTGAGGAGTTACTTACCTTATTACAGAAGGGGGATGTAATCGTTTTAGATGTTCGCCCGACTCTTGAATATGAACAAGGATATATAAAAGGCGCCCTATCCGTACCTTTGGATAAACTTGAGAAATATCTGAGTAAAATTCCAAAAAGTAAAACAATCGTTGCTTATTGCAGAGGCCCTCACTGCGTAATGTCTTTTGACGCAATCACGATTATGAAAACCAAAGGCTACCGCCACGCAATTCGATTAGATGAAGGCCTCCCAGAGTGGCGTTTGCGGGGGTATCCTGTAGAACAAATTAACTAAAATTACAAACTAAAGTATGAAAGGGGGTGAATAATTATGGCAAAAATACAGAAAAAAAGTACAAAGAATCCTGAGGAAACACGCAATTTTCCAAAAGGAAAAGTTGAGTTGGTAAAGCTTGAAGGAGTAGCATTTGGACTGGGGACATTTGAACCTGGCTGGAAGTGGTCAGAAAGCGTTAAGCCACTTGTGAAAACAGAGAGCTGTCAAGCTTCTCATTCTGGTTACCATTTATCCGGAATATTGCATGTCAAAATGGAAGATGGCACAGAAGAAGAGTTTGGTCCCGGAGACATCGGTGTAGTACCACCAAGACATGATGCATGGGTTGTTGGAAGTGAGCCTGTTGTAATGCTGGACATTACCGGAATGGAAAACTACGCAAAGAAAGTCTAAGGACTAAATTTTTTGAACATTCTTTGTATGTCAATGCAAGAAGCGAGTTTTACGACTCGCTTTTTGGTTATCTTTTGCCTGGTATTCATTGGAGTGTGTACTTTTACTGCTTTGATTTTCATATTGTTCTTTTCCCCAGCAACTTAATCTATAGTCATCCTATCCTGGAGATAAAAAACCAAGCTCTCTGGAAGCTATTCGGGTGACCATTTTTGCAATGGTATGTGCTCCGCCTGATGGACGACGTTAGAACTTATTTTCTATATTCTTAATAATCCAGTAATATAAATTTATACTGCTATTATATAGATAATAAGACCTTCATCCCTAATTGGTTCGCCACACATTTCAGTTTGGCCCTCCCTGGTCTGGGACTTTTAGTAATAATCTTTTTAATCTATAATTTAGATTATGAAGAATCAGACTCAACTTACAGTACTGGCAGCCTTTGGGCTAATTGTATTAATTGGGGGTATTAATTTTGTAGCTGTCCGTTTCAGTAATGTAGAATTGGCACCTTTTTGGGGAGCTAGTCTGCGCTTTGCAGTGGCTTCTCTTATTCTTTTTGTGGTTGTTTTTCTTAAGCATCTCCCCCTGCCCAAAGGTCTTGCCCTAATAGGTGCAGTATTGTACGGGATTCTTGGTTTTGGTGCTAGTTATGCTTTTGCTTATGTGGCACTTTTGCAAATAAGCGCTGGCCTTGCTGCTGTTATTATGTCTCTAGTTCCCCTTCTCACATTTTTTCTAGCTTTCTTGCATGGTTTAGAAAAAATTAAGTTGAGAATGATTATAGGAGCTTTAATTGCAGCTAGTGGGGTTGCCATTCTTTTTAGTAAACAGTTGGGTATAAATGCTCCGATTCTTTACCTTTTAGCAATGCTAGCAGCCGCGGTTACGGTTGCAGAAACTGGGGTGGTGGTGAAAAAGTTTCCGAAGAGTCATCCACTTGTTACTAATGCGATAGGGATGGGGACCGGTGCTGTTATTTTGCTAATTTTAGCCGTGATTTTTAGGGAATCTTTGCTAATTCCTACATTGTTTTCAACCTGGGCTGCTCTTTTCTACCTTGTCTTTATCGGATCTATAAGTATGTTTATGCTTTATCTTTTCGTTCTAAATAGATGGACCGCTTCTGCAGCCTCATATACATTTGTATTGACCCCCATTGTTGCAGTTTTGGTCGCAACCTGGCTAGAAAAAGCTAGCGTAAGCCCTTTCTTTTTGATTAGCAGTGCTCTTGTTTTGGCTGGTGTATATATTGGTGCCCTAGGTCCGCTAAGGAGTGTGGAGAGTTGAGGATAAAAATAAGGTGCTCCGCGACTAGGATTCAAGCACCTGCCTAGGGTAGGTATGACCTGAATAGTTAAAGAAACTCTGCTCCGCGACTAGGATTCGAACCTAGGACCTTGAAGTTAACAGCTTCCTGCTCTACCGCTGAGCTATCGCGGAACAGAGTTTCCTTCTATTTCTTTAACTATTTCTTTCCCATATTCACTTTTAAAATATTATTCAAGCTATCTTGCCCCCTGTATGTCTGCAATTATCGCGAATTATTATTAATTTGTTTCAAGGCTATTTCTGCCTACGAGCCGAATTAACGGTATTTGGTATTTTACCACGAACTGTTGTACAAATCTATACATAAAATAAATAGAGTTGCCAGGCAATATTTTTGAATGATTTATAGGTTATTCTTACATAATCCAAATCATCTCATTAATATGTCTTTAAAATATTACTATAGAATTCGACTATAAAAATATAATAAAATATGTTACTATGTCTTCGAAAACATTTGTAGGCTATGAATAAGAAACAAAATTTAGCAAATGCCTCTGCTACTCTTCCCAAGGCAATGACTGGAATTCAAGGCCTGGATGAGGTAACAGAAGGTGGATTACCAAAAGGCAGACCCACGCTTATTTGTGGAGGTCCAGGATGCGGTAAGACTTTATTCGGAATTGAATTTCTGGTTCGAGGTGCAACGGAATTTAACGAGCCAGGAGTATTTATGGCATTTGAAGAAACCCCTGAAGAGTTAATTCAAAACGTTAAGTCTCTTGGATTTGATCTCGAGAGTCTTGTGAAACAGAAAAAACTTTACTTGTCATATGTAAAAGTTGAGCGTTCGGAAATTGAAGAAACAGGAGAATATGACCTGGAAGGATTATTTATAAGACTGAGTCATGCAATTGATTCTATTGGTGCCAAAAGAGTGGTGCTTGATACGCTTGAATCGCTTTTTTCAGGGCTTGATAATACAGCAATCCTTCGCGCTGAACTAAGACGGCTTTTTCGTTGGTTAAAAGATAAAGGGGTGACAGCAGTCATTACGGGGGAGCAGGGAACAGGGCAGCTTACCAGACAGGGCCTTGAGGAATATGTCTCAGATTGTGTTATATTGCTTGATCACAGAGTTAGAGACCAGATAACAACCAGAAGGCTTAGAATTGTCAAATACCGCGGAACTACTCACGGAACAAATGAGTACCCATATTTAATTGATAAGGAAGGGTTTGTGGTATTGCCTATAACATCTCTCAAGCTTAACCATGATGTTTCAAGCGAGAGAGTATCAAGTGGCATTGAACGACTAGATGCCATGCTTGGAGGCAAAGGATATTATAAAGGGAGCACTATACTTGCATCAGGTACTGCCGGGACAGGAAAAACAAGTATAGCTTCACATTTTGCGAATGCAGCATGCAATAGAGGCGACAGATGTATTTACTTTGCTTTTGAAGAGTCACCCAAACAAATTATACGCAATATGAAATCTATAAATGTAGATCTTGAAAAGTGGGAGAAAAAAGAATTACTCAAATTTCATGCATCTCGCCCAACTCTTCAGGGGCTTGAGATGCATCTTGTGACTATGTATAAAATGATCAATGAATTCAAGCCTGATGTAGTGATCATCGATCCTCTAACCAGTCTTATCTCTGCCGGGACAACAAATGATGTTAAAGCTATGTTGACACGAATTATTGACTTTCTAAAAATGCATCAGATAACCTCGCTTTTTACTGCCCTCGTACATGGACAAGAGACAAGTGAGCATACCAATGAGGCTATTTCGTCACTTGTTGATACCTGGCTTCTGGTAAGGGATGTTGAGCTAAATGGGGAGAGAAACCGTGCAATTCATGTCCTAAAATCTCGGGGCATGCCTCATTCTAATCAGGTTCGTGAGTTCTTGGTGACTGCAGAAGGTATAGATTTGATTGATGTGTATATGGGAACGGGCGGGATGCTGACAGGATCTGCAAGAGTGGCTCAGGAAATGAAAGATAAGGATTCAGAAATTGGGAAAAAGCACAAGATTGAGCTAAAAAAACGTGAGCTTTTACAAAAACGGCAGGCTATAGAGCAACAGATTGAGAACCTTCGATCAGAAATAGAGTCAGATGAGCAGGAGATGACAGATGCGCTTGCAACAGAGGAGGCAACAGGCAGAAAAGTAGTAAGTGACAAGCAGGGAATGGCGCGTGCCAGAAAAGCAGACAAAAACTTTGATGATATATTTTCACAAGTTAAAAAAAGTAAAGTATGACAAACAAATCAATAGAAATTACTGAAAAATGCGAATTAAAATTGTATGTAGCGGGAAAAACTCCCAAATCCGCAACTGCACTCAAAAATCTCAAAGAATATTGCGAAGAGCATTTGAGAGGAATGTATTCAATTGAAGTTGTTGATCTTCTTAAAAATCCACAGCTTGCAGAAGGTGACCAGATACTGGCAATACCTACTCTTGTCAGAAAATTTCCTGAACCTATACGAAAAATTATTGGTGACCTCTCAAATAAGGAGCGTGTCCTGGTGGGCCTTGATATTAAAAAATATAAATAATCATGGCACAGAAAAGTGAATCTGCATTATGAAAAAAATAAAAAAAGTAACCTCAGTAGAGGAGTATGAAAAAAATTTAAACAAAAATAATAAATCCAAATATGTCCTCAGGCTATATGTCACAGGAGCAACTCCACAGTCTATAAAAGCAGTTAAAAATATTAAAGAAATATGTGAAGATCATTTGAAAAACCACTACTCGCTTGAAATTATTGATATTTACCAACAGCCTATACTGGCAGAAGGAGACCAAATTATTGCTGCTCCAACACTAATTAAACAACTTCCTTATCCATTAAAAAAGCTGATAGGTGATATGTCAGATACAGAGCGTGTCCTGGTGGGCCTGGATTTGAAGCCCAAAAAATAGTATATGAAAAAACAAAAAACACAACAGGAAATAGTACGTGAGAATGAAGATTTGCGAGGCCGTTTGGAGGAAGCTGAGGAAACACTCAGAGCAATCCGTCATGGTGAAGTTGACGCATTGGTTGTGAAAGGGAAAGAGGGCCCCCGTATCTATACCCTCAAAGGCGCTGATCATACTTATCGCGTTTTGATTGAATCAATGAATGAGGGAGCGGTTACGTTTGATTCTTCTGGAATTATTCTCTATGCAAATCAAGGCTTTTCAGACATGATCGGAATACCTCTTAAAAAAGTAATAGGTTCTATGATTATTTCATATATTGCTATAGAGGATTTAAAAGTTTTTAAGAAATTATTATCGGAATCTAGAGTAGGAAGTCGCCACGAGAAAGAAATTCAAATTGTTAAAAAAGGCACAGGAAATTTTCCGTCCCTTTTATCAGTTGCTCCTATTGATTTAGAAAATGATAAGCCGGGAATGAGTATGATAACCACAGATTTAAGTGGTCAAAAACAGCATGAACAGTTGATTGCTGAGGAAAAATTATCAGAGCAACGATTAAAGCATGAAAAAGCGCTCAGAAGAGAAATTGAAAATGAACAAAATAAGCTTACTGAGCTATTTATGCAGGCGCCAGCGCTTATTGCAATTCTTAAGGAACCACAACATATATTTGAGCTTGCAAACCCGCTTTATATGCAACTAGTAGGGATGCGGGATATTGTTGGAAAACCAATTAGAGAGGCACTTCCTGAGCTAAAAGGGCAGGGAATATATGAGCTTTTAGATAGTGTATATAAAACCGGAAAACCATATTTTGGAAATGAAGTTCTTGTAAAATTGGACAGAAAAGGAGATGGAAAATTAGAAGACAGTTATTTTAATTTTGTTTATCAGGCATCACGAAACAGTAAGAATAAAATTGATGGAATTCTAATCTATGCAATTGAGGTAACAGAGCAGGTGAAAGCAAGGCAGTTGGTTGAGGAAAGCGAGGAAAAATTCCGGACTTTGGCTGAAAATATCCCCAATCTTGTATGGACTGCAAACGCTGATGGATGGATATACTGGTATAACTCCAGGTGGTATAAATACACCGGCACTAAGCCCGCGCAAATGGAGGGATGGGGTTGGAAATCAGTTCATCATCCAGATGCATTGCCACATGTTCTGAAAAAGTGGAAGGAATCAATCACAACGGGTGAGCCTTTTGAAATGGTATTTCCTATAAAAGGAAAAGATAAAAAATTCCGGCCGTTTCTCACTCGTGTTATTCCGGTAAAAGATAAGAAAGGGAAAATTATAAAGTGGTTCGGTACAAATACTGATATAAGTAAACAAAAAGAATTGGAACGCCAAAAAGATGATTTTCTCGGGATTGCCAGTCATGAATTAAAAACTCCGGTTACAAGTATCAAGGCATACGGTCAGGTACTTCAAACTATATTCACACGGAAAGGAGATCAGAAAGCAGTTGAGCAACTTCAAAAAATGGATGCACAAATTAATAAACTCACAAACCTAATAGGGGATTTATTGGACGTGACAAAGATTCAGTCCGGAAGACTGGAGTTTCATGAGGATTATTTTGATTTTAACGGATTGGTTGGTGAAGTTATAGATGATCTGCAGTTAACCACTGAAAAACATAAGATAAAGCAAGAGTTGGGAAAAGTAAAAAAAGTTTATGCTGACAGAGAAAGAATTGGGCAGGTAATTACAAATCTAATTTCAAATGCTATAAAATATTCTCCACATACTAAAAAAATAATTGTCAGAACAAAAAAAGAGAAAAACAAAGTTACACTCTCGGTTGAGGATTTTGGAGTAGGAATACCTAAGGCAAAGCAGGATAAAGTTTTTAAGCAATTCTTCAGAGTTAGCGGGCCTAAGTTAAGTACATTTCCAGGACTTGGACTTGGTCTGTATGTTTCAAGCGAGATTATTAAGCGTGAAGGTGGCCAGATTTGGGTAGAAAGCCAGGTTGGTAAAGGGTCAACTTTTTATTTTAATTTACCTATTGATAAACAGAAAATTAAACAGCAACAGAACAGTCTTGTACAAAATGAAATTCAACATGAATAATATTTTTCTTACTTTTTTCTCATCTAAATTTTCTATAATCAAACTCTATTTTTATGAGTAAAAAAATTCTCGTTGCTGATGATGATCCCGCAATTGTCGACTGTGTAAAAATGATGCTTGAGCTGGATGGGTATGAAGTCTCTACAACGGTAGATGGGGAAACTATATTTAAAATGGAAAAAGAATATCCTGATTTATTACTTCTGGATATCTGGATGTCAGGGCAGGATGGACGGGAGATCTGCAAGTATTTAAAAAAGAAAAAGCTGACCCAAAATATACCGATAATTATGATCTCAGCGAATAAAGATGCAAAGAGAATTGCAAAAGAAGCAGGAGCTGATGATTTCATCGCAAAGCCTTTTGAAATGGAAGATGTGCTCAATAAGGTAAGACATTATGTAAATAATTAATCCTCTCAGTTTTAGGCCTATAATTTGACAATTAAGGCTAATTTTGCTATTATACTAGCTATAATGCTAAAAGAAAGGCCCTCAAGACTTATTGTTGTGGGAAATAATTTTAATGGGAAAGGCATACATTACCCGCTATCGCTAGGGCATACGGACGATTCTGCTCTACATGTTGATTTTCGAGCACCTACAGGAAGTCTAAAAATAGACATTCTTGGAAAAACATTAACTCCAGTAGTGTCAGAGTCACAGCGAGAAGCTCCTTTTCAATCAGATACTGGCGGTGAATTAGAGGCTAATGTTAAGCTTACTGTTAAAAATATTTTTGCTTATATCATGCGGAGTGACGATCATTATCCGCCTGCAGATTTAGAGGCATATGCTAAAACTTTTGGTATTCATAATCGCTATCTTAAAAGCGTGATGGGAAGACACAGGGATACATATATTAATATAACAACTCAAAATGAACTTGTCACAGCTATTAAAACACCTGGGAAAATAGGAGCGATTAGAAGTGTAGAAGGTATGTCTGAGCATGTAGGAAAAGATATTGATGCAACTGCAAAGCTTTTTTCAGATGCAGGCATACAAATTATAAATCTGATGTGGAATCATCCAACTGACGTAGGCGATACGCATAAGTCATCAGAAGATTACGGACTCACAAATACCGGTAAAGAGCTTTTGGAGGCTACGTTTGGGTATGGCATGCGTGTTTTTGATGTTTCTCACGCTAGTCCACGTACAGCAGAGGCTATGATACGATTAGGTCAAAAGCTGGGATGTAAAGTGATTGCGTCACATACGGGTGCACAAAATGAGCATGGCAAAGAAAGAACTCGTAATATAACCGATAAAGTTGCAGAAGGTATATTTGGACAGGGTGGAATAGTTGGGGTGGCAACGACTGAGGCTATGGTTGGTGGGAGTACGATTGATCATGTAGTTGCTGCAATAGAGCACTTTGTAAAACTTGATCCGACACATGGGAAATTGGTAACGCTGGGGCCAGATACAAATGGAATTGCAAAAGGTAAGGAAATTGATGGAGCAGCAACGGTAATAGAACTGCAAAATATAGCAGTAGCTTTACTAAGAAAAGGTTATGATCTTGATTTTGTTTTGGATATTTTCTGGAGAAATGCCTATGACTTCTGGCATTCTACTTTTGAAGACGTAAAAAATCCCGCATAAATAGAAACTTTAATGAGGTTTATCTATTGCTTAAATAGCTCCAGCCGCTTCTACCAGTCGAATCACTGCACATTATCATGACATTGTTAGCATTTTTTACAGATGTATCAAAAGCTACTCCGTTTCTTGAAAATTCACTAAGACTTATTGTGACACTCTCTTGTGCAGGAATTAAATCTTTCGTAAGCGTATAGCCTTTTTGGGCAATAGTCGCATTCATTTCAAGCGTGCAATCAATTAAATCTGTCTTTTCTCCATTGGTGACTATAATCTCATTATCTCCGAATTTAACGCTTGTTTCCAATTCCTGATGTAAATTTCCATGAACTTCATCATGTTTTTCTGAGTCATTTGCGTTTGGAATTTTTTCATATTTGGATTCCGCAATGGCAACAGTCTTTGTAGTATCTGTACTTGTAGTTTTTTTACGAAGCAAAAGCGGGAGAGATAATGCTCCTACCAAGAGAATAAAAATAGAAAAAATTATGATTGTATTTTTGAAAAGCATATTTTAATTGTATGTGTATCCCATATCGTTTTGAATATCCAAAACATCTGCATTTGTTGGTACTCGCAGCAAGAATCTCAAAGGATCATTTAAGTTATGTCCCGCTGGTCCACCGCCTGCCGGTTGGAAAGTAGTGATGCCACGAGCTAGTTGCCACTGCCACCAAAGCCTATCTACATTTGCATGTAAAAGAAAGAATATCGGATCATTTGCGGAATCCATAGTTCCCATATCTCCTCCAACATATCCATGAACACGGTTATGCATTCCCCATGGTGAATTCGTCCCAATCCAGCCTTCCATACCCATTACAAATCCTGCTGATTGTTCGTTATATGGCGCGGAGTCATAATTTGCAAATTGCAATACTGAATTAACATCAGTGGGCGTTGGCAACGATGTTTGTCCTGTATCAGCATCACGCCCAATTCGTCTTAAAATTCCCCAATTGGCAAAAGGACCATCAGTTACACGGTCATTTTGAGTTCTATTTCCATCACTGCCAAAATATGCTGCTGTAAAGACTCGAGGAGTACTTCCTGAATCACTCTCAAATGGCCAGTAAGGAAGGGTCACTGTAGGATCAACTGCTCTTAAGCGTTCTTCATACTCATAAATAAATGCTCTATGCCAAGTAAGAAAAGCAGGGCCTCTGTGTGCAACATTTCTATCAGTTGTCGGGTCATTAACAGGTGTTTCTGTCATCATTGCCTGAATATGTCTATTCATGAAATCTGCGTATTCACCATTGTTTCTCAAAGTATTTATAGCACTTACCAGTCTTTGAACCTCATCAGGGCTGAGCGAATAGATACTGCGTCTGACTCTGAGATTTGAGGTGGTGGGTGTGGGAGTTGGGGATGAAACAGATTGAGTAGGTGTAGGATTTACAGGAGTTGGGGTAGGCGTCGGTGTTACATTTGATGCATAACAAGACCATGTATATGGATTGCCTGCTGCGTCTTGGCGTGCAATAGCAGTCGGTACATATTGCCATTGGCATGCATTATTCATGTCTATTGCTCTTCCACCCTGACCACAAGTCCATATTTCATTGCTAACAACAGCTCTTGGTAGTCCACGATTTAGGCAATAACTATCAAGATCCATACCTCCAAGTCGCGTTAATTGTCCGCTTGGTGTTGGAGTGGGGGTAGGTGTTGGGGTTATGCCTACATTGGGTGTAGGAGTTGGGATTGTTCCACGCGTTGGCGTTGGCGTATTAGGCGCTGTGGGTCCAGAAGTGGAAGGTGTGGGAGTTGTTTGTGTATGACCTTCGAAACATGTCCAAGTATAGGGATTATCTTGGGTTGTTTGGGACGCAACTGCGCTTTTATTTGGATATTGCCAATTACAGGCAGCGTTCATATCAATTGCCAGTCCTGACTCACAAGTCCAGATATTATTTGTAAGTTTAACTCCGCCTTGTCCTAGGGATCTACAATATCCGTCAAGATGCATACCACCAAGACTGACGTCATTGGCTTTTACCAAGCTTGGTATTAAAAAGGCAAAGAGTACAGTTACTAATACAAAAAATATTTTATTAAATATATTCATTTTTTAGTAAGTTCTGAAATACGATTTGGATTATACCCCATAATATTATAAATTGCAAGAGGGTGTATAGGCAGACCACATCGGTGACACTTTGAAAAATGTGTCCTGAGCATACTCAAGTGGGGTTTTGTTGTCAAGGGAATCATGGGGTCTGTAGGAATTGTATTTAATGAGCCAGGTGGTTAAATC
>DATLDE010000002.1:0-84766 GCA_035526025.1 Candidatus Limnocylindrales bacterium | reverse complement strand
TTTCTCTCAATTCTGCTTTTTGCCATCGGTTATCACCTCGCTTTCAGATAGTTATTCTAACCTAAAAGTGTAACCGATGTATCTCAGCCTACTCAGACGCAATTTATAGCAGTTGCTTTGATTAGTGCTTGAATTATATGCATACGTTGAATATATATCTCGAAGTATGGTTTAAATCAATCAAAATAAAAACTTATAATCTTCGAGAGACAGAAGAAGATTAATTCATGAATTAACAGAGCAAATGCATTTGGGAGAAGTAGTTCATAGCGTGCTCACTTCAATTCCCAGAACTGCAAGATAGACTTGAAATTATCTTCCATTTTCGGGCATAATTAAGCAAATGTTTAAAAACTGGAAGCTTATTACTAAAAAATTCAAATCAGAACTGTCAGTTTATAAATGCGTTTTGAGAGACAAAAGGACTCCTTTTATGGGGAAAATTTTTTTAGGAATGGCAATTGGTTACTTGCTGCTTCCATTTGACCTAATCCCTGATTTCATTCCTGTATTAGGACAGTTGGACGATCTGCTCATTGTTCCTGGATTGTTTATAATTGGAATTAAACTGATACCAAAAGAGATTATAGATGAGTGTAGAAAAAAACAAAACAGAGAGCTTATTTCGGTTGAAAGCTTGTGAATTCCTGTGTGCAGGCGTTTCCCGCGCATGCTACACATGAGTGGGTATTTGGAGCCTCAATCTGCACTCTGTGTATGTGGTCATTTATCCACCAGTTAAAAGCCTCAGCTTCTGTGCGGAATTCTATTATGTTTTCCGTGAACCTATATGGAAAGCCGTGAGAGTCTTTCCCTGCGTGCATATAGCCACCAGCAATTTCCGCAGCAATCTCGGGTGCCCGCTTGGCTGCAAGACTGCAAATTCTTTCGTCTTTCTGAAAAGGAGCTAAGCCTTTACCTACACGGTAATTATTTGACATATCAAATAAAATATCTGCATTAAGTCCTCCAGTTGAGGTATTGGATCCTGTTGATACTGTTTGGATTGGGGCAGTTGTGGCTGTAGGTAACAAGGTAGGGGAGGGGGTTGCTGTCGGAGTAGGAGTGGCGATAGATATTGTCGGGGAGGGAGATGGGGTTGGGGTAGGAGTCTCGGTCACTACTGCAGTGGTATTGGACTCCGAAGCCACGTGATCGGGCTCTTTGGGCTTTGGAGTTGCCAACGCCATTGGTTTTGTAACAGGCACAAAATTGGTCGTTTCTGGGGTAGTGATGTCAATTGTCACAGCAAAAACAGGAGTAACAAGGAAGAGAGAGAGTGAGGCAAGAATGAAAATATGTGTTATCCGTCTTTTTATTTTCGGAAAATCCATAAGCAAGTTAATATTGTACAATTTTACGGGTTTTAATGCAAGTTAACCTGTTATAATAACTCTATCAAATATGAAATTCAGCTATAGAATATTACTAATAATAGGTGTGGTGCTAGTAGTAAGTTTTCTAATTAAAAACAACTCCAAATCTCCTGTTCAAACGCAAAATGCAACACAAGTGGAGGGAGGCAAGATCATATCCGGCGCATTTGATAAAAGTAAATTTAAGTCAGATGAAGAATGGAAAAAGATATTAACTCCGAAGCAATACTATATTTTGCGTGAGAAAGGGACAGAAATACCCTTTACCGGAGCACTTGATAAAGAAAAGAGAAAAGGCACATATTATAGTGTCGGGTGTAATGAGCCTGTTTTCCGCTCAGAACAAAAATATGACAGTAGGACAGGTTGGCCGAGTTTTTGGGATCCTATAAATCCTGATGCTTTGGTGCTCCGCTCTGAAAATTCACCAGGAGATGACAGGATCGAAGTGCTGGATAAATGTGGTGGGCACCTCGGTCATGTATTTGATGATGGACCCGAGCCAACCGGCAAAAGATATTGTATGAACTCAGAAGCCCTCAAATTCGTCCCAGATGAAGAGTAGTTTATTTAAGTGGTTCGACTTCCCAGGGAAATTTTACCCATTTATCCGTTTCATGAAGATAAAAGTCAGGCTTAATTATTGCTGATTTTGGTTTGTAAAAAATGACAGCAGACTTTGCTTTATACTCATTCTTTAAATAACTTAGCGTCTCCCCGCTATCAACAATGTCATCAATAATTAGCGGATTAGGAAGGTCAAAAAGTGCCTTTTTATGTACTATTAATTCTTGTTTTTCCTGTCCGGAATATGAGGAAACGGAAACTGTCTCGATTATGGGGATATCCAAATATTCACTCAGCATTCCGCCCAAAATCAATCCACCTTTTGCCACAACAAGTAGGGATTTTGGTTTATGTGGTGCAATTATTCTAGCCAACTTTTCCGAATCGACAAAAAACTGTTCCCATGTATATTCCAGCTTGATCATATTTTAATCTTAGCATATGCTCTTATCGACAATTGAGCAGGAGATGTTTGAGTAAAGTGATATAATCCTCATATGATTAAGGCCATAATTTTTGATTTAGGTGGAGTGCTTTTTACAAATGGCACTAAAAAGTTTATCGATGATATATCTACTCAATACAATCTAGATCAAGAGACGGTGGAGGAGATTATGGATGGAGAGACAGGTAGTAAATACCGGGAATCAAAAATTACAAGGGACGAATTTTGGAAGCAGATTTTAGAAAAATTACAAATAAAAGTATACATAAAAGAGCTCGAAAACCAATGGATAAGTGGATACGAGCTCATTGAAGGAACGAGGGATTTAATTTTTGAGTTGAGCAAAAAATATAGAGTTTTTTTCCTCTCAGATAATGTACAAGAAAGGGTCGAGAGAATAAATAAAAAGTACGGGTTTATTAATTGGTTTTCGGGTGGTGTTTTTTCTCATGAAGCAGGTGTGCGAAAGCCGGATCCGCGAATCTATACGATGACATTGGAAAAGACAGGAGTAAAACCAGAAGAAGCTGTTTTTATTGATGATAAAGCGGAATTATTAGAACCTGCATCGCAATTAGGAATGACAACATTTCTTTTTGAATCACCAGAAAAACTGAGAAGTGATTTAGCGCAAAAAGGAATTTTGTAAGTATGTATCAGAAAGAATTTTATAAGACTATTGATCGGGAGAAGATCTCTGAGTATGTGATGAAAGAGGGATTTAATCCGATATTGATAATTAATAAACCTGGTTTTGTGTACTCAGAACATAAGCACCCTGAAACAAAATTATTAGTTTTTCTGGAAGGAAATGTAAAAGTAATTGTTGATGGGGAAAAATATCATTGTTTGCCTGGGGATAAGCTGATAGTCCCTGCAAATACAACACATTCTGCGATTGTTGGAGGAGAAGGATGTAGCTTTTTCTGGTCTGAAAAGATTTTATAGTTCTATTTTCCAGAATCCATTTTTATCATTTTTATTGCTTCCTGAACATTAGTCATGAATTGAGCGGGGAAGATGATGGTGGAATTTTTCTCAACACTTATTTCAGCCATTGTCTGAAGGGTTCTGAGTTGCAATGCTACGGGGTGCTTACTCATCACATCAGCTGCTTCACCTAATTTTTGAGCCGCCTGCATTTCTCCCTCAGCTGCCACTATTTTCGCTCTTCTTTCTCTTTCCGCCTCAGCCTCTTTGGCCATAGCACGCTGCATATTCTCAGGGAGAAAAATATCTTTTATTTCAACAGCGGTTACTTGAGCGCCCCATGGCTCGGTATGTTCATCAATTACGTTTTTTATTTGTGTATTAATATCAGCTGTTTTTGATAAAAGTTGATCCAGGACAAATTGTCCTACTACGTTCCTGACTGTAGTCTGGCTGATCTGGTTAACTGCATCATAAACGTTTTCTATCGCTATTACTGATTTTTTGGGATCAACTATATGAAAATAGGCTACAGCTGCAATATCAATTGAAACATTATCTTTGGTTATTATTTTTTGGGAGGGAATGTTCATAGTGATTGTACGAAGAGTCACTTTTGTCATTTGTTCAAGAAAAGGGATAAGAAGAATCAGTCCAGGGCCTCTTACGCCAGTACAGCGTCCAAGAAAAAATATAACACCTCGGTCGTACTCTTTTACGACTCTTACGCTCACTAATAATATAAAAATAACAGGAATTAATAAAAGCCACATATTAGATAGATCATATAAACAATATGGTCACAAGTCAATGATATACATAGGTTTTCCTTCCTCTTTTCTTACAATTCCTTTATACCTTTTTCACTTACTAAATATAGTATCTAACTATGTCAAGAAATACATTGCTCGCGATAATAGTTTTGTTTGTAGTACTGGCACTTATTTTATTTTCCAGACGCGGGACGACTACTCAAAGCGGCTTTGTGAGCCCGACACCAGTGCAGGGAACGATTAATTCTGAGGTTACTCCGATTGATGCAATGGAAGCTCAGCCAACAACTGAAGCTACCACTAGTCCTGCTGCTGTAACTCCATCTGTTGTGACAACAGTTTCCCCAGCCCCTACGCAATAGATCATTCCATTTTTGCTATACTATTTATGTGAATTATTTTCAGGCGCTGATTTTCGCAATTGTTGAAGGATTTACTGAATTTCTTCCCATCTCTTCAACTGGTCATCTTGTGCTAACTGCAAAACTACTGAATATCCCTCAGACGGAATTTGTAAAAAGCTTTGAGATAATCATCCAGCTAGGTGCAATACTCGCTGTAATATATTTATATTGGAAGACTATCTGGACCAATAAAAAAGTTTGGAAACCGATAATTATTGCTTTTATTCCTACTGCAGTTGTTGGCCTGACCGTTTATAAAATTCTAAAAAGTTATCTTCTTGGAAATGAGATGGTGACTCTTTATGCGCTTTTAATTGGCGGAATCGCAATGATAATTATTGAGTATTTATTTAAGAGTAAAGATGGAGAGATTGAAAAAATTGAAGATATAACTCCTAAAAACGCATTAATTATTGGCTTGTTTCAGTCTGTTGCCATAATCCCAGGAGTTTCCCGTGCAGCTGCGACTATAATTGGTGCGATGTTGCTTAAGACCAAAAGAAAAACAGCAGTTGAATTCTCTTTTCTTCTCGCAATTCCGACAATGGCAGCGGCAACTGGACTTGATTTACTTAAATCAAATTTTTCCTTTACTGCTCAGGAGTATTCAGTAATTGCAGTAGGGTTTATCGGATCATTTATTGTCGCAATCTTTGCTATTAAATTCTTTATCAAATTTGTCCAAAACCACACATTTATTCCATTTGGAATATATCGAATAATTTTAGCCCTAACACTTTTATTACTCCTTAAATAGTTGCATGATTTATTTTTTTTCATTATACTTCCTCAAATACAATAAATTATGAATATACCCCCATCAGAACGCGGGCTTATTATTCCCGGTATTGATACGGGTAATGCTGAAGGCCAAAACCAATATGCATTTTCGGTGTTGGGGGTTGATGGCGATCCGATACGATCTCAACTAGTGGATGTATTAGTTGCTGATGGTTATACGCAGCATTTTCGTGATCCGATGGGAGGAGAAAAAGTTGATAGTGGGAGATTCAATGATTATGTCCGAGAAAAACTTCTTAGAATCGTAGTAAATGATCCATATCGGCTAAGAGGTAGTACTGCTACACTTGCTGCAGAGCTTGAACCTTATTATCCTGTTGCTTGTGCGAGACTTGGTTTTGGACAGGAGAATCCTAAGGATGGTTTGTTTCACCTTGAAGCAGAAAGCCTTGTAGAGCCTCTTATAGGTTGGGAGCTTTTGAAAGAAGGAATTCCTTATGAAAAGACCGCCGAAATAGGTCGTGTTACAGTTGCTGGGGAATACAGAATACGGAAAATGCCTTCAGATGAAGGCCTTGAAGAGGAGAGTGGGCTTAAAACACCGGTTTTTATAAAAGGAATACTAGCGCATTCAATAAAAGTTTTTGAAAGAAAGGAAATTGATTTAGCCGTTATGATTATGCAAGGGCGGTTGCTAAGGCATATTGCAGGTCCTGCTGAGGATCTTGGAGTAGGGCTTCGAGGGCCATATCCTATGAAATTGCGATGGGAAAATCCAGAAGCAAAAGAAACCTTCCGTGAATGTGATAAATATTGGTTGAATCAGCAAGATCCTCCCGGTCTTTATGTTCTGGATTTCCGTAATACGCCCGGTAGAGCCAAAAACGCAGCTTGATTTTAAGTTTGCTACATTGTACACTCGCATCTCCTATGAAAGCTGCCTTTCAGGATTGATTAATATGAGAAATGTAGAGCGTGGAAGAGCAGTTGAATCAGCACCAGATCCCAATAACGATATTCCTCGTGTTATTTTTTATGATCTTGCAGAGAAATCAGGAAAAAAAGAGTTTACAATCGCATTGAAAAAAGCTCAAGGAAAAAGGGTTGTTTTGCCTTGGTCTGTTTTTGCGGAACGTACTCAGAAAAAGGCAAAAAAGAAAGGTATATATGTTGATAATGCGGAGGTATTTACTAGAGATTCTCTAGCATTGGGTAAGCCAAAAGATTATTGGGATGGAAAAGAAGAGGAATTGGCACGAAGAATAGCAGAAGATGATGATCCCAAAAACTTTATAATCGCTCATTTTCCGTTTGAAAATAAGGCTAGTTTTGTGAAAATGCATAGAAAACCAGAATTTAAAAGAGTGCAGCAATCAAGGAGTCAAGGAATTATTTCTGAAGTAGCTCAGGAAGCGAATGAAACCAAAACAATGGGAGTTGCTGGTGCTGGGGTCGGGTCAGCAATTGCGTTAGAATCCGTTCGTGCTGGCTTAGAAAACTTAGTAATTGCAGATGGGGGAGTTTTAACTCCTCATGATGGGAACCGGCAATGGGGACCTCTTGCTAGGTCTTTTGGTGAAAATCACGCAATTTACACAATGAAACAAGCTTTCCAATTATTCCCATTTTTAAATGGAGAATGCATCCCGCAAAATTTGGGGACTGCTGGTGAAGTGCCAAATACCTATGATATATCAAAATTCGTTGCAAAATCCGACTTTATATTTGATGAAGTTGATAACTTAAAAGTAAAAGCAATACTCCGCTATAAGGCTCGGGAAGCTGGAAAACCTGTTGCTCAAATCACAGATCTAGGTACAGGAGTTGCCGTTCAATTTGATGATCCTAGAAAAGATCTATATCCTTGCAATGGCCGTCTTACTCCAGAAGTGTTCTCAGAACTGATGGAGGCTGATTTAACTAACTTTGATACTTTTATGTATTTTGCTATAAATATTTTTATGGGCGCAGATAATATAACTCCTGAGACCAGAAGTTCATTTGAGGAATCTAGGAAAAGAGAATTTTATCATATTCCTCAGAGCGGAATAGCAATTAGTAAAGCAGGTACTGCAGGGTATGAAGTATTTGCTGCATATCACGAGGGAAAGGCAATTCCCCCTGAAAGATTAATTGGATATGATTGGGCGGCCTAGAATACTCCTTGCATTTTTGTAATAAAATGGTAAGATTCAGTTGGGAATGGTCCTCTCAATTATTCTACTCACTGCCCTCATCAATTTTGTGCTTGGGATAATAAGCTACAACAAAAATCCCAGAAGCATGACTAATCGTTTGCTTACTCTGCTGACGATTATTTTTGCATTGTGGACTGTCTCCAATTACTTTTCACTTAATGCTGCAAATCCTGAAGATACACTTTTCTGGATCCGTGCTGTTATGTTCATAACAGCACCTCTTGGTCCTGTGCTTTATTTATTTATCAAAGCTTTTCCCCATGCAGATTTAAAAGTGAATAAAATTGTCTTCAGACTTTTGGTTTTTGGTACATTAATCGTACAAGCAATTGCATTCACTCCATTAATATTTTCAAAAGTTACTATAACAGATCAGATAACACCTACGCCAGGCCCGGGAATAGTTCTATTCGCTTTATTATTTGTAGGTGTGCCGATTCTAGGATTCTGGGAATTGATAAGAAAATATCGTAAATCATCCGGTCTCGAAAAATTGCAATTAAGATATTTGATAGTTGGGATTGCAGAAACTTTTGCCTTACTGATAATAACAAATTTTATTGCTGTAATTGTTTTTAATTATTCTGGATTTGTTATCTTCGGACCAATTTTCTCACTAATTCTTGTTGGATTTTTAACATATGCAATAATCCGTCATCGGCTGCTTGAGATAAGAATTATCCTGGCACGATCAGTGGTATACGTAATACTTTTAGTTTTGGTTGCAGCACTATATGCATTTGGAGTGATTATAGCTATTCAATACTTGTTGCAAACAAAATTAAATACACAACAAATCTCTATAGATGCTATTCTGGCTCTCTTTGTTGTTTTTACATTTGTGCCTTTAAGAAGTTACATTGAAAATGCAACAAACAGAATATTTTTTAAAGGGAGGTATGATCAGCATGATTTGGTCTTTCAGTTAACTAGAATAATTGCATCAACAATAGCCTTGGAAGATGTCACAACAAAATCTCTTAATAAATTATTAACTACACTTCGTATTGCACATGGTACTTTTATTATTTTTGAAAAAAATAGAAAGGTTAAAATTATTTCCAAAGGAAAAACAGCCGAGACCTACGAAAGAAAATCGTTGCAAACATTATATGCAATAAAGAGATTGGTGGTATTTGATGAGGAGAAAAATAAAAGCATTAAAGAGTTAATGAGGCAGCTAGATATTGCTATAATTTTGCCGCTGTTTGAAAGGGATGAAAAAGTAGGGATTTTATTATTGGGTGAAAAAAAGTCAGGTGAAATTTACTCTGAGCGCGACATTGGAGTATTGGAAATATTTGGACCTGCAATTTCAATTGCAATTCAAAATGCAAAATCATATGAAGAAATTAGAAATTTTAATCAAAGGCTTAAAAAAGAAGTCCAGGTAGCAACTGGAAATCTCAAAAAAGCGAATCAAAAACTAATGCAGGTGGGGAAGCAAAAAGATGAATTTATTGCAATTGCAAGCCATGAGCTTAAAACTCCCGTCACAAGTATAAAGCTTTACTCTCAACTGCTCCACCGAAAATTTCAGATTGCAAAAGATGAAAAATCAGCACTTGCAGTTGCTAAGATGGACAGTCAGGTGAACAAGCTTACAGATTTAATTAATGATCTTTTGGATATCTCAAAAATTGAGGAAGGCAAACTTCAGCTCAATTTGGCCGAGTTTGATTTGAATAGTTTGGTTGAAGAAATATTAGCGGACATGCAGCTGTCTACCAAAATTCGCATTGAAAAGGAGTTGAGTGAGAATGAACACATAAAAGGTGATCGTGACCGTTTGGGTCAGGTCTTAGTCAATTTTTTAACAAACGCAATTAAATATTCTCCAGAATCAAAAAAAATTATTGTAAGAACGACTAAAGATAATAACACAGTAACAGTGAGTGTTGAGGATTTTGGAATAGGACTTACGTCAAAAGAACAAGGAAAAGTATTTGAAAGATTTAATAGAGCCGGGCAAGAAGGCCTTGGTGGAATTCAAGGATTGGGGCTTGGGCTATATATCTCAAAAGAAATCGTCACACGTCATAAAGGAAAGATATGGGTAAAAAGCGTGAAAGATAAGGGTAGTACGTTTTTCTTTAGTCTTCCAAAAAATAATAAAATGAGATTACCCTCCTATAAAATTTAATACTTGACAAATGCTATATGTACTAGTATACTAGTATGATGCAAAAAAGAAAAATTGATGGTAATAATAAAGAGTTGCTTGTATTAATTGATACGATGCTTAAGTTTAATACAAGGGAAAAAATGTATGATTTCCTATATGGAATTCTAACGCCTAAGGAACTTATTGAAGTCCCAAACCGCCTGGCGATTGTTAAGATGCTTAAGAATGGAATCCAGCATCAGGAAATCGCTGAGAAATTACACGTAGGCGTTGCGACAGTAACGCGTGGATCAAGAGAGATTCAGAAAGGCAGATTTAAATATCTTAAATAATAAAAGTATCATGGGTACCACAAGTATCACGGGAGCTATTAGTTTCGAGCAAAAATTACATTGGTGGAACAGCCTAACTCTTTTGGGAGGCTGATTCCGCGCGTTTAAATTCGTTTAAACAGGCTAATGAACCTCTCAAGTTGGGAGGTTTTTTTATTGCTTATGAAAGAATTAGATCTAAATTTAGGAAGAAAGGAAACCCGTCGGCCGGAGGTGGCCAACGGGCTAGTTTGGCTCGGATAATCTGGCAAGCATCAGGCTTAAAGGAAATCCATATGAGCAAGTGATTCAGGGACGTGTGCAAAATAGTACTGACACTCTTCAGCGCTTGGCGTTTAATGAAGATTATCAAATGGGATTGGAAAGAAAAATATCTATGCACGCTAAAGAATTAGCTCCCATGTACTCTCTCGGGTTTCATGGATTGGATGCTCTGGTTAAAAGTCCAGAATCGCTAACTTATGAGCAGTGTTTTAGTTTGGGAGCATATGTTTGCCTGACAAGTAACGCAGCACTTTATGAAGCACTTGCTCCGACGACTACGGGTTATTCATATGGACTATTAGATCAAGATACTTTGCGTTTGCAGTCTGTTTCATTGCTTCAATCAATGTCAACCAGAGAAGGAATAATAGGTTTACAGCCCCAAGAAATTGCAGGATTAGTTGCTGCTACTCTTGAGCTGGATACAGTCGTAAGGGTAAAAACTTCTGGAGAAATGCCTACATTTGCAATAGGAGGAATGGGTGGTGATAAAGGTTTAAAAATGAACGGTGATCCATCTAAACTTTTTAGTATATCAACGCTTGCTGCATTAGCTTTGTCAGACTTTGGACCCGTCCACAAACACCATTCCTATCCCAATACATCAAAAGTGGCAGGCCAATCTGCGATAGAAGAAATGGGTGCACGGTCAGATTTTTCCGAAGTAGCCGATATGGAAAAGGCTCTTGATATATCTGGAGTTTTAATGACAAGCTGCCATAGCACAAGGACGCTTCACAGTATCTCGCACGCCCTAAAAGGGGAAACAATTAATCACGTAATCGGCCCAATTGCTATCCCTCATAGCAAAACTAATGAAGTTAATGCCATGATTGGGGTTAATCACAATGTCCATCCCTCAACTTTAATTGACTCATTGGCAGTGTTGCAAAGCAAAGATATTCAAAAATACGGAAATAGTGTAGCTTTTTGCGGCATAGCATCTCCTATAGACAGTATTCCCATAGATGTTATTGATCCCAAAAAATATTATAAAAGTCAGGTACTAAAAAATCTTGTAGCTCTTGATGAGGTTCCACCTCCTCCTCATATTACTATGGCTAGTTTTTTGGTAAACGGTGAGAATAAGGGGACTTATCTTATTTCTCCAACAGACTTTATGGAAGTAGATGAGGCTGAAGTTTTAGCACATGGCAAAATATTATTACCAAATGAACCGGAAGAAATTTTAAAAGCCAATGCAGATGTGATTCGTGGCAATGATTTTGTAAAAGGAAGATATGTTGCAATGACTGTAGCGCTTGCGCTCTTTGCAAGAGATTATGCTCATAAGCTGGATGCCCTTGACCAGATCTCAAAACGAGTAAATAGTGATTATTTAAAAGAGTGTTATGGGTTAGCTTGTGAAGGTATAAGTAATGGTAATTTGGAGAAACGAACAAGGTTATATGTCGAGTCAACGCAGAAGGATATGGTTCCTGGAATAGATTTAGTAATTGTTGATATTGACAATACTTTAGTAAAGCCCAAGGATCACGATTTCTATAGACAATATGGAAACGCAGTTAATACGGCAGTAAGTTCATATTTGGGTATTTCGATTGAAGAAGGAACTAGGGTTGCAGATTTTTATAGGCAAAACTTTGGTGGCGGTGAGATGGCTTTATTTTCCGGAAATATTAGCAGATTTTTTCCTGAATATGGGGAGCACGAACCAAACATAGAATTGCTTTATGACACAATATGCTCAATTGATCCATCGAATCAGTTTCAAGATGATGGAATTTCAGCTAATTTAATAAACTTATTACGTTCTCAAGGAAAAAGAGTTGTTGCGATAACAGATTCGCCAGAGGAATTATCAAGAAAGATCTTGGCTTATGCAGGCATTAAGCCTGATGACGATTTCGATTTGTATCTGCCTTATACGAGAGAACGGGGGCCGCTCAAAATTCTACAAAGAGAAACGGTTTTTCGGGCTGTAGCAGATTATTTCGAAATTGCTCCAGACCGGATTTTGAGTATAGGCGACACATATAAATCCGATATTGAGCCCGCAGAAAAATTGGGAATGAGAACATGCCTTGTGTCTCTAGAAGAGTCTGAGAATGATTATGTTGGATTAAAAGCGAAAAAATTTGATGATGTTTTTGAATTATATAGGAGGAGCGTATGAAAAATATTGAACAGCATGAAAGATTCTATCGTAACTCAGAAAAACCAGAAGTTATTTTTGAAACGGGCGTAGGGTCACCTGTGGTTGTTTTTAATGTTGCAGCTCATGGCAATGAACGCCAGCCGGTAATAGCTGTTGAGGAATTTCTTAAAGAATTTAACGAAAAAGATCTTTTAGCTGGAAAGGTTAGATTTACATTATCAAATCCAGCCGCATTGCGAGCCGGGAAACGGTTTCTGTCTCAAGATCTAAATCGGGCATATCCTGGAAATATTTTAGGACAAGGAGAAAGTAGGATAGCTGCTCAAGTTATGAAATTAGTAGTGGATGCTGATTATGTTGTCGATTTGCATACCGCTCCCGATCCGCCACCTTTTGTAATTTTGGGTGCTAGAAATGAAGAAAAACTAAAACTTGCTGAGTTTGCACCGATTAGACCAATTGTTTTATTTGAGGCGAAAGAGCCTTGCGCTATGGTTGATTTCACTAAATGCGGAATAGGAATTGAGCTCGGAAGTCATGATAGCAGTGACTCAGCTACTTTGGGAGTTAAAACCATAAACCGTTTTTTGTCTGGGGTTGGATTGATAGATAATTATGCGTTTGCAGAAGAACATGACTATTACGAAATATTTAGAGGTTTAACAGCAGAGGAAATACCAGAATATTTATTAGAAGACTTAAAAAATTTTCAACCAGTCGTAAATTCTGAATTAGGCATTCAGACAGAAGATGAATTTAGTTATCCTGTTCTTTGTGGAGCTAAAGACTATACAGATGTATTTTGCTACCTGGCAAAAAAAGTTAATAGAAAAAATCTTACAAATTTATGAAAGCAGAAAATATTTTGCAGAAAATAATTATAGATACGGATGCTGGACATGATGATGTTTTGGCATTGATGCTTCTTGCTAAATCAGAGAGGTTGGATATTTTGGGGATTACTACAGTTGCCGGGAATTCAACTATAGAAAATAATACACGTAATACTGCGTTTACTTTGGATTTGTTGCAAAAACGAAATATTCAAATTTTTTCTGGCAAACGTAAACCCTTAAAGCGAAAATTAATTACTGCAGTAGTTCATGGAAAGAGTGGACTTGATGGCATTGATACTTCAAATACTAACTATAAACTAACTGACAATGCTCATAGGAAAATAAGTGAGTTGGTGAGGTCAAATCCTCACCAGGTAACCATACTTACTTTAGGCCCACTCACAAACATTGCTAGGGCATTTATAGCTGACCCTGAACTTCCGGCATTGATTAAGAGTTTAGTAATTATGGGTGGGGCTATTAATGTATGTGGAAATAAAAATAGGGTAGCAGAATTTAATATGTATGTTGACCCAGAAGCTGCTGATATTGTTTTCAGATCTAAAGTGAAAAAAGTTTTGATCCCTCTTGATCCATGTAATGAAATTATTCTTACTAATTCCGATTTTAAAAAACTAAAGAAATCTGATTTATATATTCCAATTAGAAATATGATGCGACAATTTATTAAAGGAATTGAAAAACATGAGGGGGTAAAAGGAGCCTTGGTATATGATGCAATTGCAGCATATTATCTGATTAATCCATTTATTTTTCGATGTAAACCAATGGATATTGTTATTGAAACAAAGGGTGAACACACATCTGGTATGACAGTTGTTGAAATAAGAAAAAAGGAGATGAAAAATCACAATATAAACGTTGTTACAAAGTTAAATAAAAGGTTGTTTTTGAATGATTTTATTAGAATCCTTAATTCAGAGTCCTTAATAAAAACTAAAGCACACCGTGATATAATACACATATGAAACAAAAAGTTTATTCAGGAATTAGAGCTACCGGGAGACTTCATCTCGGTAACTACATGGGGGCTGTAAAGGGAATGCTGATCTTGCAGGATAAATACGATATGATCGTATCTGTTGTCGATCTGGCATCAATTACTACTCCCTATGATCCCAAAACTCTTAAAACCTCGATTAGAGACATTATAATTGATTATTTGGCAGCGGGACTTGATCCTGAAAAATGCCTGATTGAAATTCAGTCCATGATACCTGAGCACATGGAGCTTTCATATTATTTATCTACCATTTATCCAGTGTCACGTCTGGAAGACCTACCTACCTATAAGGATAAAAAAGCTCAGCATCCAAAGTATGTGAATATGGGACTTTTGTATTACCCGATTCAAATGGCAGCTGATATTATGCTTTATAAAGCAGAACTCATTCCAGTGGGGATAGATCAAGAACCGCATATAGAAGTGACCCGTGAGATTGCGCGAAAATTTAATAGTATGTTTGGTGATACATTTCCAGAGCCCCAGAGATTTATAACTGTTGGTCAATATGTGCCCTCCCTTACAGGTGTTGGGAAGATGAGTAAGTCAGTTGAGGGAAGCTACATAACGCTTTCTGACAGTCTTGATGATATTAAAAATCATATTGCAAAATCACCAACAGATAGTGGGACACTAGGGGGAAATATTCCTCAAGAAGGAGGAGTTGCAAATCTATTTACACTGTTGAAGCTTTTTGCACCAAAAGAAACATTTGTAAAATTTGTAGTTGATTACCGCGAAGGAAAAATCCGGTATTCTGAAATGAAGGAAGTACTTGCTGACGCAATTTATGCCGAGATAAAACCACTTCAGGAAAAGAGAAGAGAATTTGTAGAAAAACCAAAAATAGTGGATGAGATTATAGAGACTCACGCTGAAAAATGCAGAGTAAAAGCACAAGCAACCATAAAAGAAGTTAAAGAAAAAATGGGATTGCTGTAGCAAGTTTTATCTTCTATAATACCCTCCTATGGCTCCGGAGTATGAAATTGGTTTTGAATATAGGCGAAAACCTGACGGAAAAGCATCTGAAAGATTACGTGTTGTAATATCTTCGGGAATTGGAGAACCTCAAGAGGTTGCTATATTAGATGCCAGAACAATTACATTGAGATTCATCGCAGATTCTTTGGATGGGGCGCAAGATCAAGCCTCGGTAATATATCGGTCGGGAGAACTTCCCGTAGATGAGGGATACGTGCTGCAAGGCTTGTCCGTAAAAGACTTGAGCTCTGATGGTCCTAAATTCGAGTATCCTCCACGTCTTAGTGTCAGTGCTCCGCGTATAAAAATGCTCGATATGTTCGCTCAGATATTGAGACCTGGTAAAAAGGTGTACTATCCCGGACCAAATATTGATGCGAGCCCATCTATGGTTCCCGGATTTGAGAATAGTGAGATTATTTATTTGGATACGCAGGAGAATAATGTAAGAGCATTGAAGCAAGGAGGAGCTAAGGCATATCAAGGAAGAGCGGAAGAGTTTGATCCCGGTGAAATCGATGTGCTTTTATTCCTAGGGTTTTATCGGAAAGAAGTTTTGAGATTTGTGAGACCCGGTGGTTATGCTGTGCTAGATATATCCATGCCTCCAAAGAGCGAAATTGAGGATTTTGATTTGGTGGCAACTGCAGGAATAGACAGAGATAATATGCCATTTTTGGCAAGAAATAGTGGTGATCAGTTTAAAGAAGGGGACCGGGGGCCTGGAATGTTTATTCTAAGAAGAGCTTAAAACCCAGTTTTGTTATAATTGCGTTATGGATATCAAATATGCAGGGAAGTCGGATGAGACAGTTAAGAAAGCGACTGGGAAATCGTGGAGCGAATGGTTTAATATTCTTGATTCTGCAGATGCTTCAAAAATGATTCATAAAGATATTGTTAGTTTGCTGCGTGAAAAGGGATATGCAATAAGTTGGTGGTGGATACAAAGTATAGTTGTCGGCTATGAGCAGAAAATTGGGCGACGCGTTGTCGGACAAATTGCAGATGGAAATTTTTCAACAGCAACGAGTCTGACCCTTGAGGGGACGATGGATGGTGCTCTTATGCGATGGGAAGCGTTAGTTAAAGACAAATCTGAGTTTAACAAAGTTAAAATAAAGGGTGAACCAAGGATTAGTTCAACTGACAGATGGCGATATTGGAAAGTGGATCTTGAGGATGACAGTAAAATCAATGTTGATATAAGTGAAAAAGGAAAGGGGAAAATAGGACTTTCGGTTACTCACTACAAACTCCCCGATAAGAAAGCGACAGATAAATGGAAGGAGTATTGGAGGGAGTTTTTGACTAAGACTTAACGTTGAACTTTTTTTGAAGAAGTGTGACAAGTGGGCCGAGTAAAGCAAAGACGACACCTGTGCCGATAGCATCTGTAACAGCAACAAATACAGGCCAAGCTGGCAGAATAAACATGTTGCTCAGGCCATAATTAATAAAGAGCAACATTCCTGCTACAAAGCCAATTGTCGCGGATTTTCCATAATCCTTATCGCGGTTTAATTTGAGAATAAGATAGGTGAATCCCAAGGAGAGTAAAAAATAGTTGATTGCAAGAAGAGAGAAATTGCGCGATTCAGGTCCTGATATGATTCCTTCAAGCATTTCATGGTTGAATATGCCCAACGTTCTGAACACAATGAAATTAAGGATGAACATTGCGACAAAAACGATGACTGTTATTGTTAAGATTTTTTTCATAGATATAAGTGGATAGTACACCTACGGTATTTATCATGTCAATATATAGTCTTGTCTCATACAAGATGAGCATGAAATAATTGGTAATTCTAATGCAAGATGAGCATTAGAGCCTCAAGTCTTGTAAAATCATAGGCTATGAATATAACTATGATTGATACAGGATTAAATGATCTTAACTCTCTTTCAAAATTCCTAAAAGGGGTACCGCCTATTCAGTTTTCCGCTTCCTCTAAAAAGGAAAAATATGAATGGGTCAAAGAGGTTTTAAACAGATTTGATTTCAGGCATTTAAAAAAGAGGGAGCGGGGTATGGTAAGGGAGTACATCCGAAAAATGACAGGCTATTCGAATGCTCAGATAAGCAGATTGGTCCAAAAATATCTTTTAGGCAAACTGTATTTTCTTGATTACAAAAGACATGTATTTCCAACAAGATATTCACCAGTTGATATTGCTCTTTTATGCAAAACTGACAATATCCATCAAAGACTCAATGGGTTTGCAACCAGACAAATATTAATCCGCGAATACAGTAAATATGCTAAGCCGGAGTATCAAAAAATCAGTCAAATCTCAGTTGCCCATATCTACAGATTAAGAGGAACCAGAGTCTATCAAGCGAAAAGTTTAACTTTTAAAAACACACAAGCAGTTAAGAGAAATATCGGGGAGCGGAAAAAACCGGAGCCAAATGGAAAACCCGGCTACATCAGGATTGATACGGTGCATCAAGGAGATTTAGCCTCAGAAAGTGGAAGAGAAAGCGCAAAGGGAGTTTATCATATTAACTCCATAGATGAGGTGACACAATGGGAAATTATCGCAGCAGTTGAGAAAATCAGCGAAGCCTTCCTTGAACCGGTTCTCCTTTTAATGCTTGAGCCATACCCATTTAAAATCATTGAGTTTCATGCGGATAATGGATCTGAATATATCAATCATACAGTCGCAAGGCTTCTTAACAAATTATTGATTAAACTAACTAAATCAAGGTCTCGTCAAACAAATGATAACGCATTGATCGAATCCAAAAACGGTTCAATTGTCAGAAAGCATATGGGATACTTCTACATCAGTCAACGGTATGCACCAGCTATTAATGATTTTTATCATAGCTTTTTTAACACTTATCTGAATTTCCACAGACCTTGCGGATTCGCGACCATTACAACTGACAATAAAGGGAAACAGAAAAAGGTCTATGATATCTACCTAACTCCTTATGAGGCTTTAAAGCAAATTAGAGGGGCCCAGAAATTTCTCAAACCGGGAATAACCTTTGAAAAACTTGATAAAATTGCCATGGAGAAATCTGATAACGAATATGCTAATCTTATGGATAAAGAAAAGACTAAATTGTTTGAGAAAATTGGTTTAGAGCCTATTGATTTTTAAAAGACGTTTCATGCTCATTATTCAATGAGAAAATATATATCAATTTAAGGCTGAAAATAAGCAAGAATTTGTTTCTCGCTTAAACATTTAAGCTTTTAACAACCGTGTTCCAGTTGCGGGTGGTTACGTTTTTTCCGAATTCTTTCTCAAGTATATCCATTCCTTTTCCAGATTGTCCGTTTTCAAAAAGTGTCAGGACACTTATGACTTCGCCTTCGGTGACTTTGAGTATTTTAAAATCCAGCTCAGGAGATTCATATGGAATTTTTAGTTTGCTTTTATTTTTTTCTTTTAAAAAAGTAATATAGAGTCTGGTCTGCTCAGTTACTTCGATTCCATCAAAAGGGTTGGAGTCAACCAGGCTTTTAATATCATAAATTGTGCGGATGATTACGCTTATCGGGAATCCAAAATGTTTTTCCAATTCTTGTTCAACCGTTTCTGCATTAGTTTTTTCTCCTTCAAAAACAACGTTCCCCGTGTTTAGTAATGTCTTTACGTTTGTAAATCCGAGGGATTCAAAAGTTTTACGCAAGTCTTCCATGGGGACTTTTTTGTTTCCGCCAACATTTATCCCGCGAAGAAAAGCAACATATTTACTCATAGCCATTAAATTTTATTAGCAAAATTATTTATTATCTCAGCTAATTGTTTGGGCTTACTGAGCATAGGCATATGTCCGGAGTCGATTGACACAACATCATCAGTACGTAAATTGGACGCCATTTTTCGCTGAAGTTCCTCAGGGAGCTCTTTATCCTTGAGGGTTATAATAAAAAGTTTTTTTGTATCTGGAGCTGGAGCATCACTCTTATCCGAATAGTAATCTTTGGATTCTAACTTAAATTGTTTTACAACATTTTCTGCTTGTTCTGAAGTAAGATCACTGCATAGTCCTTGAACTATTGCCGAGTTAGGCGGCTTTGTACCCGCAAAACGTATCGCTAAAGACATAATCAGGTTTTTTGGAAATGGCAGGCAAGAAAGAAACGAACCCTTGTTTCTAGGTATCGCAGCGCTTACCGCGATAAACCCTATGAGTTTTCCTTTAATTTTATCAGCAATTTTAATTCCCACGACACCACCTGCTGAGTGACAAACAAGAATTATTTTTTCTTTTCCAAAAGTCTTGATTTTGTCTGATGCATAATTTGATGAGTCTTCAAGCGTTCCTTTTTTTGGCAAATCAATGTAGAGTGCCGGTAATTTTATCAAATTTTTAATGTCTTTCCATATCCATCTTCCGAGACCCGCTCCATGGATAAATACAATTCCAATCTGTCTTTTATTTTGCATGAGGTGTTTTTACTAATCCAATCCTTTTCCGCCTAGTACTTCCAATTCCTGTCCTTTTTCCGGTGGTTCATCAAGGATAGGCATTGCTCTGGAGATTAACTCCCTTACTCCCTCTACATTTAGCGAGTTATCGTGGTCTTCTTTGCTGTCCCAAACTTCAGTTATCCAAATCAGATCTTTATCTTGAGTGTCTTTGCTGACTATATAGAGTTGGCAACCATGAGCAGTTGAGACCAGTTTGGATGCTTCGAGAAGTATGGAGGCGAGTGCGTCACCCTGTCCGCTTTTTGCTCTCAATTTTCCATGAAGTCCGTATTTATTCATACTGAGATTATAACATTAGTCAACAGTCCTTAGCTCATCGAATGAAACTCTGATATATTCAGGATTTTTTATTCCGAGCTTTTCGGTGATAAAATTTTCTGATGGATTTGTCCCGGTCAGGATGAGAAATTGTCCGAGTTCATTAATTAGACCTATTGTAATTTTTAAATCTTCCAGTTCAAAATATATACGTTTTCCTTGTAATACGGATTTGATTCCAAGTTCAGCTGTAAGTTCTCTTTTCTCATTCTCAACATTTTCAATGAATGTTTTACTAATTACTCTAAATCTACCGTCCTGGGATTCGAGTTTTATCAGATTGGAGAAATGCTCAACAGTTACTATTTTTAGAACACTGCCAGCGGGTTGGTTAAAATAAGTGTCTATAAAAGGTTCTTCCTTAACAAATAATGCACCCAGTTCTTTTAACTTATTTTCAATTGTCGCCAAATTATTGATACGAATTTTTAATTCCTGGGTCATAGTTCAAATATAGCCTGAAAATAGAATACCATAAGAATTATAACAGTAAAGTCATGCAAGCTAGTCATTGTTTTTATTTATTTAGATACTCTATACTAGATTTTGCTTTTTCAATTTTTTTAAGTTTATCAAGTTCAGCATCTGATATTTTAATACCAATTTTTCTCAATGAATTTGCAAGATCTTCGGATGGAACTCCGAGCTTTTGAGCAAAAAGGAATTCATAGCCAGGCTTCTTAAATCCTCCAATTCCAAGATCGTATACATCTGTCAGCATGTTTTTTAGGTCCTCAGTGGATTTTATCGCATGTTTTCTTGAATGATCAGGAAAACTAGCATCAAGAAGAGCATCAAAAACGCGGGGATGTCTTAACACGTCATTTTCAGGATCTGTAAAATAATCAATTAAGCTTCTGTCAGCTTTTAGCGCAATTAACAGATCTCTAACTTCATTAACTGGTAAGGGTTGAGCAGTAATTTCTTTATGATTAAATTCAATACCAAATTGTTTTCCCAATGCTATTACTTCCTCGGCAGCTTGTTTTCGCATAGATTCATCATATCGTGGCTGCATTGGCTGGATCATAATTATTTGCGTGTTTTGTGATTTAAGTGCATTTAAAAAATCTGCCACCTCGCTTTTAGTCGTGCCATGCGTTTCTACAAATAGTGGATCAAGTAAAATAGTAGATTCATCAATAACAACCAATTTTTGCTTTTCAGTATCCGTTGTCCCAAAAATATCTCTACAAAAATCTTCCATGCTGCCATTGAAATCATTTTTAAATCTGGCCAGCATAGATGAAAGAGTATTTGGACTATTCTCTCCGACAGTCTGATTTTTGGGAGTTAGTATTTCCCGGCGTTGTGCTTCTTTATAAATTGCTGGAGTAAGTATTTGGGTTTTACCTATTCCATGATCGCCTGTTAATACCATATCTTTTCCATCCTCTACCAATCTTCGTGCTTGGTCATCATATAAATTATTTTCATACCGGCTCCAAAAACCTGATTGCTCAGTAAGTTGTTCACCTTTATAGACCAATTGATCAACTTGCGGACTGCGGTAGCGGTTGGGAGGTTCAGCTTCCATTTCACGCGGAGATAAATCTTTTCTTTTTAAACGGGCAGTTGGGAATTTGGTTTCGGGTGTAAATCTGTTTTGTAATAATTTTGATGAAGCATTAAGATTTTCTCTCAGGAAATAATCGATTCTTCCTGCAATTGTTGTTTCATTATTTGGTATAAACTGATCAAATGCATCAGTCAATTCCTCGGGAACAGATGATGATACTCCGTAATAGGCTGAAATCAAAGCAAAGGCCGAAGCCTCGGCTTTTTTTTCTTCATTGCTAAATTTTAATACATTTCCCAAACCTCTTCCTTCATACATCAACTCTGCCAAGACTCCTCTTACTGATTTTTCTGCAAAAGGAAGAGCAGCATCAGTCCGTCTTTGCAGCTCACTGAAGGAAATTGGGCCCATATGGGCTTCAATAAACGGAATTCCAAGTAAACGGTTCTCGTTTTTTGCACCTACAACAACGCCATTTGGAAGTTCTATACCTTGAGGAGTGTATTCTCCACCTTCATTTGCCATATTTATATTGTAGCTAAAATTCTTAACAAAGATAAATTGTTATTTGTATTCCTCTTTTACTTTATCATTGAATTGTGTCAGGAGTTTTTGGATTTTTGGGTCTATTATATATCTGCAATAATCAGGGCGGTTGCCGGATTCATAGAAGTTCTGATGATATTCTTCTGCGGGGTAAAATTTTGTAAATGGTTCTATAGCAGTAACAATTGGATCGTCATATTTTTCCTCATCAGTTATTTGTTTTATTTTATTTTCAGCAATATTTTTCTGCTCCGGCGAGTGGTAGAAAATAGCTGATCTGTATTGTGGTCCTATGTCATTTCCTTGTCTATTAAGAGTGGTTGGGTCATGTGTTGCAAAAAACACATCAAGCAATTGGTCAAAGCTTACCACTTTGGGATTAAATTCAATCTGGAGTGCTTCAGCATGTCCTGTTTCTCCGGAATGGAGCTGATAATAATTTGGGTTTTCTGCTTCTCCTCCGGCGTAACCGGAAATTACAGACTGAACACCTTTAACTCTTTTAAATACTGCTTCTGTGCACCAAAAGCATCCGTTGGCCAGTGTTGCTTTCTCCATATCATAATTATAGCACTCAAGTTTGTAATTTGGAGATTTTAAATCTTTCCCAGCATTGTGTTTGAAATTAGATCAAAATCCTCTTTTGGTATCTCGACCAGGCCGAAGCGAAAGACGTAGTCCCAGGATTTTTTGTTTTTGATAAAAATGAGCTTCTCAATCAGTGGAGTAATTGGTGCATCTTTTACTTTTTCATATTTTACTTTTCTTCTGAAAGGCTTGAAAGTCGGAGACTCTTCTACTTGATAAATATCGTCATCCCTCATTTGCCCGAGCGCCGTAAATGCCTTAAGCGGAATTTTGGAATCAAGAGCAATCTTTGGTGAGTAATATATTATCCAGTCTCCTTTTTGCATTCTGGCAAGACCTGATCTTTTTCCGTGCCCAATTTGTGCGATTCCCATCTTTACGCCAAGCATGACATGTTCTTTTGAAACAATACCGATAAAATATCTCATTCTTTATTTGCCTTAATTAGTTCAAGTAAATGATCATTGAAGTTTTTCACTTTTTTACCTAGGGGTGAGACAAATGAGCTGTCAAACTTTTCAACTTCTTTTACTGCCACTGAAAGCAGTTTAACTCCCTCTTGCGTGGGGACAATGATATTTGCCCTTGTATCTTGTTTACTTCGGAATCGGTTTAGTAATTTTTTGCGCTCAAGTGTTCTGACCAGATTGGAAACAAGCATCTTATCCATCATTGCATGCTTTGAAATGTCAGATTGGGTTACATGAGGGTCAGAGATATTGAGCCATTGTGTTGATGCAAGAACAACAAATTGTGGCTGGGTTAAGCGGTGCTTTTTCAGGATCCTATTGAGACTTCTTTGCCAGAGGCTAGTTACCTGCCAAAGAAGAAAGCCAGAACTGTCTTCAGCTTTTTTTACTGAAAATATTTTGCTTTTCTTTACCATAACTAGAGCTTATTTGCTGTTTTTATTTGATTCTTTGTATCTTCAGGCAAATTATTCACAATATTTTGCGCGACTATTTTTACCCATAGAAATGCTAGTAGTCCTTTAACGGAAATTGTGTATATAATTTTCAGGCCCTGAGGAGTTTCTTCAAAGAGATGCTCGTCATACATCAGGGCGAGAGGGAAGCGGGTAACATCCACGAACCTCTTATTTTTTATTGTTTCGAGAAGTTCTATTTTTACTTTTGGTCCGCCTTGGGATTTGAGGAAAAAGAAATTACCTGCCTCAAATTTACCTTCCAAATGAGCATATTCAGTTCCTTTGTCCCATGTGTGCCAATTATTTACATCAGCAAACAGCTTCCACATTTGCTCCTTAGTTACTTTCTTGGTGATAGTTGTGTAAGTTCTCTTCCACATAGTAAATATATTTATAGTATATACATTTACAATATTATTGTCAAGAGCCACTTATTTTTTGATTATGCTAATTGTGAATGGATTGGAAAACCTATCTAGTAAACTCGTCGAAGGATACTGTAATGTATTCGGGTTTATTGATGCTATTATTCAGTAATTTTGTCAACAATTCCCTTGACAAAAGGCGCAACGAAGATTGCAACAGGGACTGCAACAGGCAGACCACCTCCTAGTGCAACCATCCACTTTTGAAAAAAATCCGAAGTAAATCCAACGTTTAAATATGTTATGACAAAGGACACGATGGGGATCATAATAAAGGGCATAATAATACCTATTAGAAGTCCTGAATATTTTTTAGGAAATTTTTTCATTTATATTCTTCTTTTACCTTATCATTAAATCCGGTCAGGAGTTTTTGAATTTTGGGATCGATAATATATCTACAATAATCAGGGCGATTGCCGCTTTCATAAAAGTCCTGGTGGTAGTCCTCAGCTTTATAAAAATTTGTGAACGGTGTTATTGCAGTGACAATCGGATCATCATATTTTTTTTCCTGTTTTAACTGCTTTATCTTTTCCTCTGCAACTTTTTTTTCTTCATCATTTTTGTAAAAAATGGCTGAGCGATAATCTGTCCCGAAATTTGCACCGTCTTGATTCAAAGTTGTTGGATCATGTGTTGCAAAAAAGACATCAAGAAGTGTTTCAAAATCAACAAGGGTTTTGTCATATTCTATTTGCAGAGCTTCTGCGGCACCAGTTGTTTTGGAGCAAACTTGTTCATAGGTGGGATTTGGAATGTTGCTATTAGCGTATCCTGAAGTAACTGATTCAACGCCTTTTAGTCTTTTAAAAATTGCTTCTGTACACCAGAAGCACCCGTTGGCAAGAGTTGCTGTTTCCATAAATATATTATAGCATCATGTAAAAACTTCGTGTATATTATAATAGATGTTGAAAAGAATTGAGGATGTAAGGGTATTTATTAAAAATAATAAAACTTATTCGTTTGTTATTTTCTTTTGCCTCCTTTACATTTTTGCCTTCTCATTAGTTGCTTTAAATAGGTACTGGCAATATGAGGTTTTTTATTACGATTTTGGTATCTTTGACAAGGCAATTTGGAGCGTTTCTCGTTTTAAACCTCCCATTATTGAACATTTTATTTTGGGAGGAAAGTGGATTTTTGCAGATCATTTTAATCCAAGTATTTTTCTTCTCTCCCCATTATATTGGTTAACTAAAAGCAGTGAGATAATATTGGTAGCTCAAGTTGTGGCAGTAGGGATTAGCGGATTGCTACTTTTTAAAATAGGCGTAATAACTACCAAAAACAATATTTTTTCTCTTGGTGTGACTTTATCATACCTTCTTTTTATTGGGATTCAGAACGCTCTAATTTCTGATTTTCATGAAGTGACTGTATCTACAGCGGCTTTTGCAGCATGTATCCTAGCGATATTACTTAATAAACGCTATCTATATTTTTTATTACTTTCTATTACATTAGGATTTAAAGAGAGTAATTTTTTAGCATGTGGGGCACTTGGCATGGCATTGATGTTGCTAGATAAAAATTATAGAAAAATTGGATTTATATCAAGTGTTATTTCTTTGTTATGGGGGGTTTTGGCAATAAAATTTATAATCCCGGCATTTTCCCAGGGAGTATATATCTATGATACACCACTTCCTACAAATCTTATTTCGTTTGTTGGATCATTTATTAATAACCCGATAAAAATTAAAACTATTCTTATTAGCTTTCTTAGTTTTGGATTCTTGCCCATATTCTCCCCCTCTTTTTATCTTGTAATAATTGCGGATTTTGCCACTCGTTTTTATCCACCGTTTTTAACATTGAGTTGGGGACTCGGGCTTCACTATAGTGCTATGACAGGAATAATTCTTGCAGTATCTTCTATTTTTTCTCATAGATATTTAAAAAAATATATCCCTGAAAAAGTATTTTCAGCTTATGGTATCCTTCTTATATTTAGTAGTCTATTTCTTCATCGGTTTATGCTACATGGACCCTTAGGTCTTGCAACAAATAAGGCTTTTTATGAACATACAAAAAATTTTAAATTTCTTGATAACTTATTGGATAAAATTCCTCCGGATAAAACTGTAATGACACAAAATAATTTAGCATCTCATTTGACTCATCAAAACGTACGGCTACTTAGAGATAAGTGCAAACCTTGTAGGGAAGAACATTACCGCTCTGTTATGCCGGATTATATTGTGATTGATAATAGAGATGGTCAAAATCCAAATAACTTTTATGGAGTAAGCAATCTTGAAGTAATTTTGAAGAATCTTCAGAAAGACAAAGATTATAAACAGTATTACAGCAATGGCGATCAGTACATTTATAAACGTATCTAGTTAATAGTTTAAAACTAATTAAGTATAAGGTTACTCATTTGCACAGTTTGCAATCACTAGATTATTGTCTACATCAAAAATTGCAGAAATAATTATACAGCTATGGATAAATAATTAAAAATAAGAAAAGCTGAAGATGTAAAAATTGGGAAATAATAAAGCTTTTTCTCCGTTCATTGAAAGGATATCCAATTAAGAATTAATTTTCTTATCCTGAACGCCTTTTACAATTTTTGGGACAACGCTTCTAGGTACAAAACGTAATGCGTTTACCATAAATTTATTTTTAAGTCCCGGAATCACAACTGCACGATTACCCATAAGTCCATCGAACGCTGCTTGTGCTACGAATGAGGCATCCATATTTTTTCCCTGAAATAATTTGGAAGATCCCAAATTTGCTGATGCTGCAAATCCTGTATTAGTTGGTCCAGGACAAAGAGTCGTGACACTTACTCCTGTATTTTCGAGTTCGTTATTGAGTGCTTCAGAAAAAGAAAGCACGTACGCTTTACTTGCATAATACACAGCCATTAAGGGACCAGGTGCAAATGCTGCAGTTGATGCGACGTTTAATATTTTTCCTTCTCCTTTTTTCAGCATATCTCTTACGAAAAGTTTGGCCAGGTGAGTAAGGGTAACTATATTTACCTGAAGTTCTGAGAGTTCTTTATCTAGATCGTTTTCGGAAAAAGGTCCATATGTCGCAAACCCTGCATTATTTACAAGTATATCAATTGTTATTTCCTCTTGCTTTAATTGTTCATAAATTTGAGAAGGGGAGTCAGGGTTTGATAAATCCTTGGCAATAGTTTTTACAGAAAACCCACTATTTTTTAATTCATCTCCTGCATTTTCCAATTTTTCTTTATCATTGGCAACTAGTATAAGCTGATAATTATTTTGTCCAAATATTTTGGCTAGTTCAAATCCGATGCCACTGGATCCTCCTGTTATAAGTACTGTCTTCTGCATATAAATAGTATAACAAAAGTTCTTCTCACGTGTTTCTTACATCCGTCTAACCCGCTACATACACCAAAACTGTTTACTTAACTAAGTTAATTAATATACAATATATTTTGATAATCTATTTTAGAAAGGAGGTGAGAAAATGATAAATAATAAAAATAAATTTGTAAAGGCTGCCATAGGAAGTGTGATAATTTTAAGTACTTTTGTTACTGCTGCATTTGCTACGACAAGCGTAAGCGTTGTTGGTAATGGTGCGTTCTCAAATAGTGATGTGTCTGTAAGAAATAATAAGAATACTTCGTTGCAACAAAGCAATAATGCATTCTTTAGTAATTCTGTAAATGCGAATACAAACACTGGTGGTAATAAAGCAAATAAAAACACCGGAGGAAGTACTGTAGTTGTAACAGGGGATGCGAATACTTCAGTTGATATCAAAAATAAAGCCAATAAAAATGTTGTTAATCATGGTGGCATGAACCATGGAAATGGAAATGCGGATATGGTTGATGGTCGTGGAAGAACTCGCACTACAACAACAGGATTTACCGATGGTTGGTTTGATGGGAAAACAGTTAAGTTTTTCTATAGTAAGTTCAAATTCTTCTGTAAAGAACCACCAACAAGTGGTGCAGATTCTAATTGTGAAGCAGGAGCAGAACCACAAAGCAAACCAAGAGGGGGAGATATTCCGAAGTTGTATGTGATGACTCCGCTCGGATTTAGACCTGCTGAAAATACATTGCAGTGTCCAACCGTTGGAAATTGTATCAACCATCCTATGACAATTGATGTCTCGCGCGTATTGGGTGCTGGTACAGAAAATCTACCTCTCCCAGCACATAGTCATATAGTTGATGAAGATACTAATGGCTGGTGGGAACTTGAAGTTGTAGGTGTTAAAGATCAAGCAACATGGGATAAAGTTGTTGCCGGAAAGAGCCTAGACACTGTTCGAGCATTGCAGGCAGATACTGCAAACGCTGATAAGATAACAGGTGATATTCCAACAAATAGTTTTCTATTCTTTGATGTTCTTGATAATTAATAAGAATATTTAGGGAAATTAAATTGTACTGCGGCCCGCCAGGGGCGGGTCGCAGGAGAAAGACAAAAAATATGCATACTACATCAATTTTAATAAACAAAACAAACATTTTAAGCAAAATTAACCCGCAGCAGTTGACAGGTCTAATTACTTTTTTTGCGGGCGTACTCATTGTAATCGGGGCGGTTTTGCCCTGGTTCTCACTTTATGCAGGACTTCAGCCATTCCCTGGGGTTGTAGGACTGAACGGGCGAATTATGTTGGGTGCCGGAATTTTTGCCAGCGTTATGGGTATTATCTGCTTTTTTAAAGGTATTAAGAAAATTCAATATTTAATAAATTTATCTGGAATTGTATTAACTTTATTTAGCGCCTGGTTAATTATTGGATTGTTCGAAACATATCAAAAGTTATTAACACAACCATTAATTGTTCCAAAAATAGGCCCAGGTTTATTTGTGTCCACAGTTGGGGCATTGCTACTTATTGCAACAGTTTTTCTAAATAGAAATAAAAAGACATAATAATACATTGGAAAGGAGGTGAATAAATAATGAATTTAAAACAAAAATTAACAACAGGTTTGGCAACAGGAGCAGTTGTGCTTAGTGCGTTGACCCCAGCAGCATTTGCTGCAACAAGCGTTCATGTTTCAGGAAATGGAGCATTTTCAAGCAACAGCGTATCTGTTACTCAAAACCGAAATCTTAGTGTGAGTCAGAGCAATAGCTCGAGTATAAGTAACTCAGTTAATGCGAACTCCAATACTGGTGGAAATAACGCCAGCTTAAATACCGGTGGAAATGTCGCAGTTGTAACTCGAAGTTCCAGTACGGGTGTTGCTATTTCAAACGTTGCAAATGCAAACATCCTAAATTTAGGTAATGTAGGAGGTAATGGCGGAAACAGTAATGGAGGCATCACAAACAGCTGGAGCAAACTCCAAACTTTTTTAACTGGTAGTCAAGAAGTTGGAGGTGGAGATCCTGATGGATTCGGGGTAGCTACAGTAAAATTGCTTCCTCAAGCTGGAAAAGTTTGCGTACAGTTAGCGGTCAAGAATATTCAGCAAGCAAGTGCTGCTCATATTCATGAAGCGCAACCAGGCGCAGCAGGACCTGTAGTGGTTGCACTACCTACTCCTAATGCCCAGGGATTTGCGAGCGGGTGCGCAAGCCTTAGTAGTCAAGAAATAGAGGAGATTCAAGATAATCCCTCAGACTATTATGTAAACGTTCACAACGCTACATATCCAGGAGGAGCTGTCAGAGGACAACTATAATATAGTTTAATCTAACAATCCAAAATAATAAAAAGCTCGGGGTAACTCCTCGAGCTTTTTTATTTACTTGTCAGCGTCTTAAGTGCTATAGGCAGAATTTTTTCAGCCCAGAGCTCGTATTCCTTGGGAGATGGGTGTAGTCCATCGGGATTTATAAATTCTCGATTATCTTTCATTCTTTGAGTTAATGGGTAGATGTCAGCCACTGGTAAATTTCGTAATTTTCCCTCTTCTTTAATAATAGTATTAAATCTTGCAATTCCGGCTTCTGCATCTCCATCTTGGTCAAAATTTTTTCCTGTTGGAGTTACTGAAAAATCAGGAATTGTAATAAGTATTAAATGATGTTTATCAGGCAATTTAGTCTGCATTCTGTCTAAGATTTGTATTAAATTTTTATGAAACAATTCCTCATCAACCTCCTGTACCCAGTCATTTACACCAATAAGAAGGGTTGCAAATTCAGGACGTGATGAATCGTAAATTGGTAGCTCCTTTTCAATTAAGTCTTGAGTAGTCCATCCGGTTACTGAGGGATTGGCAATCAATTTTACTTGTACTCCTTCTCTATTTAGCATCTTAACAAGAACTTCGGGAAAAGCTTCATATGAGCGTACCCCTTCACCAATGGTATATGAATCACCCAATGCAACATACCTTATCTTATGTGGTTCATGGTTTTTAAAGCGTGATGAATAACTAGATATTGAAAAGAAGGTAAGCCCAATTGTGAGGGCAACAAGAAGCGAGACAAGATATTTTTTCATATCTATATTATATTTGTCATTCTACATCTTGACAAATTTAATTGAAAGTATATAATGTTAACTAAGTTAATTAAATTAGGATATAACAATTATGAAAAATGAACTAATAGAAAAAACATTAAATATCAATCCAGCTAACCTGCATGCTTACAGCACAGGTCTTCTGCAAGGAAAAGCATATAGTAGATTGCATGTAAATCTAACTCAAACTTTGGCTTCATATAATCTCTCAATCCCAGAGTGGAAGCTTCTCGGTCAGCTTCATGAGCACGGCAAGATAAGACTCGCTGAACTTGCAGATCGATTGAGTTATGATCCTCCTATGGTTACCAAATTGGCCAAGCTACTTGAAAAAAAGGGATTCCTTCTTAGACTACAAGACCCGCATGATGAAAGAGCAAAATTAGTCAGTATTACAAAGACTGGAAGTAATTTGATTGTCGAAATTGAACCAGTTGCAAAACAAACACTGGCAAAAATACTTAAAGGCGTTACTCATGAAGAACTCCTAACTTATATTAAAGTCTTAACTATGATAGTAAACAATACACAGGAATAACTTACAAAACTATTACTTGACAATATAGATTATTGTAATGTATAGTTAACTAAGTTAACAATTAACTTTAGAAACATTACTTTTAGAAAAATATAAATGAAAGGAGGTGACATAATTATGAACAATAATACAATTCAAAAAGGATCTACAGCAAAGACAGTTATAATTGCTGTTTTCGTAGGTCTTATCGTAGCAGCAATTGGTCTTACCATGGTCAAGACAAATAAAAAAGTTGACCAGGCAACAACCGCCCAATCAGAGGGTATGGCTAGAACTGATACTGCAGCAGCTGATCTTCGCGTGACTCTTAACGCATTAGAGCGTGAACACGTAGGCTTAGCATCTGCAGCAACAAGAAGAGGTTTCCAAGGAGACCCTGATTTTGCAGCAGCAGCAGGAGAGTTAGATACTAATTCAAAAGCTATTGCAGCAGCAGTTGGAAGTGTATACGGCCCAGAGGCTGAAGCCAAATTTTACGAAATTTGGGCAAGTCACATTGGTTTCTTCGTTGACTACACAGTAGCAGCAAAAGGAGGTAATAAGGCTGGAATGGACAAAGCAGTTGCTGACTTAGGAGGTTATCAGAATGCTATTGCTGATTTTTTAAGCAGTGCAAACCCAAATCTTCCAAGACAAGCTGTGTTTGACCTAGTTGGAGAACACATTGGTCTATTAAAGGGTGCAGTTGATGCATATGGAGGAAAGGATTATCCTTTATCTTATGCAAAAGAGCACGAGGCCAACGTACAAATTGGAACTATTGCTGACGCGCTCTCAGGAGCAATCGTTAAGCAATATCCTGATAAGTTTAAATAAACTTTTTAGGCAAAGTTGATAGATTGGCCTTCTTACTGTCAAAAGTCAGAAGGCTTTCTATCTAAGAAATAATAAGCAAAAATTAATTTAAATATGAAAAAAAATAAGATTTTTACAATTGTAATGATAGCCACGGGAGTTGGAATTTTGATTAGTCATTTTTTATTCCATGACTTAATGGGGAATAGTAATCATCATAAAAAAGATAACCAAAATTCTAATGTTGTTAGAGTAGACCATAAACAGGACTCGAATACAATTGAAATTAAAAAATATGCTTTCACTCCTGAGAAAAAGACGGTTAAAAAGGGAACAACAGTAACCTGGATTAATTACGATATAGCACCTCACACAGTAACAATTGATGAGGAAACACGGGAAGGTCCTAAGAGTAAGTTTTTTGGAAAAGGTGAAAAGTATACTTACACATTTAATGAAGTTGGGATTTACCCATATCATTGTGAGCCACATCCATATATGAAGGCGATGATTGAAGTAACTGAATGATCCGACGGATCTCTCAGGATTTGGATAATTATATAAAAGTATGAAGAGGATAGCATTATTTTTATTAGTTACATTAGCAAGTGCAGGGATTGCATATTTTTCACTTAGTAAATTGGGTTTTTCCACTTCGCAAAAGAAAATTGCAGCAACTAATATCCATATGGTTTCTCTTATGAAAGACATGGCAGATCCTGATATAGTTCTGGCAAAAGTGGGTGATTATGTTCAATTTAACGCAAAGGATGGAAAAGAACACAATTTATCACAAGGAAGTGGAAATGCAGTAGACAAGAATCATGCACACGAAGAAGAAGGGCTAGAGTCAGGAGTTTTTAAAGGTGATGAGGCATATAAAATACAATTTAAGAAGGTGGGAATTTATTCTTTTCATGATCATTTTAATCCGGATACATACATAAGAGTAATTGTAAAAGATTAATAATTTAAAATTAATATAAGTATATAATAGGAGTATGAAAAAATTTCTTGGGTTAATATTAGTTATAATAGTATTATCCGCAAATGGCTTGACTGCAACGAAAAACTCTTCAAAAAAGAATATAAACCACCAAGTTTCAAAGTCTCCTTCTATGCAAAATGATTCAGAGTCTGCTTCTGCTACTGTAATCGCCGAAAATCTTGAAGTTCCCTGGGCTCTCGTATTTTTACCTGACGAAAGTATTCTGGTAACAGAGCGTCCGGGAAGAGTAAGACTAATTGATAGAAATGGGCAACTTGTTAATGAGCCAATCCTCGAAATAGATGTTGTTAAAAGAATTCAAGGCGAAGGAGGGCTTCATGGCATAACAGTCCATCCAGAGTTTGAGAAAAACAAATTGGTTTATTTGTATTACACATATGCAAATGAGGGAAATAAATCCCTAAACAGAGTTTCAAGATATAATTTTACAGGAGATAAATTAACTAACGAAAAAATAATAGTTGATAAGATCCCGGGCGCATTATTTCATGATGGTGGCAGAATTAAATTCGGTCCAGATAAATTATTGTATATCACAACAGGGGACGCACAGGAGCCATCGCTCGCGCAAAATAAAAATTCACTGGCCGGTAAAATTATTAGGGTCACACCTGAGGGAAAAGCAGCTCCTGGAAATCCTTTCAACACACTTATATATTCATACGGACATCGTAATCCACAGGGAATTACATGGGACGAGAGCGGAAATCTTTATGAAACTGAGCATGGGTCATCTGAAAAAGATGAGTTGAATCGCATAGAAATAGGGAAAAATTATGGCTGGCCTGATGTCAAGGGAGACGAAAAAAGAAATGGTTTAGTTCCGCCTCTAGTACATAGTGGAACGGACACATGGGCCCCAGGTGGCGCTGCTTATCTAAATGGTTCGGTCTATTTTGTCGGACTTCGCGGTAAAAGCCTGTATCAAGCAACCTTATCAGGAAATACTACATCGATTAATACTCATTTAAATGATAAATTTGGGAGAATCAGGGATGTTGTAGTCGGGCCTGATAACATGCTATATATAACAACAAGTAATCGTGATGGTCGGGGCGATAGGCAATCTGGGGATGATAAAATAATCAGTATCAACCCCGCAAAGTTATAAGCAAAAAGATTGTATTATTTTGATGTAAAGCATACTTGACAAATAGCTTCTAACACTTTACAATAATGTTAAATCTACTTGACATTTAAAATTGTATGAGAGAACATGTTATTAATAAGGTTTTTGAATTAAGAAAAGGTAAAAATGTAACGCAGGAGGAATTCGCAAAAGAGATTGGAGTATCAAGACAAACAGTTATCGCGATTGAGAAAGGAAATTATATCCCGTCTCTGCTGCTTGGACTAAAGATAGCAAAATTTTTTAAAAAACCTGTTGAAGAAGTGTTTACTTTAAAATCATGAATAATAAATTTATAGGTGAAATAATTATCTCCTTTTTATTAATTGGACTTCTTGTCTTTTTTATCAATCCCCTGGATCTTTTCATGCCACAGATGCTACACCCTTTTATGGTTCCATTTCTAATTTTACTTTTTGTAATTTTTGCAGGGTTTTTATGGAAAGAAAAACCAGGAGATGAAAGAGAGCAACTCCATAAATTTATCGCTTCTCGTTTTGCATATTTTGCAGGTGTGTTTGTGTTGATCACAGGAATAATCTTGCAAAGTGCAAAAGAAGCAGTAGATCCATTTTTGATAATAGCAGTTAGTATTATGCTTTTGGCCAAGACAATAGGGCTTGTATATGGAAAAATCAAAAATTGAACCCGCCTTCGTCCCGATTGGATCTGGGCTTCGGTGGGCAAAGGAGGTGAGAATATATGAATAAAAATACAATTATAGGAATAGTCATAGCAGTTATAGTCTTAGGTGGAGGCCTCGTTTTGATTAATAATCAGTCAAGTAAGTCTTTTCAGGATGGAGCTATGGTAAAAGACCCAACAGATTCCTCAGGGCAAGTTATGATGAAAAAAGAAGATTCTGCTATGGAGAAGGCTGATGATGAGGGAATGATGAAGAAAGATCCTTCGGTGGGCTCAGAACAGGCTGGTACTCGATATGTTGAATATTCAAAAGCGGATTTAACTAATAATACGGACAAGAGAAGAGTTTTATACTTTTATGCATCTTGGTGTCCGACATGTAGAATTGCAGATCCTGAGCTTTCAGCTAATGCAAATAAATTTCCAGAAGACGTGGTGGTTTTACGGGTAAATTACAATGACCCAGATACTGATCAGGAAGAGAAAGATCTAGCAAGAAAGTACGCGGTTACTTATCAGCATACTTTTGTCCAAATTGATGGAGAGGGTAATGAAGTAACAACATGGAACGGTGGACAAACGGATGAATTATTAGCCAAAATTAAGTAATTTGTGATGCTGGTTTTTTATTAAGAACCGGTATCAGAGTTTAGTTAATAAAAATTATGTTATTTCTTATCGGTTTCGCATTTTTAGCAGGAATTATCACAATCCTATCGCCTTGTATATTGCCTATTCTTCCGATTGTATTATCAGGAAGCGTAGGATCAGGTAAAAGAAAGCCACAAGGAATTGTTTTGGGATTTGTGCTGAGTTTCACATTCTTTACTCTTTTTTTATCAGCTATTGTTCGCGCAACAGGTGTGTCAGCGGATGCTCTTCGTATAGTATCTATAGTTATATTATTACTTTTTGGGGTGAGTCTTTTATCAGGAAAGACACAAGTATTAATGGAAAAGTTATTTTCACGTCTTTCAAATAGATTTGCTATAAAAGGACATCATGATGGTTTTTTAGGAGGTATATTTGTGGGACTTAGCCTCGGATTGTTGTGGACGCCTTGCGTAGGTCCTATACTGGCCAGTGTCATAACTCTTGCAGCAACGAGTGAAGTAAGCTTTTCGGCTTTCTTCATTACGCTTGCTTATTCTCTCGGAACGGCAATACCTATGTTTGCAATAATGTATGGAGGACGTGGTCTTATTCAGAAAATTCCATGGCTTCTACCAAATGCCGAAAAAATCCAGAAAGGATTTGGTGTACTGATGGTCCTGACTGCGCTTGGAATATTTTTTAATATTGATAGGAAGTTTCAGACGTATGTTCTTGAAACATTTCCAAAGTATGGTGCAGGGCTTATAAAGATTGAAGACAATGAAGCTGTTAAAAAACAACTCGATAAGCTATTTAAAAAAGAACCAACAGAGCGTTCAGGGCAAGTTACTTCAGATGGTTTGAGTCAGCAAAAAGTAAAAGCACCTGAAATAATTCCTGGTGGTGTATGGCTTAACTCAGAACCACTAACGATAAGAGAGTTAAAAGGTAAAGTTGTTCTAATTGATTTCTGGACTTATACATGTATCAATTGTCAGAGAACAATGCCTTATTTAAATGATTGGTACGCAAAATATAAAGATAAAGGATTTGTGATAGTCGGAGTTCATTCTCCGGAATTTGAATTTGAGAAATCAGAAAAAAATTTAACACAGGCAATCCTTGATTTTAAATTGAAACACCCAGTTATACAGGATAATAATTTTGACACATGGAACGCCTATAACAACAGATATTGGCCGGCTAAGTATCTAGTGGATAAGGATGGGTACATACGCTACACTCATTTCGGTGAAGGTGCGTATGACGCGACAGAAAAGGCAATTCAAGATTTACTCAAAGAAACAGGACAAAAAGTGGATGTTGATATAAAAAATGAAACAACATCTTCTCGTCAATCTAAACTCTCTCCAGAGGGTTATCTGGGGTCTCAGAGAATGCTTGATCTTATGGGATCTGGAAAAGCAAAAAATGGTAACCAACAATTTACATTATCAAAAGATATCAGCCCAAATAAATTCTCTTTTGGGGGCACATGGAATATAACAAAGGAGTCAGCGATTGCAGTTGATAATGCTGTGCTTTCTTACAACTTCAACGCCAATAAAGTATTCCTGGTAATGAACCCAGGAGCAGCTGCGGGAACAGTCAAAGTCTATCTAGATGGTAAATTGGTTGATCTGAAACGTGCTGGTAGAGATGTAAAGAATGGAAGTGTAATAGTTGATAGCGACAGGCTTTATGAGCTGATTAATCTAAAGGGCGATACAGGAAATCATTTGATGAAGCTGGAATTCACTCCTGGGATTGGAGCTTTTGCTTTTACTTTTGGATAGATTTAATGCGTTTCACCATGGTGTCATAAAGATAATGATTTATCTAGGCTTTGATGAATGTATACATCTTAAATCCACCAAAAAGACTTCTGCGAAATAAATCAATAAAAAAGAGAATTATTTTTATATTTTCCTGTTGACACATAATTAATTTTTTGAGATGTTATTAATAATGAGTGTAGAAGATGGAAGTAGATTAGGCACAGAATCATCAGAACCAGTTAATACATCACAAGCTGAAACATCCACATCTAAACGTCCGCCAAGCATTTTCGACTGGGGCTCGCCAGATCCACTTATTCAGTCAAGAGGCGTTGCTCAGACCCCACCCGTGGATAGTGGTGGGATTAGAGACATTTTTGGACTAGGTCCTGTAGGTAAAACTAACGAAAAGAAACCTACCGGTCCAGTTAATAGTCAAGGCACTGTTGTTGAATTTCCAGGTAAAAAAGGCCCTAAGTAGTTTTCCTCTTGCTCTATTTTATTTTCATGTATATACTTAATTTATGGTACGAGTTGCGATAAATGGATACGGAAGAATTGGAAGAGTTGCCCATAGGGTAATTCTCCAGTGGCATAGTGAGGAAGTAGAGGTTGTTGCAATCAATGCAGGTCATTCAACTGATCTTAAGGGGTGGATGTATCTCCTAAAGTACGACAGTGTTTATGGACTTCTACCTCAGGATATCGATGTTAAGCCAAATCCAGATGCTGCCGACAAGGTATTGCTTGGTCACCTCGTAATTTCAGGAAAAGAAATCCCTGTTTATTCTCAAAAAGACCCCTTGCTTCTTCCATGGAAAGATCTGAATGTAGATGTAGTTATAGAGTCAACTGGGCACTTCACATCTGCTGAGAAATTGCAGGCTCATATTGCAGCTGGTGCTAAGGCAGCTGTTCTTTCAGCACCGGCAAAAGGCGACAATGTGCCTACATATGTTATATCGGTAAACGAAGCAAATTATAAAGGAGAGCGGATGATAAATAACGCTTCCTGCACAACAAATTGCATTACCCCAGTCGCTAAGATAATTGAGTCAGCATACGGGATTGAAAAAGCTATGATGACCACAATTCACGGGTATACATCAGACCAAAATCTCCAAGATGGGGGGCATAGTGATTATAGAAGAGCACGGGGTGCAGGACTTAATATAATCCCGACATCAACTGGTGCGACTATTGCAGCAGGTGAGGTATTGCCGCAGTTGAAAGGTGTTTTTGCAGGTCTTTCTGTTCGAGTCCCTGTTCCGGTTGGCTCGCTATCTGACTTCACATTTTTATTAAAAAAAGACGTGACAAAACAAGACGTAAATACGCTTCTTCGTGCAGAGGCTGATAAGCCAGAATATAAAGGAATTCTTGCGGTAACAGATGATCCATTGGTATCAAGTGATATTATCGGTAATTCACACTCAAGCATCGTTGATTTATCTCTAACTCAAGTAGTAGGTGGCAATATGTTAAAAGTAATTGCTTGGTATGATAATGAATATGGATACGCAAATAGACTGGTTGAGGAGACCATAATGGTTGGGCAGCAGCCTGCAACTCCAGCTTCCACGCAAAGCAGTTCTGCAAGCGGGCAAGCACCGGCACCTGTTCAAAATTCAGTTCCAGCACCTACTCCAGTTCCAACTCCAGTTCCCGTAACACCACCAGTTGATCAGCCTGAACCAGTTCCAGCAACGCCAACTCCACCAGCTCCAGACGGGGATCAGGGTGGGACTGCCCCACAAAATCCCGTTTAGGATCTCTCATACAGATTCCGAGTAAATTTTTAGTTATTCTTTATGGAAAACAAAATTGACTTACCAAATACACGAATTATTACAGTTTCGGGAAGAATTGCCTCAGGATCTACAACATTGGCCAGAAAAATTTCTGAGCGCTTAGGGTGGAAACATATGGAAGGCGGAGAGATATTTTGGGAAAATGTCCGTGGAAAATTAAAGCTTTCTCCAAAAGACACCAATCTCAGGCCTGACACTGAAGATCAATTGTTTGATGATTCACTCAAGAAAATTCTTAAAGAGGACAAAGATATTGTGTTAGAGACAAAGCTTGCTGGGTATTTTGCAAAGGATATAAAAGATGTTTTTAAGATACTTGTACTTTGTGATGATGCAGATGGTACAGATCAAACGCAAATCAGAATTGACAGGCTTGTTAATAGAGAGCAGATGTCTATGCTTGAAGCAAAAACAGAAGTCTTAGAACGTGAGAAAAATGATGTTGAGAAATGGAGAAGGCTTTACGCCAAAAATGATCTTGAGTGGAATTATTGGAATGATGAATATTATGATATTGTAATTAATTCTTTTTTTCATGATCCCGAAGAGAGCCTCAATATGGCCATAGAAGCAATAGGCGTTAAGAGATAAAAGATCAAAGATGAAATATCAAATACGAAAAGTATCACGGGTATCAAAAGTATCAAGCGTAGCACGGGCTTTTTTGGTTTCGCTCGTGATACTCATGGTACTATTCTCAACTACTACCGTTTCGGCTCAAGAGGGAGAGCCAGATTCTACAAAATCTACCTACACCCTTTCTTACCCTGGGCTTTTACCGGATCACCCTTTGTATTTTTTAAAAGCAGGGCGGGATCGTATGATGTCTATTTTTATTTCAAAGCCGTTGGAAAAAGCCGAGTTCAATCTTTTACAAGCTGATAAGAGGGTTGAAGCAAGTTTTATGCTTTCAGAAAAAAAAGAAAATAAATTGGATCTCTCACAATCTACTTTTTCAAAAGCTGAAAATTATTTTGAAGCAGCAATAAATCAAACAATGGCAGCAAAAACACAGGGCATTAATACATCTGAAGTTTCAAAAAAACTGAAGGATGCTAACAAAAAACATCAACAAATTCTCAAAGACATAACAAATAAGTTAAAAGGTAAAGATAAAAATAAGTTTGCTGTTGAGCACGGACGGCTCAGGGACTTTGAGAAAAGAGTAAAAGAGGTAAATCGTTAATAGTGGATGAATTAACCTTTTTCGTAGAAAATTATTAAACAATATAATAGCGCTTGTAAGAAAATACAAATAAAAGTTATTCATATGAGGCTACTGATATTGTTTGATATATTTTTATATAGTTGACACCCAAGATCTAGTGGCATATGATTTTTATAGCACTAGATAACGATAGAGCAAAGTGTTAAAATAAAACTATGCATTGTCCATACTGCGGTAACAAAAATTCTGAGGTTGTTGAGACTAGAGACAGTTCTGATCTGGATTCTATAAGAAGAAGAAGGTCATGTCTGGACTGTAGTAAGAGATTTACAACTTACGAAAGAATCGAAAATGTCGCACTGAACGTAATAAAAAGAGATGGAAAAAGAGAGCAGTTCAGCAGGGAAAAGTTACAGCATGGACTTCTCAAAGCTTGCGAGAAGACAACTATACCAACAGAGTTAATTGAGAAAATAGTTGCTGAAATTACACGAGAACTGAGAGGGCAAGACAGCATGGAGGTCGAGAGCACAATGATAGGTCAACTGGTTGCAAAAAAACTAAAAGCACTAGATAAAGTCGCATATATAAGATTTGCAAGTGTATTCAAGAGATTTGTTGACATAGAAGATTTTGAGAAAGAAATGAAAGGGTTAGAACCCACCAAACAAACAATATGAAATTAGATGGAATAAGACACAAAGTATTTATGGATCGTTACTCCCTCAAGGATGAGGAGGGCAATCCAACAGAGCTGACTCCAAATGACATGTGGAAAAGGGTGGCGCGTGGAATTGCCGAAAATGAGAAAAAAGCAGATAGAAAGAAGTGGGAGAAAGAATTTTACCGCGTGATGGATGATTTCAAATTTGTTCCTGCAGGTCGTATCCTGTCCGGTGCAGGAACAGGTTATCAGGTAACTTATTTCAATTGTTTTGTTATCCCCTCTCCAAAAGATTCAAGACACGGAATACTGGAAGCTCTTGGGCAATTAGTTGAGATTCAGGCAAGATCAGGTGGGGTAGGACTGAACATGTCCAGTCTCAGACCTAAAGGCGCACGAGTTAAAAAAGTCAATGGCACATCATCTGGTCCTGTTAACTGGGCAACTCTTTTCTCAGTTGCAACGCATGATATCGTCCAGCAAGGTGGCTCAAGACGTGGTGCAACTATGCTTATGCTTTGGGATTGGCATCCAGATATTGAGGAATTCATTACCGTTAAAGAAGATTTGACCAAAATTAATGGAGCCAATTTATCTGTCTGTGTTTCTGATGCATTTATGGAAGCTGTTAAAGCAGATGCTGATTGGGATCTTGTCTATCCTGATCTTACAGATCCAAAATATGATACAAAGTGGGATGGTGAAATTGATAAATGGAGAAAACTGGGAGGAAAAGTAATAGTTCACAAAACAATTAAAGCCCAATATCTCTGGGATCTTATTTGTACAGCTGCATGGAAATCAGCAGAACCTGGGTTGCACTTTTTGGAGCGTAGCAACAAAAGATCAAACACTTGGTATTTTGAAAGACTTGTGGCTACAAATCCATGTGGTGAACAGCCACTTGGGCCATGGGCAGTGTGTAATCTGGGTGCTATGAATCTCGTTGCATATGTAAAGAATGGAGAGTTTGATTTTGATAGTTTCTCAAAAGACACCAGAACCGCGATGAGGCTTCTTGATAATGTTATTGACTTAACTTACTATTTCTTCAAAGAAAACGAGAAAAGCTCAAAAGATATCAGAAGAACAGGTCTTGGAATCATGGGACTAGGGGATGCGTTGATAAAAATGAAACTTCGCTATGGAGCTGAGGAATCATTCCCGGTTATCGAGAAGATCTTCAAAACTTTAAGAGATAGCGCGTATGACGCATCTGCTGATCTCGCCAAAGAAAAAGGTGCTTTCCCTATGTTTGATAAGAAAAAATATCTTAAGGGTTATCATATCCAGGCTTTGCCTAAAAAACTTCAGGATAAAATTGCCAAACAAGGAATCCGAAATGCAGTACTATTGACAATAGCACCAACTGGTACAACAGGCCTTGTTGCCGGAGTCACCTCAGGAATAGAGCCTGTTTATGAATTTTCATTCAAGCGTAAATGGAGAGGCGGAGAAGAGACGATGTATCACCCGCTTTTTGATGAATGGAGACTTGCCAATCCAGATGCTGAAAAACCTGCTTACTTTGCCAGTGCCAATGATTTGACTCCTCTTGAGCATGCAAAAGTTCAGGCTATCGCACAGGCTTATATTGACTCATCTATCTCCAAAACAGTTAACGCGCCAAATGCACACACAATAGATGATGTAAAAAATCTCTATATGGCAGCATATGATTTGGGACTCAAAGGTGTTACATATATGAGAGATGGTTCACGTCAGGGAGTTCTGGAGAGAATTGTTGAAAAGCCAGTTGAAAAACCGGTTGAGCAAGCACCAGTTATTCCTGTAACTCCTCGTATGCCAAGACCCATGATGCTTCAGGGACTGACATATAAATCAGATAGCCCATCAGGAAAGCTCTATGTGACCTTAAACCATGACGAGAAAGAGAATTTGTTTGAGGTATTTATAAATCATGGAAAATCAGGATCTGATTTGATGGCACTTGCCGATGCTCTCGGACGCATGATCTCATTTGTTCTTAGAATTCACAGCCCTGTCCCAACTCGCGAAAGGGTCCGTGAGATAATTTCAGAACTTGCAGGAATTGGTGGGTCAAGAAGTATAGGGTTTGGTGAAAATAAAGTCCGTTCGCTTCCTGATGCGATCTCAAAGATACTTGCCAAGCATTATAACTTCAGAGTAAATGGAAAAGTTGAGGACAGAGAGACGCTGGCCACCATCAGAAAAGAATTTGCAGCAGCCGAAACCGCGTCAAACGCGGTTGTTGCAAACGGAACAACAGTAAATGTTCAGATTGGTATCCAGGCTGACGGCCCGAAATTGGATGAAGAACCAGTTGTTGTGTCCCAACTTGCGCTTACTGACACCACAGCGCAAGCCATGAGCACAAGCTCAACAAGTCTGTTTGATATTTGTCCTGAATGTGGATCAAGTAGCCTCGCATACGAAGATGGTTGCCAAAAATGCTATGCATGTGGATATTCAGCTTGCTAAAAGCTATTGAATACAAGTGATTGCATTTTGGTTTAGTTTAGAATTATAAAGTTTTGGAAATCATGGTGCAAATCCATGACTGTGCCGCAACTGTTAAAGTCAGAAAACAAAACTTTATTTCATAAGTCCCGAGCAGGAGTATTCAAATGAATCCTTCTCGGAAATGCCGGAAGGATTTTTATTTTTTGACGGGATCCCTCCAAGGGGGCAGGCAGCACGAGTGGTCATATTTTGAATATGGAAAAAGGAATTAAAAAAACAACAATAATCGGTTTGGGTATATTTTTACTTCTGCTTGGTGGTGCAACTTTAGTTACTGTAAATAATCCCAGTAAAATTGTAAGTAACCCAACGCCCACAATAGTTTCTGAAAAAAAATCCGTAACAGACAGAGTATCTTACCCAGGGGAAAACGGTAAGGATGCTCTGACTCTTTTGAAAGCTTTTTCAAAAGTTGAACAGGGTTCTTCAGGATTAGTTACCTCAATTAACAGCAGATTGGCTGAGGATAAGAACAAAGAATTCTGGGCTTTTTATGTAAATGGAAAAATGAGCGAAGTAGGACCTGCTGATTATGTTACAAAAGATGCGGATAAGATTGAGTGGAAAATAGAAAAGTATTAGATTTAAGAAGTAAGATTTAGGATTTAAGAATTCTTTAATCTTGTATCTTTAATCTTAAATCAATTAACTTATGAAAGTATCAAGTTTAATAGGTCCTTTAATAATCATTGCTTTTGCTGTTACGATTAGACTCTTACCTCATCCTGCTAATGTGTCTCCAATTGCTGCTTTGGCATTATTTGGGGGAGTTTATTTGAGTAGGAAATATGCACTCGTTATTCCGTTAATTGCGATGTTTATTTCTGATTTGTTTTTGGGATTTCACGCAAGCATGCCTCTTGTATACCTGGGGTTTTTTCTGACAGGAATTATTGGAATATGGCTCTCAAAACATAAATCTTCTTTTTCAGTAGTTTTGGCAACTCTTGGATCATCAATTTTATTCTATATTCTTACCAACTTTAATTATTGGTACGCAACTTCTTTATACCCAAAAACACTAAACGGATTATTTCAGTCATATTTTAACGCGTTGCCATTTTTCAGGAATTCACTCCTAGGTGATTTATTTTATGTGGGGTTATTTTTCGGAGCATATGAGTTGGGTTTGAGATTTTCTAAAAAATCTATAGCTGCCAAAGCTCAATAATTTATGCCAATTTACACAAGAACAGGCGACAAAGGTACTACTTCTTTATTTGATAAAACACGAGTTCTCAAATCCCATGATCGTGTTGAGACATATGGAACGATTGATGAACTCAATTCCACCATCGGTGCCGCGATAGCATATTTGCGAAGAAGCAAAAAGCAAGAATTAAGAATTAAGGAAGAATTGGAGAAAGTTCAACATGATCTTTTGGAAATTGGATCTGCACTAGCCAATCCTAAAGCACTTCCCGTTAAAGGTTTGGATATGCGGCCGACTGATTTTGAAAAATTAATTGATAAAATGACTGCAAGAATTCCAGAGCTTAAGAATTTTATATTGCCAGGAGGAAGTAAAGCTGGATCTCTTCTTCATGTTGCACGTACTATCGCCAGACGTGCAGAGCGGAGAATAGTTCATTTGATTCAAGCAGAGGATATTGATCAGGATGTAGTAATCTATGTAAATAGACTGTCAGATCTACTCTTTACAATGGCAAGGTTTGTAAATCATCAAGAAAAGAAAAAGGAAACAAAATGGATTAAAAAAGTATAAAGGGGTGAACCAAGTGAAAATCTTGGGCTATGCCGTAACTGTAATCCCGATTTAATCGGGCAAGCCAGATCCCTAAGAATCTTCCGAGCAGAAGTAATTTTCGTATTACTCCTCGGATTGAGGAGTTTTTTTATGGGAATAGAACAAGGACAAGTAATTCATTTTCCAGACAGACAACAAGAGTACGCAAACAACACCGGTTTGAGTGAGTTTGCGCAAGTCATATCTATAGATGGGATACGCAAAAGACGAGAACAAGCAGTGAGACCATCTGAAAACGCCGGGACTGCTGCCTGGAACAGGTATTTTGACACTCACTATAGAAAAGAAGGATTGAATAGCAACTGGTCAGAGCTCACAACCCCCGATAAAAAACACGTGGGATTTGTTATGAAAAATCAGATGGCTCTTTTGGAAAATGTTCGTGATATAAAATCGGTGCGAAATTGGGCAACCAAAACGCGGCGTGATCTTGAAGGTTTTAAGCATGAGTTTTTATCAGATAGTAATGTTTACCCCCGATTGTACGTGGTAAATCCAGACGATCCAACAAGACTTGAAGAGCCGTTGTATGGAAAGACAAAAGATGGAAGATCGCCTGACATGACGGAAATTACAACTGATGAGGAAAGAAATGGTTCGGTTAAGAAGTCTCTTACTCAAATAAAAGAATTTCTGCTTAACTCTCCTGAAGGATCCATTGCGGTAATGGCAAGTCCTGTTGGACCAACAGGTTTTAAGGATCAAGACGGGCGAGGAATAGATTATATTGATTCCTATTTTTTTGTAATGGTAAAACAAAATGACTCGGTAATGAACTACACAGTAAAAACAGATTTCAATCTTCCGCAGTGCCGGGAAGCAGTCCTGAAGCTAACTGGTAAGCAGATCGAAAAAGGTGCACCGCTTGAGGAGTATGTAGAAGCTGTTGCTACAATAAAACCGGGAGATAATGAAAATATTAATAGTGTCTTTGATGTAATAAGAGTATTAGAAGATATTCAGCCTGAGCATGCTTTCAAAGATAAAAAAGGGAACCAGCAAACCAGATCCTGGAGGAACGTTTATGACGACGTTGTTAAAGGTGAGGAGTTGTACAATTTTGAATCAAAAACACAAGCTGTTATCAGGGAATTTGAGGAATATGCAAATGAAGGAGGCCATACAAAAGATGATCTTCAAAAAGCAATTGCAGTAGCAATTCTTCGTATGTCTGATCAGTTCTTTGGGTCAAAAGACGCGATAGGGTCTGAGAAAATTCTGGAAAAAGGGGTTTGGCATAATTTGAAAGATAAGAATTATGCGTCCTTTGGTGAAAGGCTCGAAGAGGCTTCTAAAATTAGAGGTTGTTCAGGCGGTGGTGGGGGAATAAGTTTTATGTCTATTTTGAATCCCGGTCGTCGGGTGGGCGGAGGCGGTGGGGGAAGTAAGGAAGGGTTTAATTGTCCGGAGTGTGGATATCATGCAACTGGTCCAGTTGGAGATCAGTGTCCGAAAACAAAAGGTGGATGTGGGTTGACAAAGCAACAATATGCTAGTAAAAGTGGTAAAGCGATGTGCGCATAAACATGAAAAAACAACAAGATTGTGAAATTTGTTACAAAATAATCTGCCGTGGGTGTGGATGGGAAGCAAATGATGAAGAAGTTTTACTTATCCAAAGAGAAGAATTAACAAAATGCCCGCTTTGCGGTTGGCAGCCCAAAAAGTAATTTTATAAGCATTTTGTTGGGTCTTTTTAATTGCCACTTGAACTCCAGCGTGATAAGATTATTTTATGGATAATAGTGCTACCAAAACACCGCAGCCTGCTGTTGTAAACCGTGGTGGAATTCAGGTAAATCTTCCCAATCCGTCGCCAAAGGATACTATCCCTAGTCAGGATGATTCGTCGCCAGCCCAATCAGTCCCGCAGCAAAATACTTCAAGTACTTCTCAAAACGAATCTGTGACTGTGCCTGCTGCACAGCCGTCACAAGCTGTACCTGTTGCACAAGTTGAGGAAAAACCGCAGGCACCTCCGTCAATACCACAGCCTGTAAGCGCTCCTAGAAGTAAAGAACAGGAGCCTGTTTCAGCTCCATTACCCGATGTTGCAAAGATGTCAGAGGCAGAGATAGTTGAGGAGGAGAAAGTAGTTGAAAAAGAGCTCGAGTCGTTTGTTGAAAAAAGTCCTGATGCAGAAAAGCCTGATATTCCAAAAGATGTGCAACAAGCTGGTGTAACTCATGTAGGGGAAGATGTTCCCGTTCATCCAACGACCTCAGGATTTGTTAGCTTGCCCATGAGTTATGATGAAGCTGAATTTACACGCAAAAAGTATAAATGGAAAAGTTCAGTCGCCTGGCTTGCAGCAGTTGTTATGTATCATTGGAAAAAAATTAAGATTACATCAAAAGAGGTAAAAAATAAGGAAGAATAAAATATGCAGTTTCCAACAATTGAAAATCCCGCTACTTTACTAATTACTCTATTTGTCACAGCAGTTGTTGTGGTATCAGTGATAGGTTTTGGGATGGTTTTTTTCTATTTTTTAATGATGTGGATAAGACACCGCAAAAGAGAGTTTGAGGCCCTCAACTCAACACTTCTACAAGTTACAGTTCCAAGAGATAATGAAATAAAAATTGATGCCGCAGAGCAAATGTTCTCAGCTATATATGCAATCCGTAAGACATATGATAAAGACAGGTTAGCCTTTTTCAAATCTCAACCTCATTTATCTTTTGAAATAGTAGGGCTTCCTGGAGACATACGTTTTTATGTAAATGTACCCAATAAACTTCGTGATTTGGTTGAGAAGCAAATTAATGGTTCGTATCCTGATGCTGAAATAATTCCTGTTACAGATCCTGCAGCCAAGCAACGTGTTGGTACAGTATTGGGAACTGAGTACAACATTTTTTCAAAAGAGGGGAAAGTTGCTTTTGTGTCGCTCAGGCTTAAAGGGGCAAATCACATGCCTATAAAAGCGTATAAAGATTTGCCTGTTGATTCATTATCATCAATTACATCAGTACTCGCTAAAATGGGTGAGGGAGAAGGTGCTGCTCTTCAAATTATCATAAGTCCAGCCTCTGCAAAATGGAAAAAAGAGGGGAGGAGCTTTATCGGTCACACAAAGAAAAATGAGGCAAATCCTGAGAAAGCAAGCTATAAATCTGATGCAAGGGAACTTGAGTCAATTGAAAGTAAGATTCAAAAACCTGGATTTGATACAACTATCAGGATAGTGGTATCAGCCAAAACATATGAAGCAGCAAAGTCACATGTTGATAATATAAAAGGATCTTTTAGCCAATTCACTCTTCATAATTCATTTACAAAAAACAAAAATTATTTCAAGGGATGGTTCATGAACGATTTTATTTACAGATATTTTCCGATGTGGGGACAAACATCGGTTTTATCAAGTGAAGAGCTCGCGACGATTTATCACTTTCCAAATAAAAGTGTCTATACGACCCCTGGAATTCACTGGTTAACTGCCAAAAGATCCCCAGCCCCCTCAAATCTATCAACAACGGGGCTTTATATGGGCAAAAGTACGTATAGAGGCATTTCCAGACCTATTCATATCGAGCGGGAAGATAGAAGACGGCATACATATATTATCGGGAAAACAGGTACCGGAAAAACAGAATTCTTGAAAACAATGATTATGCAGGACATAAATAACGGTGAAGGTCTTGCTGTTATTGATCCGCATGGTGATTTAATTGAAGATATCTTGAGACTTATTCCACCCAAAAGAGCTGAGGAGGTTATTCTTTTTGATCCATCAGATACGGATAGGCCTATGGGATTTAATATGCTCGCAGCAGATACCGAGCAGCAAAAACATTTTATTGTGAACTCAATTATCGGACTGATGTATAAACTTTTTGACCCGAACAAGACCGGTATTATCGGTCCCCGTTTTGAACATGCTATACGTAACGCTATGCTTACTGTTATGTATGAGAAGGGGAGCACTTTTATCGAAGTTGTCCGTGTTCTCACAGATCAGGCATTTGTTCAGGAGTTATTGCCAAAAGTTGAGGATCCGATCATTAGGCGTTATTGGACAGATCAGATCGCACAGACTTCTGATTTTCACAAATCTGAAGTTCTTGATTATATCACCTCCAAGTTTGGGCGTTTTGTTACCAATAAAATGATCAGAAATATCATCGGGCAGTCAGAAAGTTCATTTGATTTCAGAAAAGTCATGGATGAGGGTAAGATTCTTCTAATTAATCTTTCAAAGGGTAAAATCGGTGAAGAAAATGCCAATTTCCTGGGGTTGGTTCTGGTTCCAAAGATCCTTGTTGCCGCTATGAGTAGACAGGATATTCCAGATCAGGACGACAGGCGCGATTTCTTCCTCTATGTTGATGAGTTCCAGAATTTTGCAACACCTGATTTTGCCCAGATTCTGTCAGAAGCCAGGAAATACCGCCTTAATTTGATCGTTGCAAATCAATTTATAGGACAAATGGAAGAGGAGATCAAAAATGCTATTTTTGGAAACGTAGGAACAATAGCATCATTTAGAGTAGGTGTGACTGATGCAAATTATCTCCAGCATGAATTCCAGCCGTTATTTAATGAAAATGATCTTATAAATGTGGATAAGTATAATGCTTATATGAGAACAATAGTTAACGGAGAGCCTGTCGCGCCATTTTCAATTGATACCACCAAAGATGTATCGCAAGAAAAGGCACTTCGAAATGACAGAGTTGCTGAGCTTGTCCGGGAACTATCACGTTTGAAGTTTGGAAAAGGAGTAGATCAGGTGGAAGCAGAAATCTCCACGCGCGCTCGTCTTTAGACGAAGGCGCAATGAACAAAAGTACTTTATTTGACAAGATCTTCTATTATTCGTACACTATATTTAGTGTCATCAAACACTAGTTCTATAGTTTACTTATGTCAAGAAATAAAGATCGTCAAAGAGCAATTGTGTTAAGACAAAGTGGCAAGACTTATGGTGAGATTAGAGCTGAATTAAATGTCTCCAAGGGAACCCTTTCGGGATGGTTACAGGATTATCCATTAACTGAGAACCAATTGGTTTTATTAAAAACCAGCGTGGATAAAAGAAGATATTTAGCCAGGGAAAAAACAAGTATCACAAAGCAGGTAAATCGTCAAAATAAGCTAGACATAATTTATTTACAGCAACAAAAAGAGTATCTGACTCTATCGAAAAGAGAGTTATTTCTAGCAGGCTTGTTTTTGTATTGGGGAGAAGGTGGCAAGACCGAGAAAGGCATGTTAAGTATTAGCAATACAGATCCTGGTGTATTAAAATTTTCTTTGTATTGGATAATAAAGTCTCTTGATGTGCCTAAGGATAAAATACAAGTACGTCTTCATTTATATGATGACATGATAATAGAGGAAGCTGTAGATTATTGGAGTAAGATGTTAAATATTGAAAAGAAACAGTTTGCCAAGCCCTATATTAAGAAAAGTACAAGAGAAGGATTGTCCTACAAGGGATACGGACATGGGACATGCATGTTGCGGGTATATGACACGAGACTAAAAGAAAGAATACTTATGTCAATCAAGGCTATGGCAGATTATCCTGACATATCTGATCTTTGATGATATAATACTTGATGCGCGCCTGTAGTTCAGCGGCTAGAACTCTTATCTTATACATAAGTTGTCGGAGGTTCGAGTCCTCCCAGGCGCACAAGCTTTTTGGATAGAATAGCAAATGATATTTTAAGAATGAGACTGAATAGTAATAAGCTTGAAGAGTTTAGGAAGAATTTGTTCTCTTTGTAGCATTACTTAAATTTTTTAAATTTTCTAATGCTTTGCCAATGTCTGTTACTCTACAAGATTCACTTCTCAAGTTATCAATTTTAGCAAAAAGCGTTGATTTAGAGGTGGGAGATTCTTCAGGGCCCAAAAATGTAGCGCCATTTAACGGACAATCTATACGACAGGAGGTATCTAGCCTAGCTCTCTTAGTAGTTAATGCTCTATTGTCCTTAATTTCCAAATAGGGACACTGCTGTTCAAGCTTCATTGTATGGAATTTTAAAGCTCGCTGAGGTTGGTGGTGTCTTTGGCTCTATCCTGAACGTATTCCAGGTATCTTTCTGTTGTAGAAAGTCTTTTGTGTCCTAGAATTTTTGAGAGAAGTACTAGTGAGACACCGTGCTTCAGGTGGTGTGCAACAAATGTGTGTCTGAGATCATTTACCTTTGCATTTTCAATTCCTGCTATTCTGAAATATCTCTCAATTGCTGTCCTGATATTACGGACGAGAAATGGTTTGCCTGATTTTGTAACAAAAATGTGATTATCTTCTATTTCAGGTCGGATTTTGAGGAACCTATCAAGTGCTTCTTTTGCTGATTTGTTCATTGGTACAACGCGCTCTGCGTGTTTTTCATGAGGTGTTATCCTGAGGCCATCTGGTTGTATATCTAACATCCTCAGATCTGCGAGTTCCCCGATTCTGATTCCTGTCTGGAGAAGAAGCTCAATAATCGCGTACATTCGTGCGTCGTTCCGGGCTGCATCTCTGAGTGCTCTATATTCTGTTGGTTTTAACATTCTAGGTGCTGCGAGTTCGTATTGGGGATGAGAGACAAGGAGAGAAGGGTCATCTGTTACGTATTCATTTACTTTTAGAAATCTGTAGAAAGTACGGGTCGAGTTAAGTTTTCTGGATAATGATTTTGGTGTGTATCCTTTTTCTGATAATTTACCCAAAAAGGCCTGTATATCATCCTTTGAGACATCATGAATATGCTGTTTTTCAAGCTCTTCAAGAAAGCTCGTAAGCTGGTCTATGTCTTTTCCGTAGGCCAAAATTGTAGCACTGGAGTGCTTTTTGCCTTTTAAGAATTCTAGGAATTGCTGGTGCGCATCACGCACTTTTATTATATTCATATATTACTATGTCCCATAATATCACAAACGAAATGAAAATTCAAGCACCAATATCAAATCTGCATTCCCCTTTGCAAAGACAGTAAAAAGAGATTATATTATAAACTATTATGTCTCCAAAGAAAATAGGATTTTTTATTATTATCATTACCTCGTTGGTTGTTATAAATAACTTGGCCCATTCAACATATAAACTTTGGCAAAAAAAACAACTGGTGGATGATAGCCGACTAGAAGTCCAGAGACAAAAGGACAAGAATCAAGAGTTAAGGAACAAATTAAACAAGATTGAAAGGCCGAATTTTATTGAAGAAGAGGCGAGAAATAAGCTTTTTATGGTAAAGCCAGGTGAACAAGTTATTGTTTTATCAGATAAAGATTTGAAGGCATCTGAATCCAGCAAGCCAAAACCCAAAGACACCCGCCCGAATTGGAAAAAATGGTTGGATTTATTCTACTAAATATCCAGATTCAGAGTTTGAATCTTCTTAGTTCTACTCCAGCTTTTTATTTCTATTTCCCGCTTGAGAGCCTCAGATTTGGTCTTAAGCTCCTCAGTGTGGATAATTCGTAGCGGCTTGTGGGAGCGGGTATACTTGCTACCTTTTCCACTCATATGACTCAAAAATCTTTTATCAAGGTCGTTGGTCGAGCCTGTATAAAGACTGTTGTCAGAGCAAAGGAGAATATATATATGCCACATCAATATATTATTATACTATCTTTGTCTGTTGCTAATCTATTTCACGCAATTGTCAGAGATTGAAAAAATTATATTGGGAGGATATAATACTCAAGCTACATAGTCTTCTGAAAATAAATGGGAGCGTGTAGGACTTATGGCAGAAATAAGAGGATCAACGGGGGAAGAACAACCTAAAGTAACTTACGATATAGATCGGCCACAAAAATTTGTTTCATTTGTTGAAAGGCATCCGCTACTTTTGAAAAAATTTCTAGATGGTGCAAGAGGTAGAGCAAATGACATGTATGAGCGCGGAGAGCTGGGGAATGAAATTCAAAGCGGAGAAAGAGTTTTATATCTTGGTGCTGGTACAGGGCATGTAGCCCAAGCTATAGAGCAAAGAACAGGCGCAACTACACTTAAACTTGATTTAGGTGATCTCAGAACTTCTGACACAAAAGACGGAAAGTTTGTGATTGGGGATGCAAGCAAACTTCCGTTTGCAGACAATAGTAGCGATGCTGTTGTGTTAAATAATATTCTTCACTTTTGCGAAGACGGAGCGCAGGAAGAGATTTTGAGTGAGGCGATGCGCACTCTTAGGCCCGGCGGCAAGCTAATACTCCTTGAGGAAACAATGCCTACAATGGATAGTGAAAAAAAGAGTAGAATAAGATCGATTTTTGGACGTTTTGATGAGGTTCTCAATAGACAGCCTGGAGGATCAACCCCTCATACATATAAATCTATTGAAGAATGGAATGGATTGGCGGAAGCAAAAGGGTTTGATCAGGCAAGGACAAGATCTTGGTATTGGGGCCCGACAGATTTAATAGGAATTACAAATTCGGATAATGCTAAGGATACCAGGACCAATTTTAGGCCTTTTGAATCAACGCGTTTTGTATTCACCAAACCTCCAAGGCCAGTTGCTGTTTAGCGATCTAATACTAAGTGGTAAATAATAAGACTGACTATTTTAATTACTTATTATCTCCATGACTGCTTTGGCTAACTTTATTGAATCGTGGCGGATTATGCTTCTTTTCAGAGAATCAGTCGGACTTTTCTTAAGAACTATATTTTTTAAAAGATCCTTTTTGATAACAGAATAAATTGAATCTTTTAGATTATCGATCACAGGTTGTTCATCAAAATCTTCATACCAAGATAAAGTTTCTTTAGTCGGTCGCTTTGTATTCAGGAGAATTGAATTAATAGTTTTTTTCCCAATATATTTTTCTAGATCGCTTATATGATCAATTGCTGTGTAATGTGTTGTCTGGCCGTATTTTGTCATAAGATTCATAACATATATCTTGTGAGCTTTGGATTTTTTCAGAGCATTTGCAATTCCTTTTACCAGTAAATTCGGGATTATACTGGTATAAAGGTCTCCCGGACCAATTAAGATAAAGTCAGCCTCAATTATTGATTTTAATGCGTTTGGATTGGCAGTGACACTAGGCGTTAGAAATGCCTTCTTTATACGAGCCCTATTCATTTTTGTTTCTACCTCATCTATATGTGTCTCACCAGTGATTATTTTTCCATCAATAAGCTCAACGCAGAGATCTGCCTTTTTAAAAGTAACTGGAACTACGTGACCATGAATACGAAGAATTTTGCTTACTTCAGTTATCGCTTTTTCCATACTTCCGGTTGTTTTTTCAAGGGACGATAGAAATATATTTCCAAAATTATGACCCTTAAGATCACCTTCCTCAAAACGGTACATAAAAAGATCCCGAAGCAGTTTGGATGAAGTCGCCAGAGCCACAAGGCATTGTCGTATATCCCCTGGTGGCAAGACTCCAAGCTCATCCCGCAGTCTGCCACTTGATCCACCACTATCCATCATGGTCACAATTGCAGTCAGATCAATTGGATATTTTTTTAAGCCCGAAAGAGCGACGAAACTTCCTGTTCCGCCTCCTATAACTACGACTTTGGGGATTTTGGTGTTTGAATTTTGATTTGGTTTGGTCATATTTTTTATCCTTCGGCACAGCTCAGGATGAAATAACTGCAATTATTTCACTGTTACTGATTTTGCAAGATTTCTTGGTTTGTCAGGATCGTATCCTTTCTTTAAGGCTAAATAATAAGAGATTAATTGTATGGGTACGATTTGCGAGATAGCAGTTGCGTCCCCGCAATCTTTAACTTCGATAAAATGTTCGAAAACATCATGATTTTTATGGCTTATGCCTATCACAACACCTCCACGGGTTTTGATTTCAGTCGCATTTGAAATAATTGATTCATATGTTTCGTCTGGTGGAGCAAAAACAATGCAAGGTGTTCCTTTTGAAATAAGCGCAAGCGCGCCATGCTTGAGTTCTCCTCCTGCAAGCCCTTCGGTATGAATATAGCTAACTTCTTTGACTTTAAGCGATGCTTCAAGAGATGTTGGGTATGAAACTCCACGGCCGATTATATAAATATGCTCGGATTTGCTTAGTAAATTGATAATGGGAGTAAGCTTTTTTTCTTGCGTTATGAGTCTATCTATTTCATCAGCTGCTTTTAGAAGTTGTTTTGAAGCTTGCTTTATATCTCCCTTCAACGCATAGGCAAGCATTAGAAGAATAGATATTTTGGCTGTAAATGCTTTTGTTGATGCAACAGCTTGTTCAATCCCTGCCCCCAGAAGGAGTTTTTTGTCACTCATCCTATAAATTGTTGAGCCTTGAGTGTTTACAATGGCAACTATCATACTTCCTTTTTCTTGAGCTTTTATAAGAGGCTCAACAACGTCGATTGTCTCACCAGATTGAGAGAGCGCAATGATGAGTGATTTTTTATTCAAAAAATCAAGAAGATAGGTAAATTCCGAGGCAAAAGACATATTTACATGTTTTTTGGCAATTTTTGAGAAAAAATAAGTACCCATAAGTCCTGCATATGACGCAGTACCAGCTCCTATAAAAAACGTTCCTTTTGCTTTTTCGATTGTCTTCGCGAGGGATTCTATTTGGGAATCATATGTCTTGGCTATAATTCTTATGATTCCGGGCTGTTCATGGATCTCTTTCAGCATAAAATGAGAATATTTTCCTTTATTCGCCTCAGTTATTTTCCAGGAAATTGTTTCAAATTTAACTGCTTGCTTGGTACCTTTTGGAAGCGATAATATTTGCAATTTTTTTCCAAGAATTGCCATCTGATTATCTTTTAAGAAAAGTAACTTTTTGGTATTTGGGAGAATGCTTGATGCATCTGATGCGATATAAAATGTGTCATTGTCTGAGCCTATCACGAGAGGTGAACCGCTTTTTGCTGCTATTATTTCACTTGAGGGAGCATATGCCACAACAATTGCATTCATACCCGAAAGCATGTTGAATGAATCCCGAACAGCAGTTGCAAAACCCTTTGTCTTCATTGATTCCTCAATGAGATGAGAAATAACTTCACTATCTGTTGCAGAAATAAATTTGTGACCTTTTTTGAGCAAGTCTTTTTTAAGAATATCAAAATTCTCGACAATTCCATTATGTACTACAGAAATTTTGCTTTGACAGTCAAGATGCGGATGTGCGTTTATTTGGGTTACGCCTCCATGTGTTGCCCAACGCGTGTGACCGATAGCCAATTCAGAATTAAGATTTAAGAATTCAGAATTAAGATTTGCGTCTTTTATTTTACCGATCTGCTTCTCAACAACGAATGTGTTTTTAAGTTTTAAGTTTTCAGATTTACGCTTTATTGCTATTCCCCATGAATCATATCCGCGGTACTCAAGAATTTTGAGGCCATTTAGGACAACCTCCACATGTTTAGTTTTTTTACTGACATATCCGAATATTCCACACATATTTATTTATTGATTTTTGATTATATCAATTAATTGATATAAGTCTGTAATAGTTGCATCGGGTTTGAAGTTTTTTGGTATGGTGGAATTATAAGATGTATTTGATCTTTTTATCCAGATGGTAAAAACATTTATATGATGTTTTTTTACTTCATGCAATATATCCGGAAAATCATCTATGATATAAGTTTTTTTATTCAAGTAAACGGTAAAAGTGTCTTTTATAATCTTGATCTTGTTGGGAGAAATGTAAATATGGTTATCAGATAAATATTCCTTAAGACTTTCAATCTTTGTATTTTGATGAGTACTGTGTCCTGTTGAAAAAATTCCAATTTGAATATCAGTTTCAATAAGATATGAAAATGTCTTTTTGACATCTGGATATACGCAAGATTCATATAGTTTTTTATCCCAAAAAACTGATTGAAGTTCTTCAAGATTTGTAGCTTTTTCTGAACGGGCAATGATACTATTTAAAAAAGAGTCAGGATCCAGATAATGTGCTTTTTTCCTCAGTAGCGCATATTCCTCTTTTGCTATTTGTGAAAATATCTTAGAATCAAAATCTAATTGGGTGGCAAGGTTATTAAACAATTTTTCACGATATAAAACTGTGTTGAAAATTGTATTGTCTATATCAAAAAGAATGATTTTATTAGGTGTTTGATTAATCATAAGTCAACCGATAGACATTGGTATCTCTTTTTTTAAACCCCAATTTTTCATAAAGTTTATTTGCCTTTATTCGTTTTGGATTTGAAGTGAAATCAATATATGTTGCGCCTAATTCATTGGCAGTTAGAAGAATTTTTTCCACAAGTTGTTGTCCGATGCCGTTTCCCCGATACTTATCATCAACAATCAGATCATCAAAATTAGCCTTTTTAACATAAGGAATCCGATAAATGGCAAGTGTTGCCATACCTATTAGTTCTTTTTTCTGTGATTCGCGGGCAATAAAAAGGTACGTAGTGGGAGACGAAATTATGTCCTTAAGATCCTTATCGGTTAGGGGTTGGTAGTTGGATCCGAGTCGCGTAGCCAGTCTTTTTATATTTTTGGCGTCTTTTGAGGAGAATTTTGTCAGGAGTTCAATTGTTACATCAGGTAATAAGTTATTCATAGAGAATATTCCTGTGGCAATTCTATCACGTAGCAACAAATGGATGAAATACTATTGTTGCGGGGATTGCAGGCATCGAGAACCTGTTTTCTCACCGAAACCCATGCCTCATTTATACCAGATTTGGAGTAAATTGTCATTGTTATAAACTGATTGGTATCATTAATATTCCCACAGCCCTACTATTGCTTTATGCCTATCACTATACTATAATACCCGCATTATGCCAGAGCCAGGAAGAGGAGGACGATTACCACAAGCAGATAGTGTTGGTATGTTATCTCCCAGAGAACTAATCCGCAATGGAATTGAAACAGAGCGACTGGAAACAATTCCTTTGGGAAGGGTGTTAACAGAAGAAGCATTAATAGATGAGTCCCACGCAGTTGAACTTGGAGCTTCAATGAAACAAAGGCGTGGACAAATTACTCCCATTGCTGTAAGGGCTAGAATAGGCGAGAAGGATGGTGGGATCATCTACGATGTTATTGATGGCTTTCATAGGTCAGCAGGGAAAAAAATAAATGGGGATAAGGAAATAAATGCTACGGTAATTTATGGTTGTACGGATGAGGAGATGTTTGACTTGCGTATCCTCGCTGCAAGTTCTGTTCGGTCTGTTCAATTTGCCAGACTCACCCAATGGATGACCAGTTCGTTTGACACCACTCCCTGGGCAAAAAAGGGAATGACCGTTACACAAGCTTTTCAAGTAGCACTTAAGGATCAGAAGAGATCTACGATCCCTGGTATAGGAGTGGATGATATATTACATATAAAAGATTGGGCGAAAGCAAAGACAGAGAGATGGGGTAAGACAGTTGGATCTGTATATCAGGATTTGCGATTGGTAGGCAATGCAGACCCAACTCTCGTAAGTGAGGTTAGAACAGCGGGAGGTGGTCGTGACAGAGAATTTACTATTACTCAATCAAAACTTGCGATGGTGGTCAATTCATTTCCAGGTGATGAGCATCATGCTATTCAAAGGGCAATTCTTCACTACGGAGTTGCAAATAGGTGGAATATTAACTACATTGAGGCAGTCTGCGAAGTCTTAAAAGGTACAATAAAACCTGGAGCGAGCGAAGAGAGTATAAAAAGAATCCTTGAGAGTTCTAATATAGAACTTGAGGTATTTCCCGGAAATAAAGGAACTAGAAGATCAAGGGGAACAAGCAAGCCACGAATAGAAGGAGTAAGTTATGGAGTACCACTTATAAAACAACTGCGTGAACAGATTGAAGGTTTGCAGGCAGATATTGCAAGACTTTCAACAACTCCAGAGGGAGAAGAAAGAGTTGATGCATGGTGGAGAAATGTAGATTTTCTTTCCGACACTGAAAGAAGATGTGCAGAGCGTTTATTGTACGCAAACCTTAGTATTGAGGCAACAGCCCAACAGTTACAAATCTCTCCTAGAATGGTGACAGATAATCTCGTAAGTGCTCTGAGGAAAAGAACTATTAATTTACCCCACCAAAAGCCGACAATCTAGTCTTCCATATCAAGCAGCGTTCCCCACTTTTTTTCGTAAGTCATCAAGTGCCTTAGTAACTAATTGGGATACTCGTGACTCTGTTACATCCAGTACCTCTGCTATTTCCATAAGACTCATCTCTCTTCCTTCTACATTAAACCCAAAATGCATGTCAATAATACTTCTTGAACGAGGAGGAAGCGAGGCTAGTGCGTCCTTAAGAACCATTCTATCAAGCACCCGCTCATAAGCATTTTCACCCTGCTCAGCAACAAGTGTACGGGATGGGTCTTTAGCTCTTGGTTTTTCAGGAGAACTACTTTGATCACTACTATCCTCAACTAGAGCAGTTGGTCTCACTGCTCCTTCTGCCGCAGCAATTTTTACTCTCCGAACAAGCCTTGGAGAGATGGAAAGATGGTCTGCAACTTCACCCTCAGTTGGTTGTCTACCCAAAGTCTGGCTAAGCTGAGCCGTTGCTCCTAATACCTTTGGAAGATTATCACTGATTCTTCTAGAGGTTTTTATAGTCCATCCTCTTTCCCTAAATTCATCTTTAATTCCTCCTATTACTCTATGTGAGACAAAAGTTGTAAGTTCTGCTTCTTCAGTTGGGGAATATCTACGAGCTGCTCGGATAAAGTGTTCTGCGGCTACTTGCCTCACATCCTCAGGATCCATATTAAATACACTAGCAGCTCGGTCAAATGGTCTAGAAAGTGCATCAATAAGACCACCATGCTCAACTGGGGAAAATGTCCCACTACCATTTTGATGTCCATTGCCTTGCGGGGCACTTTCTTTTGTCATAGCCCTATTATATCACAAGCACGAATAACAACTCTAGGCTTATATTTTCTCCGACTTCTGTTGGAAAATAGCCATTCAAGCATAGGATTCTCCTCCGTCATTTGAACGGTGATTTTCCCAAGTGCATTTACTCTTCTCCTGGGACGGTTTTCCTCTTTTTTAAAAAACTATCAATTGCCATATCTGATAACACTTCAGCCGCGTGTGTGAATTCTTTAATCTGCTCATCGGAGTATTTCTCATTTTTATTTTGATTCAAGGAAATATCGGAGCTGCTTTTTCAAAACCCTCTTGCCCATACTTGTCTTAAGATATTGTTCTCTGGCCTCTGCATCTTTTTTCAATAGATATGCTTCGTAATAGATTAGCCGAAAGGGAGCGTATGGAGCGGTAGAGAAGTTTTTGCCGGCATTGTGTTGGGGAATGCGCTTTTTTAGATCAGACGTAGAGCCTTTGTAGAGCCAATCCGGTTTCTTCAGCGATTGGAGGACATAAACATAATGCATTTATTATGATTGTACAATAATTTTTTAAAAATGGATTGCTAGGATTAGTTTGGGGATATTATGTGACTTCGTCACACCATCCCCATGAGGGCGGAATTAAAAAACTCGCCGAAACGAGTTTTTAATTTGATGCCCTCAGTTGCGGGGCAAGGAGTTGAACCTTGTCTGTAAGATTATGAGCCTCACGTGCACCGTACACTACCCCGCGTCTCGTCGTATCACAATTTTGCACTTTCATTGCTCATTTCACTCGCAATTTCAGTTTTTCATTGGATACTCCTCTTTAAAATCCTTCGGATTTTACAAAAGAAAGTATTAAGCGATTACAAGTATACCATTTGCGTTAGCCATGGTCAAATTGATATACTCTCAGGTACCCAGCCAGGGTAGCTTAGTGGTTAAAGCTCCGGATTCATAAACCGGCGACCGTGAGTTCGACTCTCACCCCTGGTACATATAATTTAAAATTTATATGAGAGATATATTTGATAATTTTGCCAATAAAGCTTCAAAATTTATGGGATCGCCGTGGGGGTTTGGATCTGGAGTCCTAATTATAATAGGGTGGGTGATTTGTGGGCCATTACTTGGATTTTCAGATACCTGGTTACAGACGTTTGATACTACGACAGCAATTATAACATTTTTTATTTTATTTCTTATCCAAAATTCTCAAAATCGTGATGCAAAATCAATGGAATTGAAATTGGATGAACTTATCAGGGCAAATAAAAATGCTCGTAATAAGATTATTGATTTAGAAGAGTTGTCAGAAGATGAATTAGAAAACTTTCAGATAGAATTTAGAAAACTTGCGAAAAAGAATCCCAAGATAAAATAAACTTCTTTAAAAACATATGAATAATCGACCTATTGGAATATTTGATTCAGGAGTTGGGGGGCTTTCTATTTTGGACTCTGTTAAAAAGCACTTGCCAAATGAATCATATGTATATCTTGCTGACCAGAAAAATTACCCATATGGGGGAAAATCAGTAGTCGAGATTCAGGAAATCGCATACAAAGTAGTATCTTTTTTGGTTTCAAAAAAAGTAAAACTGGTTATTATTGCTTGTAACACTGTAAGTGTTAATGCTATCAAGCATCTGCGTTCAAATTTTGATATCCCTATAATTGCTGTTGTTCCCGTTGTTAAAACTATTTCTGAGAAAAGTAAAACTAAAAAAGCTGCAGTTTTTACAACTCCTGCTACTGCAAAAAGCAAGTATCTGAAAGATTTGATTAAAAAATTTTCAAATGGGACAAAGATTTACACGATAGGTAATTCTAAGCTTGAGCATCTGGTTGAAGAAGGAATAGTAAATGGTCCCACAGTGCGTTCTACAGTTGAAAATTCACTCTTAACACTTATTGAAGATGGTGTTGATTCTATAGCACTTGGATGTACGCATTATCCTTTTGTGGCAACTGAAATTAAAAAAATTTTAGGTTCAAAAATTGCTCTATATGATTCCGGAGGAGCAATTGCAAGACGTACGGAATACGTATTGGCACATGAGAATATACCATCTTCTGTGAAAGGAGAGGATTATTATTACACAACGGGTGACGCAGTAAGATTCAGACAGATTGCAGAAAAACTAATGAAATTGGATTTAAAAAATGTTACTGGTGTTAAAATATAAGTATTATGAATTTTAAAAACAAAAAAGTTGCGGTATTGGGACTGGGAGTCGAGGGAATTTCAAGTATTAAATTCTTGAAAAAACAAAGCGCAAATATTTTTGTGCTTGATAGAAGGAAAAAAGAAGCAATTGATCAAGATGTCTTATCAGACGCAAAGAATTTAGGCGCTGAATTTATTCTTGGTGATCAATACTTGGGTGATCTTTCGCAATTTGATGTGATTATCAGAACCCCCGGATTTTATAGAAACCATGAAAAGTTATTAGAGGCTGAAAAAAGTGGAGCGATAATTACTTCGCTTACCAAGATTTTTTTTGATCTTTGTCCCTGCCCTATAATCGGTGTAACCGGAACTAAAGGAAAGGGCACCACAGCAAGCTTGATACACGAAATGTTAAAAGCAGACGGGCGAGATGTGTATCTGGGGGGAAATATAGGAACGCCCCCATTGGATTTTTTGGATCAACTTAATAAGGATTCAATTGTTGTTCTTGAGTTATCAAGTTTTCAGCTTCAGGATCTTGATAAGTCCCCTCATATCGCTGTAATGCTGATGACAACGAGCGAGCATATGGATCAGCATAAGGATCTTGCAGAATACATTGATGCCAAAAGGAATATTTTAAGGTTTCAAATAAAAGATGATTATGCAATTGTAAATAGAGATTATCCAGCAAGTAACGAATCGGATATTTATACTGACGGGAAAGTTTTTTACGTATCGCGGGAGCGTGCAGGGCAGGATGGAAGTTTTATCAGAGATGACATTCTCTGGATGCAGATAGATGGTAATGAAAAGAAAATTATTGATATTGCGGATATACTTCTTCCCGGAAAACACAACCTTGAGAATGTAGCATCAGCATCTCTTGCAGCCCATTTGGCAGGAGTAGATAGAGAGCAGATTGTAAACGTTTTAAGGTCATTCAAGGGCTTGGTGCATCGACTGGAATTAGTTAGAGAAATAGACGGGGTTAAGTATTATGATGATTCTTTTTCAACAACTCCAGAAACGGCAATAGCTGCAATTGAAGCATTTACAACTCCCGAGATTTTGATTTTGGGTGGATCTGGAAAGAAGAGTGATTTTACGGAGCTTGGAAAAGTGATAAGTGAGAAGAAAAATATCAAGGCAATTATCGGTATTGGGGATGAATGGCATCGGATTAAAGAAGAATCAAGAATCAAGAATCAAGAATCAAGAATATTGTTAATTGAGGATGCGAAGGATATGAAGACTGTTGTTCTTGCGGCTAGTAAAATTGCCACAACAGGAGATGTGGTAGTGCTTTCTCCAGCGTGTGCGAGTTTTGGAATGTTCAAGAATTATAAGGACCGCGGGGAGCAATTCCGAAAAGAGGTTTTGGCACTGGTATAGGCTCATAATTTGTGATATAATTTTTTCCATATATGGCGGCAGGCAGTAAAAAACGCGTATCAAACGGTAAAAAGCGATCGATAAAAATCAAAACCAAATTCTCCTGGAAGAACTTTTTCCTTTACAGCATTCTTGTTCTTTTCTCTCTAATTGCATTTTCAGCGCTTAATACATCCTCAGAAAACAAAAAATTGGTTCCTCTTTCTGAAGTTATTTCTAAGGTTAAGAAAGGAGAAGTAAGTCAAATAACAGTAAATGGTGACAAGCTTACAGTTACTGAGAAAAATGGTAAAGAAACACAAGCAGTCAAAGAGCCAGGCTCAAATGTCTATTCTATTTTTAAAGACGCAAGTATTCCTCTTAATGATACAAAGATTACAGTTAAAGATGATGCAGCTTTGTCAGGCTGGTTAAATATTGCCTCAGCAATTCTTCCCGTGGTTCTTATGATTGCATTCTTTTACTTTATATTTCGTCAAGCAAGAGGTACTCAGGATAGTATCTTTTCATTCGGTCAATCCCGCGCAAGGCTATTTAATAGAGATAATCCAAAAGTGACATTTAAGGATGTCGCAGGAGTAGATGAAGCAAAGCAGGAATTGACAGAAATTGTTGATTTTCTTAAAAACCCTACAAAATATACAGCAATGGGTGCCAGAACTCCAAAAGGAGTTCTTATGGTAGGGCCCGCTGGAACAGGAAAAACGCTTTTGGCTCGTGCAACAGCGGGTGAGGCGAATGTTTCATTTTTCTCTATGGCAGGTTCTGAATTTATGGAAATGCTTGTAGGAGTTGGTGCATCCAGAGTACGTGATCTTTTCAATACTGCAAAGAAAGCCCAGCCTTCAATTATTTTCATAGATGAGGTTGATGCAATCGGAAGGCAGCGCGGAAATGGACTTATGGGTGGTCATGATGAAAGAGAGCAAACCCTTAATCAGATTCTTGTTGAAATGGATGGATTTACACCAAATGAGCATGTGATTGTGATGGCAGCAACCAACAGGCCAGATGTTTTGGATCCGGCACTTGTCCGTCCGGGAAGATTTGACAGAAGGGTAGTTCTTGATCTTCCAGATGTTGAAGGACGCAAAAAAATCCTCACAATTCACGCAAGCGGCAAGCCATTTGATCCACATGTAAATTGGGAAAAAGTAGCCAAGAGAACTGTTGGATTCTCAGGAGCAGATCTTGAAAATATGCTTAATGAAGCAGCAATTGCAGCAGCACGTCTTAGTAAGAAAGCAATTGATATGGCAGATTTAGAAGAATCAGCAACGCGTGTGAAGTTGGGTCCTGAGAAAAAGCGTCTCCAGTCAGATCTTGATCGTAAGATGACAGCATATCACGAAGCAGGGCATGCACTCGTAGCATGGGAAATGCCACATGTTGATCCAATTCATCGTATATCTATTGTCTCAAGAGGGATGTCACTAGGACACACAATGACAGAGCCGATTGATAGAGTCCATGAAACAAAGGCGCACCTTCTAGAACAAATTGCAGTAATGATGGGGGGACGCGCTGCTGAGAGTCTTGTATTTGAAGATGTTACAACAGGAGCAAGTGATGATATCAATAAAGCAACCCAGGTTGCGCGTGCGATGGTAACCAAATTTGGGATGAGTGCACTTGGGCCCATCACATATGACTCAGAAAAATCAGTATATGAGCAAAGTGATGTATCTCCAGAAATGGCTGCAAAGATAGATGCCGAAGTTAAGAAAATTGCAGATACTGCATACAAACAAGCAAATGAAATTCTTGTAAAATTACGTAAAAAACTAGATGTGCTAGCAGCAGAACTTCTTAAAAAAGAGACAATTGAATCAGATGATTTTATAAAACTCATCGGACCTAAGAAAAATTCAGCAACCACATCCGCTAAGAACTAAATTAGCCAATCATGTTGACAGCAATCATATTCCCTGCCAGAATTTAAGCAATGGCAATAACCGCAAAATCATTTTCCAAAAAAGAAGCAATCAGTTTCGGCTGGGAGGCTACTAAGAAAAACTTTTGGTTTCTTTTGGGAATGTTGTTGGTAACCTGTCTGATTCAGTTCATTCCAAATATTCTTTCAGGATACCTCAAAGATCAATTCATGATCTCAATACTTGTAAATGTGGTGGTTTATATTGTTTCTCTAGGTCTATATCTTGGAGCTATTAAAATATATTTAAGCTTTGTAGATGGCAAAAAATCTCAGTTTTCTGATTTATATTCACTTTTTAAAGTAAAATTAATTACGCGATACTTTCTTGCATCGCTTATGTACTCTATTGTATTAATCGTAGCTTTTGTTCCTGTCACCTTATTGCTTCTTAACTATGAACAAATGTCAAAAATGAGCCTGTTTCCGGTATATACTATTATAACTCTTCTGATTGCAGTTATCTCCGGTTTCGTTTCTATATATCTTATAACAAGACTTAGTTTTTATCCTTATTTTATTGTAGATAAGAAATCGGGCATAGTTGAATCGCTTATTAATAGCTGGCGGGTAACCAAAGGTCATGTTGGGAATATTATCTTTCTAGAGTTGCTGTTCGGACTTTTAATTATTGCTGGAGCATTAGCCTTAATTGTCGGTTTATTGGTAGCAATGCCGGTTGTGTCTCTAGCAGGAGCGTTTGTTTACCGAAAACTTTCTCCACCTTCCAAAGCAGATTAGCCTTCGTGGTATAATTACTAAGTGTCGAAACTAATAATTATTGATGGGAATGCTATTCTTCACAGGGCTTATCATGCATATCCTCCTCTTACCAACAACAAAGGCATGGTCATAAATGCTGTATATGGATTTTTCTCAATGCTTTTTTCAATCATTACTGAGCAGAAGCCTGAGTATCTCGCGGTTTGTTTTGATATGGCAGCACCCACTTTCAGAAAGGCTTTATTTGTCGGATATCACGCCAATAGAGTTGAATTGCCTGAGGATTTTGTACCACAAATAGTCCTGGTTCATGAACTACTGGACAAGATGAAGGTGGGGATTTTTGAACTTGAGGGATTTGAGGCAGATGATCTTATTGGTACACTCTCAACAAAAGCTGTGCTGACAAAAAATATGGAAGTTGTAATTGTTACAGGAGATCGGGATATGCTCCAGCTGGTAAATGGAAAAGTAAAAGTACTTATGCCACTTATTGGCATTACAAAAACAGTACTTTTTGATGAAAAAGCGGTTGAGGAAAAATACGGAGTAAAAACATCTCAATTTATTGACTATAAAGCTTTGATTGGGGATGCATCTGATGGATACCCAGGAGTGACAGGGATTGGTCCAAAAGGTGCAGCAAATTTGCTTAAGCAATATGGTACATTTGAAAATCTTTATGAGAACATTCCCAATCTTCCTGAAAAAATAGCTTTGAAACTTGCAACGGACGCAGAACAAGCGGCTCTTGCCAAAAAACTCGCAACAATTGTGACTGATGCACCAATTCAATTTGATGTTAAAAAATGTCTGAGTTCGGATTTTAATATTTCGTCTCTACGCGTTGCATTTCTGGATCAGGGATTCAACACACTGACAAAAAGGCTCGATACAATTTTCGGAATTGAGACAAAGGAGACAAAAGAGCCAGAAGAGACAAAGGTGGAGAAGAAAAAAAGCGATCAGTTGGAGTTGCTTTAATTTTAAATATACTTATTATGACTTTTTAGCTAAATAATCGTGGATAAGTTGTTTGTGGTCAAAAGCCATTTCTTCTGGGAGTTCATTTAATGGAAAATACTTAAATTCCTGTGCGTCATCACCAGCTTTTGGCTCGCCTTCAATTTCCACGTAATGAGGAACATTAATACACTGCCTAGGATGTCTTGAAGGGTCACTATATATTCCGAGCTCCTTTACTGATATTGCAGAAACACCTAGTTCTTCCTTTACTTCCCGTTTGACAGCATCTGCAATATTTTCATCCCAACCTACATAACCACCAGGTAATCCCCAATATCCCATAAATGGTTCAACCCCTCTTTTAATAAGTAGTACTTGGTCATCTTTTATGATAATTGCATCGATGGTGACCCCGCGGTTTGCGAAGCGACCACAATGAGAACATGGTTCATTATTGGAAAGTGCCATAAGGAAATTTTAGCAGAGGATCTGCTCCTGTCAAGGGCTAGACTCGATAAATTTTTTTTAAAAAGCTATAATCAGGTGATGAAGATTCCTAAAAATATTAAAGCGGTTATCTTTGATTTGGATGGCTTGCTGATTGATTCTGAGCCATACTGGACTGAGTCAATTGCTCTGCTATTTAAAAAACAGAAAAAGAAGTTCTCAATAGAGTATAAAAGGAAAGCTCATGGGCGGGGCGCACGAGAAGCAATTGAAGTTTATAAACGCGAAGCGGGACTTGTCGGGGACACCGATGAGTTAGTTGCCGAAAGGAGAAGTATTCTCTATAAAATTTTATTGCCAAATGTTTCGTTAATGACGGGAGCTGCTAAAATAGTTGAGTCTATGCACAAAAAAGGCCTAAAGCTTGCAATAGCAACAGGTGGATACCCTAAAGAGAAATTAGTTGAGATATTAAGAAAATTACAAATCTTAGACTTTTTCATAATTATTGTATCCAGCGATGAAGTTAAAAAAGGGAAGCCAGAACCTGATGTTTTTCTGGAAGCAGCAAAACGCCTTAGGGTTAATCCTGCTGAGTGCTTAGTTTTTGAAGATGCGCCAAGTGGTGTTTTAGCTGGAAAAGCGGCAGGAATGACGGTTTACGCAGTGAATTCTGATCAATCAATTCAGGAAGAATTAAAAAAAGCAGGAGCAGATAGTGTGTTCTCAAGCCTTGCTGAAATAAAAGTATGAAAGTAGCGATAGTGCATGATTATATAAAAGAATATGGAGGCGCAGAGAGAGTTCTGGAAACGCTTTTGGAGATTTATCCTGATGCTGATGTTTTTACGTCACTTTATGCGCCTGAATTTTTGGGGCCACACAAAGCCCGATTTGAAAAATATAACATCAAAACAACTTTTCTCAATAGCATTCCTTTCCGTCATAAGCTTATTTCCCCACTTAGACTTCTATCGACCATAGCTTTTTCATCATTGGATTTATCCAGTTATGACGTTGTTATCGTCTCCCAAACCGGTGCATACTTTCCCAATTTGATCAAAAAGAAGTCTGCGCTACAGATTTGCTATACCCACACCCCGCCTCGTTATCTGTATGGGTATGCGACAGCTAGGGACTGGAAGAAGCACAAAATCATTGCAGCAGTTGCCCAAGTAGCAAATCACTTTCTGAGAATGACTGATTTTAATTCCAGTAAAAATGTAGATTACTTTATAGCAAATTCTGATGAAGTCGCAGCAAGAATTAAAAAGTTTTATAGACGTGACGCAACAGTAATATATCCACCTGTTGATATCAGCAATCAGCAATCAGCAATCAGCAATCATGAGGATAAAAATTATTATTTAACTGGTGGAAGATTGGCGAGAGCTAAAGGAATTGATGTTATCGTAAAGGCGTTTAACAGCAACGGTTTGACTCTTAAGATTTTTGGAAAGGGTTTTGCAGGATATGAGGAAGAGCTAAAGGAGATAGCTAATAAAAACATTGAGTTTGTTGGAGAAGTGTCAGATTCTGAGAAACTGGAATTAATGAGAAATGCAAAAGCTTTTATGTTTACATCACATGACGAGGATTTTGGGATCACACCAGTTGAGGCGATGGGTATGGGGACACCTGTTCTAGCATATAAAAGTGGAGGGGTTAAAGAGACCGTCGTAGACGGAAAAACAGGGTTATTTTTTGATGAAAATACTCCAGAGAAATTGAACGATGTAATCAAAAAGTTTGAAAAGATGAAAATAAGTCCCGACGAGTGTATAAAGCAAGCAAAAAAATTCTCAAAAGAACGGTTTAAAAAAAATATACAAGAGTTTGTTAAATCCAAAATAAAAATATGAATTATATTTCTATGTCTGATGGAGGTATGCCTACGCATGTGGGGTTAATCCGTGACAGTATCTCGCTTGTTGTGGTTGTTTCTATTATTTTACCGTTGATCTTTATTGTTGTTGCTGGCATCCAATGGTTTTTAGCAGGTGGAGATAAATCTAAATTGCACGTAGCAAAGAGAAAGTTAAAATGGTCAATTATCGGATTTGCTCTAGCATTCACTGTCTATTTTATTATTAGTCTTATTGGTTATTATAATAATGTTGAATTAATTAGATTTCCAAATATAAATTGAAATAATCTTATGAAGTCTAGAGTTATTGTCGCAGCTGTAATTGAAAAGGATGGGAAGATTTTGCTGGGACGTAAAAAACCTGGTGTAGGTCCTTATCCTGATACTTGGCATTTACCAGGAGGAGGGGTAAATTTGGGGGAGGAAACAATTGATGAAGCAATACTTAGAGAAGTAAAAGAAGAAACAGGTTTGGAAGTTTATAAGTTGGAAAGAATTGTGTTTGATGAGGATTTTGAACCGGACAAGCATGGGGAAAAGACTCATTATGTATTTTTGGTATATAATATGAGAGCAAAAAGTTTGGAAGTCATAGCAGGAGATGACCTGATAGAGCTGAAATGGTTTTTTAAATCGGATTTGAATAGTCTTCCTTTACCACGCCCTTTGATAAAACAAATCAAGGAAGGTCTGTTATAATTCTTCTATGCCGGAGCTACCTGAAGTCGAAACTTTAAAAATAGGACTATATAAATATCTGGTGGGACATAAGATCCTAGATATTGAGATAAAATCTACACGGATTTTCCGTGATGATAAAAAGCAAATAATTGGAGCTAAGATAAAAGATGTCCGCCGGTTTGCTAAAGTCTTGGTTTTTGACCTATCAAATGGAAAATCAATTATTACTCATGTTAAATTAACCGGACAGTTGATTTACCGTGGACCGAATTTAAAAGAAAAAGTTGAGCTATCCAAAAAAGTCGGAAGTGTCCCTGGACCTCATACTCGTGTTGTTTTTAAATTAGACCGTGGAGGAATTCTCTACTATAACGACCTTAGGCAATTCGGGTGGATTAAAATATTTGACACAAAAGATGTTGAGACTTCAGAATTTGTTGGCAAGCTAGGGCCTGAGCCATTTAAAGATCTTGATCTGGAAAAGTTCAGAGAAATTCTTAGCAAATCCAAAACTGCAATTAAAGTTGTTCTTATGGACCAGGCGAGAATTGGAGGAATTGGAAATATATATGCCAATGATTCTCTTTGGATGAGTAAGATAGATCCAAAAAAATCTGCAAATAGTTTAGATTCCAGTGATCAAAAAGAACTTTATGACAATATCATAGCAGTGCTTAAGGAAGGCATAAAATATGGAGGAGCATCGGAATTGCAATTTGTAACAGCTGAAGGAAAAGATGGAGGATATCAAAATCATTTTCGGGTCTATGCGCAGAAAGGTAAATTATGCCAGCGCTGCAAAACAACAAAAATAGAGAAGTATTACTTGGGAGGCCGTGGTACATTCTTCTGTCCCGTCTGCCAACTCTAGTACAGGCCAAAATTTCGGAAATAGGTATTTGTTTTTCAGGCTGCTTTTTGGTATCATTCATAGTTAGAGAAAGTATTTAGAAAGCTAAATTTATGGGTAACAAGCATGGTCGTAAGCGAATAATTATTTCAGTTGGAGGATCCCTCATCGTCCCAAGTGCCGGGATAGGAATTGAATTTCTCAAGAACCTCAACAACTTTATAAGAGAGAAGCTGGCAGAAGATCCCAATCGCCAGTTTTTTTTGGTTACTGGGGGCGGTGCAACAGCAAGACAATATATTGATGCCGGTCAGGAAGTAATAGAACACAGATTATCGCGTGATGATCTTGACTGGCTTGGGATCCACTCGAGTCGTTTGAACGCCCATCTTGTCCGCACAATTTTTCGTGACATTGCTCATCCTCATATTATTAAGAACTTTGATATCATCAGAAAAGCTGAAGAACCTGTAATTGTGGGTGCGGGCTGGAAGCCGGGATGGTCAACTGATTACTGTGCTGTGTTAATTGGGCAGGATTATGGCGTAGATACAGTGATTAATTTAAGTAATATAAAGCAAGTTTTTGATCAGGATCCAAATAAATTTACTGATGCCAAACCAATAAAAAATATCAATTGGGCAGATTTTCGTAAAATTGTAGGAGATGTATGGACACCTGGAATGAATGCACCATTTGATCCAATTGCTGCAAAGAAGGCAGAGGAACTTGGAGTAAAAGTAGTTATACTGTCTGGTCAGGATTTTGGAAACATAGAGAAATATTTTAAAGGAGAAGACTTTGTCGGAACTACTATCGAATAATGGTTTTAAAAAGCCTTAATCTTCGGAACTTCAGAAGCTATACTAAATCAGGTTTTAATTTTAATAAAAATATCACAATTATCATCGGACCCAACGCTGTTGGAAAGACAAATATCATTGAAGCAATTTATATGCTTTCAACAGGAAAAAGCTTTCGTACGGATAAGGATAAGCAAATTTTGAGAATTGGTCAAAAAGTATGTAATGTTAAAGGAGTTGTAGAGGATGAGCTGGAAATAATTTTTTCAGAAACCTCAACCGGATTTCTTCAGAAGAAATATATGATAAATGGTGTTTCCAAAAAACGATCTGATTTTGCGACAAAAATGCCTGTAGTTTTATTTACTCCAGTAGATCTGGATCTAGTTGCAGGGCAGCCTGGGGTAAGGCGCAAGTTTCTTGACGAAGTACTCACTCAGGTGGATCCTGAATATCACCAGGCACTTATTTTGTATGGGAAAGCTCTTAGGCAAAGAAATGCACTTTTAGAACAAGCTCAGGAAACAGGTGCACGGGATGATAAGCTTTTTGCTTATTGGGATGACTTGCTAATAAAAAATGGGCAAAGCATTTCGGGTAAAAGAGCAAAATTAATTGAGTATATTAATAACAGAACTAAAGAAATTTTTGATTTTGATATGATATATGATCAAAGTGTAATCTCAGAAGAAAGACTTTTGCAATATAAAAATGCTGAAGTGGGTGCTGGTGTGACATTGGTCGGACCTCATAGAGATGATGTAATGATAAAGTCTCTTAATAAGCTTTCGAAAACAAAAGAGGAAGTTAGATACTTTGGTTCGCGTGGACAACAAAGGCTCGTGTCACTTGAGTTGAAACTCGCTCAAATTGCTATCATAAAAGAGAGGACAGCAAATGAGCCGTTACTTTTACTTGATGATGTTTTTTCAGAATTGGATAGTGGCAACATAACACATGTATTGAATTTGATGAATCTGTATCAAACAATTGCAACAACAACACATGAAGAATTTGTAGGCAAACATGATCTCAGAAATTTGGAGATGCTAAGATTAGATAGTAAATAAAATTTTATGAAAGAATTTGATCCAAAAGCTCTGAAAAATTTATATGCGCCACCGTCAGATTCACATAAAGGTGAAAATGGTAAGTTGATGCTGATTGGTGGATCTCACCTTTTTCATGCAGCGAGTCTTTGGGCCTTAACTATTGCATCAAAATTTGTGGATATGGTTTTTTATTCATCCGTTCCTGAAAATAATGAAATAGTCCAAAAAGCAAAAGAAGAATTTCGAAATGGGATAGTAGTGCCACGAGGAAAAATTGATGATTATGCAGCTGAAGCAGACTGTATTTTAATCGGGCCTGGATTACCACGTCCAGACGGACATGAAGAGGGGGATGATCATACAAAAGAGCTAACTGAAAAGTTATTTATAAAATATCCGGACAAAAAATGGGTAATTGATGGGGGGAGTCTGCAGGTAATAAATCCTGAGATTATTCCCAAAAATTCAATTATCACACCACACAGAAAAGAATTTGAAACTCTTTTTGGTATGGAGCCAAATCCTGAAAACGCAGAAAATATGGCAAAAAAGTACGGAATAATAATTCTGTTAAAAGGTGAGAGCGATATTGTATGTAATCCTGAAGAATGCGTTGAGATAGTGGGAGGTAATGCGGGTATGACAAAAGGTGGAACAGGGGACGTGTTAGCGGGACTAGTTGCAGCACTTGCATGTAAAAATGATTTATTTCTTGCTGCACTTGTCGGGTCCTACATCAATAAAAAAGCCGGGGAAAGCTTGTATGGAAAAGTTGGCTATAATTTTAATGCAAGTGATTTGGCAGAGGAAATTCCAATTGTTATGGAAGTTCTGCAAAAATCTTAAATTCTATTCCTTCTGCCTCTACTAGTCATTTCCGCTTTTCTTTTTTCTTTGCCTTTATACATAATTCTTGCTACGTTAGGAATGACTCTTCCCGGTCCGCCGAAGTTATGGTCTTTGGTCTTACTCCCCACATAAATTGGGTATTCGGTTCCTTCACCGTAAACCGCTGCCTGTGGTCTCTCTGAAGATTGGTCAACCACTTTGAATTTTTTTCTATGGAAAAGACTTCTAAATTTTAACTTAGTATCATCTGGAACGGTCACAAATCTTTTATTTGCTCTGTACTCTATTACTACTGGTGATTGTCCAGGCATACTTAGGCTGTTTTCGTCTATGTCTTCTAGCAATTCAACCTCAATCGTCATATTTGTTGGTGACTATAACATAATTTATGTCTCAATTCAAGAAACGAGGATTGCCAAAATTCGGGAAATATGCAATAATTATTCAGATTTAAGATTAACGAAGTAAGATTTAAGAATTCTTTAATCCTGAATCTTTAATCTTATTTCCTCTTTATGTATACTCCTAAATACAGTATTACAAATAAGATCCTCAAAAATATCGGGATTATCGAGGCCTCCCGTGAAGTTATCGATCATGCACCTCTGCTTCCATTTTATGAAAGAGAATTTCAGAAAGATGCACTTGCACGAGCTGTTCATCACGGAACACACATAGAGGGAAATGAACTGAATCTTAATCAGGCCGAGAAAGTTATGATGGGAGAAGTGGTTGCTGCAAGAGAGCGTGATATTCAGGAGGTAATTAATTATAGAAGAGTTATGGATAGGATTGGGCAGCTTACAGGCAGTGATTCACAATTGGCTATCGACGAAAAGTTTATTCTAGAGCTTCATAAGTTGACGGTTGAGAAAATTCTAGAGACCACTAGGGTAGGTGTATATCGAAGTACTCAGGTAGTTGTAAAAAATAGCCTGACTGGTGAAGTAACTTTTCGTCCACCTCTTCCGATAGCTGTACCGATTCAAATCTCAGAACTTTTGGAATTTATAAATAATTCAGGAGATATGCATCCTGTTCTGAAATCTGGAACAATTCATTATGAGCTAGTCCGGATTCATCCATTTGTAGATGGCAATGGGCGTGTATCGCGGGCTTTGTCTACATATATCTTATTCCAAGAAGGATATGATATCAGAAAGTTTTTTTCGCTTGAGGAATATTTTGATAATGACTCTGCTTCATACTATGAAGCTCTCCAAAGTGTCGGTAAAGCAGAAGGTGATCTGACAACATGGCTTGAGTATTTTACACAGGGATTGGCAATCGAGCTATCAAAAATTAAAGATAAAATTGAAAGAATATCAGTTGACGCGACACTGAAAGAGCGACTCGGAGGAACTCCTTTACTTTTATCTGACAGGCAGCTTAAAATCATGGAATATATCCAAAAAACAGGATATCTTCAGAATCAGGCATTTCAACAGCTTTTCCCAATGGTTTCAGAAGATACTGTGCTTAATGAAATTAAGGTCCTCTTAAAAGCCGGAATTATAAAAAAGTCAGGAAAGACGAAGGGAGCCAAATACATAATGGCAAATAAATAATATGAATAAACCACATATACAAATAAGAGATGAAGATATGCTTACGCCTACTGAACAGGTATTGATCGGTGGAACTCCTATGATGGTTCCTTGGAATAAAGAGCAATGGTCTATTCCGCAGGGAGTGTTATCTAGACTTGAAAATGGAAAGATTTCAAGAGAGTATGGGGAAGCGATTCGCGCAGAAAGGGCTGAACGGCGATATTATCAAGCTGTTATATATGATGGTCCAAAGGCAAGGGAGGAGTTAGGTGTAGGAGAAGGGGAAATTGCATTGGTAAAAATATCTGATATAGATCCCGAAACTGGTAATTCCATTGACGATCCAGCTATTGTAATCGGTTCTAGATGGGATCCTGATAAAGGAGTGCTTGAACAAGAGAGGGATGTAACTGATAAAGCGTTGACTTTTTTGAAAATAGATCGCGCAGAACTTAACTTGAGAGAGGGGATAATTAAGCATGAAGATTCAGGTGGAGGTCCTGAAATAGGATAGCTATGAAATTTTCCAAACTTGCAGAATATTTTGAGAAATTAGAAGAAACATCTTCCCGTTTAATTCTGATCGATATTCTTTCAGATCTTTTTAAGCATACAGACAAAGAAGAAATCGACAGGATAATTTATCTAACACAAGGAAGAATCGCCCCATTTTTTGCGCCGGTTGAGATAGGTATGGCTGATAAGACTGTAGCTGATGCACTTGGGCGGGCATTTGGTGAAACAAAAGAAAATGTCCTGAAAATGTATAGTAAGGCCGGGGATATAGGATTGGTTGCGCAAGAGCTAAGTTCAAAGTTAAAAGTTAAAAGTTCAAAGACAGTTGAGGACGTTTTTAAAATACTGACTGAAATCGCAAATACATCAGGAGCTGGTACTGTTGAAAAAAGAATAGTTTTGCTTTCTGATTTATTGAAAAAAGTAGATCCTATTTCGGCCAAGCATCTGGTAAGAGTACCTCTTGGTAAAACACGACTTGGGATAGGCGACCCGACGATCTTGGACAGTCTGGCGAAGGGGATACTAGGAGATAGGGCGAACCGTAAATTGTTGGAAAAAGCGTATAACGAAACATCAGATCTTGGTTTAATTGGAAAAACCCTTATGGTTTCAGGCTTGGCAAGTGTTCAAAAACTCACAGTCACTGTTGGTCGTCCAATACGTTCAGAGCTATGTGAGAGACTTCCAAATCCCGAAAAAGTATTTAGTAAAATGGGGGATAGAATCCATGCAACTCCTAAGTATGACGGATTTAGGGTTCAGATCCATAAAAATGGTAACAAGATCTCTATGTTTTCAAGAAATCTCGAGGACATGACACATATGTTCCCAGAATTGATCGAAGGAGCTTTGCAACAAATAAAAGTAAAAACAGCAATTCTAGATACTGAAGCACTTGCATATCAACCGGAGTCAGAAGAATTTTTGCCTTTTCAGGAGACGACCAAGAGGCGCAGAAAGCATGGAATTGAAGCAATGGCACAGAGCCTTCCTTTGCGAGCATTTGTTTTCGATATTCTCTATGCAGATGGTAAATCTCTTATTGATACGCCGCTCCACGAACGGATGAAAATATTGGCCAAAACAGTTGAGAAAGGAGAAACTCTTCTTCCAGCACCTGGTGAAATACTCACAGATCCAAAAGACCTTCAGCTAATGCTTGATGATAGTATTTCAAAAGGACTTGAAGGAGTTGTAGTCAAAAAGATCGATTCTCTTTACGTTGCTGGAGGACGTAACTTTAATTGGGTGAAGTTGAAAAGGCATTCATCAGGTGAGCTTCAGGACACAATTGATTGCGTGATTTTAGGGTATATTTTTGGCAAAGGTAAAAGAACTGCATTTGGTGCCGGAGCACTTTTGGTGGGAGTGTATGACAAAGACGCTGATGAATTTGTAACAGTCAGTAAGATCGGAACAGGCTTAACGGATGAGGAGTGGATAAGTATAAAAGAAAAGACAAAGGGTATGGAGCTCACCCACAAGCCTGCGAGGACCAATTCACTTATTGAGCCGAGTGTCTGGGTAAGACCTGAAATTGTTATAGAAGTTCTGGCTGATGAGATTACAAGAAGCCCTTTGCATACTGCAGGTATTAAGATCAGTGAAGGAGTGAAAGATCCCGGGTATGCTCTCAGGTTTCCTCGATTAGTAAACTTTCGTGACAAAGATAAAAAGGCAGAAGACGCAACAACGGTTGAAGAATTAATTAAAATGTATCAGCAGCAAGGGAAGAATTGAGTTTAAATTATTATAATCTCATCAGATCTCACTTTTATACAAACCTTAAGTTAGGTTGTTCTTTTTGTAACGATCAGCAATAAGCGAATCCATAGTAGGTGTTTCCATCTCTTTAGCTCGTTCGGTTTCAGCTCTTAATTCTTCCAAAGTGCGTTTATCGTCAACTGTGTTAGTGCGCTCACTTGCTTCAGCAAGTTGTTGTTTGATCCTGTCCAATTTTTTAAGCATTTCATCTTTCTTACCTTGCTCAGCTTCTGTTAATTCTAGCGATTTAGGAGTTATTTCTTCTTTAACATGGGTTTCTGTTGGGAGGTGGTCAATTAATTTACCTAGATTTTGTGTATCAACTTCTATGGTATCTGTTTCCGCCATATATTTATATTATCAGAAATATTGCAACTAGAAAATAATATTGCTAAATTTATTGTAGAAAGATATTATAAGCATATGGCTTTTGACTATAGAAATCCCAATTCCAAACGCTTCGGTTCAGCTGGGGATCACAAAGCAACCATACTTAAAAAGGTTATGGCAGATGGGAAAATAAAAGTTTATCGTGATAGTCAAGATTCGGTTGAGAGGACTGAAATTTCAGTTAATGATGGGAAAATAGTAATCACCAAAGATTACGAGGCTGTTGCAAGACTCTCAAAATTTAAAAAAATTGATGTTTACTCAAATCAAGACACTCTTTTAGATTCAATTGATATTATTACAGATAGCAGTATGATACATAGTTATAAGTTTTATTATCATAATAGTCCTGTTGGAAGAGGTTATGGAGAGATAGCGATGTGTCTCACCCAGAGTTGCCTTGAGGGAAGTGTTGATCCAAGACTGCTTGCAGGATCTGCTATAGATCCTCAGGTGATAGAAACAATTCAAAATATCCTCAAAGGGAAAAGTATTTAATCCTAATTTCCCAGAACTTGAATAATGAGAAATCTTATAGTATAATCCGCACATGTCTGCAGAAAGAAGACACGGAGATCCGCCAGTAAAAAAATCAAAAGAAGCAATTGTCGTTCAGATTGGACGAGCCACAATTTTTGGTGTGCATCATGACGCAAAGCTCCCAGGAGGATTCCGTATGCAGCAATTAAAAGATAATTTTAAAATGACTGATCATCTCTTGATGGAAGGAGATACAGATATGTTGGGAACGATGAACACCCGAAACCCACAAAATTATGAAGCACTTGCGGTTTCAGTCTTCAATTATAGAAATATGAGGGAGAATGTTCATTGGTTAGAGCAAGGTGCAGATTTTCGTTCGCTTGCCGAACAATACGGTATGGATCCAAGGGTTTTTATGTCTTTTATGGATTCTGGTTCTATTAATGAGGTTGTTGATAGATTTATGAGGCAAAAATTTCCAAAAGGAAAAGGGCTAGAAGAATACGGTAGAGATCTTGCAGCTCGTATTAAATTTAAAGCAGCCCGAACATCTCCCATCACTGAGGATGATATATTTGAAGCAATAGATAAAAATGCAAAAAGTAGAATATATGAAATAACTATTCTAGGTGAAGACCCTCGTAATATGATAGAAGATACAAGAATAGCTGACGATGAGATCATGAAATATCTAGGGGAAGTTAGAGATTTTGAAGTTATGGGACCACGAGTCGCAGAATTGGCAACTGAGTTACCTGGGAAATTAGCAGTTGTGGTAGGTAAATTTCATATACCTGCAATGAAAGCAGCATTGAGAGGATTACCAATTAAACGTCCATTATCTTGGGACGAACATAAAGAAAAACTCGACCTAGAGGTTCAGGAAGCTGTTGTAGTTTTTGAAAAGCTTGCTAAGCGAAAAATAACTTAGAACAAATCCTCATTCATATCAAGATTAATTTTCACTGATCCGAAGTTTTGTGAAACAACGTGTTCTGGTAGTTCCAGGACAAACCTCGAGACTGTATTTGCAGTTCGTTGCCCGAAAAAAAGTCGTCGTTTGGCATAAGTTAAATGGAGTATGTCTTTTGCTCTCGTCATCCCCACATAGCAAAGCCTGCGTTCTTCTTCAAGCTCTGATTTGTCCATAAGTGAACGAGTATGTGGGAAGAGCCCTTCTTCCATACCAATCATAAAAATGATTGGAAATTCCAGGCCTTTTGCTGCGTGAAGCGTCATAAGTGTTATCGCATTTTTCTTTTCGCCATCTGTTTGTTTTTCCGAATTGTATTCCTGCTCAACAAGAGATACATTTTCAAGAAAATCTGTGAGATCGGGGAAATTGATAGCAACCGATCGGAGCTCTTTTATATTCTCAAGTCGCATTCTGTCCTCCTCAATTTTTTCATCATAGAGCTCAAGGTATCCTGTGACTTTCAAGACTCCGTCAAGTATATCTATAGTGTTAAGATTTTCAATCTCAGAAAGCACGCCTTGGTATTCAAGGAATTTCTGAAGTCTTCCTTTCCCAAGCTTTTCAAGTCTTTTATAAGAAACCATATCTTTTGGATTGCATTGCACCCGCAGATAGGAAAGAACATCTTTTACTTCTTTTCTGGCATAAAATCTGGTACCACCGATGAGAACGTAGGGAATTCCATGATGTAGAAAAGCTTCCTCTATCACACGGGATTGGGCATTGGTCCGGTATAGCACTGCCACATCGCTTAAGTTTTTTATTTTTCCGAGCACTACGGTCTGGATTATATAATCTGCTTCATCCTGCTCGCTTTGTGCTTCATAAATTTCTATATCTGACCCTTCAGGATTTTCTGTCCAGAGCTTAAGTACAGGATGCGAAGTATTTCGGGATATAACAGCACTTGCACCGTCAAGAATTCTTTGTGTAGAGCGGTAGTTTTGAGAAAGGGAGAATGTCTGGGTCGCTGGAAAATCATCTTTAAACTTCATGAGATTGCGATAATCAGCTCCCCGCCATGAATAAATGCTTTGTGAGAAATCCCCAACAACACAAATATTTTTCCACTTTCCTGTCAGTAATTTGGTCAGCATGTATTGTGCTCTATTTGTATCCTGATATTCATCTACTAAAACGTATTCAAATCTAGCTTGATATTTTTTGAGGATTTGTTCATTTTCCTGAAGCAATTTAATTGTATACAGAATCAAATCATCAAAATCCAAAGCGTCATTTTCTTTGAGAATTGCCTGATACATTGGATATATTTTGGAGACTGTTTCCTGGAAATAACCTCTGGCATAATTAAGATATTCATTCGCAGTAATTAGTTCGTTTTTGGCTTGAGAAATTGTTGATAGGACAGATGCCGGTTTAAAGTCTCTGATGGATATATCCAGCTTGGCCATAGCAGTTTTTAAAACATCAAGCTGGTCTTGGGAATCATATATCGCAAATTTTGACGAAAAGCCAAGATGCTTTCCGTCAATTCTTAAGATTTTGGCACACATAGAATGAAATGTTGCGATCCAGGGCCGTCCCGAGGGCAGCTTTTGGCTATTTGCTTTTAGCTCTTGCCCCGCAAGCATTTTGTTCATTCTTTCTTTCATTTCCTGTGCAGCTTTGTTGGTGAAGGTAATCATTAGAATTGATTCAGGTTCTATGTGCTTTTCTATCATCAGATAAAGTACCTTGTATGTAAGCACGCGGGTCTTACCGGATCCGGCACCTGCGAGAATAATTGTCGGTCCATCCGTTGCGATAACTGCTTTTTGCTGTTCAGGATTTAAATCCTTGAGTAGTAGATCTTTCATAGAGTATAATATTTTAGTTGTCTTGTTATGTCGCTCAAAATGTGGAGTAATATAGATTGTAGCATATGTCTTTCATCACCATTAAAGAATATTTAAAAATTAAATAATATGAAAAAACTTTTTATTGTAGCCAACTGGAAATCAAATGAGACAACTGCTGAAGCCAATGTTTGGTTTCAAACTTTTAATAGTTCAAACCTAACAATTAACAAGGATGAGAAAGAAATTATTATCTGTCCTCCATTTACGTTACTTGCTCTTGTAAAAGAGTTAAGTCCTAAAAGTCAGACCCCATTTGCCATAGGAGCGCAGGATGTATCCCCATTTGATGAAGGAGCATATACTGGTGAGGAAAATGTCAAGCAAATTAAAGAGTTTGCAGATTATGTAATTATCGGACATTCAGAAAGGCGCAAAAACTTTTCAGAGACTGATGAAATTATTTCTAAGAAAGTTGGGAAAGCAATTGAGGGGGGACTTACTCCTATACTTTGTGTTCAGGGACCCGAAACACCTATTCCAGGAGGAGTAGATATCGTTGCCTACGAACCAGTATCGGCAATTGGCACAGGTACACCAGATACACCTGAGGACGCAGATAGCGTTGCAAAGATTATAAAAGAAAAAAATGCTGTTAAATACGTTTTGTATGGAGGTAGTGTGCTTGGGGAAAATGTAGCTGGATTTACGAATTTATCCTCAATTGATGGTGTTTTGGTTGGTGGGGCGAGCCTTGCTGCTGAAAAGTTTCTAAAGATTATTGAAAATTCTTAATACCCTGGATTATATTTTTGAGCTTTATTTATATGAATCATAGAGGGCAACAACCCATTCGAAAAAGAGTTCTTGCGGTTATTATTATTTTCTTCGTGATAATAGCGGGTATTTTTGTTGTAAAGGGTGGTCAATATTTTCCGGCAATATTTCAACTCCTTTTTGAGAAAAATATTAATCTCAAAACAACTGATGAGAAGCGAGTAAATATTTTGTTGCTAGGAATTGGTGGAGGAACGCATGACGGACCTGATCTAACCGACACTATGATTTTTGCGAGCATTGATGTACCAAGTAAAAAAGTTACACTTGTATCAATTCCAAGAGATTTATGGATGCCAGAGCTCCAGCAAAAAGTAAATTTTGCCTATGCACATGGTGAAGTAAAGCGAAAAGGGGGAGGAATTCTAGAGTCACGTGCCTCCGTAGAAAAACTTTTGGGTCAGGAAATAGATTATGTTTTCAGGATGGATTTTGATGGCTTTGTGAAGGCTATAGATATGGTTGGGGGGTTGGAGATTATGGTAGATAATTCCCTGGATGATTCTCAATATCCCTTGACTGGTAAGGAGAATGATAGTTGTGGTTTGAGTGAGGAGAAGATTGCTTCTCTTTCAGCTGAGCTTGCAACTGGCAGTGCTACAGAAGACGAAGCGTTTCCTTGTCGTTATGAAAGACTACAATTTGCAAAAGGATTACAAAAAATGGATGGAATAAGTGCTTTAAAATTTGTTAGGTCAAGACATGCGAAAGACGGTGAAGGATCTGATTTTGCCCGTTCAAAAAGACAGGAAAAAGTTATTAATGCATTTAAAGAAAAAATATTCTCAGCAAATACATTCTTAAATCCTGTCAGGTTAATCAGTCTCGCTGATGTGTTTAAAGACAGTATTGATACAGATATAAAAAATGATGAGTATGATGATTTTGTAAAATTGGCACAGAAAATAAAAGGAGCGAAAACAAAAAGTGTAATTCTTGATTTGGGATCTGAAGCTGAAAATAGATATGGGCTTCTTACGCAACCTCCGATTACGCGTGAGTATAAAAATCAGTATGTTATTATTCCAAGGACTGGAAATGGGAGATATGATGAAATTCAAAAATATGTAAAATGTGAAATTGAAATAGGAGATTGTATGGTCGGAAAAAGTGGCATAATAACTCCAACCCCAAAGCCAACGTCAGCAAAACCTAAGAATTAGATTTAAATATTTTGATAATGATCAGAAGTATTAGGTCTATGCAGAGCGGTGCGAGCATAAAGAGACTTGCTTTTTGGAAGGTTTGTTCAATAAGTGAATTTGAAAAGAGGTGATTTGGATTTAGAGCCGGTATTCGAAAACCAACAAAATATAGAATCACTACGATGGTTATTATTGCGATTGTTACACCCAGTGCACCTTCAAGGTCTTTTTTGCTAGAGAACATAGTATTGCTAACTTCAAAAACAATATAACCACTTATAATCACATATAGTTGATTTGTAAAAAGTTGATTTCGTACACCAAGGAATAATATTCCTAAAATTGATATCGTGCCGATCAGGAAAGGATTTATCCCGATAAGTGTTCGTCTAAAAGGATCACTGACTCCTACCTCAACGCTTCCCAATTTGAGATTATTTCCTGTAAGCTTTGGCATAAATTCCATTTTTCCCACATGGACATGAAGCAATGATGCCATAATAGCATGAGCCATTTCGTGAACTACAGTGCCTGGTAGAAAAAGAATACTAAGTAAGTAAATGCTTATTTTTTTACTGCGGGTTATCCTATGGAATAAACCAAAAAGAGAATTTGTAAGAGTTTTTGAGAGAAGAAAAAGTATAAGTAATTCCAGGAAAAAGAGAGAAAAATAAAGCATATTAGTATTATATACTTTTGTATTTTGCCTCTTGCAATATGTAAATTGGTTGTTCTATTATAGATGTGGAGACATAAATATGCCTAAAAAAACACTTGCCCTTATTTCCGGTCTGGTCTTAGTAACTGTAATTCTTTTTGTAATTGCTTTAAGATCCAATCAAAAAACAGCTCCTACAAATGTAAAACCAACAGGTGAAGCTGTTCAGGCCTCTCCTACGGTTTCAGTTGCTCACTCAGTTCTTTCTCTTTCACCAAATCCAGTAAATGTACTGCCTGGTGGGGCAGGAAAAGTAGAAGTTGAGCTTAATACCTCTGATAATCCTGTTACTGCAGTTCAACTAGAGCTTTCATATGATCCAAAATCAGTCAGAAACGTTCAAATCACCCCTGGTCCCTTATTTGCAAATGGTGCTGTTATCATAAATAAGAATAATCCAGCAACCGGAAAGTTCACATATGCTGTTGGAATTACGCCAAGCCAAACACCAGTAAAAGGAACTGGAGTAGTAGCCACAATAACATTTACAGGAGTTGCAGCAGGAACCTCCCAGCTTACACTGTTGCCAACGACACTCGTTACAGCAAGAGGTATAGCTACATCAGTTCTTAAGAGTAGCACTGGAACACAAGTAATAGTAGGTTCAGGTGGTGGTGTATCACTTCCAGCTACTCAATCCTCTCCATCCGCAGGGCTATAGTCTCTTACTCGAAGTTATCAATACTTACACGAAGGGTTGTTTTACAAAAGTAGATATAGCAGTTCTAGTTGAAGGATTATTTCCATGTATATGTCCCTTACCCATTGGAACAACATAACTGTCCCCAGCTTCTAGAGTCATTCTTTCTTCTACCAATATCCTTGTTCCTCTGGTTTCTGTTGCAATAGCATCTCCCTCTTTGTCTATCAGAACTGTAGGATCAAGAATTTCTCCTATAACAATATCTAGTGATCCTTCGAGTACTGTTATAACATCTCTCAAATCTGCATGTGCTTCAGCTCCTGCTGGTCCAGTTGCTATACCGTCAACTATTTGTAGAGGTATCCCTGTATCTACCATCAAATGTCCTCCTGGAATTTCACCAATTAATCTTACATGTTTTCCTACACCTTCTGTCTTAAGTCCTCTGCCTCGGTCAATTAGGGTTTTATGGGAGACTATGTCGCGGCGTGGTTCTGCGCTTCCACTACTGTGTGATGCTCCTCCAAGTACTTCTGGTCTCATAGTAGAGGATTATACACCAAATATGCTAAATTGCAAGAGGGTGTATAGGCAGACCACATCGGTGACACTTTGAAAAATGTGTCCTGAGCATACTCAAGTGGGGTTTTGTTGTCAAGGGAATCATGGGGTCTGTAGGAATTGTATTTAATGAGCCAGGTGGTTAAATC
>DATLDE010000005.1:0-280005 GCA_035526025.1 Candidatus Limnocylindrales bacterium | reverse complement strand
ACAAACTCCCTTTCAGCACCTATCTTCACAGATGCCGGAGATTAATGATAGAATCAGGATAGTACCACCAGTTTTCCTTGACAATATATCTGTAGACTTAGGCCCCTGGAGTGGATACCATGTCCTGGCTCAGAACCAGATAATTCATGTTGTAGTCTGTTGCTGCAGAGGAGGTTTTATATGAGTTTTCTTTCGATAAAAAATAACTAATTTTCAAGAAAATCTCACGAGGCTGCTGAATGCGCTTCTGTGAAATATCGCAAATGAACGATTATATTGATATATCAGGCTGATGTATCCGGATAGTGGCATTTTTTGAATTTTTTCCCTGAGCCGCACCAGCATGGGTCGTTGCGGCTGAGTTTGGCTTGGGCTTTTGTAGCTTGGGGCTTTTTGGCTTCTTCTGAGATTTCACTTGCTGGAGCATTGGTAATAATATTTTTAGGTTTTTTGAGTGTTGGAATATCAGCAACTTTAGGGGTGTCAACTGCAGCATGTCCTGGACCATCGTGTACTGTACCGTCAGCATGTGTATGCTGTTGTGGCTGTACCTGAATTTTGTAAATTCGATGAACTATATCATCATCAATCCCTGCCATTAATTGTTCGAACATCCTATATCCTTCATTTTTATACTCAACTAGTGGGTCTTTCTGAGCATAACCTCGAAGTCCGATACCGCCTCTTAAGTTGTCCATAGCATCAAGATGATTCATCCAGAGATTGTCGATAACAGACAGCATTACAAATTTTTCTACTTGTCTTGCAACTGTCTCCCCAAGCTGCTTCTCTCGTTGATCATATAAATCCTGTGCGATTTTGGTAAGTGTTTCAGTTTTCTCAGTAGTGTTATGAATCTGCTGAAGTTGTTTGACTAATTGCTCTTTTGATGCATCATCAAAAGGAATGATGGTCCCAAAATCTTCAACAATTTTTTCATTTAGTGAATCGGTCGGATTATTATTGGCTTTTGCAGATTCCAGATTTACAATAGAAGCAACTGACTGACTTATTCTGGCAAGTACTTCTTCTTTGAGTGAATAATTCTCATCTTTTGAATTTTCCAGGACTTTTCTTCTCAATCCATATATTATTTCTCTTTGTTTGTTGAGAACATCATCATATTCGACCAAGTGTTTCCTGCTATCAAAGTTAAATCCCTCGACTTTGACCTGAGCATTCTCAATTGATTTAGAAACAAGCGGGTGCTCAAGCGGAACGTCTTCCGGCATATTAAACCTTGTCATAATTCCAGCTATTCTATCTCCTCCAAAAAGACGCATGATTTCATCATCCAATGCCACAAAGAATCTTGAGTCACCTGGATCTCCTTGTCTACCGGATCTTCCTCTAAGTTGGTTATCAATTCTTCTTGATTCATGGCGTTCTGTTCCAATTACATAAAGTCCTCCTAGATCAAGTACTTCTTTGTGTTCTTTTTCCCATTTTTTATAATCTGCTGAAGAAGGATTTGTGGTACCATCCTTATTTTTAGGAGTTTCACCACCCATGACGATGTCAACTCCGCGGCCTGCCATATTGGTAGCGACTGTGACAGCGCCTTTCTTACCAGCTTGTGCGATAATCTCAGCTTCTCGGATATGATTTTTTGCGTTTAATAACTCAAATTTTATTTTTCGTCTCTTTAAAAGTTCTGCAACAATTTCATTTTTATCAATAGAAGTTGTTCCTACCAGAACGGGTTGTCCTGTTTTGTGCGCTTTCTCAATTTCATTTACAACAGCGCTGTATTTGGCAGGAGTTGTTTTGTAGACGGCATCTGACTGGTCATTTCTTAAAAGGGGATTGTTGGTTGGGATGATAACTACATCAAGTTTATAGATTTTTCTAAATTCTTCGGCTTCTGTCACAGCTGTGCCTGTCATGCCAGCCAATTTTTCATAAAGTCTGAAATAGTTCTGAAGCGACACAGTCGCAAGGGTTTTGGATTCTCTCTGAATTGCTACATTTTCTTTTGCCTCTATAGCCTGATGTATCCCATCAGAAAGCCTCCGGCCTTCCATCAAACGTCCTGTAAATTCATCAACTAAAATAACTTGATTGTCTTTAACAATATATTCTTTTTCTTTATGAAAAAGCGTTCTGGCTTTCAGAGCTGCTTCAAGATGGAAAACAATATCAAAATCTTTTTCGTATATGTCTGATACACCGTAAAGCTTTTCAATTTTCCCAATTCCATGATCTGTCAGATGCGCAGTTCTGAGCTTTTCATCTATCACAAAATCAGTATCAGGAGTTAGCTTTTCAACAACTTTTGCGTATTCATAATACCTCTGGGAAGGTTCATCATCGGGTGCTGAAATGATGTGAGGTGTCCTGGCTTCATCGATCAGAACTGAGTCAACCTCATCAACAATTGCGAAATAATATCCACGTTGTGATACTTGATCAAGTTCTTGCGCCATGTTATCTCGAAGATAGTCAAAACCAAATTCAGAATTTATGCCATATGTGACATCTGCTTGATATGCTTCTTTACGGCTTATTTGTTTGAGATGAAGGAGTCTATAATCAAACGCATTGTCATCAGTAAAGTCCGGATCATAAATAAAGGACTCGTTATTTATCATAGAAGAAACGCTGATTCCCAGCAGATTAAATACAGGTCCCATCCAGCCTGCATCACGCCTCGCCAGATAATCATTTACTGTAACAAGATGAACTCCTTTTCCTGTCAGACTATGCAGATATAAAGCGGGGACTGCTGAAAGTGTTTTTCCCTCACCCGTCTTTTGTTCTGCAATCTTGCCATGCGCTAGAACACTTGCTGCAATTAGCTGAACATCAAAATGCCTGAGTCCAATGGTTCTCATGCTGGCCTCACGGACTAGTGCAAATGCTTCAGGTAGAATTGCATCAAGAGACTCTCCTTTTTTAATTCTGTCTTTAAATTCCTTGGTTTTTTTGGGGAAATCAGTATCCTTTAGTTTTTTTATTTTTGCTTCCAGGGAATTAATTTGATCGACAAGTGGCTGGAGTTTGATAACCTCACGATTATTGGAATCAAATAAGCGGTTAAAGAGAGAAAGCATTCTTTTATTTTACCATAAATCAGGCTCAGAAAAAACCCCGCTCATTTATCTAAAAAGATGGGCGGGGTTTACCAATTGATCAGTTGGTAATGTTTAAAAAACATTATCCAAAACTATTTCTTTTTCTTTCCTTTTGCAGCTGGTTTCTTTGCTGCTACTTTCTTTTTTGCTGGCATGTAAATCACCTCCTTTGATATAAGATTATTTAATAGTGGAATTATTGTGTAAATTTGTCAAGAAATTAACCTTGCCTCAAAATGACTTATTTAGCTTGATAATACAGCATAAATCATGAAACATTTTATTTACATTTTTGTTACAATTTGAGGCGTCTGCTATAGCCTTGGCTCAGCCAGGGTGAGTTGGGGTTATTTTTGTAGAGTGATTTTGTCTTTTCCCATGTACTTTCTAAGTGCTTCAGGTATTAGTATACTACCGTCTGCTTGTTGATAGTTTTCAAGAATTGCAATAATCGGTCTATTCATTGAAAATGCAGTTCCGTTAAGAACTTGAAGATATTTCTTTTGATCTCCATCCTGATACTTCATATTTAATCTTCTGGATTGAAAATCAGTAACAGTAGACGTAGATGTTACTTCGCGATATTTATCTTGAGATGGAATCCAAGCTTCAATATCGTATTTTCTTGCTGCATTAAATCCTAAGTCTCCTGTGCAAATTGCTACAACCTGATAGGGGATATCAAGCATTTGAAATAATTTCTCCTCAATTGAGAGCATATATTCATGTTCCGCATCATCTTTTCCTTCTTCGACAAAAGATACCATTTCAACTTTATTGAATTGATGAACTCGGAAAATCCCCTTGGTGTCTTTTCCATAGCTTCCGGCTTCTCTCCTAAAACTTGTTGAGAATCCTACATATCTTTTGGGAAGCTCATTTTTTGACAAGGTGTCATTCATGTGCAGTGGAACAATTGATTGTTCAGCAGTCCCGACAAGGTAAAGATTATCATTTGGTAAGAAAAATATATTTTCATCCTCGCCCATCGCTGTGTATCCAAGTCCGTCCATAATGTCTTTTTTAATTAAGACTGGTGGAACGACTGGAATAAATCCTTCTTTCAAAAGCAGATCAAATGCAAGCTGCTTGAGTGCAAACTCTAGTAAGGCTCCATCATTCTTAAGATATCCAAATCTTGCACCAGATACTTTTGCAGCACTTTTTACATCGATAATATCAAGAGTTTCGCCAAGCTCTAGATGGTCTTTGGGAGCAAAATCAAGCTTAATTGGGTCTTTATATTTTCTAAGAACTTCATTTTCAGAATCATCTTTTCCTATTTTTACATCTGGTTTTGGGAGATTGGGGATTTTCAAGAGTAGCGCGTTTAGCTCACTATTTATTGTATTATATGCGTTTTCTTCTTCTTCAAGTTTTTCTCTGATCTTTTTACCAATTTCTATCTGGTCGCCTGTTGGTTTGCCACTGATTGTTTTGGTAAATGTGTTTCTCTCTTCTTGAAGTTTTTGTACTGTTTGTTGATGACCTTGCTTTAACTTATCCAGATCAATAATTTTATCAATGTCGACGTCAACGCCCTTACTTTTTACGCCATTTTTTACAACTTCTGGATTTTCACGTATAAATTTAATGTCTAACATACTTGATATTATAGTCTAAGAAGTGTTATTTGACGAGAGGAAAGTTTATTTCTTTTTTGGGGATTTTTTTGCAACAGTTTTAGTTTTTACTGTTGTTTTAGATTTTGAAGTAGGCTTTGCTGCTTTTTTAGCCTCAGCTTTTTTTGGAGTGGTAGTTTTGGAAGCGGTTATGCTTTTTGCACCAATTAATTTACTAAGAGATGATTTCATCCTTGCTGCTCTATTTTTATGAATTAGGTTCTTCTTAACTGCTTTATCAACAGCTTTAAAAGCTGCACTTACAGTTTTTTCGCTTGCACCTTCTTTTGCTTTTTTAACAGAAAGCTTAAATGCATTTTTAACTTTTTTATTTCTAATTGTTCTTACTTTGTCTTGTTTGAGTTTTTTCTTTGCGTGTTTTAATAATGGCATATCGGTATTTTAGCATGCTATACTTGTAAATACAACAACTTCACAATTAACAATTGACTATTAAAAATTAACAAGAAATTTAATAAGTAGATTTTCTTGTAATTAACTGTCAAATGTTAACTGTCAAATTTTAACTCTATGGCAAATAAATTTCTATCAAAAAGCCTGGATTTGCTAACAAAGCGTCAGAGTAATATTCTTTCTGCCGCATTTGTAATTATGGGAACTGTAATACTTTCCCAGATCCTGGGACTTATTAAGAAGCGCTTGTTGATATCATATTTTGGTGCGTCTGTAACTACTGGTGTTTTTGATGTTGCGTCAAAGCTTCCTGATTTGCTCTTCCAGCTAGTTATAGCGAGTGCCTTATCAAGTGCATTTATTCCTGTTTTTTCGGATTTATTAAGTCGAGGGGATGATGAAAAAGCACACAAGATGGCATCAAATTTATTAACAGTAGGCATTGTGATATTTTCAATTTTTTCAATCGTACTTTCAGTCTTTGCCCCTTTTTTCCTGAAGATATTGAATCCAGGTGGGGGATTTAGTCCTGCGGATATGGAATTGATGGCAAACCTGATGAGGATTATAATTTTTGGACAACTATTAATTGTAATTGGAACCTTTTTTACAGCTCTTCTTCAATCATACAATCATTTTTTTGTCCCCGGATTTTCACTAGCATTATATAATTTTGGGATTATTATTGGACTCGTTACTCTTTCCCCTTACATAGGAATATATTCTGGAGCAATAGGGAGCGTAATTGGTGCGATATTTTTTATTCTTTTTCAGCTGCCAATGGTTAAAAAAGTTGGTTTTAACTATACTCCGAGCTTTTCTCTAAAAGATGCAGGGGTAAAAACAATAGCAGGACTTATGTGGCCAAGAACCATATCAAATGCTATTTTCCAATTTGGTACTATCCTGATAGTTTCTCTTGTTTCCTTTTTGCCTGCAACTGGACGTAACTACATAATCTTTGATCTCGCCCAAACAATAGCATTTGCACCTGTTGCATTGATGGGACAATCAATTGCGCAAGCTGCTTTTCCTATTCTGGCGCGGGAGAGAAATAATCTGGAAAATTTCAAACAGACTTTCATTAATAGTTTTAACCAAATGCTATATATGATTCTTCCTGTTTCAGTTCTTATTCTTATACTTAGAATTCCGATAGTACGTCTGGTTTTCGGTGCTCCCAAGCTAGATTGGCCGGCTACAGTTTTAACAGGACGGATTCTCGCAGTATTTGCAATGTCTATTTTCGCACAAGCTTTGATTGCATTGGTTTATCGGGCATTTTATGCATTGCATGATACTAAAACGCCATTAATTACAGGTACTTTTTCAACCATTTTAATGTTATTAATTGGCTACGTTTTTATAGTTAACATGAATATGGGAATTGCAAGTATTGCTGTTGCTTATTCCATTGCGGGAATAATTCAATTGTTTCTTCTTCTTTATTTATTACACAAAAAAACCGGAGGTTTTCATATCCCATCCATTCTAGTATCTTGGATCAAGATAGGGGCTTCATCATTTTTCACAGCATTTGCATTATATATCCCGATAAAACTTCTTGACCAACTAGTATTTGATACCACAAGAACTGTAAATCTGATAATTCTAACCGGTATATCGTCTTTTGCAGGATTGTCTTTATATCTTTTTCTCACTTGGTTTTTTGATGTAAAAGAAGCGAAGATCTACGTGCTAGCGATTCAAAAGATGGGCAACTGGCGCGAAGTTGCAAGTAAAATAGAGGAAGTTATCGGGCGAGATAAAGAGCAAGGGGTTTAGTATTTTCTAAATGAAAAGTATATTTAAAGGAAGAATTGGCAGAGGATTATTTTTTGTATCAATTATTCTTCTAGGGACTTTTTTGCAAATCATTAGTACAAGTGCTCTTGCATTGAGAAAAAATAATCATAGTGAACCAAATTATACTGAACTAATTATATTACATATATTAATTTTATTAGTGGTAGTGACTTTTCAAATTTCAGTATTTGCTAAAAGATTTCATGATATTGGTAAAAGTGGATATTGGGGCATCTTAGGCCTTATTCCTCTCATTCAGTGGGCGGTATTTGTTTATTTGGTATTTAAAAAAGGGGGAGAGATGGAGAATAAATACGGTAAAGAACCCCAAGGACTGATTTTCTAACTAAAAGTATTTTATCACTATTCACATGATTTAATCGCTATAGTTTTAATATTTTCTAATTCTAAGTAGTTTTTAAAATATTGATATAGCTAAAAGGTAGAACTTGAGGTTTATATTCGACTTTATTACATCATTCCGCCCATGCCGCCCATGCCTGGCATTCCGCCACCCATGCCGCCTTCAGGTCCTGAAGCCTTTTCAGGAATATCTGTGACAAGTGCTTCAGTCGTTAGGATCATTGTCGCTACTGACACCGCATTGATAAGAGCAAGTCTTGTTACCTTTGCAGGATCAATTACTCCGCTTTGGATCATGTCTACCATTGAATTGGTCGTGACATTGTATCCTTCATTATAGTTTTTAGATTTTTTGAGTTTTTCAAGAATTTCTGCGATATTTGCTTTGGCATTTGCGAGAATTCCGACAATTGGTTCTTGGAGCGCATTGTATAAAATAAGAGATCCAGCATTACTTGTTGATTCAATAGTCATTGTTTTTCCTTTGTCCTGAATCTCATATTTTGAGGCAAGAAGAATTTGGCGAGCTCTTAATAAAGCTACTCCACCACCTGGCACTACTCCTTCTTCAAGTGCTGCTTTGGTTGCTGCAACTGCGTCAATTACCCGTTCTTTCTTTTCTTTCATTTCTATCTCAGTTGCTGCTCCTACATTTATAACAGCCACTCCACCTGAAAGCTTGGCAAGTCTTTCCTGGAGTTTCTCACGGTCAAATTCTGAAGTCGTTCCCTCGATCGCTCCTTTTATCTGAGCAACTCTTGCAGTTATTAATTTTTTGTTTCCTTTGCCACCAATTATTCTTGCGTTTTCCTTATCAGCCCAGACTTTATCAGCTCTTCCACAATCTTCAATAGTTATACTCTCAAGAGTTCTTCCTGTGTCTTCTGAGATGACTGTTCCGCCAGTCAAGATTGCAATATCTTCAAGCATTTCTTTTCTTCTGTCACCAAATCCAGGAGCTTTTACAGCCAGGGGACTGAAAGTACCACGAAGCTTATTCACAACTAATGCTGCGAGTGCTTCGCCTTCTATTTCGTCAGCTATAATTACCAGATTTTTTGAAACTTTTACAAAATTCTCAAGGAAGGGAACGAATTCATTAAGAGCAGAGATTTTTTTATCGGTTATTAAGATGTAAGGATCTTCGATTTCTGCTTCCATTTTGTCAGTATTGGTCACAAAGTATGCACTGGCATAACCTTTATCAAATTCCATACCTTCTTTATATGTAACTTCCATTTCAGTTCCACGTCCTTCATCAACTGTGACAACTCCATCTTTACCAACTTTGTTAATCGCATCTGCGATAAGCTTTCCGATTGTTTCGTTTTGTGCTGAAATTGTAGCTACTTTTCTGACGTCATCTCCTTTTACTTCCTGAACCATTCCCTGTAGCGCTGTAAGAACTTTGGCTGAAGCCTCATCGATTTCTGTTTTGAGTTGCATAGGGTTGTATTGAGCGTTGATTTGTTGGAATCCCTGATTGACAATTGCGCGTGTCAGAACAGTTGCTGTCGTAGTACCATCTCCTGCAACGTCGTTTGTTTTAGAAGCTGCTTCTTTTACCATTTGAGCACCCATGTTTTCAAATGGATCACTAAGTTCAATTTCTTTGGCAACAGTTACACCGTCATGAACTACATTTGGAGCGCCCCATTTTTTATCAAGAGCTACATTTCGTCCTTTTGGGCCAAGAGTAGTTACAACCGCATTTGCGAGTTGATTAACTCCTGAGATTAAAGATTGTCTTGCGTCAGCACCGTATTTAATTTGTTTACTCATATTATTTTACAATTGCAAGGATATCAGATTGTTTGACCAATTTCCATTCTTCGTTTTCTACCTTTACTTCATTTCCACCCCATTTGGTGTACATTACTTTTTGTCCGATCTTAACAACCATAGGTACCTTATTGCCTTTTTCGTCGGTTGTTCCATCTCCTATTGCCATGATTTCTCCAACTTGTGGCTTTTCTTTGACGTTGTCTGGAAGATAGATCCCGCCAGCTGTTTTATTCTCGGCCTTAAGAGGCTTGATCAGTACGTTGTCAAATAAAGGTGTAATTGTGCTTTTGCTCATAATGAAAATCAATCTAGAAGAGTTATCACTCGGTCTATTTGAATGCTAGTTTATAACAGGATTAAAAATGTGTCAATATCCTATAGCAATATTGTGTGGTTTTTGTTATAATTCCCACCATTATGGTTGAGAAAGGCAGATCAGGTAATAATGGAACAGAGAGAGTAATTACGGAAAGAAAAGGCCATATTACCGATATGACCCTTCCAGTTGGTGGTTTGCGGATAATCTATGGTGCACACAGTAGACCCATTGACCCTGTGGATATTCCAAAAGGCACAAAAGGAATTTTTTTGGAGGCAATGAATCCGCCAAGAAGTGGATATGATTTTTTTCGGCATATTGCACATAATGCTCAATATTCCCGTATTGTAAGACATGCAAATAAAAATGAAGTACCGATATATTTTCACGATGTTGGAGCATCAGAAAGATACGCAAATTATTTATTCGCTGCGGGAGTTTTAAAATTAGCAGAACCGCTTGCTGTGATTCCTGTTATTGCATCATCTAGCTCTTTTAAAGAAGGACTTTTAAGATCTACTCCAATAATATATGATTTGCTTTCTCCTGCTTCAGTGGTAGGTAGAAAGATATCAAGTCAGAATCCTGATAAAGACGCGGCCTTAGCAAGGGGTCTTGTAAAAACTCATCCATATACTAGTCCAGTATGTCTCAGAATGAGAAATGCGATTTGGGCTGAGAAGCTGAAATGGGCAATGGAGAATCTCGGAGATGAGGGAGATCATTATACTACTGTTGTAGGAGCAGAGCATGTGGGACTCGAAAAGTATATGCGTAAAGTCTCAAGTGGAGACCGGCCTAAAATCTTGAGAGCTACTAGATCCATATGGGGAAGAATTGGCGATATAAAGCCCTTTTATTCTATTACGCGATTTGATCCGGATTCATCAGCTGCAGGTGGCTTCAAATTGGGTGAAGTTTTTGAAGTGCCGGAGCTAAAAGCTCTCGCAGGAGTTGTATAAACTTCTCTTATTTTTTTACACGCTTTGAAACCGACTTTATAACTGAACTTTAGTCAATTCAGCAAATCGAATCAATCTTTTTGGATTATATCGGGTTTATAGTTTTGATCCTTGACACGGGGTTTGAGATATGGTAAAAATAGAAAGCTCTCTTTCAGATAAGATAACAAGGGCGTCAGGCCTTTGGTATCTTTTGTTGCATGTTTTGAGCTTCACCTCCTTCGCATAAAGCTACGGAGGACACAGTCTGCCCGACACATATAAATAACTCTGATGCCGAAGAAATCCATTGATAAAGCCAATACAGTTAATAAGGACTTGATCCGCCAGAATTGGGGAAAAACATATGATGTTTTGCCGACTCTGGATCTTTTGGCAATGCAAAAAACTTCCTACGAGCTTTTCCAGGAAAATGGAATTGAAGAAATTATCCAGGAAGTTAACCCAGTCGACGATTTTACAGGCAAGAATTGGTCACTTACTTTTCATGAACATAAAATAGGTAAGCCTTCCATTGATCCTGAAACAGCACTTATCAAAGGCCTCACATTTAACTCCCCATTAACAGTAACAGTAACCCTAACAAACAAAAAAACAGGTGAAACCCACAACGCAGATGTATTCTTGGGTGATATTCCTCAAATGACTGAGAGAGGAACATTTATTATCAACGGTATTGAGCGTGCAGTTGTGAGTCAGTTGGTAAGGTCTCCTGGGGTATTTTTTACTCAGACACCTGATGCTATCACTGGAAAAATGCTTTATTCAGCGGAAATAAGACCAGTATTTGGATCTTGGCTTGAATTCGCTACAACAAGATACGGAACTATTACAGTAAAGATTGATAGACGACGTAAATTCCTGGCAACGACATTTTTGAGAGCTTTGGGAATTTCTGAAAACGAATTAATAAAAGAGAAATTTGCTCAATTTGTAAATGATGAAGGCCCATCACTTATAAATGCAACTCTTGCAAAAGACGAAACAACGAGTGAAACAGAAGCGCTTATAGAAATTTTCAAAAAAATGCATCCTGGAGAACCGGTTGTTTTGGATAAAGTTCGTGAATACTTTATGAATCTCTTTTTCAACAACCGTCGTTATGATCTTGGAGTCGTCGGTCGATATAAGACCAACAAACGCCTCAAAGACGTCCCCGGATTTGTACCCTCTGAAGAACATGTTTTAACTCTTGACGATATAACAGCAACTCTTTCATACTTGATGCTTCTTGATAAAGGTCAGGGAGATGTTGATGATATAGATAGTCTTTCAAATAGACGTATCAGAAGTGTTGGAGAACTCGTGGCAATAAATGCATTTAGAGTCGGAATGCTCAGAGTTGAGAGAAGTATCAAAGAGCGCATGAGTCTATTGCAGGCTGATGTTCCAATTACAGTTGCCAATCTTATCAACGCGCGACCGATTATGGCATCAATTAATGAATTCTTCAGGACCTCACAGCTCTCCACAATTCTTGACCAGACAAATCCACTCTCAGAAATCGACAACTTAAATCGTCTCACAGTTATGGGAACAGGTGGTATTTCGCGAGAAAGAGCTGCTTTCTCAATCCGGGATATAAATAGTTCACAGTACAGTAAAATAGATCCGATCAGAAGTCCGGAAGGTCCAAATATCGGATTGGTTACATATATGGCGCTTTATTCAAGAGTAAATAAATATGGATTTTTGGAAGCTCCTTATAAGAAAGTAGTTACAGAGAAGGTTGGTAAAAAATTAAAAGCAATGGTAACTGATGAAATTGTTTATATGACGGCAGATGACGAAAGAGAACACTACATAACTCATGCAGGAATTAGTATTTCTGATTCAGGCGAGATTCTAGACGCGCGAGTTGCAGCAAGACACAAGGGAGACTTTACTGAGGTAGAGAATCATGTCATTGACTATATAGATGTAGTTCCGCGCCAAGTTGTAGGAACCAGTGCATCTCTTATACCTTTCATCGCACATGACGAAGCCAATAGAGCACTGATGGGAACCCACATGCAGTGTCAGGCAGTTCCACTTATAAACCCACAAAGCCCAACAGTTGGAACAGGTATGGAAGGACCAATAGCATCAGTCATGGGTCGTGTTGTTAATGCTCCGTTTGCTGGAAAAGTAACTTTTGTTGATTCGCAGAAGTTGATTTTGGAATCAAGTAAAGGGGAAAAAGCTACCTTTGCTATTGAAACATTTGAAAGAACCTCGCAAGCAACATGTTATACACAACGCCCATTGGTAACAGAAGGACAAGTGGTTAAGCAGGGAGATATTCTTATCGATGGTCCATCAGCTCAATTGGGTGAGTTAGCACTAGGCCGAAATTTATTGATTGCTTACGCGTCCCTTGATGGTCTTGGGTATGAAGACGCTATCGTGATTTCAGATAAATTGGTAAAGGAAAATGTGTTATCTAGTATTCATATCGAGAAATATGAGGCTACGGTTGTTGAGACCAAATTGGGACCAGAGGAAACAACAAGAGACATACCAAATGTTTCAGAAGAAGATTTGGCAAATCTTGATGAAGATGGAGTAGTTGTGGTCGGATCAGAAGTAGAGCCAGGGGACATTTTGGTTGGAAAAATTGCTCCAAAAGGTGAAACGGAGTTAACAGCTGAGGAGAGACTACTTCGTGCAATTTTTGGAGAACAGGCAAGAGAAGTCAGAGATACCAGTCTTAGAACCCCTCATGGAGAACGCGGAACTGTTATAAGTGTTCAGGTTCTTGATAGAAAAGCAGGAGATGAACTTGAGCCTGGAACGATGAGAAAAATTATCGTTGAAGTTGCGCAGTTCAGACATGTAAATGCCGGGGATAAGCTCGCAGGACGTCACGGAAATAAAGGAATTATTTCAAGAATATTGCCTGTTGCAGATATGCCTTACCTAGAAGATGGAACTGCAGTAGATATTATCATCTCACCAGTAAGTATTTTGGCTCGTATGAATTTGGGTCAGATTCTTGAAGCTCATTTGGGATTTGCTGCTGAGAAACTTGGAATAAAAGTAGGCGCACCGGCTTTTGAGAAAATCGAAGAATCAAGAATGGTTGATTTACTTAAAGAAGCAGGGTTACCAGCTAATGGAAAGTCACAGCTTTATGATGGTAGAACAGGACAACCTTATGATAATCCTGTTGTTGTGGGAATTGAATATATTATGAAGCTTATTCACATGGTCGAGGACAAGACTCATGCTCGATCAACCGGTCCATACTCACTCGTTACTCAGCAGCCGCTTGGTGGAAAAGCTCAAATGGGGGGACAGAGACTTGGAGAAATGGAAGTCTGGGCACTTGAGGCACATCGTGCAAGATATATTCTTCAGGAAATGCTTACAATTAAGTCAGACGATGTTGTTGGTCGGGCAAAAGCTTTTGAGGCAATTGTTAAAGGGACAGATATCCCAACACCGAAAGTTCCTGAGTCTTTCAAAGTACTTATAAAAGAGCTACAATCATTAGGTCTTAATGTTGTTCCCCAAGGTGCAGTTGTTGCTGACGAAGCTGAAGTAGCAAAAGAAGAAGTCAAATCAGACCTTATTATTAATGAAGTCAAGGAATTCGAAGATACACTTGAGGTTAAAGAAGTGATGGATGTTGAAGAAAAAGCAGCAGATACAGGTGTTCATGCAGCAGAAGCAGGAGAGTCAGTTGAGGATGCAGATCTTGTGATACCAGAACCAGAGGGCGCAGAAGGAGTTTAATTATATGAATAATACAGGAAAAAATAAGAACATCTTAAAAGATTTAAATATTTCAGATTTCAAATCATTGAAACTTCTTCTTGCAAAAAGTGAAGACATAATGAATTGGTCTTATGGTGAGGTTACTAAGCCAGAAACTATTAATTATCGAACACTCAGGCCTGAAAAAGACGGATTATTTGACGAGAGAATATTTGGACCTACAAAAGACTGGGAATGTTACTGCGGAAAATATAAAAGGATTCGCTACAGAGGAATAATTTGTGATAAATGTGGAGTAGAAGTTACTCTCTCCAGAGTTCGTCGTGAAAGACTTGGACACATAACCCTCGCTTGTCCTGTTGGTCATGTCTGGTTCTTCAAAGGAGCATCAAGCGCTCTCGCTTTGCTTCTTGATCTTCAGCAAAAAAGCTTGGAATCAATTGTTTACTACGCATCTTATCTTATTACAGCAATTGATGAGGAAAAGAAAAAAGAAGCGTTGGAACAATTTTCTGAAACTATTGAAAAGAGAAAGGATGTTCTTAAGCAAAGAATGGACGAAGAAGAAGGAGTAATATCAAACGAGACTGACGAGAAGAAAACTGAGGTTAAGGGAAGCAAGGTAACTGCTGAGCAAAAACAGCTTATTGCTGAAGAAGTAGATCTTTCCAAGCGTCAAAGAATTGCACGGCTTACTGAGACCCTTGAGTCAGAACAGAAAAAATTGGATGAGATTTCTGACACATTTACAAAGCTTCTTAAAAGCTTGAGAGTTGGAAGTGTTCTCTCAGAGGATGAATATTACAAACTTCTTGAATACGATATACCACTATTCTTTACCATCAAAACAGGATCAGAAGCACTTTCTGAAGTTGTTAAAACTCTAGATTTATCAGTTCTTATCGCAACTCTCCGAACAGAGGGAGAAAAAGCAACGGGCGCGCGTTATCTGAAGCTTGTCAAAAGACTTCGTCTTGTTGAGAACATGCGAAAAGCGGGCATCACACCAAGTGCGATGATTTTGAGTTATTTACCTGTTATCCCCCCAGATTTGAGACCTATGGTTCAGCTTTCGGGTGGACGATTTGCAACCTCGGATCTTAACGATCTTTACCGCCGTGTTATTAACAGAAATAATCGTTTGAAGCATCTTTTGGCCTTAGGCGCACCTGAAATAATTCTCCGAAATGAAAAAAGAATGCTTCAGGAGTCTGTTGATGCCCTTATTGATTCATCACAAAAAAGCGCACAGACAAGTAACTCAACTCTCCGTTCACTGTCAGACATGCTACGTGGAAAACAGGGAAGATTCCGTCAGAATTTACTTGGTAAAAGAGTTGATTATTCAGGACGTAGTGTTATCGTTGTCGGACCTGAGTTAAAGCTTTCACAATGTGGGCTTCCAAAAGAAATGGCACTTGAGATGTTCAAGCCATTTATACTTCGTGAAGTTATCATCCGGGGTCTTGCAACCAACATAAAATCCGCAAAAAGATATATCGAGAAGAGACCCCCTGAGGTATTCGATATTCTTGAGGAAATCACAAAGAACCATCCGGTACTTCTTAACCGTGCACCGACCCTTCACAAATTAGGTATCCAGGCATTTTATCCTGTTCTTATAGAGGGAGCTGCAATTCAGCTACATCCATGTGTATGTGCGGGTTATAATGCTGATTTTGATGGAGATCAGATGGCTGTTCATATTCCTTTGTCTCAAAAAGCACAGGCAGAAGCTATAAAGCTAATGCTTCCAAGTCAGAATCTATTAAAGCCTGCAAACGGTGATCCGGTAACACTTCCAAACAAAGAAATGGCACTTGGAACTTATTATCTTACAACAATGGATGAGGAAGTAAGACGTGATAAAGACAATATTGCATATTTTGAAAGTTCAGGAGCTGCGATACTTGCATATGATTTGGCAAAGGTAAAATTGAAAGAGCCTATTATGGTTCGTATCAAATCAGGAGATAATGCGCCTGAAATCATTGAGACAACGGTCGGTAGATTAAGATTTAATGAGCTTATGCCGGCTGATTTTGGATATGTTAATGAGGGAATAAATGCTGGAGCAATTAAAAAAATTATAGTAAGAGCAATGAAGATTTACACATCTGATGAAGTCGCAGAGCTTATTGATAAGATCAAAAGTCTTGGTTTTTATGGAGCAACCATATCCGGTGTGAGTGTGTCTGTTTTTGATAATGAGATAGTTGATGAAAAGCAGGAAATGGTAAGAGGTGCTGAGAAAAAAGTTGCTCTTATTGATGGAGAGTATCAAGAAGGACTTATTACGATAGCTGAGAAAAAGAGACTAGCACAAGATGTTTGGATCAAGGTAACTGATGTTGTTTCAAAGTTAACATGGAAGAATCTTAAGCAATCAAATCCTATTAAAATTAGTATTGATTCCGGAGGATCGCGTGCAGGTGTCGAACAGCTGAAACAGTTATCTGGTATTCGTGGACTTATCGTTGATCCACTTGGGAAAATCGTTGAATTACCAGTTAAATCTAATTTCCGTGAAGGATTAAGTATTTTTGAATATGTTGCTTCAGCTCGTGGATCTAGAAAAGGTCTAACTGATGGAGCTCTTAAGACAGCTAACGCAGGATACTTGACAAGACGTCTTGTTGATGTGGCTCATGAAGTTATCATCCGTGAAGATGATTGTCACACAACAGAGGGTATTACAATTAAAGCAAATGAAAAACAAAGAACAGCGCCTATTTGGGATAGAGTGGTTGGAAGAGTACTTGCCGCGAATCTAGTTTCCAAAAAAACCAAAAAAGTTCTATTCAAGGCTGGAGACGAAATTACTGAAGAAGAAGCAAAAGTAATTTCAGAAAATGAAGTAGAAGAAGCTGTAGTGCGATCTCCATTGGTCTGTAAGCTTTCATATGGAATTTGCGCAGCATGTTATGGATGGGATTTATCAACAAAGAAAAGAATTCGACTTGGAGTACCGGTCGGAGTAGTTGCAGCTCAATCTGTTGGAGAACCTGGAACACAGTTGACTATGCGTGTTAAGCATTATGGTGGAGTTATCATGTCTGATGTGACTCAGGGATTGCCACGTGTTGAGGAATTATTTGAAATGCGAACTCCTAAGAATCTAGCTCCTGTTTCTGAAATAACAGGAAAGGTAAAAGTAGATACAAATAATGAAGGTCATATAATTCAAGTTAAAAATACCAAAATCAAACCAATGGAAACTCAGGAATATTTTGTACCTCTTTCTGCAGAACTTGCAGTATCAGACGGCGAAGAAATAAATGCAGGTACTCAATTGGCAGAAGGGGATTTGGATCCAAAAGAAGTTTTGAAAATTGGCGGACTTCTTATGGTTCAACGTTATCTTATAACACAGCTTCAAAAAGTTTATGAGTCTCAAGGAATTGCTATAAATGACAAACACTTTGAAGTGACAATACGTAAAATGTCTGACAAGATAATTGTTGAATCTGTTGGTGACACATCTCTTATCCCGGGGGACTTTATCACCAAAGCCAGATTTGAAGAAATAAATGCAGAGATCTTAACAGAGGGTGGAGAACCAGCAACAGGAAGACAGGTAGTTCTAGGTATCACCAAGGCTTCACTGTTCTCTGACTCATGGCTTTCAGCAGCATCCTTCCAGGAAACCACAAAGGTACTTACTGAAGGAGCACTTGAAGGACGAGTAGATAAGCTTTTGGGACTAAAAGAAAATGTTATTATTGGTCGACTTATTCCAGTAGCCGGAATGGATGAAGATGAAGAAAGTTTAGCTGCAGAGCAAGCAGAAATAGCTAGTCAAGCAACTGACGAAGCGCAACCAGTGGTTGCAAGTTAATTTCGTAAATAAATTTAAATTTAGGCTCAAAGTATGATATAATACTGAGCAGTTAGAAAATATATGCCTACACTATCACAATTAGCAAAAAGAGGAAGAAGCAAAAGAATTAAAAAGACACGCTCGACTGCGCTTAAAACACTTTTTAATGCAAAAGAGCGAAAATACAAAGAGTTTGACTCACCTCAAAAAAGAGGAGTTGTTACTCTTGTTAAAACAATGACCCCTAAAAAGCCAAATTCGGCTCTTCGAAAAGTAGCTAGAGTTAAATTGTCCAATAAAATGGAAGTAACAGCTTACATACAGGGAGTAGGCCACACGCTTTCAGAACACGGAATCGTTTTGGTGCGTGGTGGCAGAGTTCGTGATTTACCGGGTGTTAAATATCATCTTGTTCGTGGTAAATTTGATTTACTCGGTGTTGATAAGAGAAAAACATCACGAAGTATTTATGGAACAAAATCTGATAAAGGAGGCGCTGCAAAAGCAGCCTAAAATTTATGAGACACAAAAAGGTAACTAAAAGAATAACACCCCCTGATACTATTTACAACAATGTAAATGTTGCCAAACTGATAAATTACATTATGCGTGATGGTAAAAAAACAGTTGCCCAGACACAGGTCTATAAAGCATTTGAGATACTCGCTGCAAAAGGTGAGGATCCACTCGTAACATTTGAAAAAGCTATTACACAAGTTGGTCCCAGAGTTGAAGTAAAAGCAAGAAGAGTAGGAGGAGCAAATTATCAAGTTCCAATTGAGGTAAAGCCAGAGCGCAGAAACTCTTTATCTCTTCGTTGGCTTATTGAAGCTGCATCCAAAAGGTCAAACAAAGAATATCATACATTCGCAGAAAAGCTCGCGACAGAGATTTGGGATGCTACACAGAATCTCGGAGAAGCTGTTAAAAAGCGAGAAGTTGCACTCAAGCAGGCTGAAGCGAACAAGGCCTTCTCATCCTTCCGCTGGTAGATCTTACCTTTTTCTTACCTCAAATTAATCAAATTCTTCAAAAGATAGAGTTTGATCTAGTTGACACGGTTGTGAAAAGTGGTTCATACTAAATGTATGGCTATTTCACAAGAGGCTTTATCAAGACCCATTAATATCAAAGAGGTGAATATGGATGCCAAATTCCCACGTTTTAGAGCCGTCAGACCACTTATGGTAGGAGAAGATGGAAGCCTGCAGGTGGGTAGAAGAAGATTTTCATTTACAAGTGAAAAAGTAGGCGATGCAGTTAGTAGAGTAGTGGATGAAAGAGTCGCGGGTGTAAAAATGCCTGGCAGAAAAGTAGCATGGATAAATGGAGATACATCAGAAGCATCTAGGGGAAGTGTTTCCGTAACTCTTCTTGATCGTAGTTCACATGAAGTTCCTCTAAGCTCGAAAAAAGATCTTGTTTTTTTTCCAACAGCTAGACAGTTATCGCGAGCGGTTAGGCATAGGGTATCTTTTTAAAAATTCACTTTCAGTAGTAATTAATTATTTAATCAAAAAACCTTAATGTTATTCGAACGTAATTCCAAGAATTTTATCTCCGATTTTTATTTTCTCAACTACATCCATTCCTTCAGTCACCATTCCGAAGTTGGTGTATTGACCGTTAAGCCAATCTGCATCTTTTTTGGTGAAAAAGAATTGGGAGTCATTTGACACTCGGGCTCCTTGTCCTACCTGCATATTGCTTGCAGCAGCCATTCCTATAGATCCAACTAAAAAAGGTTTGGTATTTAACTCAGTTTGAATTGCAGTTCCCCCATTTCCTGTACCAGTTGGGTCACCACCTTGTGTTACCCAGTCTTCTACCCTATGAAAAGTCAAGTTTTTGTAATAGTTGCCTTTTGCCTTACTAATAAAGTTGGCAACTGTATTTTGTGCTTCTTTCCCAAACAGGATTATCGATATATCGCCCTTAGTTGTCTTGATTGTTGCTGATATGGAAGCGTTGATAGGTCCTTGTATTGCCGCTTGCGGCGCCTGTTGCCCTTGGGCTTGTTGTTGACCCTGTTGTCCTTGTTGACCCTGTTGCTGGGCTTGCTGCTGCTGCAAAGGTGATTGAGAAATAAATTCCAATTTATCACTTGTTGGGGGAAGGCTAGGGGACTGATTGGTAGAGTAAGACTTATTGAATGACTCTTTTTGAGTTGAGTAAACTATCAGTCCAAATATGAAAATAATAATAACAAAAACTAAAATATGGAACTTATTCACAAATATATCTTATCATAAAAAAGGTTGAATTTACAGGTTTTTTGAGGCATACAGCATCCGCTGAATCACTGTAATAAGCGAGAGAATAGTTAACACAATCAATATCCATTCAAGTAGATTTAATTGCATTATTATTATGGAAGGGAAAAATAAAAATGCAATAAACCCAATAAAAATAATGCCAAGCCTTTCGGATCTTTCTATAAGTCCAACGCTTGATGCAAAATTTGCATCCCCTTTATTTCTCACACCCCCTTGCGCTCTGATATAGCTAGTCAGGTATGAAAACAGAAGTAGGGGTGCTGTTATTTCCCATTTAACGATATTGCCAAAGGAAAACGCACTTATTATCAGAAAATCGCTTATGCGATCCATAGTTGAATCAAGCAATCCTCCAAAATTAGTTACTTTATTATATTTTCTTGCAATCATTCCGTCGATTGTGTCAAAAAATGTTCCTAGAAATGCAACAATTGCCAAAAAATACCATCTGTTTATCACAAAGACAAAAAACAAAAGAGGTGGTATACTTCCTATTAGGGTAAGAACGTTGGGGTGTATAAAAGATAGTTTTTCTGCCAGTGGATCCAGATATTTCTCAATTTGTGGTTTTTTACTACTTAACATTTATGAAAAAAGATTATGTATAAAGTTGATCTTCATACTCACTCAATCATATCACACGATGGTGGTATTACAAAAAAACAATATAAAAGACTATTTGATAAAAAAGTTCTCGATTGCATAGCAATTACAGATCATAATCAAACAAGTTTTGCCCGATCATTACACGATGAACTAGGAGATAAGATCATAATTGGTGAAGAGATAAAAACGCTTGATGGAGATATTATCGGTTTATACTTGAAAAGAACAATATCACCCGGACTTTCTGCTAGTGAAACGGTAGCAGAAATTAAAAAAGATGGGGGATTAGTGTATGTTCCACACCCCTTTGAAACGATTAGAGACAGCTTGCAGGAGGACAAGCTCTTGGAGATAATTGATAAAGTGGATGTAATTGAGGTGTTTAATGGACGTGGATTTTGGCGTGGGCAACCTGACAAAGCGGCAGAGGTATCATTTACTCACAAGGCTGCAATGGCCTCAAGTAGCGATGCGCATTGCTTACCAGGAATTCGTTCAGCTTACAGCTTAGTGGAAAAATTTCCAGATTCAAAATCACTTGTCGATCTTTTACAAAAAGGCCAACTAAGAAAAAAACATGCCCCGTTTTATTCACTTATCTGTCCTGGCTTTAATAAATTGAAAAATAAATTATTAATATAAATATGAAAGACTTACTATTTTTGCTAAACCCTAAGTCCAAAAGTGGAAATGCAACCAGAATTTGGGAAAATGCCTGTCGAAAATATTCTATACTTCCAAAAAATCCGATTGATATTACAAAGATTAATATCACAACATTACTGAAAAAAGAACAGCCAAAAATAGTGATAATTGCAGGAGGGGACGGGACTATAAATTCTGTTTGCAGTGAAGTTTCAAACATGCAAAATAAACCATTACTCAGTATCATTCCACTAGGTCTTGGAAATGCATTATCATATTGTTTGGGAGTTGAAAATTTAGATAAAGCGGTAAGTGTTATATCAAATCCTGATAAGAAAATTACAATTGATCTTATGAAGACCAACATCCCAAATCATGAACGTGGAGTATTTAGTATTAGTGCTGGATTTAGTGCAAGAGTTGTTTTTCAAAGACAAGCATATAAATATATAGGATTTGGGTCATATATAATTTCAGGTATACAGAGTATATTTTCACATCCTGACAATGAAATTACCTTTACAATCGATAAGAATGTCACTATTACGGCATTAGCCTCCTCCCTTATAATTGCAAATAGTCCTGTAATTGGTCTGAATTATGTTGTAGCCCCAAACGCCAGACTGAATGATGGGTTTCTCGACTGCACTTTGATCTCTACAAAATATGCAGATATTACCAATATGCGTCTTAAAGGTTTTAAGCATCCACTGTATTCAGAAATCGGGAAGGCCCGTTTCAAGGCTAAGCATATCAGTATTGAGGGTGAACCATTTGTACAAATTGATGGTGATCCTGCCAGGCAAAAAGGTATAATAGAAGTAGAGATCATCCCATCCCAGGTTACGTTCCTGAGAAATTCAGATAAGAATATTGATCAGGAATACCTGCCGTTTGTTAAATGATTAAAGAACTTATTTTTATTTGGTGGTTTTTTTCTCCCGCCGGAGTTTCTAACATCGCGGCTTTTGTTTCCGGAAAAGCATCATTTTTAAAGAAGTATTCCTTTCCTGTGGATTTTGGTATTAAGTTCAGAGGAAAAAGACTACTTGGGGACAATAAAACTATACGTGGTTTTATTTTTGGAATAATTGGTGCAATTGCCATAGTCAGCCTTCAAATTTTTCTTTATAAAAATAGCTCTTATTTACAAAAAACAATTCCAATTGATTACAATACTATAAATCCCATCATTTTTGGCTTTCTTTCAGGGTTTGGCGCGATGCTTGGTGACAGCATAAAAAGTTTTTTCAAACGGCAACTGAATGTCCCACCAGGAAAAAGTTGGTTTCCGTTTGATCAGATCGATTACATAATTGGAGGAATAATATTCACTTCTTTTTATATCAAGTTAAGTTTTTATGAATACGTACTTTTATTCTTTATGTGGTTTTTACTTCATCCAATAACGACATTTATTGGTTATATTCTGCGTCTCAAAAATTCCCCATTATAATCTAACGTTTTTGTTTGGGAGCAAGCACAACAATATCTTTCCATCTTGCATCCTTGCCTAATTCTTTCGCAAATTTTCGTGCTCTTCTTTCCTCGGCAGAAAATTGATAGGCAATTTTTCTGGTAAGATCCCATGCAGCAATTCCAAAGAGTATATTTGATGGTGCAGGTACTCTCAATTTGGTTAAAGCTACAAATGTTAATGTTCCTGCCGTTGCAGAAAGTGATCGTCTAATAGAATTCATTTCTCTACTCGCTTCAACTGTTTCCCTTCCTGTAGCATAATCAATTGCGTGACTAGCCTCATGAATAAATGGCATGCTTGGGTTAGTATTTTTTTTCTTGCGTTTTTTCCAGAGAGGATCATGAGCCAGAGTTATAGTTCTCTCTTGAAAACTATGGTAACCAAGTGTTCGTCTCTGTCTGGGAAATCTCCTTATCTCTTTTACTTTATAATTATCAATCTCTTCAGCTGGCATTCCGCCTTCTCTTAGTAATGCACTTCCTAAATCTGCATCAAATCTAGCTGTGTAGGGAACGCTTGGATTGTTCAATGCTTCATCCTGAACAGTATTAACTCTTCCTCTTGGTTTTGATTCAGCCATGTAAATATTTTAACATAAGCATAGGTTTATTCACTGCTATATTTTATGGGGAAGAAGTTTACATTTTCTTTTTCCATTTTTGAATTTTGCGAGATGCTTATTATTAAGTCGGCAAGAAACCCTGTAAAGAATATCTGAAGTCCTGTGATGAATAATAGAACACCAAAGAGAAGTAGAGGTCTATTTCCGATGCTTTCACCATTAAAACGAAGATAGCTCAAGTAGGACAGTACAATAAATCCTATGAATGCAAATGCTCCACCTATGAATCCGAAAAAATGAAGTGGTTTTTTGCTGAATTTTGCCAGAAAATACATAGTGAAAAGATCCGGGATATCCTTGAAAACTTTTGAAAATCCATATTTTGACTTACCGGCTTTTCTTATATCATGCTGAACTGGTATCTCATCAATTGTAAAACCCTTCTGATTTGCAATAAGGGGTATAAAGCGGTGTAGGCCTCCATAAAGTCTCAAATTCTTAGCTAGGTCACTTGTGTATGATTTGAATCCGCAATTGTAATCATGAATTTTAAGTCCAAAAGCTAAATTGGTTATTTTATTGAAAAGCTTAGATATGACAAGCATTTTTTTCTTATCGCGTCTTTCTTTTCTCCATCCGCAGACCAGATCTATTCCTTTTTTATTTAGCTCTATAAATTTTGGAATTTCTGAAGGTTTGTCTTGAAGATCAGCGTCAAGTGTCACTATGATATCGCCAACTGATTTTGTAAAGCCCAAAGTCAGAGCTTCAGACTTACCTAAATTTCTCCGGAATGAAAATACTCTTACTTTTTTATTTTTTGAGACAAGGGACTTTAAGATATCAAGTGAATTGTCATCTGAGCCATCATCAACAAATATTATCTCATGAGTTTCTTTAATTGCAGAAAGTGTTTTTATCAATTCCTGATAAAAATTATTGAGACTTTCCGCCTCATTAAAAACTGGAACGACTATGCTTAACATTGGGTAATTGTAGCATCTTTTAGCCTTCAAACCAAATTTAATTGAGATAATACTTGGAAAAATTAGGGTTATAGGGGAACTCGCTTAAATATATTAATAAATTCTTAGTTATAATTACCCATTTAGTCTCATCTAGCATTAAGATAATAATTGGGATCAACAGGTGCTTCTTTTTCTGATATCCTGCGTTTTTGTACTTTAATTTGCCCCGGATATGTATTTGTAGATAAGATTTGTGAATTTGTATGAAGTACATGTGAGATGAAGTATCCATGAGCACTTGCGTCTTTATCATTAGGGTAAAGTATTGTATACATCAATCCATTATATTTTTGATTTGATGGAAGAGAGTTATACTTCTGTGTTCCTCTCCACCAGAGTAGATAATCCATTCCATAGGTTATAACCGGAGGAGTATAGACAAAGTATGAAAACTTTTCTCCTTTTGCATCCTGAAAAATGGCATCCGCGACATGCAACTGGTTAATATATGATCCATCTGTTAAGGCAGTGTAGGGCATTTTATACATCGTTTTAAGCTGTAAGAGAGCTACCCAAGTTGTAGATATAACAAATAGACTAATTAATATTTTCCCCCATCTAGAGTACCAGATACAATTACAACTTAATCCAAAAAGGAAAACCATAATTATGGGGATAGCAAAAGTATAGTGGTTCCATATTGGTAAAGGATAAAAAATATATAAAATGTACACGAAGAATGGAAAGAAAAATAATAAAATAAACTCTTTTTTATATTTATTATACTTTTTTGTTTTTAGAACGGTGATGAAAGCATAAAATATAATTGCTATAGTTATTAAAAATAACCAGGTAATTCGATCAGGTAAAATACTGTATGGAGTTTGGATCAAAGTGCTTACCCGGTCGTTAATACGAAAAAATATATTACCATATTGTTCATAACCCTTAATAGGCGTGAGTCCTCCAGGATGTGTAAAGATTTTTAATACTGCCTTTGTTGTCAAAAATTGATGACGCAACTCAAATAGAATTAGTGAAATTAATGATAACGCATACACTATGATTCCTCTGATAATATTTTTTAAAGTGAATATTTTTCTGTTGATTAATAGAGCTAGTAATATTGTATAGGGAAACAAGAAGATGGCAAATGCTGCCTGAAATTCAAATGCTAATCCAGCAAAAAATATTGTAAAAAGAAATGCCTTATTATTTCCACGTATAAACAGGATTAATGAATAGAGAAATCCAATTAAGACAAAGGGCAGACCATGAGCGTTGGTTGTGTCATTAATTACCGAATATAAATTTTGCGCAAAGGACAAGATGAGCAATACTAGAAAACCTATCCACTTATTGTATAGTTTATATGTTGCAAGTGAAGCGAAACATATTAAAGCCATACTGATAAAAATATAAAAATAAGATACTTTTTGTGGATCACCTTTGAAGATTGCAAATGGAATCGAAATCAAATATATCCACAAGGGACCATGAAATATTCCTTCTAAACCAGAACGAGCACCGATTAAAATAGGTTTGTGATTTACGACAACATCTTTTGCAAGTAACATATCCCGTGCTTGATCCGGTGTAAACCAAAAATCTCCATTAAGAATCATTCTTGATCGAAGAAAAAATCCAATGGCTAAAATGATTAAAGAAAGTATAAAAAGAATAATCGAGGTCTTTGATATTTTTGTTAAATGCACAAATTTATTGTATCATAAATAAATTACAATTATATTGTCCCAGGTCCTTTGTTATCCTAATGAAAATTCATAAGACTTTCTTTTTCGTTGGTTTCTATCCCAAGCTCTATCAGTCACTTTTGATCATAATAGTCGTTGCAATTAGTAGTAATGTAAAAGCATATAGGACAAGTCTTTCAGCGGTAAAAAAAATCCAAAAGTTAAAAAACGGAATGGATAAGATAAGAAAAAATAAACCAGCAAGCGTAAAATACTTGGATTTTCTTTTCCAGATAAGTATGGTTAAAATCAGAATAAATAATATATCTTGTGGTTTCATAACAATTGTTAATCTTTTTAGTTTTGTTTTTTGAATTTTAGCTTTAAGTATAGCAAGCCAGATAATATTGCGCTAAGTGATATCAGGCTTATGAATACTCCTATATCCACCCATCTCTGGGGTTCGTATTTTAATTCTAGATTATAATTTCCATCTTCAGGTAGTATATAGCTATTAAGTTTATCTTTGAACTTTGAACTTTGAACTTTGAACTTTGAGTTTTGAAGTATCCATCCTTTATCAAAACTTTCTGCAAATATTAATTGTTCCCCTTTTCTCGCATTTCGAATAGAAACATCATACTTAACTGGATTTATGTATTTATAGCTTATTTTTATATTGGTTTGGGGGCTCCAAAAATGATCTTTTGGATTCTTGATTTCATAAGCTGTTATATTTCCAAATGTTTTTATTTTTTTGAGTTGTTTTATTGTATCCAACTGAGAGATAGTATTTTTGAATTTTTTATTATCATATTTTCTATCAGTTAGAAAAATTTCTGATTCAGAGTCATAAGGAACAATTATGTATTTTATACCTATTTCACTGAGGGAACTAATACTATTTGATTTTTTAAGCTCATCAAGTAGTGGAGCAGTATCATATTTTTTGAAATAATCTCTTGCTGAAATTGCCGGATGCATATTTGAATAATATCCAAATCTTTGATTGGTGGGAAGCCACATAGTCCTGAAAAATTGTGTTTGTTTTTGTAAATATTGTTCCAACGCTATATATTCTTTGGGGACATGTGTAGTCTTTAATGTACCACCTAATTGGCCAAGGATAGCGGGACGGATTAGCAGTAGTAAGTATAAAGTAGTCAATATTAAGAAGAGTTTGGGAATGTAGTTCTTAAACCAAGGCCTGAGGGGTATTTGCAAATTATAAATTGTAATTTTAGTTTGTGATTTGAGCCAGAGAAATATTTTTGAGACGCTGAAAGGAATTAGAATTGAGTAACTGATTGCAATTAGCGTATACCACTTGGTGGAATCCCTGAACATATTAAATCCAGGGACATGTTCAAACATCCAAAGATAAAGACTTCCAAATGGTTCATTGGCTCCTTTTGCAAGGAATGCACCCAGTAGACCAAGCAGCGCAAAATACAGTATATAGTTCTTGGTTCTTGAGTCTTTATTCTTGGAGACGAAAAAAAGACTGCTGTAGGCGAGTATGGGGAGTAGCAGAAATTCAGCTTTCATAAAATATACTTTACCAAAAATATTCTCCGGCCAATTGGGATGGAGAAGGGAGATCGTATTCTCCAGTTTTGCAAAGCTGAAATACTTAACAGCGTCAGTTGAGCTATAAGCAGTCCCAAGATCGTTCACAGGACTACTTCCATGCAATAAAGTAGGCAAGGCCCAGAAGGAGTGAATAAGAGCTGAGATAGTGAGGGGAACAAGAAAAGTAAAAAGTATATTGCTCAAACCCTTAAGAACATTTTGTTTGGATAGATTGTATTTAATGCTTTGTAAAAAGTATATTCCTGCAGCAACTAATAAAACGTAAGCAATTCTAATATCCAGAAGCACTAAAACAGCCAGAGCAAAGCTTAGTAAAAGTATGTTGTATGTATAATAATGAATTTTATTTTTAAATAATTGTTTTTTTGTTTGTGATGTTATGTTAACAAGTGATATGAACAATCCTAGAAATATTGGGGAAAATGCATATGCAGAAGCAATAGTTAATTGTCCACCACCAGCTAGCATAAGTATGTATGTGTTAAGCAAAAAAATAATTATAGAAATTGCAAAAACATTATTTTGAAGAGATAGTTTTTTATGTAAATAAATTGGTGAAATCATGCACATGGCCAAAAAGGGAAAAAAGTAGGCAACTCTTTCAATGGTTTGATAACTAAGATGCATTAAACTTCCTATAAAGAGTGGGGCAGCAAAATTAAAAGTTAGCCAACCAAGAGGGGAGGCAAATCCCCCCAATCCATTCTGCATTTTCCAACTCCATGCATAAGGATATATAGGATAGTTTTTAAACATGGAAGGGAGATAAAAATCAAAATCACCTCCAGCAATAATTCCGGGCATAAACCAAGCTTTGAAAATAATAATTGTTAAAAATACAACAAAAACCGTAAAAATAAACTGTTTTTTCATACCTGATGATATTTACTTATTTTTGATAGAATTTTTTTGGGAATTACTCTCTTTAAAAATATTCTATAACTTATAAATTTTTTAGAGCTTTGTGATTCATATATTGTTTGTACTGTTCCAACAGCTAAAAATATAAAGGTCCAATTTGAAAATCTACTGCCTAATTGCTGACTTTTTAAAATTACTGAAATAAGTGATAAACAGAAAAATAGCAATGCGAATAGAAAAGAGACGCGGCTTTCGATTTTATTAAGTATAACTGTAATGATCCAAAATCCAATAAAGCTTAAGAATATTCCAAGAATTAAATCTATGTTAATAGAGGCAGCAAGAACAATTAAGAGAGGTATTATAGGTATAGTATGAATTTTCCCCAGCGTAGTTTTTCTTACAAGAAGATGCGTGAATAAATAGAATAGCAAAGGAGATAGATACACTGTTGATGATGCTAGTAGCTCGAGGTTACTAAAATAGTTAATTAATTTTTTATAAAAAAAGTTTACAAACAACCTTTTATCTGATATAAGTTTATTTTTTGGAAAAACATACATGCTAATTAAAGCAGGTTCTTTACGGCTCAGTTTTACCGCGTTTTTTCTTGTTCCATGCTGAGATGTTATGCTAAATATATATGTTTTATTTTTTGAATCAGAAATAGTTGGGAATCCAAATGGAAACATAGGCACGCCAAATATACCTCCTGAGCTGTATGTACCTTGATAGTGCCATTCCTTTGCCTTTTTTTCTTTAATCCTGAAAACAAGACTGTCTTCGTCATCAAAATCAACTTGTTTTTGGGGAATAAATCTAATAGAAATAATTCCTAGATTATCTTCTGAGGCTTTGAACTGGCCGGAAATAGTATCATTGCGAAGCAATAATTTATCATTAAACATGAAGTAATGCTCTTTACCATCTTTTTGTATTAGAGTACTAAAATTTATAGAAGGGTTAATCGTCAGGGAAGCAAAGATCCAAAATAAAAATAATCCAATAGGAATAAAAAACCATTTAATCCATTTATTGTTATAAAATTTTCTCATTTTTTTTAAATTTAATAATATATAACCAAAGCATGCAAAAAAGAAGCGTAATCAAGGTGATCAACGCTCCAAAATAGAAATTATTTTGTGGCTTAAAGTACATAGTCAGTGAAACATTTAATGTACCATCTGGATTTTTCCGATATGAACTCGATGGAATTTCTTTTATTACTTTTTCAGGATCAATCACCCATTTGTTTGTGTATACGTCCGTTGATGTATGAGTATTTTTCGCAATGCTCCTTTCCCATGTTAATAATAGAGGATTTATGTCTTTGTTTTTATATGATCTCGGGTATAAATTCCATCCTGTGCTAAATGACTCCGCAAAGTAGAGATTTTGTTTCTTAGTAAGGCCTTTTATCTCAATATGGTATTTTACGGGATTAATTTTTTTAAATTCAACATTTTTAGGATAAAATAATGAAGTTGCGTGTTTTGTTTTGTATAAAATATAATTTCCGTTTTTACTTTCCGTAATTTTATCACCAGTAATTGCGTCTATAAGTTTTTGATCTTGATTGTGTAGTATTTTTGGGTCAAAAAGATATGATTTTTTTATATCATCTGGAATATTTTTAGTTATAAATACATATCCAATATTTCGTGCTTTTAGAAAATTGTTAAGATCAATATAATTTCTTTGCGTGATGTGTTGATTAAATTTTTCCGAGTCGTTGGCAGAAAACGAGAGATTTCCGGAAAAATCATTAATACCCGTAAAAAGCTGCAATGGAGATCTACCAGCAAATGTGTTATCTGATTTAGAATCTTTTATAATGGTATATCCCGCAATATTAAATGGAAGGCTGAGCATGTTGGCAGAATAAGGGACATTAGCCTTAGTATTTTTAATAAAAGTAAAATATTCGTCAGGGATAGTTATGTTTGCATAAGTATTATTTGTTGTCCATATAGGTCTGACAATTAACTGTTTTATTGGTATAAAATTTATCATGATCGATAAAATAATTAATGAATATATGGTCTTTGTTTTATTTTTATATTTTCTCACTAGAACTATCATTACAAAAGATAATATTATCGCATATATGAATATATAGCCTAAGGCAAATTTATCATAGAAATTTCTAAACATTACAAACCCTGGTAATTTTCCCAGAACTATAAATAGTTCTCGTAAGGGTCCTATGTTAACAGTGAAAAAAAAGAGGGAAAACAAGAATGCTGTAAAAAACAGCAGAAAATATTTTCGCTCATGCTTATTCAGCCATTCTTTATAATTGAAAAGGCCAATAAACAATATAAATGTTGGAATTGTATATACAATAATTGCATTGTCATAAAACGTTAAGAAAATATTCTTTAGCTGCCAACCGAAATCAAATGATATTTGTCTATGAAATAGATTTAAGAGCGGATAAAAAATATTGCCAGTAGCAGTTGCAATAACTGTAGGAGCAAAGGTGTCCTTTGTCTGTGAGGACAATACATTTGCTATAAAACTATTTCTGGATGATGAAAAAATATTAATTATAAATGATAATAGCCAGAATGATTGCGATAGAATAGTTGTTCCAAAAAAAATAGTAGATTGTTTGAGAAAATATAAATGGTCTTTTTTTGAGAATAGCGTAAATAATGATAAAAGGGCAATGATTATAGGAAGAATAAAGCCTAAAAGCCATGGAATAGTGCTAAGAGCAAATGATAAAAAGATACACCATAGCACATTCTTTAATACAAATATAAATTTATTTGTTTTAAGATATTTTATGAAGTAATATGTAATTATTGGTAGCAATCCTATTAGCCAAGCCGAGTATAAAAAAATTGATAGCTGATTGATAGCAATAATAGGAGACAGTATGTATATAAGTGAACCGAAGTAAAATGTAAATCTATATTCATCTTTATTTACTTCAATCATTTCTTTTATCAACTTTTGGAAAAATATAAACCCTATTATAAGAGGCAGAGAAAACGAAAAATAATCCAGTACAACTTTAGAATGAATGAAAAAGCTTAATATAGACCATATAGAAAGGAAAGGAAGAAGTGCTTGGTTTGGATTATTGGTTCCTATGGCGGAAAAATGAAACCAGGAAAAAAATGCTATATTATTGATCCATTCCCAAGGATACACATATAAAAGTCGAGTATCATCTCCACCTATAAAAAGCTTTCCTTCAAAAATATAATAGGGTAATGATATAAGAACAGCTATTGTTAGAAAATATATAATTCTGTATTTATTTTTATTAAACATAATTTATTTTGCGTGATGCTGCATTATGCCTTCAATTTCAGTACCAAATTTTTCCCAAGAAAAAGTATTAAGTGCATAAATTTTCCCTTTCTTAGCAATTTTAGCAAATAAATACTTATTTTTCAGATAGCTTTCAATTTTAAGAGCAAGTTGCTTGATATCTCTTTCCGGATAAATAATTGCATCTATCCCGTCATGTAGCACCTCGCTTACACCTGATCCCGTTGAAGCTATTACTGGTATACCAAGAGCCATTGCTTCGAGCACTGTCAAGCCCCATGTTTGGGGGCTATTGGGGAAAATAAGTATATCTGAATTTTTTATATATGTCATCCTTTCTTCGTCCGTAAAAAATTTATCGATAAAATGAACCTGCTTTTGTATATTATATTTTCTAATTAATTTTTTTAGCTGACTTGAATACTCTGGACTGAAATCGAGTTTGGACAAGATTAGGACATGTAAAGCTACTCCTTCATTTTTATATTTGTTTAGTACTTCGAGCACGTCTTCATATCTTCTGTTTGGTGCGAGAAGATTTGCGCAAACCAATAAAGTATCTTTCTTTTTGAGTCCTAGGGATTTTTTAAGATTGTATTTTTTATGAAAGTTTTTATATTTCTTGATATCAATACCACTTCTTATAACAGATATTTTCTTTTCATCAAAATCTAACCATTTAATTACTTTTTCTTTATTAATATTATCTAAGACAACTATATTATCTATTTTATTTTTATATTTCTTGTCTCTATGGAGCTTTATCATATTTAATATTCCGGTATATCTTTGTGGAACGTCATTTATGTTAGCAATGATTGAACTGACTTGTTTTAAGCCAGTGACTACCCATAGACCCATCCAATCATGAGGATTATATGTATCTATTTTTTTTCCATTGAACAAATCTCTAAATTTATTAATAAAAAATATTCCTAGGTAAAGATAAATTTGCTCCAGCACAGATATATTCTTGATTATTTTACATATAGGAGATCTTGAAACATCCACACAGTAATATGTTTTAAAATTATTAAATTCTGGAAAAGTACTTTCTTTAAAATAAGCGTATGCAAAAAAACTAACAGAATGTCCTTTCTTGGCTAATACTTTTGCCAATTCAATGCTTTGTTTCGCTGTACCGTTTTTTGTAATGATTGTAGGAAGTATTATGGCAATATGTAATTTTTTAGTTTTCAAATTTTAGAAGATCTCCTTTCATTAAAAAATAATAGTAAGCTATTTTTGGATTTATTTTAGTTTTTTTAAAAATAGCTTGATCGGAGATAATGCGATGGGATTGTATAATTTTTCTCTTTCTTAAAGTTCTTCTTAAATGTATTACGTTCCACCAGAGAGATTTATATAATGCTAAAAAATGCTTAAACTTACCTTGTAGCAGCCAGGTAAAGCTCAAAAAAATATTAATTATTAGATAAATGGGAATTATACTCATCAAGCTTTTTTTTTCAAAATTTTTTAAAAAACTAAGCAATTTATTCTTAAAATTGTGAAATTGAATGTAGCTATTGTCAAATGCTAAAGATGTACCACCCATTGCATGATGTGCGACAGCTTTAGGATAGTACCAACACTCATATCCTGCAAGCCATACTCGATGGCAAAAATCTGTTTCTTCATAGTAGCACCAAAAGTCATCATCAAATAAACCAACTTTTTCAATCACCTCTCTTTTTATAAGCATAGAAGCACCTTTATTGGAAAAAAACGGCATTGATTTGTTATATTTTGTTGCTGATGCATTTTTTCCATACCCATAATAATAAAGAAATGAAGAACCTGTCCAATATGATCCAACCACATCGAGTTTGTTTGCAACATTCATTAAAACAATTTTAGATTGTACAGATCCAAGATTCGGGATTTCATCAAAAGCTTTGACAAAATTTTTAAGAAAATCTTTCTCAACGGTTGTGTCATTGTTTAGAAGTAAAATATATTGTCCTTTAGTGTGTTTATATCCAATATTATTTCCTCCTGCAAATCCGATATTTTCTTTGTTATTAATAATTTTTGTCTTGGGATAGTATTTTTTTATAAACTCAACAGAGTTATCAGAAGAAGCATTATCAACTAGTATAATTTCAAAATTTGGGTATGATTGCTTTTTCAGCGAGCGAAAACATCCTCGCAGCCATTTCTCGCCATTCCAATTTATTATAATAATTGAGATGAGTTTATTCATGAATAGTATTGTATCCCGAGTTTCTGATACCAAAGTCTGGGTAAAGTTTAACCGTTAAAATAGTGTGCCTTGCAAAGCATTGTTAAATATTTTATTCCACGAGTATTCTTGTGCCATTTCCAGTGCGTTTTTTCTAAAAAAGGCTAACTGCTTTTTATCTTGTAAGAGTTTGATGAGCATGCTGCTAAGTTCTTCCTCATTGTAATCTATTGCAAAACCGCATTTGTTTTTGTGTATTTCATAGGCAACCTGGGGAACTTTAGTAATAATAACTGGTATGCCATGGGCTAGATAATCTTTTGGCTTGCCAGGGTCAGTATATCTTGTGTATGTTTTTTTGTCATCGACATAAGGAGCAACGGCGATTGCGCTATCTTGTAGCATTTTTTCGACATCAGAAAATTCTTTAACAAAGCCTGAGAATTTTATATGCTTTTCCATCTTAAAAGTTTTTGCAATTTTCTTTAGATGAGACTCTAGCGGACCACCTCCAATAATTAATAAATGAGCATTTGGAATTTTTTTTATAACGTCTATCATGGCAGAAATTAGTAAATCTACTCCTTGGCCTTCCCGTAGGTGTCCCATAAAAACAACTTTATTTTTGTTTATTTTACTGAATGGTAGCACCTTTACATTAATGTCCGTACCTACTGGAACCACGATTTGTTTTTTTCTATATTTCTTAATTACTCCATTTTTTTCCCGTACTTCTACCATAACTTTTGATAAATTCCACACTTTGTCGCTTTTTGATACACCAAGTCTATCCAGAAAATGATAAGCGCTGTTGAGGATAGAGTTGGAAGATCTTTGGGGTACGTAATCAATAGTATAGTAAACTAATGAATGTATTTTTTTAAAATATTTAAAAAAATATCCAACTAAAAAATTTAGGCTATCCACCCCAATATAATAATCAATCTTGTGATTATATTTAGTTAACCACCAAGCTGTAAGAATAATATCTTTGATGTAAAATATTAACTCCGGCCCTTTCCATCTTAAAAATTTTTCATCTACAACCAACTCTCCATGTTTATATATCCTTAAAAAAGAGCGGGTATCACTCGAATATGCGAAAGGATGCCCGATAAAAATTAACGTTTTGGATTTGGGAATTAAATATTCCTCAAGTTTAAAAGAAGGCCCCGTAGCATATACATGAGTAACAATAGCAAAGGTATAGCTTTTAAGATTAATCATTTAAAAGAGCTACGGTACCAATCAATAGTTTTTCTTAGTCCATCGTCCAGGCTCATTTTAGCTTTGAATTTTGCATACTTTATAGCTTTTTTATTATCACTATTTCTTCTCGGACTACCATCAGGTTTGGAGGTATCAAACTCAACCTTTGTCTTAATACCTGTTATGTCAACAATTGTTTTAATCAGCTTTTTAATCGATATCTCATCATCTGTTCCTAAGTTTATTGGATCGGGGACTGGGTAATTTTCTATTGAGAGAATCATTCCCTCTGCCAGATCCTCAACATATAAAAATGCTCTGGTTTGCTTGCCTGATCCCCACACTTTTACTGGATTTTCTCCGTCAAACACGCGTTTTATAAGCGCTGGAATAACATGGGATAATTCAGGATCAAAATGATCACGTGGTCCATAGCAATTATAAGGTCTGACTATTCCGACTTTCATTCCAAATTCTTCGGCATAATAAATTCCGAGTTTTTCTGCCATTCTTTTGGCCCAGCCGTATCCACCATTTGTTGGTTCTGGCTCGTCCATGAAGCCTTCAGCTTCAGGAGTGGGTACAGAACAGTTCCGCGGATATACACAAGCTGATGACACCACTAGAAATCTATCAACTTTCATTTTTCGGGCTGCTTCTATCATCACAGTTCCAATCAAAAGATTATCTCGCATCATAGTTGCCTGATGTGTTCTATTAAATTCTATTCCTCCAACTCTTGCAGCTAGATTCATCACTACGTCTTGTCCCGAGCAGGCTTTTTCTGCGTCTTTTACTGACCTGCAGTCTCCTTTGATAAAAGTCATTGATTTTTTTAAATGCGATAGATTCGATTTTTTGCCGTTTTGTAGATTATCAAGAATTGTAACTTTTGCTCCTCTTTCCACCAATTTTTCAACGACATGACTTCCGATAAAACCAGCGCCTCCAGTTACCAAAACTTTTTTATTTTTCCAAAAACTGTTTTTCATATTTAAGTAAATATTTTAATTATTTCCAATGATTCAATGGACGTAAGCTCAGGATTATTTCCAAAATATAATCCCTGTTCATGTATGAGATTTGCATTTCCAGTATTAGCTTTTAAATCTTTAATGTATTTTTTAAAAAATGGTTGTTTGGTTATATCTCCTCCCACAATGGGCCTTATTTCTATTTTACCAATGCATCTCTCAACCAACTCATCTCTGATCTTTGTAGACCTGCAAATTATTGGAACTGCAAAGTTGGAAACAAAATCTATATGATCATACCTGATTGGGTAAAACCTTTCAAGATCTTCATATATAAAGGACGCAATTCTTAAAAAATTATTATTTCTTTTTTTCAAAATTTCATTAAGATATTGGATTTGTGTATTTCCTATAAATCCATTAATTTCTGTTGGGCGTAAGTTATACCCTAGATCATAAAAAGTATAACGAGAATAAAACGTCGAATTTACTTTATGCTTATTTCTTATTTTTGTCTGGGAATGTTCTGCTAGATTTCTATCCCAGCCATGTGCTCTTACGAGCCTGAGCATATCAGCAAGTTTCTGATTGTCTGTACATATAGCCCCACCTTCAATTGTTGACATATGGTGGCCTACGTAAAATGAATATGTGCTAGCGAGCCCGAAATTACCAAGAAGTTTTCCTTTATAAACAGTTCCCAAAGATTCACAATTATCCTCAAGGAGTAAGATGTTATTTTCTTTACATACTTTAACTATTTCATCAATATCATCGCAAAATCCAAGTAAATTTGTCAGAAAAAGTGCTTTAAGTTTGTATTTTTTCAATACTTCAAGAAGTTTTTTGCTTGAGACGTTCAGGGTATCTAATTCTACGTCTACCGGAATAGGATTTAGCCCCAGTTGTATAAGTGGCATTGCGTTGGTGGACCAGGTAAGCGCTGAAAATCCTACGTAGTCACCTTTTTGTATTTCGTTTAAGTTTAACGCAGCTTGTATTACCGCGAGATTTGCAGAACTACCACTATTTACAAATACACAGAATTTTCTTTTTTGCCATTTTGCAAACGACTCTTCAAACTTCTGACACTCCGGCCCAAAGCTCAGAATCTCAGCAGTCTTTATAAATTCAACTAGCTGCGCTTTGGTCTTCTTTTCCTCATAAAAGGTTGATTTAATAAGCTTAATCATTATTGGTGTTATTATAATTAAATGCTAATCAGGAAGCAAATGGACTATTTGTTTGAAGAAATATAACCTAAGCCTCCGGCAGCGAATTCACTTGTTTTCATAAGTAGCATCCCTAGTCCCAAAATAGGATTTTTTAACAGCTTTCGCGGATTAGAAAAAAACACTCTGTATCTTTCTATAATACTTGATTGTTTTTTATAATAATCTTTATTGGATTTTTTCTCCCGATAAATCCTAGCTGTCTTTACGTAGTAATATTTCTTTTTTAACGTGTAAGAAAGAGCTAGATCTCCTTCATTGTGATGAATCATGCTTTTGATTCTTAAGATTGATCTGTTTTTAAATCTGCTTTTTATTCTTTGTGGAAGATCAAAATCTTCAGTTCCTGTTTGTTTTTCATCATACCCTCCTATTTCTTCGAAAATTTCTTTAGAGAAGAACCTAGGGGCTTCAATCCAGTCTAGACCTAAGTAAAACTCCCTCTCAAGAGCTTTGCATTTTGCCCAAAAACTATTCCCGAAGGATTTTTCCGGAATAACTACCCCTGCTGCATTATGGCTATTTGTAATGTATTTTTCTACGCAATCTTTAATAACATTTTTTGAAAGTTCCATGTCGCTATCTACAAATAAAAGAAATTTACCTTTTGCTTTTTTAGCACCGAAATTCCTTTGAGCTGATCTTTCCGGACCTTTATTGAAAATTAATTTGGTGTATTTTTGGGCAATTTTACTTGTATGATCAGTTGAATTATTGTCAACCAAAATTATTTCTAGATTGCTGTAGTTCTGGTTTTTTATACTGGATAAGCAACTTTTTATGGTGCTCTCAGAATTCTTAGTGGTTATAATTACTGATACTAGTGGCGGTTTATTCATAATTATTTTTTACAAAAGTGTTATTAATAATTTTAAGACTTACTTCTGCGGATTTATCCCAACTCTCATTTTCAATTTTTGTAAATGATCCTTCCTGAAGCATTTCATATCTCTTTTTGTCTTTCATGAGATTAATGGTTCCTTTTGCCATTTCTGATGGATTATTTTTTTTCAAAACTACTACCGAGTTTGTATCCATTGCTACATCCCGGAGTCCTGCAACATTATACACAATTGCTGGGGTTTTTTGGGTGGATGCTTCTGGAACCGTAAGTCCCCATCCCTCCTGTACGGAGGGAACCAATAGTAGATGAGATTTTGCGAGAAGTTCAAACTTTTTTTCTTCTGAGACATATCCAAAAAACTTAACATTTTTTTCTATCCCCAGACTCTTTACCATCTCTTTTACTTGTTTTACAGTTGCATCCTCACCTGATCCTACAATCCATAATTTAGATTTTGGCAGATCTTTTATGATAATCGAGAATGCTTCGATTGCATCATAAATCCCTTTTTGCTTATTTAATCTCGCAAGGAATATGAAAGTAGGATTTTTTTCTTTAGGGTATTTTTTCAAATTCTTGGGAATTGTTATCCCCATATGCAGCACGGTAATCAGTTTGCTATTAATTCCCTCCTTAATTAGATCTTTTTTTGTTGATTCTGAGATGGTTAGAGTAGGGATATTTTTATACAGATATAAATATCCTTTTTCAATTCCTCGGAAAAATAAAGCCAAGGGATAAGGAAAAAGAGTATAAAAAAGTTTATTTGCGACCTCACATGTTAATGCAACTGTTTTTTTTCTGGCATATATTGCGCTGAAAAATGGAAACCAGTGGACTTCGTCAATAATTATATCAATATTATTTTTATTTTTCAGATAATAAAAAAATGCATATAAATGTACGCTCCACCAAGTTCCCCGTCTTATAAATTGGATTCCTTCGAAGGTTTCTGTCTTTTTAGATCCTAAGAACAAAGAGCTAAAAAGGGTTACCTCGTGTCCTTTCTTTACCCATCCTTTTGCCATTTCATGCGTCAATATTTCGGCGCCTCCGCCCCTTGGATTCTTTATATCCCTCCAGTTAAGTATAAGAATTCTCATCTAGATGCTATTTGAAGTTTGTTTTTATTAATAGATTTTCTTTTTGAAACTCTTTTGTTTTTGTAATAGTTAAGAATTTTCAACCTGTAAAATACCGCCAGTGTATCCCAAGCCATTAGAGAAACAACTTTTATTAAATCGCTTTTATGTATGTTGTTCATTTTAAAGTTAATTTCAATAGGTGCCTCATAAATTTTTTTATACCCTAACAGATATGAAACTGCAAGAATTTCAATATCAAATGCATATTTTTTAACAAGGAGTCTTGGCAATACGTCTTTGACCACTTTCCTTTTAAAAAACTTAAGTCCAACCTGTGTATCTCTTACCTTGAACCCAAACAATGTTTTGGTGACCTGTCTGTATCCCCAGGAGAGTACTTTTCTATAAAATGGATAATTAACCTTTGATACAGGATGTAATTTCGATCCTACTATTATATCGGCATCATACCACTCCATATGATTCAATAACATCTTGAATCCTGTTGGGTGTATATCCATTCCTGCGTCAAGAAAGCCAATTATATCTCCTTTTGCCTTCAACATGCCTACTCGTACTGCATGTCCTTTTCCTTGATTCTTTGGATATGAAATGATTTTAATTTTGTTATTTTTTATTTTTTTTAATTCCTGATAAGTATTGTCTACGTCTCCATCGATCACAACTATGATCTCGTATTTAGTGTCGAGTTGATTCAAGGTCTTTGACATCGAATTAATATCTTTCACGATAGTTTTTTTTTGTTTGAATGAAGGCACTACAAGTGAAAGAAGATTGATTTTAAAGTCTTTTTTGGGTGGCATGCGGATAGTATAGCAAAAGACCTAATACAAGTAAAAATGTTATTAAGATTGATATTACAATGATTTCCAAATAAGTCTGGTGGTAAAAAGATATTAATACAATTTGCAAAATTGCACCTATCAAAATGGGAATATATATTTTTGTTTCTTTGATTGATAGATAGAAATTGGCAATGATAAAAAGCAGGCAATACAACGAGATAAATGCTCCAAATAAGCCCACATAAGGAACTGCGGCTAAATATTCCTCTTTTTTTAGAAAAAACAATATAGAGAATTTAGGAAATATAGAGTAAAATAATGTCAATGCAACGGATGGTAAAAATACCATAAGAAGAGAAATCTTGAATGTGTTGCCAAAATCCTCATTTTTGCTGTGTTTTCTGACAATCAGTGGGAACATTACGCTCCCAATAGGGTAAGAGATATAAAATATTACTCTGCCTATAAGTGACATGCCTGCGTATATACCTGCACTGTTGGGATCAAAGTAATGTTTTACAAGAATTAAATCTGTAGAAATTAACGAGGTTAATCCAAATAGTGTAATTGCTGAGGGAATTCCGTATGCAAATAATTCTTTAGTGTCGATAACCGATTTGGCTATCAGTTTCTTATTGAAAAGAAATCTTAACGGTATGAAGCTGGTAAGATACACCACTATCCCTGAAATAAAAATAGCTGATACTGCGCCAAATACAGAATACCCCAAAAATATAAAAGTAGCACCGACTAAAAGTTTTACTATTGAGCCTAATAGATTGATAATTACCTGAAAAGTAAATGCCAATTTGGCTTGAAGAAGCGCAACATTTACGATACCTATAAATGCAAGTAATATCATAAAGTCTGTAATTATCAGAATTGATAAATTTTCGATGTGAAAGAATTTACTTATAGTTGAAATATTAATCAGAAAAGAAAAGAAAAATAAAATTCCAATAATTAATAAAAACTTCGAAATTTTCAAGTATAATCCTCGAATCATGTCTAATTTTCCATGAGCAAAATAATTACCTGAAAAATTAATAATCAAAGGAGTAACAGCACTTACGATTAATGAAGGAAATGTTATAAGAGATATGATACTTGCAAGCGTTCCATAGTCCTCAACTGGTAAATTGCGACTCATGAAAAGGTTGAAGAGAAAGTTAAAAAAATTCGCCGCCATTCCTCCGATGACGACAATACCGCTGCCGTATATAAGTGGATGTTTAATGATTTCCTTTGCTTTTTGTTTCATAACGTGAATGGTTATATAACTATATGGCTAAATGGTTATTTTTTCGATGGTAATCTTAATTAAATAAGTAATTTCTAACGGCAATATATTAAGTTTACCATTGATTAATTTGTTACATGGTTATATGGATCAAACCATCCAACTATCCAGCCATTTATTCCTTAAGGGCTTTGTCATAAGCCCGGATAGTCTCGGTAGCTGTTTTTTTCCAGCTGAATTTTTTTGCCTGCTCAATTCCTTTTGCTGAAAGCTCATTTTGTAATTTAGAATTTTCAAAAACTTCACTTATTCCATCTGATATGCTATCAGTATTTTTTGCATCTACATAGTATGCTGCATTTCCTGCTACTTCTTCGAGTGACCCTTCTTTTGTTGTTATCACTGGGCATCCTGATTGCATTGCTTCTAGAATAGGTAATCCAAACCCTTCGTATAGCGAAGGCATGACAAAAATTGATGCAGAATTATAAATAGAAACCAAGTCATCTGTTGGTATAAAACCGAGAACTTTAATGTTTGGGTTCTTGGATATTAGTTCTTGGGTCAAAAGTAGATCACTGTTCCAGGGATTGGATCTGTCATAGTTTTTCTCAGCGAGTGCTTTGCCCACCATCACCAAAGGTATATCAGTTTTACTAACTGCCTTAATAAGTCTTGGGAGATTTTTGTTCCAGGTAACATCACCGACATACAAAACAAACTTCTCAGGCAGGTTATATTTTAATTTAATATCATTCTTCTTTAATCTTAAATCTTCAATTTTAAATTTTCTAAACTCATCCCCTGCTGCGAGATATACAACGTCGATTTTTTTTTCGGGATATCCTGTGAATTTAGTAATATCTTTTTTTGAAGATTCAGAATCTGTAATTATTCTGTCTGATCTTAAAAGATTTTGTTTTTGGATTTGCCATTTGATCTTTCCCTTTATCCCGGATGGGAAATGTTCCGGAAACACGAGGGGAGTTAGGTCATGCACCGTAACTACTGTTTTTAATTTTTTTGAAAAGGGGAGAGTAAGGAAAAAAGGTTCAAAATAGGGGTAATGTACAGTTTCAGAATTTTTCTCCAACTTATCTTCTCTGGTGAAAAATTGATAGTTATTTTCAGGAAAAAATTCCAGAAGGGATTTTTTAAGGTTTTGAATATAAAACCCTGTCCCACGCACCTTATGACTTAGGAGTCGGTTGTCATTTAAGGGAGTTACATCTATTGCAATATTCATTTTTCATTTGAAGTATTTTTACTGTGCCAATCCCATGCTGTTCTAATTATCATTTCCAGGTCCGAATATTTGGTTTCAAACCCAAGCTCAGATTCTATTAATTTGGTATCAGCAACTATCTCTGCAACATCTCCGTCTCTTCTTGGTTTTATGTTAATCGGAAAGTCTTGTCCTGAAACTTTTTTTACCATCTCAACAACCTCTTTATTTGTAGAGCCTTTTCCTGTTCCTACATTGTATATATATTCACCGTTTTGCTCCTGCAGCTTTTTGAGTGTTAAGATGTGCGCCTCAATCAAATCTAATACATGGATATAATCGCGTACACAAGTCCCGTCACTTGTCGGATAGTCATCACCAAATAAATTAAATGGCTGATTATCAATTGCGGATTTAATTGCATTTGGGATGAGATGTGTTTCTGGGTTATGATTTTCTCCACTACTTCCATCAAGTGCACCTCCTGCTGCATTAAAATACCTAAGAACTGCATAGCCAATTTGTGCAACTTGAAAATACCAGTGAAGTATTCTTTCTACCATGAGCTTGCTCTCTGCATAAGGATTCTCAGGATTTTTGGGATGATTTTCTGTAACAGGTAATTTTTGAGGAGTTCCATAAACCGTACCTGTTGAAGAAAATATAAAGTGCTTAATTTTGTGTTTTTTCATGGCATCAAGTAGATTTACAGTCGATTGCACGTTATTTGTGAAGTAGAGGCCCGGATTTTGCATGGATTCTTCAACTGAGATATATGCTCCGAAATGCATTACAGCTTCAAAATTATTGTTGGTGAAAAGATTTGAAACGAATTCTTTGTTGAGTAAATCACCTTCAAAAAAAGTTGCTCTTTCGTTAATAAATAATTTTGATCCACGTTCCAGGCTGTCTGCTATTACCACGTCATGATCTTCCTTGAGTAGTCTATTGACCATGAAGCTTCCAATATACCCTGCACCACCTGTTACAAGTATTTTCATATATCTATTGTAGCAAAAATAAACCTATTAATTAAAGCATTTAATGCTTGACACGCTAATGATTCTTACTATACGATAAAATTATGCACTTAAAGCTAAATGGCAGAAAGATTTTTCTGTTCGGATTTATCGCAATTCTTCTTATTGGCATACCTGTCACTATTTATTTAGTTCAAAGGCAGCAACAAACACAGTCACGAGCTGAGAAAGCGACCAATTTAACATTTACCCCTGCATCATCACCAAGCGCTCCTATACAGAAAAAAATAGGGGAGTCTATACCGCTTGATATATTCGTTGATCCGGGTACCAATCTCGTTTCTTTTGTAAAGCTTGAAATTCAGTATGATCCAGAAAAAATTGCAACAGCAGAAACAGGCGCATTTACACCTAATGCTGCTGTTTTTCCTTCAGTTCTGGAAGGGCCCGTCTATTCACCGGGAAAAATTTCTGTAACTCTCTCTGTTGGTCCTGATCCTACGAAAGCAATTCAGACCAAAGCAAGGGCAGCCACATTAATATTTAAAGCAATTGGCAATACAGAACCAGGTATACCAACGGTAGTAAGTTATGGGGTCAGTACTCAGGCTCTCTCGATAGGATTTAATGATCAGGCTAGTGAGAATGTATTATCTTCATCAACGCCGGCCAATATCGTAATAGGTGGAACTGCTGGGCCTACCGTACCAATTCCCACAGGTTCACCTGTTCCCACGAGATCTGTTACAGCAGGACCCACTCAAGCTCCTCCAATAGTACCCACCATCTCTTTGCCTCCATCTGGTGGCGCAACACCGTCTGCGAATACAAATCCTGTCTGTAGCGCGCTTACAGTTGACAAATCACCTTCGGGAACTGCGCCTTTGGCTCTAAATTTTGGTGCAACAGGTAGTGATCCTGATGGAACGGTAAGTAAAGTTACATTTAATTTTGGTGATGGTCAGGTCGTCGATGTAACAGACCCTGCTAGTGGAGTTGGTACTGCAACAGTTAGCGCTCAGACTTCTTATACTTACAATACTCCTGGAACCTACACAGCAGCTGCAATTCTAACTGATAATGCAAATGGAGTTAGCGCTTCAAGCAGTTGTACGCAAACCGTAACTGTTTCTGGCGCACCTACAACAGCTCCACCAGTCGAGCCACCAGTCAGTCTTGCGCCAACGGGCAGCGCTGAGGTAGCTTTTGGAATCGGAGCATTGTTGATAACTGTAATACTAGGTGGTGGCTTCCTCTTCTTCTTCCTTTAATAATGTCGCAAAACTATGCCAGACAAGAAGGAAACGCGGAACTACGCTTCATTTTTCATGTTTTTGTAATTAATCATTTTGTTGGTTGCCTGGTAAAAAGTATTACTGTATTATTATTTTATTATGCAAATGAAACCAGATGAATTACTCCAGCAGATGGCGAGGTTAATTGATGCGAGAGCCAAGACAACTGAAACTAATCTAAAAGCTGAAATTAAAGCCTCAGGTGAAAATATCAAGAAAGAGCTGAGAACTGAAATTAAAGCCTCAGGTGAAAATATCAAGAAAGAGCTGAGAGCAGAAATACTAGAAGTAAAAGAAGAAATAAAATCAGAAGTTAAAGCTCTCCGGACGGGTATTGCCAAGAAAATGGTTGAGCAGGAAGAAAGATTGGAAGTGGTAGAAAAAGCAATTGGTGCTTCATCAAAACATTAGCGATATTTTTCTAATTCTTTTTTTGTGATAGGTACGATTCCATTTTTACCAAATTGTAAAGTTCCAGCAAGAATGCCAATTTTTGCAGCCTCGAGTACGTTTTTATTATTAATTAATGCAGCTGCGAGTGCGGCAATAGTCTGATCCCCACAACCTATAGCATCCTTAGCTGAATTTGTTTTAATTGCAGGAGAAGGTAAATGAATTCCTAGACTTTTATTGAACAGATACCCACCGTGCTCACCATGAGTAATCAGAACATTATCAATATTATTTCGCAACAATGTGCTGGCAGCTTTTTTCGCTGTATTAAAATCTCTAACTTCAATTCCCGTCAATTTTTTAGCTTCGTATTCATTTGGTTTTATCAAAAATATTTTTTCTTTAAAAAGTTTAGTGTAATCCAAATTTTCATCCACTCCACCCATTTCAAGCAAAACTTTTAAATTATGTTTGTTAGCCGTTCTTACGGCATGCAGAACGGTTTTATAAGGCATTACTAAAGTTGCAACCACAATTCCATTATTAATCTCAGCACTCTCAAATAGTGGAGCAGCACGATCTATATCCGAGGGAGAAAAGTCATCATTGATGCCTCGCAATCCGTATATTTGATGATTTCCGTTTTTGTCAGCAACTATAATAGTTGTGTGCGCGAATTTATTGGATTTCTCAAAAGATACCAGTTGCACGTAGTTGGTATTAATACCAGATTCTTTTAATGAATTCAACGGAAGTGTCCATAAATTATAGGGGTCTTTAGAGTTTATGCCAAGAATTGCGATATTTTTACTTTCATTAAGAGCTGCTATCATCCTTGAAATATTAACTGCTTTTCCACCGGGAGCAATCTTAAGCTCACCTCTCTCTGATTCTCCCACCCCTGAAATTTTATCCACGCCATAGGCAATAATGTCTGTAGCAATATCACCGATTACAATTGTTGAGATTTGATTGTTTTTCATGAGGTAATTATACCAGAGAGGCGGAGTCGAGGACATTTTGAAAATCGGTATATGAATTAAAGCAAATCAATTTTATTTCTTCCAAGTCTTTGATTTTTTTAATATTTTCAAAGTCCTCAACGTTTTCCTCAGATAGTATAGCGCAAAATTTAAGTCCAGCACTTTTTGCAGCTTCTAGGTCAATTACCGCATTGCCAACATAAATTAATTCTTTTTTATCAATCCCTAAAGTTTTAAGCTCTGTGAGGATTGGAGAAAAAACTTCGGGGTGTGGCTTATGTTCCTGAGTATTCTCATATGTTTGTATATAAAAAAACTTATCTACCGGAAAATTCAGCAATGCCATGTCTTTCATTAACAGCAGTTTTGAGCTGGAAGATAAAATTCCGATTTTATATTTTTCAAGCAGTTTATCAATAACTGAAACTGCATCATCAAAAGCCTTCATAGGGAATTCCTGAGTAACGGATTCATAGTTATTTTTTAGATTTACATACTTATCACAATTCATTAATACTCCGCTGAGCATTTCATCAAATGGTTGTCCCCAGAATTTATTAATGTGTTCATCGGAAATCTCCAAATTATAAAATCTTTTCCCGGTTTCTTTCAGAGCATCCCACTTACATTCTTTGGTCTTAACCAATGTGTCATCAAAGTCAAAAATTATTGCTTTTATCATAGATATATTATGCATCAGTAATCATCGAGAATAAAGCGTCTTGTGATAGTTGAACTTTTCCTGTTGAGACCATTTTCTTTTTACCCTTTTTTTGTTTATCAAGTAACTTATTTTTTCTGGTAACATCTCCACCGCTCATTTTTGCAAGTACATCTTTTCTGTATGGTGGTATTTCTTCACGGGCAACTATGTTGTTATCTATTGTCGCCTGGATTATTTGGCGAAATTGTGCCCTCTCCAGTGACTCCTTTAATTTTTCAGCTTTGTATCTTGCTACATATACGGCCTCATCTTTATAGACAAGTTCTGAAAGGACATCAATTGCATTACCATTTATCATAATATCCAGCTTTACAAGATCGGCTTTCTTATATGTACTTAGTTCATAGTCAATGCTTCCAAATCCTGAAGTTCCTGATTTTATTTCTCCTGATAGTCCTCTTATGAACATCGAGTACGGCATCTCATAGGTCAGAACTGCGTAAGCATCATGGTATTGCATATCGAGAAGATTGCCTTTTTTCTTTTGGGATATACTCATCACATTCCCGACAAATTCTGCCGGTGTATAGATAACCAAATTCATATATGGTTCATAAATCTCACCATCTTCTCTCTTATCATAAAGAACTTGAGGCATTGTCAGTAGTAGGTCTAAGCCAAACTCCTGTTTCAGACGTTCTTTAACAATATCAGCATGCAGAAGTCCCAAAAATCCAACTCGATAACCGCTACCCAAATAAGCTGAGTATTCCTCAGTATAAGTAAGTGCTGTGTCATTAAGAGTTAATTTCCCCATTGATTCGCGTAGTGCTATAAAATCATTCGTGTCCTTGGGGTATAATCCGAAAAAGACCATTGGTTGGGGAGTCGTATAGCCAGGAAGAGCCTCAGAATTTGATCCAGACTCAATTATGGTATCCCCAACGCGGCATTGTCTGATGTCTTTTATTCCACCGACAATATATCCTATCTCACCAGTTCCCAGTGTTTCTGTTTCCTTGAGAAATGGTGTGAACATGCCCACCTCTGTTACGTCAGTACCTAATTTATTTTGGTAGAATTTGATTTTATCACCTTTCTTTGCTTGTCCGTCAATAACACGTACATAAGCAATTGCTCCTCTGTATTCATCATAAACGGCATCAAAAATTAGTGCACGAAGTGGGGAATCTGCATTTCCCTGAGGACTGGGAATAATTTGAATGACCTTTTCAAGAAGCTCTTTTACATTTTCACCTGTTTTGGCTGATATGGATATGATCTCTTCTTCTTTAAAGCCAAACTTTACAAGTTCTTTAATTACTACATCAGTCTGAGCATTGGGGAGATCAATTTTATTTAAAACAGGTATCATAACAAGACCCAATTTTTTGGCAACTTGATAATGCGCTACAGTCTGCGCCTGAATACCCTGAGATGCATCGACCAGTAAAACTGCACCTTCACAAGCTGCTAGAGTACGGGAAACCTCATAGGAGAAATCAACATGTCCTGGAGTGTCTATCAGGTTTAGTTCGTAGTTCGTAGATCTTAGTTCGTAGGACATTCGGACGGGAGCTAGCTTGATTGTGATTCCTCGTCTTCTGCTTATCACATTCTGATCTAGAAATTGCTCCTGTAACTTGTCTTTGGCAATGGTATGAGTGATTTCCAAAAGCCTATCTGACAAAGTAGATTTTCCATGATCCACATGGGCAATGATGGCAAAATTTCTTATGTTTTCTTGTATTTTCATGTTATTTCGATTTCTCTCTCATCATTCTCCAAATATTTAAATTTAAGTTTTATAGTATTTTTGGGCAATAAACTCTCAATTTTCTCAGGCCATTCTACGGCCACTATATTTGATTTATCATTTAATATTTCTTCCAAACCAAGTCCCTTGATATCCGTTGCTTTCTCAATTCTATAAAGATCTATATGATAGAAATAGTTAAGGCTTGGGACTGAAGATTTAAGGTTAGTATCATATTTTCTAACAATTATAAAAGTTGGTGAGATAATTTTTTGTTTTATTCCCAAGCCCTTTGCAACTCCTTGGGTAAAGGTAGTTTTTCCAGAACCAAGATTTCCATAGAGCGCCAGGATTCCGCCATTTTTTACTTTTTTAGAAAATTCAGTGCCTATTTTTTGCGTTTCTGCATAGCTTTTAGTCGTGAATGTTGTTGTCATGCCATTTTGTTTTTTTTTCTGATGAAGAAGACAAGTATACCACAACTTATGGCTAATAGCCCTGCAATAGCAAAAATTAAACCATTTGTAGAATTATTTTTATTTGCGCTATCAATGAGCAGTTTTTTATTTGCATTTTTTAATTCATTTTTACTGACAGATTTTGTTTTCATTCCAAGTATAGATGTAGGTACTGCACTGATGCTGACTGATTTTTTAGGTGATTTTGTTGCCGGATTTATTGAGTTAGGTTTTACAGTGGGAGAAGTAGTAGTCGTATTATGGTAAATAGAGCCTGACGCAGTTTTAATGGGAGTTTTTGTTGGGGTGGGTACTCTTGTCGGGGTGGGGGCTTTGGTGGGTGTGGGAGTTTTGGTAGGTATTGGGTTGGGTGTTGAAGTAGGGGTTGGAGCAGGGGATGATTCTGCATTACCAGTCTCTTTTGAGGAATTGGCAAAGATTATCCATTGATTTGAACCGTTTGAAATACGCCCAGCAGATTGAATTCCAATAGGGGCTATAACATCGCTTCCTTTGTCACCATATGCTACCTGATTTTTAATAATACTTTCATCGCTTTTTAACACAAGTTTTATTGTATCTCCAGAGTTATTAAGTTTGTTGCTCCACGAAAAAACTTTAAATCCCCCGGCGCTCAATGTCCCGTCGAGATCTAGTTTATTTGATTCAGTATCATCTCTTATCCTGAATGCTGAAAGATCAATATCATCAGAGCTGCTATTGAATATTTCAATCCAATCATCATTGGATGAAGCAGAGGAAAATTCATTGATGAATAAATCCGCAAAAACAGTACCTGTAGAAATTGGAATAGCGAATATAACGAATAGTATAATAATTGAAAGTTTTATTCTCACTATTCAATAATATGCAAAAAGCATGGCACATTACAATATAGTAATAGTTATATGTTAACGAGTGTAGTTTATGTGAAGATAAAATGTGTCCAATCCATCATCAGTGTGGTGGACTCTAACGTACTGTAGTCTGCAGCCACCATTGCCGGTGTAGCTACCTTGAAACATTTCTCCAGATTTAACAGCCTTTACAACTAAAGATGAGCCGCTTATATCTATACCGTTATGAAAATTGTAGAAAGATGCGCCTGATGACGCAAAACCTGTATTACCATATCCCTGGTGAAATTGGATAGTCGGGTTCATAGGCCAATCCCAACTACCTGAGGGATTGAAAGGATCTCCTGCATTGTTGTTGTGATCGACGCTTTTAAGATAGCTAAACGGATTTTCTGTGCTTCCATTTCTGCTAACTGTAAAATGCAGATGTGCCCCGCTTGAATTACATGACGCGCCTTGCTTTATTGATGCAATTACATCTCCCTGAGCGACAGAGCCTACTGCTCCTTCATTTCCACGCCCAGAAACGATTCCTTGTATAGCTTCATATTCAGCCTTGGTTTCGGACAGAAGTGCCTGATAATTGGCTTCACTGCCTTTTGTTTGAGCTAATAATTTTTCTTTATTTTCTTTGTCTATGTCTAATTGCTTAGTATAACTTTCAAGTTGATCTTTGAGTGCTTCTATCTTTTTTTTCTTATCTTCAAAAATATTTTTTTGATTTTCATAATCATTTCTGGCCTGCTGTGCGTTGTACATTAGTTTTTTATCATGCGCCTGAACGATCTTCAGATAATTTGCTCTTTTTATCAGATCGGATATATCGCTTGATGATGCAAGTACATGAATAGGCTCAATTCCTCCGACTTCATACGTAGTCACTATTCTATTTATAAGGACTTTACTTACATCACTAAGTGAGCTTTCAAGATTATGAACTCTTTTAGTTGCTGAATCGATATCAAGAGTAAGGTCAGTAATCTGTTGTTGAGTTGAATCAATTCTATATTCAGTTAGTTTTACCTGATTATCCATTACTCCAATTTGTGCCTTAAGAGTATTTCCCTGTGATTTAAGGTCAGCGACTTTGGATTCAAGTTCCTTAATCTTGTTACTCAATTCATTAAGTTGTGAGGATTTGTTGGGTGGAGATGTAGGAGCGACACTTGGAGTTTGGGCGTTTGCAAAAAAGCTACTGGAAAAAGTAATGAGTACTAATACGATAAGTATTTTTGAAAATCTTTTTATCATATGAAGTATATATAATTATACCTTATTTTAAATACCGGAGCACTGCAAAGTAGCTGGCTATGACCCCAAGACCTATCGCAATTATCAACTCAGATGCAAGAACCCCTAACAGAAAAACAGGAGAGGCGGGTAATAGTGGGATGCCTTTTAAGAAGGTTTGGAGATAAGGCGTTGCATAAAGTAAGCCAGCAGAGGCAATAAGCCATCCTATAAGTGTGCCCACTGTGCCATAAAAAATGCCTTCAAGCATAAAAGGCCAACGAATGTACCAATTGGTGGCTGATAGGAGTTTCATTATTTCTATTTCGTCGCGCTTTTGTGAAACTTTAAATCCAATAACCATCATCATGATAAATATCGACACAAGCGCAAGAACAATAATAACTGAAGTGCCAATAATCCTTACTGCATTTGTCCACTTGCTCAGAGTCGAGACAATATCTTTTTGGTATATTACCTCAGCAACAATAGGCGAACCCTTCAGAGCGTCAGAAACTGAAGCTAAGTCATCAATTTTTTGAGTAGATATTTCCAGAGATGCTGGTAATATATCTTCTGTAACCAGATCAAGCAGTAGAGGGTCATTTTTATTTTGCTCTTTATATATTTCCAGAGCTTCTTTTTTGGACACAAAACGTGTGTTTGAGATTTTTCCTGTTTGTTTGAGATTGGTTTGGAGTTGTGCTATTTCTTCGGGTCGTGCCTCATCTTTAAAAAACGCAGTAACTTGGGGCTTGGATTCAAAATAGTCTATGACAATTGATGAGCCAAAAACAATAAATGAAAATACTGAAATTGAAAGAAAGGTTAGAATCATCACAAATACAGCAGTGAGTGCCTGGTAGGGAGTTCTACGGATTTGTTTCCAGCTTGTTTTTACTGATTTCATGATTGTGTTTCCTCAATAGGTGCTTTACTCTTTTGATCATCAACTAATCGACCTTTTTCAAGAACAACAACACGTTTCATGAGGCTGTTAACGATCTCCGTGTTATGAGTCGCCATTATAATAGTAGTGCCTGTTTTATTAATATCCTGAAGCAGCTTTACTATCTCCCAAGAAGTAGTTGAATCCAGATTTCCTGTTGGTTCATCAGCAAGTATTATCTCAGGAGAAAAAGCTAATGCTCGTGCAATTGCAGCTCTTTGGAGCTCTCCTCCTGAAAGTTGGATTGGGAATTTGTGTTTGTGCTCAAGAATTCCGACCTGTTCGAGGATTTCGTCGATCTTTTTCTTGGAGTTTGATTCATCTGCGTTAGCCACCTCAAGTGGTAAAAGAATATTCTCAAGTATGGTCCTGTCTTTTAATAGCTTTAAATCCTGAAATATAACACCAATGCTTTTTCTGAGGTGAGGTATATGTTTTTTTGCAAGATTGCCGATATTCCACTCCCCAATATGGATAGTTCCTGAAGTTGGAGTCATCTCTTTTGTCAAAAGCCTGAAAAGCGTAGTCTTTCCTGATCCAGAGGGACCAACCAAGAATATAAATTCACCTTTATCTACTGAAAAAGTAACATCAGTAAGTGCCGTGCCTGTACCAAATTTTTTGGAAACGTTGTCAAGTTTTATCATTTTATTTTACTTCTACGCGGCCGACATCCATAAGCCATCCCGCTTTTTGTGCAGTTTGGGTTTGGCCCCAGACTTTTATTTTTTTACCTATAAATTGAGATAAATCAACTGTTGATGAAGTCATGTAAACATGTTGGCTTACATCCTCGGAACGAACCAGGTGGTATTGTCCTTCTCCTTCAATTCCTCCTTCTTCTAATTTGCCTTCTGCCGTGTCTTTAAATGTTTTTGTATCATCTGAGCCAAATGTCTTTCCGTTAGTTATTGATCCTTCTTTAGATGCTAAGGGAGTATTTCTACCTGTTTTACCTGTGGAATTGCTAAGTCCATACCCTGTTCCTGCTCCGAGTAAGAATAAAATCACAAATATAATCAGCACCTTGTTAGGCGAAAAAGATGACTTGCCGTCTTTAAAACTGTGCATAATCGGGGTTTTTGATTTCTGATCCTTTTTTTCCATATGGCAGAATAGGTAAAGTATTGCACATTTTATGAATTTTGGCAATATTTGATATACTCCAAATAAGTATGAGAAATAAAGCTAGGGATATAATTAAAAATGGTGGGATTGTTATTTTTCCAACTGATACTGCTTTTGGGATCGGTTGCCGGATGGATGATGAAAAAGCTGTTGCTAGGTTATTTAAAATCAGAAATAGACCCGAGACAAAGGCTACCCCAGTACTTGTTTCAGGAATAGAAATGGCAAAAGATTATTGGAGTGAAATTCCTGATTTAGTAATTGAAAAGCTAATCAAACCTTACTGGCCGGGAGCGCTGACCATAGTTTTGCAATGTCAAACGGAGAAAGTTCCGGGTTTAGTTCGTGGAGGAGGTAATACTTTGGGGTTAAGAATGCCAAATAATCAAAAACTATTAGATTTAATAGATGAGGTAGGAGTTCCTATTGTTGGTACTTCAGCTAACTTCGCAGGAGATCCAACACCATATAGTTATGATGATTTGAATCCTGAACTTAAAAAGATAGTTGATTTTGTTGAAAAGGGTGAGTGTAAAACAAAAGAAGCATCAACTGTAATTGATTGTTCACAAATCCCATGGAGAATTCTGAGACAGGGAGCGGTAAAAATTAGTATTAAGAGTTAAGTATTAAGTATGAAGCAAACAAAAAATATTTTAATAATCGATACTTCAAGTAATAAAGAGGTTGAAGTTGGTTTGATCAAAGATAAAAAAAAGTATTTACACAAAAGTCCGGTTGATCGTAAAAATCAAATGGTACTGCCTCTAATTGAAAAACTCTTAAAGGAGCACAAAATATCATTAAATAATATTGATGAAATAACTGTAAATCCGGGACCGGGTTCATTTACCGGTCTTCGCGTTGGAGTTGCCATCGCAAATACGCTAGGATTTTTGTTAAAAATCCCCATTAATGGGAAAGAAGTCGGGGAAATAGTAGAGCCAGAGTATTCTTAATATTATTAGTTTGATATACTATTTTTATGTTAACTTTCCTGCGACATATTTTTCTCCCACATGAATCAAACGGACATCGTCCAAAAATACTTCATCATCAAAGTCTAGCTGCTTTCATACTGATTATATTAAGTATTTTATATGTGGTTCCTCCGATTCAGCAGGAATATCCTTCTGTCCTTGGGGTCTCTTACAGCATTACTGTTGAGGATTTGGTACGTTTAACAAATGAAAAAAGAAAAGCCGCTGGATTACAGCCACTCACTCTAAATCAGGAACTATCCAGTGCCGCAAGGTCAAAAGCTGCATATATGTTTGAAAAAAATTTCTGGGCACACGTAGCGCCTGATGGAACTACACCATGGTATTTCATTAAAAATGCAGGATATGAATACCAATATGCTGGTGAGAACCTCGCACGGGGATTTAATACCACTGAAGATGTTACCACTGCTTGGATGGAAAGCCCGACGCACCGCGAGAATTTACTTTCGCCAAATTATAGTGATATAGGTTTTGCAATTTCCTCAGGAACACTGACAGGATCAGAGACAGTTTTGGTTGTTCAGGAGTTTGGAAGCAAATACACAAAGGCAGATCAGGTAGCTGCAGTAGTTGAACCTTCGAGTGCGCCTGCCCCGTCAATTGTCACAGAGGAGATAAAAGATGAGATATCTGTTCCTAAAAACGAATCTCAAAGCGCTGTTGCAGCATCTGTAAATAAACCACTTATAGACAGTAAGTCAAGCACATTTAATTTATCAATATTTATATTTGGTCTGTTTATAATTATTTTGGCGATCGATGCTATTTATATTGAAAGGAAAAAAATCTCACGAGTATTTGCCCACAATTTTGATCATATAATATTCTTAATAATAATGTCATTAGCTGTTATAATTATGGGAAGAGGGGTTATATTATGATTTTATCAAAAATTAAAAAGCATCTTGGCTACTATTCAGCGTTTATAATTGTTCAGATCTTAGGGCTGATTTTGGTTCTTATGTCTGCCGGAAACAAACAGCTGCAGTTAGTCGCGATATTGGGTACAACAATTTTTTATTTTCTATTCTCTGTTGTTCATCATCTTCTCGATCATGATTTAACAAAGAAAATTGTGTTAGAATATGCATTAATGGGATGCTTGGGATTAGCAGGCGCATTAGTCGCTTTTAAACATATTTAATGATGATGAAAGGAATAATACTTGCAGGAGGGAATGCAACCAGACTTCGTCCCCTTACTAAAATTACTTCAAAACAGTTGCTCCCTGTTTATAATAAGCCGATGATTTTCTATCCAATCGAAACTCTTTTTAAGGGAGGCATAAAAGATATACTTATAATCGTTGCCCCCAACTATGCCGGACACTTTTTAAACCTACTAGGTTCAGGTCGCGAATTTGACGCAAAATTTACATATGAAATTCAGGAAGAGCCGAGAGGCCTTGCCGATGCTTTTATCGTTGGGGAAGACTTCATAAGAGAGGATAATGTGACTATGATTTTGGGGGACAACATCTTTGAAGATGACTTCAGAGAACAAATACAAAATTTTCAAGGAGGAGGACATATTTTCGCAAAAGAGGTAACTGATCCTGAAAAATCAGCAGTGGTGGAGTTTGATACAGATGGAAATGTATTATCAGTTGTTGAGAAGCCAACTGAGCCAAAAAGCAATTATGCGGTTCCTGGAATTTATATATTTGACAAAAGGGCCTCAGAATTTGCTAAAAATCTTAAACCATCAGGTCGGGGAGAACTTGAAATTGTAGAATTATATATGCAGTATCTTAAAACAAATGAATTGAAAGTAAGTGTCTTAGATGGATGGTGGGAGGATGCGGGTACATTTGATGGACTTCTTCGGGTTAATAATTTTATTGCAGAAAAAACAAAAAAAGAATTAAGTGGAAAGGAGGACTAGTAATATGAGTACAGTAAAAATAGAAAATGTAAAAAAAGTAAAAACACTTGATCATGCAGGATCGGAAAATGGTTTTTTAATCGAACTTTTCAAAGATAAAGAAACTGGAGAAAAAACAGAAGCATATCTTACAGCTGCATTTCCAGGCGCATTTAAAGGGTTTCATCTGCACCGCGTGAGAGCTGCAAGATACGTTGCTCTTAAAGGAAAGATGAAGATAACAACATATGAACATGATGGACAGAGCTGGATACCAACTGAAACAATTCTTGATTCAGAAAATCCGACAAGGATGTTCATACCAAAAGATGTTGCAACAGGGCTTGAAAATATCGGCACAGAAGAAGCTTGGCTCGTGAATTATCCAGATCCAGCATATGATCCGTCTCTTAAAGACGAACAAGTCGAATACACAAAAGAAGAGTTGGAGTCAGGAGTAGTAAAGTAGCCTATGAAGCTTCTAGTTACCGGAGGGGCTGGATTTATCGGTTCCAATTTTATTCTATATTGGATGAAAAATCATCCTGAAGACCAGATTGTAAATTTTGATAAGCTTACATATGCTGGAAATCTTGAGAACCTCAAAGATGTTGAGAATAATCCCAATTATAGCTTTGTGCACGGAGATATTTGTGATGTAGAGTCCGTAAATAAGGCGATGGACGGGGTCGATATCGTTGTACATTTTGCTGCTGAGACTCACGTTGACAGATCTATAAGTGGTCCCGCTGTATTTGCGATGACAAACGTTATCGGTACCCAAGTACTTCTTGATGCCGCCCTTAAAAATAATGTGAAAAAGTTTCACCACGTCTCAACTGATGAAGTATATGGGAGTCTGGATCTTGATGATAAAAGTAAATTCAGTGAGAGTACACCATATAATCCACGAAGTCCATACTCTGCCAGTAAAGCAGGCTCTGATCATTTGGTTAGAGCGTATAACATTACTTATGGTTTGCCTATCACTATAACCAATTGCTCAAATAATTTTGGTCCATATATGTTCCCTGAAAAATTAATTCCGCTTGCGATTACAAATTTACTTGAGGATAAAAAAATTCCAATATATGGTGATGGGCTATATGTTCGTGATTGGTTATATGTCGATGATCATGCTAGGGCGATAGACATGGTTCTCTCAAAAGGAAAAATAGGTGAGACGTATTTAGTTGGAGGCATGACAGAGTTATATCCAAATATAGAAATTGCAAAAAAACTAATAAAACTTTTGGGAAAAGATGAAAGCTATATTGAATTTGTGAAAGACAGGCCTGGACATGACAGAAAGTATGATGTTGATTGGTCCAAGATTAAAAATGAATTAGGATGGGAGCCTCTCTTTAGTTTTGATGAGTATCTTGAAAAAACAGTTAATTGGTATAAGGAAAATAGAGAATGGTGGACACGTATAAAAACAGGTGAATATAAAAAATATTATGAAGAACAATACGGTAAATAAATCAAAAATAATATCATCTCAGTCAGCTTTTAAATCTAAATATTTTGAGATAGATAAGGTGACTATTGAGAGGAATGGAAAAAAATTTACTAAAGATATTTTATCGCGTACTCCAACCGTAATTATTCTTCCTGTTAATGCAAAAGATGAAATATATTTAGTTTCTCAATTCAGAGACTCGATGCAGGAAAGGCTACTTGAGGTAGTAGCAGGGCATATGGAGGTTGGTGAAACACCACTCATAGCCGCAAAAAAAGAATTGCATGAGGAAACAGGTTTGACTGCAAAAACATGGAAACAACTCAGTACATTTTATGTATCTGCAAATATGAATGCTGTTGTACATATTTTTTATGCAACTGATCTGACAGAAGGAAAACAAAGTCTTGACGAGGATGAAGATATAGAAATAGTAAAGTTGCCTTTTGAGGAAGCTCTTAAGAAAATTGATAAATACGAGATAAAAGTTTCATCAAATATCGCATCATTACTCCTTTTGGATAGATGGAGAAGAGAGGCAGCATCTTCTTCATGAAAATATTTACAATAGGTGGATCTGGGCTTGTTGGTTCACGGATTTCTGAATTGCTTAGCACGTCCCATGAATTTAAAGATTTGAGCCTCACAACAGGTGTTGATATCACAAATCCGGAAAGCCTAGATCAAATTAAGAACGATACGGAACATGGGATAGTAATTCTTCTTGCGGCAAAAGCTGATGTTGATGGCTGTGAAAAAGATAAGGATTTGGGAGAAGAAGGGGATGCATGGAGAATAAACGTCGGGGGCGTAAAAAATATTGTAGATGCATGTCGGCCAACTAATAAAAAAATTGTTTACATATCAACAGATTTTGTGTTTGATGGTACTGCAAGCGCAGAGTATAAATATGCAGAAACAGATATCCCAAATCCGATAAATTGGTATGCAGAGACCAAATTTCAAGGGGAAGAGCTTATCCGAAATTCCGGTTTGCCATATATAATTGCCCGTATAGCTTATCCCTATAGAAAAGAGTTTGACCTAAAGGTTGATTTGGTGCGTGCGATTAAAACCAGGCTAACTGAGCAAAAACCAATCGCAGCTATAACCGACCATATAATGACGCCCACATTTATCGATGATATAGCTTACGCACTTGATAAATTAATTGAAACAGATCAAAAGGGAATTTTTCATGTGACTGGTAGTCAAAGCCTTACTCCATATGACTTATCAGTTCTGATCGCTGAAAAGTTTGGTCTGGATAAGTCTTTGATAAGCAAGACTACAAGAGCAGAATATTTTGTCGGCCGCGCCCCAAGGCCTTTTAATGTCAGCATGAATAATGATAAAATAAGAAAACTTGGAATTCAAATGAAATCCTTTGAGGAGGGACTAGATATAATATTATGACAATTACATTTATCGGACATGGGTATGTAGGGCTTGTTACAGCATGTGTTTTTGCGGATTTTGGGAATAAAGTTTGGGTTATTGGGAGGACTCCTGAAAAGATTGAGAAACTAAAAACCGGAGATCCGTTATTCTATGAGCCAGAATTAAGAGAGCTTGTTGATAAAAATCTTAAAGCAGATAGGCTTCACTTCACACTTGATTATAAAGACGCAGTCGGAGAATCACACGTTGTTTTTATTGCTGTCGGGACACCCCCTCAGGAATCAGGAGCTGCTGATCTCTCAACAGTATTTGAAGTTGCAGAAAAAATAGGCAAAAATTTGAAAAAAGGGTTTACTGTAGTGTCTTGCAAAAGCACAGTGACTATTGGAACAAATAAAAAGATAGAGGAAATAATTAAAAAAGTAAAACCTGAGGGAGCAGAATTTGCAATTGCCTCTTGTCCGGAATTTTTAGCTCAAGGAACAGCAATACAGAACACATTTCATCCGGATAGAGTTGTGATAGGATCTGATTCTCAAAAAGCAATTGACATGATGATTGAATTGCATAAACCAATCGATGCAGAAAATATCATAACTGATCTTGCATCTGCTGAGCTTATAAAATACACAGCAAACGCAATGCTGGCAACCAAAATATCTTTTGCCAATTTAATTGCTCTTTATAGTGAAAAAACAGGAGCAAATGTCGAATCGGTTCTTGATGCAGTAGGAATTGATAAAAGAATAGGGAGGGTTTTTATGAATCCAGGAGTGGGGTATGGTGGTTCATGTTTTCCAAAAGACGTTAAAGCCCTTATTCAAATCGGTAAGTCACTTGGAATTGATACGCATCTTCTGGATGGAGTTGAAAAGACAAATTTAAATATGAGGCATAATGTAATAAATAAAATTGTAGATAATTCGGCTGATAAAAATATTGCGATGTTAGGGTTAAGTTTTAAACCAAAAACTGATGACATAAGAGAGGCACCGAGCATATATATAATTAAAGATTTGCTTGAAAAAGGATACAATATAAATGTCTATGATCCAAAAGCAATGGATAAGATAAAAGGAGTATTTGGAGATAAAATTAATTATTTTAACGATCCTTATGACGCTGTCAAAGATGTTTCATTACTCGTGATAATAACTGAGTGGAATGAATTTAAAAGTCTGGATATGGAGAAGATAAAATCATTGATGAAAAATCACGTTATTATTGATGGTAGAAATATATTTAGTCCTGAAAAAATGCGTGACTTGGGATTTAAATATATGGGAGTTGGGAGATGAAAAAAGTATTGATAACCGGTGCAACCGGATTTGTCGGCCAGCATCTGACAGCTTATCTATCCTCAAAAAATGAATTCGAAATTTTCGGTACTTCATTATCAGATTCAGGGTCATCAAATAATAATATTAATCTTGAAAAGATTGACTTACTGGAGTCAGAAGAAGTTGCTAAGTTGATTGAAAAAATAAAGCCTGATTTTATTTATCATTTAGCCGCTTTTTCATCAGCCGGGGACAGTTATGCAAATTCTACAAAGGTTGTACTTTCAAATGTTGAGATTCAGATGAATATTTTAAACGCCGTCAAAGACTCAGATCTTATTGACACCAGGACACTTGTGGTTTCATCGGGCGAAGTATATGGGCAAGTGGATCCCTCTGATCTACCGCTAAATGAAGACGTAAAGCTTCGTCCCGTAAATCCTTACGCTGTTTCAAAGATCGCACAGGACTACCTGGCCCTTCAATACAATCTATCATATCAACTCAAAACTATCAGTGTGAGAGCGTTCAACCATACCGGTCCATTTCAGACAACATCTTTTGCTATACCTGCTTTTGCAAAGCAAATTGCACAAATTGAAAAGGGACAACAGGAGCCGTTATTAATGGTAGGAAGCCTGAGCGCGAAAAGAGATTTTTCAGATGTAAGGGATATTGTGATTGGTTACTCGCGACTTATGGACGATGGGCTAACTGGTGAAACTTATAACATCGGTTCAGGAATCTCACGCAGTATGAGAGAATTGTTGGATATTTTGCTTTCCCTAACAGATAAAAAAATTGAAATCCAGGAAGATCCCTCAAAGCTTCGCCCAGTGAGTGTGCCCGATGTGTATTGCGATTATTCAAAGCTGAAAAAGCTAACAGGATGGACACCAAAAATATCTATTGAAAAAACCCTGCAAGATACACTGGACTATTGGAGGTCAGTAGTTTAAAATAACTGAGTATTAAGGGGTTAGTATAAAGTATTAAGGACCCCCTTTATACCTGATACTTTTTCCTTTATACTTACTTTATGAAAAGAGCATTAATTACTGGAATTACAGGACAAGACGGTTCATATCTAGCTGAGCTCTTGCTATCCAAGGGTTATAAGGTATTCGGAACTGTTAGGCGTCTGAGCACTCCAAATATTGAAAATATCGGACATATCCAGGAAAAAGTTGAATTATTATCAGCTGATCTCCTTGATCAAAGTTCCATGATGCAGGCTCTTATGGAATCTGAGCCGGATGAAGTGTACAACTTGGCAGCTCAGTCATTTGTGAAGACATCTTTTGATCAGCCGGTTCTGACAGGAGAATTCACAGGAATTGGTGTGACCCGCGTTCTTGAAGCAATAAGATCAGTAAATAAAAAGATTAAATTTTATCAGGCCTCAAGTAGTGAGATGTTCGGAAAAGTGACGGAAACACCCCAGAAGGAAACAACTAGGTTTTACCCAAGAAGTCCATATGGTGTAGCAAAAGTATATGGACACTACATAACTCTGAATTACCGGGAAAGTTATGATATGTTCGCGTGCAGCGGAATTCTTTTCAATCATGAGTCCCCTAGGCGTGGAATTGAATTTGTAACACGTAAGATCTCAAATGCTGCAGCCAGAATTAGTCTGGGAAAGCAAAAAAAGCTGGAATTAGGAGATCTTAGACCAAAAAGAGACTGGGGATTTGCAGGAGATTATGTGGAAGCGATGTATTTGATGCTTCAACAGAAAGCCCCTGAGGATTATGTCATAGGGACAGGTGAGAGTCATAGCGTACAAGAATTTGTTGAGCTTGCATTTAAGACAGTAGGAATTGATGATTGGGAAAAATATGTTGTATCAAATCACCCAAAACATCTACGTCCTGCAGAAGTAGATTATCTGATCGGGGACTCAAGCAAAGCGCAAAAAGAACTCAAATGGAAACCCAAAACTTCGTTTAAGGCATTAGTTGCGATGATGGTAAAAGCAGATTTGGAGCGCGAAAAACTTCTTAAATAATTCCACACTATTCCCAAACCAACTTAATTTTAGTAACATAGAGGCATGTTGAAAATACTGGTTGCGGGAGGTGCTGGATTTATTGGTTCACATTTGTGTAAAAGGCTAATTGATGAAGGGAATGTTGTTTATTGTTTTGATAATCTTATTACTGGAAGTAAGGACAACATTGTTAGATTGTTGGATAACCCGAATTTTAAGTATTTCGAATATGACATTACAAACCCAATAGCAGAGTTGGGAGAAATAAATTATATTTATCATCTTGCTTCTCCTGCAAGCCCAAATAAGAAATCCCTTAGAAGTTACATTAATTTCCCTATCGAGACGTTATTGGCAAATTCGGTTGGAACATACAATTTATTAAATTTGGCAAAAGAAAAAAATGCGCGTTTTCTTTTCGCATCGACTAGTGAAGTTTATGGCAATCCTGCTGTTAGCCCCCAACCTGAGACATATTTTGGAAATGTAAATCCAAATGGTATACGCTCAGTTTATGATGAGGGAAAAAGATTTGGTGAAGCGATGAGTTTTGGATTTAAAAGAAAATTTGATGTAGACGTAAGAATTGTCAGAATATTCAATACATATGGTCCACAAATGCAAAAAGATGATGGGCGGGTAGTGTCTGCTTTTATAAATCAGGCAATTAAGAATGATCCATTAACTATTTTTGGAAATGGAGATCAGACAAGAAGCTTCTGTTATGTTGATGATATGGTCGAAGGGTTGGTGAAGATGATGGTATCAGATAAAGCCAAAGGAGAAGTTATTAATTTGGGAAATGATGATGAGAGGAATATTTCTGATATAGCTGCATTAGTTAAAGAAATGACGGGAAGCAATAGTGAAATAGTTTTTGAAGAACTTCCTGAGGATGATCCTACAACCCGCAAGCCTAATTTAGCAAAAGCAAAAAGCATACTGGGTTGGGAGGCAAAGACCAGCTTGGAAGAAGGTCTAAAAAAAACAATTGAATATTTTAGAAACATATGAATATTGTAGTTATTTCACCCACATATAACGAAATAGTAAATATAGAAAAATTGATTCCTCTTTTGATCGAGGAAATCTTTCCTCAAGTAAAAAATCATAATATGCAGCTACTTATCGTTGATGATAACTCACCAGATGGGACAGCAGCAGAAGTTGAGAAATTAATGAAGAAATTCAAAAATGTAGCTCTTTTGAAAGGAGAAAAGAAAGGTTTGGGAGCTGCTTATGCAAGAGGGATGAAGTATGCAATGGATAAAATGAAAGCAGATGCTGTAATGGAATTTGATGCTGATTTTCAACATGACCCCAAAGATATACCCCGTCTAATAAAAGCTATGGATCATGGTGCAGATCTTGTAATAGGGAGTAGATATGTGCCTGGTGGGGCAATTCCTCCCGAATGGGGATTTCATCGTAAGTTAATAAGCAGATTAGGTGGGTTGTTCGCTCAAATAATACTTCTTACTTTTAATGTTCATGATATGACCTCAGGATATAAGTTGACAAAAAGTTCTTTTTTAAAAAATGTTGACCTTGACCATTTGTATTCAAAGTATTATGCATATAAGCTTCATATTCTTCGTGATGTAATGAATCAAAAAGCTAAAGTCATAGAAGTTCCGATAATTTTTTATGAAAGGAAAGAGGGATCCAGTAAGATAACTAGAAAAGATCTATTTGATTCACTGTATGTGGTAATAAGATTAAGAATAAGGGATTCTGCGAGATTTATTAAATTTTTAATAGTAGGAGGAACTGGATTTATTGTTCAGTTGTTGATGATTGATCTTTTTATACGTGCTGGATCTGAGCAATTTATCGCTTCGATGATCGGTGGGGAAGCGGCTATACTATCCAACTTTTTTCTAAATAATATATGGACTTTTAAAGATACAACCTCAATTAAAGAGCATGGAGGGTTCCTGCAGAGACTCATTAAATTTAATTTAGCCTCTTTAGGTTCAATTGGAATTCAGGGAGCTGTCACATATATTGCTGTTAATAGACTAGGGGAAAATTTAAATATTTTTGGACAATCAACTCATACTGCAAAAATTATTTTATTCCCGACTATTATTTTCCTTGTAATACCACTTAATTATTTTGTCTATAATAAAATAATTTGGAAAACACAGAAGCTAAAGAAATAATACATAATATGAAATTTACAAAGAAAAAAATTTCAAATATATTATTAGCTATTATCCTTCTATTTGCTGCATTCCTCAGGCTATATAAAATTTCTGATTACATGACTTTTCTGGGTGATGAAGGAAGAGATGTGTTAGTAGTGAAAGATATTTTGGCCGGAAATTTAACATTTTTAGGTCCTAGATCCAGTGCCGGAGATTTCTATACAGGACCTATTTATTATTATATGATGGCGCCGTTTTTATATTTATCAAATCTTGATCCTGTTGGCCCTGCCGTAATGATAGCATTACTCGGAATAGCAACAGTATTTATGGTTTTCTATGTGGGTAAGAAAGTCTTTAACTCTACTGTTGGTGTAATTGCGGCTGCATTGTACGCTGTGTCACCACTGGTCATAATATATTCGCGATCTTCATGGAATCCAAATCCTATGCCTTTTTTTACACTGCTAATTCTTTATTTGCTTTATCAAGCGGTACAGAACAAGTCATGGAAATATTTTTTAACAGTTGGATTTCTGTATGGGATTGCTTTGCAACTGCATTATATTGAACTTTTCGTTGGGATTATTATAATTTCATTCATATTATTTAGTTATTATTTTTTGAAAAGAAAAGAAGTGAGTTTGCTTATAAAACAGTATGCATTTACATTTGTGGGATTTGTCTTAGGACTATCTCCTTTTTTAGCTTTTGAAATACATCATGGTTTTCCCAACACTCGTACAGTGGTGAATTTAATCTTACATGGTAGCCCAGGCGCCACTGATATCACAAATAAATCATTTATTGAAATAGTTCTGGATGTTTTTTTTAGAGTTTTTGCAAGGACTATATGGTATTTTCCATCTCCTGATAGAGTACCGTTTTTTGATAAAAATATTTTAGTTTTATGGCAGATTATTATAGTTATTATTGCTTTAGCGTCAATATATCTGCTTATGAAGTTTAAAAACAGACTAATTGCTGTGCTTTTTGGAATGTGGTTGGGGTTTGGTGTAATACTTTTTGGATTTTATAAAAAACCTATTAATGATTATAATTTTGAGTTCTTATTTCCGCTCCCTTTTTTACTTACTGCATATTTTATATATAGTCTCTATCAGCTCAAAAAGCCTGCTCAGATTGGAAAAGTTTTAGCTGTCACAATCTTCATTTTTATATTTTTTTATAATCTAAATTATCAACCATTTAAGTTTCAGCCTAATAAGCAAAAGGATCAGATAAAAATAATTACAGAATTTGTTATATCTAAAACAGACAATAAGCCCTATAATTTTGCGCTTATTGCAGCGGGCAACTCGGATCACGGGTATCGTTACTATTTTGATATTTTGGGACATTCTCCAAGTAAGATTGAAAATCCTATTCTTGATCCTGAAAGAAAAACTCCAACAAAGCAGCTATTAGTTGTTTGTGAGCAAACAGACTGTAATCCTCTGGGGCATCCTCTTTTTGACATTGCAGGATTTGGTAGAGCTCAAGTTGTAGGCACGTGGGACGTATCAGTTGTTAAAGTTTTCAAACTAATTCCATATGTTGAAAATCAGAAGTAGTAGAAAATAAAACCCCCACCTGATGGCGGGGGTTTTAGTATGTTCCTTGAAGGATATTGAAAAACTCCAAGGAGAATTGGCTTATTTTGAGCCGATTTTGTACATTCCTGTACCACAATCAGGACATTTTGATTTCAAAGCTGGTTTACCATTTTTCATAGTAACCTTTTCTGGATTATCAACTTCCTTTTTTGCTCTACATTTAACGCAATACATGCTTGCCATAAATAATCACCTCCCTTCAAAATGGGTTAGAAAAATTTCTATTAAAATTTAAAGTAATATCTTGCTACTAATTCTGCAATAATTATTGATGATGTGAGTAAAATTGTTTTTATTAAATCTTTATGTAAATAGGTATAACCGACCGTAGAGACATGCTTGATAAAAGCTTTTTGGGAACGCATTGCCACAGGATTATTTTGGTCTGTGTTATTAAAAGCTGGAAGGGAATAGGTTGTAAAATCAGTCTTTTCTGATATTTGAGGACTGTTTTTTAGTCTCAAATCTGCAAGTATTTTCTGTTTTTTTGTTTTTACCTTTTTAGGCATGATTGAGCCTAGATTACACTATTGACAGCCAGGCTGTCAAGAGGCTAATATAAATTAATGCAAATGCCGTTGATGCTAGTTGGGTTAGTGATTCTATTAATTTGGGTAACTCTTCTTACAATATACCTCAGACGGATGAATCAAAAATATACTGTATTTACTGAAGGGGTAAACAAAAAAGCGCTTGATGAGGTATTATCTAATATTGTAAAAGAACAAAGATTAACAAAAAAGCATATTGATTATCTTAAGGAGCGCTGCGATAATATAGAAAGAGATGGTTTATTGCACATCCAAAAAATAGGCTTACTTCGATTTAATCCATTTAAAGATACAGGAGGTGATCAAAGCTTTATTTTATCTCTAATTAATGCAAAAGAAACAGGTGTTGTGATTACAGCTTTATACTCAAGATCTGGTACCAGATGGTACGCTAAACGAGTAATTAACGGAAAAGGATCTGAGCACGAACTGTCAGAAGATGAAAAAAAATCATTGAAAATAGCAAAAACTCATGAATAAAAAATCAGTTATAATCATTGGTCTATTAGTATATCTTGCGTCTACAGGAATTTCCTATTCTATTTTTACCAAAAATAATGCAGCTATTGAGGAAGGTGTCACGTCAAAACCCCTCGCAGGAAAAGTAGATAACGATTACGAAGCGATAACCTTCGATCCGAATAAGCCCAGGACAGAAGAATGCCCGCTTAATGGCATTAAGTACTCAAGAGATCAAAAGAATTGGTGGGAAAAACACAGACCTCTTGGAGTGATGATTGAAAATCACGAAGATTCAAGGCCTCAGTCAGGTATTGATGCTGCAGATGTAACTTATGAAGCAATTGCTGAAGGAGGAATAACACGAACTCTTAACGTTTATTATTGTAATGATGCAGGCCTGGTTGGGCCAGTCAGGTCCGCAAGGACATATTTCCTGGATTTCATATCAGAATATGGTACTTATCCTCTGTATGCCCACGTGGGTGGTGCAAATACCTCAGGGCCAGCTGATGCACTAGGTCAGATAATTGATTATGGTTGGAGCCAGTATAATGACCTTAATCAATTCTCAATAGGTTTTCCTACTTTTAAGAGAGATGAGACAAGACTTGGTAGGCCAGTCGCTACAGAACACACGATGTATTCTATAACCAGTAAGCTCTGGGATGTTGGTAAGCAAAGAAAACTTACCGAAAAAGATAAAGAAGGTGCAAGATGGGATGAAGACTTCGTTAAGTATTCATTCAAAGAAGAGGAGCCAGAAGCTAAGAGAGGAAACACAAAATTAATAAATATTGAATTCTGGAATAACTCTAACTATTTTGTAGATTGGGTTTATGATAAGAAAGCAAATTTGTATCTTCGGAAAAATGGTGGGGTTGAACATATTGATCGTAATACAAAAAAACAGCTTTCTACTAAGAATTTAGTCATACTGTATATGACAGAGGGACGCGCAAATGATGGATACGAAGGGAATGCACATATGCTATATGGAACAAGAGGTACTGGTAAGGCATCGGTATTTATAGATGGTAAAGAAATAAAGGGTACATGGAAAAAATCAAATCGTGAGGGTAGGACCACTCTTACTGACAGTAGCGGTAAGGAGATAAAGTTCAACAGAGGCAAAATCTGGTTTCAAGTACAAGCAACTGATGGGGTAGTCGTAGTAAAATAAGAACCACTAAATTATATGAAAAATCCCCATAAAGAAATGAAAGCTTCGGGAAAGCTCTCCTCAGTGATAGTGCTAATTTTATTTTTTTCTTTAGGAATTGTTGTGACTGCAATTTTGAATTTGAAGCTCTCCAAAGATCAACAAACTGTAAAATCAGAAGCACAGGTTTTAAGTCCTATTCAGGAGGCTGCATGCACAAGCAAGGGCGGTGAATGTCAAAATGGTAAAAGTGACCAGGTGGGAAAAGAATGCACCTTATCAGATGGCAGTACCAAAGGGACCGTTGCATTCAATCTTTGTCCACAGCAAACAGATGATGTTCGGTGCTGTGTGCCTAAAAGTACTTCAAATCCACCTGTATCTCAGACAAATAAGGCTACGATGACTGTTGGGTTTCAGGGTATAGGTCCAAATTCAAACCCCCAAAATAGAACTAGAACAGTTTCTATTAAGATATTTAAAAATGAAGGGCCATTTGAATCTGCTACTTATGTCGCACAAGACACGATTACATTTGATCCGCAGACAGGTTTTTTCAAAAGTGCTAATTTTAATTTAGGATCAATTCCGGAAGGTAAATATCAAATGGTGCTTCAGGAAGAAACATATCTAGATGTACAGCTTTTAGATAAATCCGGCAATAAGGTATTTGAGATGAGTTCTTCTGCAACTATTGAGACGTCCCCTGTTCAGATGCGCGCAGGTGATCTTGCGCCTGGAGATAATGGGGATAATCAGGTCAACATTATTGATTATAATGCCTTAATAGGTTGTCTGCCAGGAGCCCCAACTGGTGCTTGTTTTAATAAAGATTATTCGGATATGAATGATGATGGAAAGGTAGATCAGGTAGATCTTGATATTTTATTATCAAACTTTGGTGATAATGGATTTGCATTTCAAACAGAAGAGTTTAAATGTGAACCTGATCCAGCATGTGGAGCAGAGAAAGATACACTTCAGCTTTGCTCACTTTTATGTACAAAGAAAACACAAAGAAGTTAATTCGATATAAACCCCTTGTGTTTTTAGGCAATTCGCGTTAGAATGTATAAAAAATTACTCTATGTTCAAAGATCTTATTACATCCCAAACCCGCGTTAAACTCTTAAACCTTTTTCTCACATCTCCTACAGATATGTATCATGTTCGTGAATGCGTCAGACGCATCAAGGAAGAGATTAATGCTGTAAGACGGGAGCTGATTTTGCTTGAAAAAAAAGGAGTTCTCAAGAAAGAGCCTCGGGCAAATAGAGTATATTATTCTCTCTCTAGAGATTATTCTTTTTATTTTGATATACTAAGAGTAGGAGCAAAGACAATTGGATTGGGACACGAAATTTTAGAGAACAGAGCTAAGCTTGGAAAATTAAAATTTGCAATGCTTTCAGGTAAATTTGTAAGACGAATAAAGGAATCGCCTGAGGATGTTGACTTGATGGTAGTCGGGACTGTGGTTCTACCTGAACTTGCTATATTGGTTAGAAATGAAGAATCGCGTTTGGGAGTTGAAATAAATTATACTGTTATGACTGAAGAAGAATTAAAATTTCGCAAAACAAGAAATGATCCATTCTTAGGTGCAATTCTCTCAGGCTCAAGAGTCATGCTCCTTGGGGATGAGGAGGCTATGCTTGCCTCATGAAACACCCCCGTTTTTTATTATTTTTAGTTCTCCTTGTCACAATTGTTTCTGTTGTGATAAATCTTGCACAGCCATTCACAGTAAAATTAGGTAATTTTAAGACAAAATTCCCAGGAATAAATCATAAGTTCATACCCGGAAGTAAAGAAAGCACGTTTGCGTTTCGTAAGGGTCTTGATCTTGAAGGAGGAACAAGTATCACATTGAAAGCTGATATGAAGGGCGTTCCTGAAGATCAACGGGAAAGCGCGCTTGACAGCGCGAAAGCCGTAATTGAAAAAAGAATAAACTTCTTCGGTGTATCAGAGCCTGTCATTCAAACAGCAAAAGTAAATAAAGATTATCGAATTATAGTTGAGATACCTGGCATCACAGATGTAAATGAAGCAGCCAAATTGGTTGGTAAAACAGCGAAATTATCATTTTGGGAAGAAGGAACCGCGCAGGCATCCCCGTCTGCTGAAATAGCAACAGATAGCGCTCAGCTTGCTTCTGCCTCTGCGTTACCTTTAGGAGTTGCGCAGCTTTTGGGACCAAATGTCAAGCAAACGGATTTATCGGGGGCAGACTTGAAGCAGGCAAACGTGACTTTTGATAGAAGTACTGGTAAGCCGCAAGTCGGACTTGTTTTTACAAGTAAAGGGTCAAAGAAATTTGCTGATATTACAAAAAGAAACGTAGGTAAGATCGTTGCAATTGCACTTGATAATCAAGTAGTTGAGGCCCCAAGGGTCAACGAGCCTATTTTCGGCGGAAGCGCTGTGATAAGTGGAGCATTTACAACCCAAACAGCAAAGACTCTTCAGATCCAATTAAATGCCGGTGCTTTGCCCGTCTCACTCTCCATAATTCAACAGAAAGCTACAGGGGCAACTTTGGGAAAAGATTCTTTGCAAAAAAGCTTGCTGGCTGGGGCAATAGGATTTGCCGTCATAGTTATATTTATGTCAGTATTGTATGGTAGGTTGGGATTTATAGCTAGTCTGGCGCTTGCTGTATACACGCTGCTCGTAATTGCTCTCTTTAGGTCTATTCCTGTGACCTTAACGCTTGCAGGTATAGCAGGGTTTATACTGTCCATTGGTGTTGCCGTTGATGCCAATATTTTAATCTTTGAAAGAATGAAGGAGGAAATGAGGCGTGGGATTTCTCATGAAAAAGCAATTGATTTGGGATTCACTAGGGCTTGGCCCTCGATAAGAGATTCTAATATATCAAGTCTGATTACGAGTTCAATTCTTTACTATTTCGGAACAGCTGTTATTAGAGGATTTGCGTTTACCCTCGCATTGGGAGTTATTGTATCTATGTTTTCAGCTATTGTAGTTACAAGGACATTTCTAAGATTGTTTTATAGAAATTAACATATGTTAAATATAATTGGTAGAAAAAATATATACTTTTTAATTTCATTTTTAGTGATAATACCAGGAATTATTTCGTTATTTCTTTGGGGTCTTAAGCTCTCGATCGATTTTACTGGGGGAACAAGGACAACTCTGCTTTTTCCAAGTACAGTAAATCAGCAACTAATCGAAAAAGTGAACAGATCATATCAAAAAGAAAATATAGATATTGTCTCACTCGATGATGCGGAAAAAAGAGTAACAATAAAAACCAAAACGCTGGATGAAAAAGAAAATGCAAAACTCTTAAAACAACTCACTACAACTGTTGGTAAAGTTAAGCTGGAAGAAATCGAGACGATCGGTCCGACCATTGGGGCCGAAACAACTCTTAATGCTTTCAAAACCATGGGGATAGCATCACTTCTTATAGTTTTGTATATAGCGTATTCATTTCGTACAGTGCCGAAGCCAGCTTCAAGTATACGGTTTGGAGTTTGTGCAGTTATAGCACTTATCCATGATGCACTAGTCGTAATTGGTATATTTTCCTTACTTGGTCATTACTTTAACGTAGAGGTTGACAGCTTATTTGTAACCGCTATTTTGACTGTTGTCGGGTTTTCAGTTCATGACACGATCGTTGTGTTTGATAGAATTCGTGAGAATCTTAGGCATAATATTGGAGCACCATTTGATCAAGTTGTAAACGATTCGATACTTCAGACAATGGTACGTTCTCTTAATACATCTCTAACAGCAATTTTGGTATTGTTTACTCTTTTAATTTTTGGAGGAGCAAGTATCAAGTGGTTCATTTTTGCGCTTTTAATAGGTATAACAAGCGGAACATATTCATCTATATTTAATGCAGCGCCTCTACTAGTGTTGTGGCAGGAATGGGATCGAAAACGGAAATTAAAAAATAATAAATAATTTTTGTTAATTAAGTAATTTACCTAACTCTTCTTTCACAATTTTACTAACTAATGAACCATCAGCTTTTCCCTTTGTGGAAGGCATAAGTGCCCCCATGACCTTTCCCATGTCAGCGGGCGTACTTGCACCAGTTGAAGAGATCGCTTCAGTTACAAGTTTTCTGATTTCTTCCTCTCCCATTTCCTCCGGAAGATAAGTTTGAAGGATGGCCAATTCTCCTTTTTCTTTTTCAACCAATTCATTGCGGCCTGCATTTGTGAATTGCTCAATTGAATCCTTTATTTTCTTAGCTTCTTTTTGAACAACAGCGAGAATATCTTCATCTGTTGCAGTATAACCAGCTCCTCCCTTTTGTATTTCGTAGTAGCCAATTGCAGATATAAGCATGCGAAGAGAAGAAGTTTTGACAACATCTCTTGCAAGCATAGCTTTTTTTAATTCTCCTTGTAGTTGTTCCTTGGTCATTAAGTTATTATAACAGAAAAATTAAGAATGATATTATTCATCAACAATGAATCCCTTGATCTGGTGATCCCACATGTTCTTAAATTTTCCGTTAGATTTTTTCAGTAATTCTTCAGGATCTCCGTCTTCTGAGATTTTTCCGTTCTCAATAACGACAATCCTATCCATCTCTTTCAACGTAGAAAGTCTGTGAGCAATTGCGATGACTGTCCTTCCTTTCATAAGCTTTTCAAGGGATATTTGAATTGACTGTTCGCTTTGACTATCCAGACTACTTGTTGCTTCATCGAGAATCAGAATAGGAGCATTTTTGAGGAACGCTCTTGCAATCGCTATCCGCTGGCGTTGCCCACCTGACAATTTTACTCCTCGCTCACCTACTAATGTTTCATATCCATTAGGCATTTTTTCAATAAACTCATCAGCCTGAGCTGCCACCGCTGCATGTTTTATTTCAGCAACTGTTGCTCCTGGATTGCTGTAGCTTATATTTTCTTTTATAGTTCTGTGGAATAGGCTAGTGTCTTGGGGAACAAAAGCAATTGCCCGACGCAGGCTTTCAAGCTTTATGTTATTTATATTTTGTCCATCAATCTTAATTACTCCAGACTGTATGTCATAGTGGCGAAGCAGTAAGGAAACAAATGTTGTTTTGCCCGCACCACTTCTCCCAACAAATCCTACTTTTTGTCCTGCCGGAATCTGCAGCGAAAAGTTACTAAAGACTTTTGTTTCTTCGTATTCAAAATCAAGAGATTTTATATCTATAGCACCGTTTAAAAGTTTTAAATCCACTGCATTAACAGAGTCAACTATAATATGTTCACTTAGAATTTCCTCAAGTCCCTCTTTTGCTTCACCATATAATTTGTTAGCATTTGCCATTTCCTGTCCAATGAACAAAAGCTGATCAGAGATATTTCCAACAATTGCTACAATCATGATAACTACACCAATGCTTACAATTTGATATTGAAACAAATATATTGATGTGAAAATCATAGAAGCAACAAATATGCATATTAGAACTCCATTGATAAATAGTATCCATTCGCTAACCCACCAATGCTTAAAGCCAGCATCGCGATCAATGTTAACAAATTTTTTAATGTAATCTTTTTCGCCTTTTACATACGCATATTCGTGAACAAGAGAAATATTTGAAAGAGAATCTACAACTTTCCCTTTTAGAATAGATGCAGTTTTTGCAGATTTGAAAGAATATGGCTGTAGATGTCTGGAAAAAAAAATGTTAATTCCAAGAAAAAATATTGACCATATTGCAATAATCATACCCAATCTATAATCACTGATCCACGAAAAAATAACATACCAGAATAGTCCTATTACAAGCGGGATGAAAGTCCACAGTGTTCTTTCAAATAATTGCTCAGTGCCATCAACCGCGTGTGAAATTTTGTTTGCAAGTGATCCTGCAAAACGGCTGTTGAAATAATCTTTGCTGTGAAGCGTTAGATGCTGATAGAGATGTTCATAGGCCGATGCTCTCAAGCCGATAAACCAATGCATTCCCATAAATCCACTCACTCGCCAAATGGTTTCTGAGGCAAAAAGCAAGATAGGGTATGCGATTGCCCACATCCACACCTGACTCATATTTACTGGATTTGATGCTACAGAATCAGTAAGATTCCTGAGAATAATTACCAAAAATCTCCCTCCAAGAGTACTGCCAACAAATACACAGGCTAACGCTGCAATAGCCCATTTTTGGTGGATTTTTGATATATATATTCCGAATAAAATCGGATTTTTTGGAATCTTTAAGTTCATAATTTTTATTAAAATGGGGAATTAAGGAGAAATGTTAAACCAATGATCTCTCAAGACCTTTTTATCTTTACTTATTATAATAGTGAAGCTTCAATAAATCAATAGGTTTTGGATATTTTATTTTTTATTTTTTCAAGGAGTTCTTCCGCAACAAAGGGTTTTGAAATGTATTCATCAGCGCCGAGATTTATACCCTTTGATATAGCACTCATTGAGTCACGAGCGCTAAGTATAATAATAGGAATATTTTTATTAATCTTCTTTATTTTTTTAACACTCTCCTCACCTGACATTATGGGAAGTCCCAAGTCCATGATAATTATGTCTGGAGTTGAATTTTTAAATTTTTCTAATGCAGCATGGCCGTTTGATGCAGTGTCAACAACATAACCATTATCAATCAGTAATTCTTTTAAAAATTGTTGAATGTCGGTATCATCTTCAACCAATAATATATGGCCGCTCATTTAGGGGTAATTATACCAATTGTGGATAAAGCAGGCAAATTAACGAATTACAATAGCAGACCTTTCAGGACCTGTTGAGATATATTTTACACTTACACCTATTTGTTTTTCGATTTCGTCAATGTATTTTTTTGCCAGCGTAGGTAAATTAGAATACTTTGTAATTCCTCTTGTTGATTTATTCCAGCCTTTAATTATTTTATAAACAGGTTTTATTTTTGACAGAAAGACAGAATCCCCGTCATAGTAGTTAACATTCTTGCCATTTAATGTATAACCTGTGCAGATTTTAATTTCTGAGAAATTATCTAATACGTCAATTTTGGTAAGCGCAACTTCTGTAAATCCATTAATTTGTGTTGCAAAGCGCAAAAGTTCTGCATCAAACCAACCGCATCTTCTAGGGCGACCTGTAGTTGCTCCTACTTCAGCGCCAATTTTTTGAAGTTGTTTTCCATTTTCATCAAATAGCTCAGTTGGAAAAGGACCTGCACCAACACGTGTTGTATATGCTTTTGCAATACCAATTATCCTTTTTATTTTATTAACAGGAATTCCTGCTCCAGCATTTGCACCACCTGGTACAATTGTCGAGGCAGTTACAAATGGATAAGTTCCCCAGTCGTTATCAAGAAATACTGCTTGAGCGCCTTCTAACAGAATATTTTTATCATCTTTTATTGCTTTTTGAAGAATAGGGAAAGGCTCTTTTATGTATGGGAATAATTTAGCTTTCATTGCAAAAAAACTTTTCTCAATTTCTTTCTGCGTTAGAGCTTTCTCTCCGAAAGCTTTTAGAGTTTTATTTTTTATCTTCAACTGAACTTCAAGTTTTGCTGAGAACTGTTTTTTATCAAGCAAGTCGAAAAGTCTTATTCCCTGATAGCTTACTTTATCTGCGTGCACTGGACCAATACCTCGTCCTGTTGTTCCTGTTTTGGCTTTTCCCTTGGCTTCTTCATTTAGCCTGTCAAGTATTTTGTGATATGGAAATATGATATGGCAACGGGGGGAAATAAATAATCGGTTCTTTAATTTAAAACCTGCTTTTTCAAGCATTTCGATTTCTCCTATTAATACTTTCAAATCAAGAACTGTCCCATTTGAGATAACTGCTTTTGACTTGGGTGAGAATACGCCAGAGGGTATAAGATGAAGGGCGAATTTACCAAATTTGTTAACTATCGTGTGTCCTGCGTTATTTCCGCCGTGGAAGCGTACAACAAAATCTGATGAAGCGGCGAGATAGTCAATGATTTTGCCTTTTCCCTCATCTCCCCATTGTGAACCAATTACAATAGATACAGGCATTTGCAAATGAAAGTTTATATTAGTTTTAGTTTAATTGCAAGAATTAAAAAAAAGATAAAATTATTTTACGATCACGTGGTCCGTCAAATTCAACAAGTATCACTCTTTGCCATGTGCCAAGTTCTAATTCTCCATCAAGAATAGGAAATGTCAACGATGTCCCGATCAGAGATGATAGAATATGGTCTGGAGTGTGTGCGGGATTGTGTGGATGGCGATAGTTTAGCTTTGGAATTATTTCTTCAAACGCATCAAGCATATCTAGATCTGTTCCAGGATCCAGATCAGCGGTAGTCAGAGCAGCTGTAGTGTGTTTTAGAAATAAATTACATAGACCATTCGAGGCGTTCTGTTTTTTAATTTCTTTATTTACTATTTCAGTAATATCAACAATTTGATTGTTCTCTGTTGTTTTGATTGAGAGCTGCATTGAGATATATTGTATCAAGGAAGAGAAATTATTCAACAAGCTTTTTTGAGCCGGCAACAAGAGGTTTTGTAACTTGGTAGATTGCAAAAAGTAGCAGGACTACTCCGAGTATTTGTGTTGCGCTTAATGTTTTTTTGAATACAAAGTAATCTATAAAAATTGCACTAGCTGGCCATGCTAGTTCGCAAATTGTTGCGATTCTAGCAGGTGTTCTTTTCAGGCCGTAATAATAGATAAGCATTGCGATGAGACCTGTTGAAAATGTTATCCCAATAAGCGTGATTATTTGCTGCTGAGTAAGAGTAGTCATCGCAGCCTGTTGTCCAAGTCCAAAAATTATGATCAAGGCAAAGATTGGTGCAATCGCAAAGCGTAGAGCAGTCGTACTGATAAATGAATTATTCTTCAATACATATCTTCCAAGAGATGTTCCAGCCCCCCACATAGCTGCAGCAGATATGGCAAGCAAAGCAGCTAATGCAGTTCCCTGTCCAGTCTGGAGATTTACTTGCAGGTCTTTGAATGAAATCATATAAGCAGCTACGAGCGCGACTCCTGCCCAAAGCAAGAATTTTTTTGTAACTTTCTCTTTTAAGAGAATTGCAGCGATTGAAATTGCAAAAATTGGCTCTAGTTGCTGAAGCAAAACTACAACAGAATAAGGAATATATTGCACCATTCCAAGTGCAGCAGTATAGAAGATAGTCCCAAGTGCTCCGGCGAAAAGTCCAATAAGAGTAATAACAATCCAATCTTTTTTTGTCATCTTCTTTAAGTTCTTTATCCATAGAGGGAAAAGCAGGAGCATAATAATTAGACCAAAAATGTGTTCATAGAAAACAACAATTGCTGGAGGTAATGAGTAGAGGCTTACCCTAAGGAGTGCGTCAAAACTCCATAAAAGAGACGCAAGGATAATAAAGAGAGGCCCGAAAGCCAGTAATTTTTTCATAATTCTTCCTTTCATCCCGACTTTACGGTCGCTGTCTGAATTTCACAGACTCGTGCCAAATTTGTTGGCTCGTAGAGTTTCTTAATAAATTAAGATTTACTACCGATTGGGAATTACACCCAAACCCCGAAAGAATAATTTAATGATATAGATTTAAATTAATAATGTCAATTAGTAAAATTTAAATAAATAATTTATCAACCGATTAGAAGAGATATTATTGTTGCAATTCCTGCCAAGCTCATAATTGCTGTTATAAACCAACCTAAAGCTGCAGTTACCGGGTGATTTACTCTGTCTTTTACGACTTTTTTGTTGCTGGACATTTGAACAACTAGAAATAATACAACAGGAGCAACCAATCCGTTGGCAATTGCAGAATTTATCAAAAGTTTTATCGGGTCAAATCCAAGAAAATTGATGTCCATCGCGATTATCATCGAGATGATAATTACCCCATAGAATGCATGAGCTTGCGAAAGTTTGCGGTAGAGCCCTGATTTCCATTTAAAACTTTCCGCAATTGTATATGCAGCAGATCCTGCCAAGACTGGAACTGAAAGTAGTCCCATCCCTATAATGCCGAGGGCAAAGAGTAAAAAAGCATAATCCCCAGCTAAGGGCCTTAGCGCTTCAGCAGCGTCTGAGGCAGAAGTTATATTATTAATTCCGTTTGTAAAAAGAACAGCTGCGCATGTTGCAATAATAAAGTACATAATCGCGTTGGAAACAAACATACCTGTCCACACATCTACTCTCATTTTTTGAACTTCCTGAGGAGTTGTTCCAGTTCTTAACCTGATTGATGTTTTGCCATGAAGTATTTCTTCTTCAACTTCGTGAGATGTCTGCCAGAAAAATAAGTACGGAGAAATGGTTGTACCAAGTATAGCCGTAACCATGAGTAGCTGGTCTTTGGAGAATTCTAAGGAGGGGATGAAAGTATGTCTGAAAAGCACAAGCGGATCGATATTTGCAAAGAATGCAGTGATGACATATGAGAAAAGAACGAGAACTAAATATTTGAGATATTTTGCATAACGTTCATAAGGTGTAAAGATTTGAAGAAGCAAGCAGAAGAATGTAAATCCAGCTACAAGTACGGGAAATTTTAAAGTTGGAAAAAGTAATTGAGTTGCTTTACTCATAGCACCTATATTGGCAGCGATGTTAAGAGTATTAGCAACAAATAACAACCCTGCGCATAGATATAGCACTTTTCTTGAATAATTAATACGTATGTTACCAGCAAGTCCCCGTCCTGTGGCGAGTCCGATTCTGGCACACATTTCCTGCACAATTGCCATCAAGGGAAATGTAAATATTGAAAGCCATAATAACTGAAAACCATATTGGGCGCCTGTTTGAGAATATGTAGCAATGCCTGATGGATCATCATCTGCAGCACCTGTTACGAGCCCAGGCCCGAGGTTGGACCAAAAACCACGTGCCTTGTTAAACTGTGTTATCTCTGCTGTGTCTTTTCCAAGTCTTTTTGTCGCTTCTATGCCTTTTTCGAGTGCAAGTGATGGGGCTGAAAATAGCTCTTCAATTTTATCTTCCATATAATAATTAAGACGAATTTTTTAAATTTTAGCAATAGGTTTTTGTTATAATTATACAAGTGATTTCGTTTTCAAGGCTGAATAAAAGACTATTATTTTTATTGTCATTGGCTGTGCTTGGAATAATTCAGGTCTTTACCAATAAAGTTCCACTCCCGCCTGTAAATTCCCCAATTCCGACTGAGCAGGTAGAATTTGAGTACCCACAAGTTGATGAAATCACAGAAGCTGAGCCCACAGAAGCAGAAGATATTTTAGGAGAAAAAATTGTCGAGCAGCATCCCAATAGGATTAGCGCTAGGGTAATTGGGATAAGAGATGGTGACACAATTGAGGTAGATTTTGGGTTTGGAAATAAAAAAACTGTTAGGTATATAGGTATTGATACTCCCGAATCTGTTGATCCAAGGAGATCTGTTGAATGTTTTGGGAAAGAGGCGAGTGATATCAATAGGTCGCTTGTTGAAAATCAAATAGTTCAACTTGAGAAAGATATTTCCGAGACAGACAAATATGGTAGGTTATTAAGGTATGTGTACTTGGGTGATATATTTGTTAACAAATATTTAGTTGAGGAAGGGTTTGCCAATTCATCTGCCTATCCACCGGATATTAAGTATCAAGAAGACTTGGATGCAGCAGAAGATGATGCGAGGTACAATGATAAAGGCTTATGGGGAACATGTGGTTTTACAACAGATAACACTCGGCAACCTGCAGCGAAAAATTCTCCAGATGACAAGGATTGCTCTGATTTCCTAACTCATATGGAAGCGCAGGAGTATTTCATTTCAAAAGGAGGAAATGAAAACAACAATATTGACAAATTAGATGGATCAGATCATGATGGAATAGTATGCGAGACATTACCCTAGTAAAAAAGACTCATGAATAAAAAAATAATTATTCTTTTAGTAGTCGTAGCAGTCGCAGGGCTAATTGTAATTTCTAAGCCTCAGCAAAGAAGCATGAACGGCATGAGTTCTGATTCAAAAAATTCTTCAGAAGTTGTCAGCACAAATTCAGTATCTATAAAAAATTATGCATTTTCTCCGAAGCAGATAAAAGTTAAAAAAGGAACTACAGTAACATGGGAGAACTCCGATTTGGTTCCCCATACAGTCACCAAGGCAGAAGGTAGCACAATAGGTCCTGATAGTGAGTATTTTGGAAAAGGGAAAAAATATTCTTATACTTTTAATGACGTTGGGGTTTTTAATTATTTCTGCAAACCACACCCTTACATGAAAGGAACAGTAGATGTAACGGAATGAATTATTTATCAATCATTTAGTACAACTATTATAAGTTATTGACAGAGTATATTTAACTTAGTTAAATATAAATATGGAAGGAGGTGATATATTATGAACGTTAGATCTACAGCTTTGTGGGTCGGTGTTGTGATCCTAGTCGTAGGATTAGTTGGATTCGTACCTCCATTGGTACCAGATGGGAAAGTTCTCGGAATTTTTCTAGTTGATCCATTCCACAATATCGTCCATATCTTAACAGGTGCACTAGCGATTTTTGCTTCAAAGAGCAGTGAATCAGCAGCACGAACTTATTTCAAGGTTTTTGGAGTAGTTTATGCACTAGTAACAGTTCTCGGTTTTACAACCGGAAATGGACTATTGGGACTTATTCCAGTAAATGGAGCAGATAATTTCCTCCATTTAGCAATAGCAGCAGCATATCTTTACTTTGGATTTGGAACCAAAGCAGGAACTGCAAAAGCTTAAGTTTAGGAGTACTCCTAAGAAAAAAGCGGGGTCATAAAGACCCCGCTTGGTATTCAGATGCTTATGCTTCATAAACTCTTTTAGCAAAAAAATTAATGAAAATAGTTACCAAACCTATAGTATTGTAATTTTATATGATCTGTGATAAAATGCAGGCATGTCAATCGAGGCGCCAAGGAGCATTGATACACAAGCTGATAAAGAGCCAGTAAGGATTGCACGTGCTGTGCTGGTTGCCCCAATTCCAGTACCAGAAATATTAGGACTCCTAAGGAGTGGTATTCCTGTAAAAAACATCCCTTTTACTGAGGTAATGCTTATTCAAAAAAGCGAAGAGAGTATTCTCAGTGCCGGACAGGTTATGGCTGTGGGAGGAGCATGGGATCCCAAAACAGAAGACAAGATAAAAGGAGCTTTAAGAGAAGTGGGTGAGGAGGTAACAGCAACATCCATGGCAGAAAATTTAACCAAATTAAGATGGCAACAAGACATTGAGAATGGTGAAGATTATCCATATCAATTTAGAATTTTAGGAGAACCAGCCATAAGAGAATTAAGTCTGTTTGTTCTGCCTGTGCAATCCAGATCCATATTTCCTCATGAATCAAGGGAATCAGAAAGCGGACATAAATCAGAGGATAAAATCGGAGGAGTACTGCATTTTTCCCCCCGGGAGTTTGAGGAACTTATTGAAAATGGTTTTCTGAAAAAAGATGGGAGACCCTTGCGGGCAGCAGGTCATTTTGCAATAGAAGATATGACAGTTGATATTGACGAAGAAAATAATATTCAAAGAAAAAAAGCTCTGGGCAAAGTGATTAAAGATGTAAATACATTTGACCAGCAACTCAGACAAGCAACACTTTTGCAAATTAATTTAGTCAGGCGTATGAAGAGGGAGCCGGATGTTAAGGATTTATCATTCTGTACGCCTGAGGAAGTGGCAAGGGGATTTGTCGGTGCGCAGATGCGTCTTGCACTGGGTGATGAAAAAAGAAATGAGCTAGATACTGGTCCGCATCAGCTGGATGGTTTGCTGAAGATACCTCCATATCTAGCAACTGAGCTTCCTGCAGAAGAATTATCAGATCTCTTGTATTCTATTCCCAATAAAGAGGGCAGGCGCGCAGTACAGCTACTGACAAATGGATTTTCAAAGGGAGCGGAAGTCATTATTTCCAGATTTCAGGACCCTGAGCCTGAGGCAATAATATCTCGTGGTGGGTGTCGCGAAGAGGAGTTGAGGAGTGTTTGGCCGCAGTTTTTGGAGCTACCTCTTGGTGAGCGTGTTGCATTGATCAATAAAGCAAATGAGGTAACAATTGAAGGAATAACAAGCAGCAGCAATGGTAAAATAATAATTGAAGATGTTGAAAGTGCCTTGCAGGCTGTTGAAAATTGGCATGATTACATTACGAACGAAACACGCAATGTAGAAGTCGATATGTTTCAGGAGCATCGGCCTATGAATGAAATTTCCAATTCGCTGCTTTTTACAAAAATGATTTATGCCCTGGGTATGCATCCAAACAGACAAATTGGTGATGAGAGTCAAAGTATCTTGCAGAGATTGCGTGTTGAAGCAATAAGGGATTTCGCTGTTTTTATCACAGAAGTAGAGGCCGCCAAGCTTCGAAGAGAAGCGGATATCAGCCTTTTTCAGGGTTCGCTTGATTCTTTTTTTCAGTTCCCGCCTATGACGGAATATCTTGATTTAGGAAATGGCAGGGAGCAGCCTGTGTACCACAGAAAAACAGGAATGCTAATTGATGGTCGGGAGCTCCATATTATTGTTGATGAGAGGCCAAAGAAAACTGTTGAATCAATCGCTAGGAAGAGATTTCTTGATCCACACGTACGTGATATATTTAGCATAAACTTTGTCCTTGCAGATGATAATTTTAAAGGAAGCCGGGACCCTTTTAACGAAAGATTAAGAATAGCTGAAGCATTCAGAGATGGACTAATTACTCATGTAAGGGAGGAAATGGCAGAGTCAGGATGGAATGTATCTATTGTTGAGGAAACGCACAAAAGAGGAGTGATTGACGAAGCACAAAGATATTGGAACGGAATGGATGCAGATACAGTTTATGATGTTGGGGATAAGGGAGGGAAAAGAGCAGGATCAAAAGGTGATGCGATAATCCGTGAAAAATTTATACTTCGTATGGAAAATGCAGGAGGGAAAAGTCAGGTTCTGGAAGTATGTATATATCCATTTGAGTCAAGCAAGTCAGACCCTGTTAGAAAATTGTCAAAAGCAAATTATTGGGGTTTTGCGGAGAAGCTGAATGATGATTACGATGGAACTTACAAAGGAGAACGGATATTAAGCCGAAGCGATAAACATCCTACGCAGCCTTCACTTTATGAGAGGCTTTACCCCGGTAGTATTTATCCGCGAATCGCAAGAAGGATGCGCGGGAAACATGTATTATCCAAAAAGGCAAGGAACAAAAAAAGTGAGTTGTAAAATGTCATCCTAAAATGATATGATACGAGGGTAAAATGTTAAAAAGAACTCTCACAAAAGATACTCCAAATGAGGCTGGGAATGAAGTATTGATAAAAGGTTTCGTCCAATCCCGACGTGATCATGGGAAGTTATTGTTCATAGATCTTAGAGATCGCTCAGGGCTGATTCAGGTTATCTTTAATCCCAGAGTTTCGGAAAAAGCTTATGAAGTGGCTACTGCGCTTCGCCCCGAATTTGCAGTATCCATAAAAGGGAAAATTAAATTGCGTCCTGAAAAGCTCATAAATCCAAAGCTTGCAAGTGGAACTGTTGAGCTCGAAGCAACTGATATTGAAATATTGGCAGAGGCAGATACTCTCCCTTTTGACATGGGAGGGGAAGAATTGAATTTAGAGCTCCCGACGCTTCTTGACCACAGATCACTTACATTAAGGCACGATAAAGTTAAAAAAATCTTTGTTGTTCAAGCAGCGCTGATTGAGGAATTCAGAAAAGCTGCCAAGAAGCTGGATTGTATTGAGGTAATTGTCCCGACGATTGCAGCCGGTGCAACTGAAGGAGGGGCGGATGTATTTAAGGTTGATTATTACGGACATGAGGCATTTATGATCCAAAGCCCACAGTTATATAAGCAGATTATGGTCAGTGTTTTTGAACGGGTATTTGTAATCACTAAAGCATATCGTGCTGAGCCATCAGTAACTACAAGGCACCTCTCAGAAGTAGTTATGATGGATGTAGAAATGGCTTTTATTGAAAGCTTTGAAGAGTTGCTAGACGCAGTTGAATTTGTCGGAACATCGATGATAAAAGGAATTTCAGAAAAGCAAAGTGACATTTTGGAAAATTTTGGTGTTGAGCTACCTTTAGTTCCGCATAAAATTCCACGATTAAAAATGAGAGAGGCACAAAAAATCGTAACTAAACGGACAGGTCGTGATTTATCAAAAGAGCTTGATCTAAATCCAGAGGACGAGCGGGAAATTTGTCAGTGGGCAGTCGAAACGCATAAGTCAGATTTTGTAACAATTACTCATTATCCGACTAAAAAGCGTGCATTTTATACCTTCCCAGATCCTGCTGAGCCTGAATATAGCTTGTCATATGACCTTTTATTTAAAGGAGCTGAGATATTAAGCGGTGCAAGACGTATTAATAATTATGATCAATTAGTAAAAGCTATGAAAGCCAAAGATGTCAGTCCTGAGAATTTTGGCATGTACATGCAGGCATTCAAATATGCCATGCCTCCTGAAGGCGGATTCTCTTTTGGTCTTGAGAGAATCACGATGAAACTGTTAGAATTAGGAAATGTCAGGGAAGCCTCTCTTTTCCCAAGAGATATGGAGCGCGTAGATGAAAGATTCTCAATTACAGAAGAAAAAGAAAAGATTATTCAAAAAAAGTAAAGAAACTCCAAAGAAGCTTAAGGAAAAAGCTGTCTCAGCCCCTAAAGTATCGTCAAGTAAATATTCATTTTTCAAAAAAGTTAATGAGCGCGAGTCAATATTGTTGTTCTTTTTAATTCCATTTATTTTGATTATTATTTACTTCACTTTGTTTTATCTTAACAATCATTTATCAAAAAGTATTCAACTGAATAAGTTAACAAATTCTCAGAGTTTAAAAATGCAGCCTTTTCCCGTAGTTGACATGGCTTATGTTCCATATCTTTCCGCCAAAGCTGCAGTTGTGCTGGATGTTGATAGTGGATCAATTGTTTTTTCAAAAAATCCCAACCTTAGATTTTCTATGGCATCAACCACCAAAATAATGACAGCTTTAGTTGCGCTTGAAGCTTATGAGCTACGCTCCGTATTGACCGTAAAATCAAGAGGAATTCCAGGATCAACAATGGGATTGAGTGTTGGAGAAAAATTAATCTTTGAAGATTTACTATTTGCGATGCTACTTCCTTCTGCCAATGATGCTGCTGTCGCAATAGTTGATAATTATCCGGGTGGAAAAACAGCATTTATTAAGAAAATGAATGACAAAGCTAAAAGCCTACATCTGGATAATACCTTATTCTCTGATCCGACAGGGCTTGATGATGATGGGAATTTCACGACCGTTAATGATCTTGCAGTCCTGGGAGCATTTGCAATGGAAAACAAGAAAATATCAGAAGTGGTCGGAACAACTCAAAAATCAATAGCAAATCAAAATAATTCAAAGCAATATTCATTAGTTAACCTAAATAGGTTATTGGGTACAAATGGAGTGAATGGAATAAAAACAGGAACCACTGAGGGGGCAGGAGAAGTTCTTGTCACTTCCGCTATACAGAAAGGGCATAAATTCATAATCGTAGTTATGAATAGCCAGGATAGATTCTCAGATACAAGGGCTTTGCTATCTTTTGTTTCTCAAAATGTCAGACATGAAGAAATTAAATATACAGAACGCTAAACTTCATTTTTTATTACTCATTCCGGATCGCTGAGACGTATGCCAGGAATCCATCTTGTCCTTCGAAAACATATATAGGTATGAGATGTGATTGTTTATGTTCCCCAAGATAATATGCAAGATAGACTTTGTTAATTTGTATTTGTTGTTCAAGTCCTGAATATGAAGCAACGTATGCTTTGCTATTTTTAAGCTCCTCGAAAGCTACCTCTGGGTTTTTTAATGGATATGTTGCCAACGGTTCGGATTTGGTAAGTATTTCATAGTGAATAAAATTAGCTGCAAATACTTCAGGATTTGTTTCGCCTGAAGCAACCCAAAAGCTCATTGTAGAAAAAGGCGGATTTGGGTATCTGATTGGAAGCGTCATTTTTATTTTTGGCGCATTTTTTCTCCCTGTATCAAGGTCGTATTCAATATCTTTTTGGTGTAAATCTACTCTAACTACTTTCGCAGTAGAAAGACTTGTGGTAGGCACAAGCACGCCATTTCTTATTGTAAAAACTTTAGGATATATATCATAGCTAGATTCTTTTGATGGCGACTCTATTTTTTTGAAGTCAATATCTTCATAAAGTAATTCCATGCTTTTTAAAAATTCGCTTACTACTTCAATAGCAGTTGCTTCATCCGGCAAGTTTTGCGCCCCTAGAACAGTTAATTGAGCAAGATAGTTTGATGTAAGCGAAAAGTTAAATGAAACAGTATCAATTTTTAGTTTTCTGACAAGTTCTTTAGCATCAGTCCATTCATAATTTCCATCTCCTAGGTCAACTTCTGGTGTTGCTTTACCTTGCTGATCGATGAAATCCAACGCTTTTGCTTTCTCCTTTGCTTTGTCTAAATTCAGGAAATTTGGTTCCGGTTCGGCTAGCGGATATACAATTAATCTATCAGGAAAGTCAGACGGTAGAGTACCGGAAACGGTATTTAGGGAATAGGTGAAGCTGTTTTCAATTTTGCTTTTAGGGAATTCTATTGCTGGAATGGGGCCTAGCGCTTGGTTTGGTGGTGTAATTTTAGGAGGTACGATAATGCTGACAACAAAGATTCCGATTCTGATAAATATAGTTACCACCAAGATAACACCCAAACCTATACCAACACCAATTCCAAATTTTTTAATAAACTCCGTTGCTTTATGTAGGGACATATATTGAGTATAGGTAAATTATAAAGTACAATCAAGACATGGTAAGAACACGTTTGGCAGCAAGCCCTACAGGTTATCCACACATAGGCACAATCTATCAGGCATTATTTAACTACGCATTTGCAAAAAAGCATAAAGGTAGATTCATTCTACGGATAGAAGATACCGACCGGAATAGGTTTGTTGAAGGCTCTGAAGAGGTGATCTTTGATTCGTTAAAGTGGTTCGGTCTTACTGCTGATGAAGGTCCCTTGAGTGGGGGAGAGTATAATCCTTACAGGCAGTCAGAGCGCTTGGAAATTTATCACAAATATGCCGCCGAATTGTTAGAAAAAGGCTATGCATTTTATAGTTATTTTCCCAAAAAGGATGCAGGTCAGAAAAAAATATACACGAGTGAAAAAAATCAGAAATCAACAGATTTAACTGATCAGGATCGACCTGCCAGCCTTAAAGAAATGATTGAGAGAGGTGACTGGGTGGTCAGGCTTAAAGTTCCAAAAAATGAAAAGATAACTTTTAAAGATGAAATTCGGGGTGAGATAACATTTGACACAAGCGAGGTAACTGAACAGGTATTGATAAAATCAGATGGATTTCCAACTTATCATCTGGCAGTAGTAGTTGATGATCAACTTATGAAAATTTCTCATATCGTAAGGGCTGAAGAATGGCTATCTTCAACTCCCAAACACGTTTTGCTTTACAGATATTTCAATTGGGAAATGCCACCTATTTACCATACAGCAACGCTGAGAAATCCTGATAAATCAAAGTTGTCAAAGCGTCATGGGCATACAAGTGTCTTGTGGTTTAAAGAACAAGGCTTTTTGCCAGTTGCAATTCTAAATTTTTTAGCTTTGCTTGGGTGGAGTCATCCGGAAGAGAAAGAGATTTTTTCTCTTGATGAATTCATAAAATTATTTGATCTAAAAGATATCCGTCCTGTTGCTCCGATATTTGATCTTGTTAAATTGAGATGGATGAATCAGCAGTATATTCAAAATTCGACAGATGAAGAGCTGGAGAAGTTGATTTTGGATTTTAATCCAAATGCTGCAAAATTGCCCGAGGAGACATTAAGAAATCTTATTCCATTGCTTAAATCACGTATGGAAACACTCAGTGATTTCGAGCCGTTAACAGAAATGTTTTTTGATAAATTTGAAGTGGTGGAATTTGACGATACCGAAAAATCAATAATTCCAGAACTGGTCACAGGATTTAGGACAGTTAAAGAATGGTCGCATGAAAATATTTTTAAAGTTATTAAGGAAATAATGCTTCATCAAAAAGTGCGTATGCCGGTATTTTATAAATTGATGACAGGTCGTACTCGTGGATTGCCGCTGCCTGAAGCGCTTGAGATATACAGTAAAGAAAAATCTTTAAAAAGACTTGAGAAAATCAATAAACTATGAATTTAAAATTGGCGAGTGTTATTTCTTTTATATTTAATCCACTACTTATTCTTTTTTTCATACCATTTTTTCTGGTATATAAATCTACAAATAGTGTGTACCAAGGACTATGGTGGACTGGATACTCTGTGATGTTCTTAATGGTTTTAGCTGGCTTTACTTTTTATGCAGTTAAAAAAGGAATATTTACAGATTTTGATGTCTCAAGACGTGATCAGCGTCCAATTATTTTTGGTTTTGCTATGATACTCGCAGTATTTTATATAGCAGGATTGTATGTTTTCCGTTCTCCAATAGCATTGAAAGTAATAGCTACAGGAATAACTGTTGGAATAATTATTTTGAGTATTGTAAATACTAAAATTAAAGCTAGTATCCATATGGCAACTTTTACCGGGTTTTTAGTTGGAATTGTACTCGGATATGGAGGTGATTTTCTAATATTGTTTTTGCTTCTACCTTTATTGGGACAAGCAAGGATTAGTCTCAAGAGACACACTCCAAGAGAAATAGTAACTGGTGGATCTTTTGGTACTCTGATATCATTGGGAATATACTGGGTTTTAAAATATTTTATATAGATAGAAAAAATGGATTTTAAGAAATTTAGAAAATCATTTCATTATGCGGTGACGGGCATTGATTATGCTTTAAATAGTGATCAGAATCTCGTGATTCACTTTATTGTCGCATTCCTTGTGATAATAGCAAGTATTGTTTTGGGCGTTAGTTCATTTGAAATGGCTATACTAGGGCTTACTATTTTACTAGTGATTACCACAGAAATGCTTAATACATCAATTGAAAAAGTAACCGACCTGGTAACAAAAGAGCATAGAATGGATGCAAAAATTGCAAAAGATGTAGCATCCGGAATGGTATTGATAGTAGCAACAGGCTCAGTTGTTATAGGGGTGCTTATATTTCTTCCACATATCCTCAAATTTTTTAGATAAACTAATTTCGTATCAGTTATTTTTTCTAGAAAATCCAAAAAATTGAAATGTTCTAACTCCTGTTGGTTTTGAAATTTTGTGTCCAATTTAGCCTGGAATCATAATAATTTTGCTATAATGTTACAATGCGATTTCTCTCAAGTGATAAGTCCAGAAAAATTCCATTCCCAGTTGTTATTTTGGGATTGGTAAGTTTTTTTAATGATCTAGCAAGTGAAATGATTTATCCCCTTGTACCTATTTTTATGACCTCTGTGCTCCATACATCTATTCCCATCATTGGATTTATTGAGGGGATTGCTGAAGCAATAGCAAGTATTGCAAAATATTTCTTCGGAACATTTTCTGATTATTATAAAAAAAGAAAAATATTTGTTACTTTGGGATACTCATTTGGAGCTGTGTCCAAGCTTTTGATAGGTCTTGCATTTGGTTGGCAGATGGTGCTTTTTGCCAGAATAATTGACAGATTGGGAAAGGGACTTCGTACTGCTCCCCGAGATAGTTTATTACTTGAGCAAACAACCCCGGTTAATAAAGGATATATTTTTGGATTTCATCGGGCTTTTGACAGTCTGGGAGCAGTATTTGGTCCACTTATAGCGTTATTGGTTTTATATTTACTTCATGATAATATCCGTCAAGCATTTTTTTTGGCATTTATTCCAGGAGTAATCGCGATTCTTCTTATTATCATTTTTGTAAAAGATAAGAAGCAGCTTGTGAAGGCTCCTGAGCGGAAATTTGTAAAAATAAATATAAAAATGATGGATATTCGTTTAAAGATTTTTTTTATAGGTAGCTTTATTTTTGCAGCCGGAAATAGTTCTGATGTTTTTATTTTATTACAGGCAAAAAATTTGGGATTAAGCGCAACCTATGTAGTTCTTGCATATGTGACCTACAACATCACCCAAACTGTTTTTGCAGTGCCTGCTGGATATGTATCAGATAAACTGGGTGCAAAGAAAGTTTATCTTTTAGGACTGATAATTTTTTCAATAGTATATTTGGCTTTCGGATTAATACGTAACTCGAACTGGTTATGGGTGCTTTTCCCTATTTACGGAATTTATATTGCAGCTACAGATGGAGTTTCAAAGGCATATTTATCAGAGTTTATTGAAAAAAAAGAGTCGGGAACATATTTCGGGGCATATTATGCGCTTACAGCTGCGGGAACCCTTCTTGCTTCGACAATTGGTGGATTATTGTGGAGTAAGATAAATCCTTCAGCAACATTTTTTTATGGTAGCGGAATGAGCTTTCTGGCGTTTATTTTACTCTACACATTTAGAAAAAAATTGATCTGATCAGAGCTTTGGAGAGTTTTTGCGGCGTTTAATTTTTCCAAGCGTATACATAATCCTCTCATCGAGATTTATATTTTTGATTTTTGCAAATCTTATGATTGTGACCAGAATATCACCAAGTTCTTGCTCATATGTTTCATCATTTTGCGCTGCAACATTATTTCTTTTTCGTCCGTGTTTGGCAAGATAAGCACGCGACATTTCCCCAATCTCCTCAACGAGCGATAGAATAAGTATAGATCCGAACTCTTTGGAATTTTTAAGATCTTTGTCTATCTCGCCAAGCATATTGAAATACTTACCAAATGGCGACTCCTGTTTTTTATTAATTATTTTTGTATTCATATTGTTAATTGAAATAAAATAACTGCTTAAATACAAAAAAGTGCTCTGAAACGGAGAAAAGATACAATTATGAAGTATTTGTGGTTATCTTTGTCTTTATCGATCTAAGATCTTTTACATAAGCAGATACGTATTTCAATCTGCAATTTAACTATAGGTATTATACCATAATTTGATTATTAAAGTCAAAAAAATAGCTTTTTTGTTCAAGCTTTAGTAAAATAGGTTAACTTTACCGAGTCGTCTAACGGTAGGACAACAGATTCTGGATCTGTTTATTGGGGTTCGAATCCCTGCTCGGTAGCCAAAATAGTTGGGTTTAAATATCAGTATAATTTCTCTGAAATTCCCGGACCTGTTCTTTGAGCGACTTGAGTGTATTAATTTTTAATAAAATATCATTTAATAATTTCTTTTCTGTTTCTGCAAATATATTTAAAGATTTTTTCTTGGCATAGTTAATTTTTTCCATCCATGAATACCATTCTGAATTCTTTAAAGATTTATATGTTTCAGTCTGTTGATCAATATCATTTGTAATTGAAACAAGTATAATTTCAAGGTTATCTATAGTATTTTCCTGATTTATTAATACTTCATTATCGATTTTAAATAATTGATCGTAGTCCCCTTCATGATAAGCCCTATTAATTTGTTTCATGATTTTATCTCTTCTTAATTTTTCTTTTAAGTCCTGTACTAGATCAGGATGGAATTGGGAAATTAACCTTCTCCATAATTTTTTAATATCTTTATTCAACTCAGGACTCTGTATTTTTCTTTTTTCATAAATCTCTTTTTCAAACTCAATTCTCCGCTTCTCGTTTTCAATTTCTATTTGCTGGGAATAATAAGTTTTTGCAACTTTTTCTGCTGCTTGATCATATGAAAGACCTTCTATCATAAGTGATAGGATGTTTTGAAATCTAATTATTTCTAAATCAAGATGATTGTCTTTTAGGAAAAGGCTTCCTATTTTTGCCATATATTCCGTTTGTGCAATTTGAAGATTTACCCGGAGCGTTTCGACTTTGACAATAAATTTTTTTAATTCAGCCCTTTTCTTCGCGATTGATAAAATTAGCTGTTTTCTTTTGCTTGAGTCTTCCTTATTTGATTTTATGATTGTAAGTGATGATTTGCCCATAATCGCAATGATTTAATATAGTATTATAAAACAAAAATGAGATTTATCATAATCTTGTAAGAAAAATACTATTTAACAAATTTAGTTGCAATTATAATTGTTTTGCATGTTATAATATATTTATGGCAAGTATAGGAGAAGCGCGAAGAAATAAAAAGGTTAGACTTATCGTGATTGCACTACTGATCGTAGTAGTTGCTTATTTATTATATTCAGTTTGGTAGAACTATGGCTATTCCTAAAATAAAACAATTAGACGAAGCAAGTGGAAAATCAAAAAATGTAATCAAGGGTATATTAATTGCAGTGTTAGCCCTCCTACTTGGTGCATTTGGACTCGAAGCCTCCAATAATGACTTTGACATGGGTTCATTGATTTCCGGTAAGTCACTAAGCGAATCAAAGGTATTGAGAGATAAAGATGGAAATGTCGTTGAGAGTGGGGGCAAATATACTGATGAATATAATTGTGATGATTTTGAGACACAGCCACAAGCTCAGAAATTTTTTACAAAAGCTGGCGGTCCTTCGAAAGACACCAATCGTCTTGATGGAGATAATGATAAAGAAGCATGCGAGTCTTTACGAAAAACAGAATCAGAAAATAAATAGTAATTTAAATAATCCCCGCCTTGCAGCAGAGTATGCCAAGAAAAAAGAAAAATCATGAAAACGTATTCAGTGTTAAACCCTTTTTTAAAAAGATTCTATATGCCTGTTTTTTTGGAATTGTAATTACTTTATTTGTATTTCTATTACTTGCAGGAGTAACGAATGCGTATTTTTATTCGACGATTAAAGATAGGGATTCATTGATTAATAGTAGAAATTCGGGCATTCTCCTTCTTGACAATAAAGGTGATCCATTTTTTGCTTTTTATAACAGTAAAAGGAAAAAATATGTAGCGCTTAGTCAAATCTCCAGACATGTAGAAAGAGCTCTGATAATTTCTGAAGACAGGGATTTTTATCGTCATGGAGGGGTTTCGATACGGGGAATAATCAGAGCCATGGGACTGGATTTCAAAGATAAATCTTTTTCATATGGTGGTTCAACAATCACTCAGCAGTTAGTCAAAAATGTACTTCTCACACCTGAAAAAAGCCTGGTTCGCAAATATCAAGAAGCAGTATTGGCTGGACAAATTGAAGCCAGGTATTCCAAAGAAGAGATAATGGAAATGTACCTAAATTCAATATATTTTGGCGAGGGCTCATTTGGAATTGAAGATGCGTCTCAAACTTATTTTGGGAAAAATGCAAAAGATTTATCTATCGCTCAGGCCAGTTTTTTAGTTAGTGTTATTCCATCTCCAAGTAGGCTCTCGCCCTATAACGGTAATCGTCAGCAAGCATATAAAATACAAAAAATTATTCTTGCCAGTATGAAGGATGAAAATGTGATTACTGAGGAAGAATATGCAAATGCGATTGATGAAGAATTAATTTTCAAAAACAACAATGAAGACACAAACAATATAGCTCCTCATTTTGCGCTAATGGTAAGAGATGAGCTATTTAAAAAATATGGTGAAGAGAAGATAGTGAGATCAGGTTTTACAGTGAAGACAACGCTGGACACTGCATTTCAGGAATATGCTGAAGTAAGCGTCAAGAATCAAGTGGAGAAACTGGGAGTTAATAAAGTTACAAATGGGGCTGCTGTTATAATGGACCCAAAAAGTGGTGAAATAAAATCCCTTGTTGGATCAGCTGATTGGGCAGATGAAAAAAATGGAAAAATTAATATGGCGATAACACCTAGGCAGCCTGGTTCTTCATTCAAGCCATTTATATATGCATCTGCACTTGAGGAAAAGTATATCTCTCCGGCAACTGTTCTGAAAGATGAGAAAACATCGTTCAAAGATCCCAATTGTCCATCCTGTACAGAGTATGTTCCTCGTAATTATGATGGTGAATTTCATGGCAACGTTCTGGTAAGGCGCGCTCTGGCTAATTCTCTTAATATACCAGCTGTGTTGGTTATGCAAAAAGTTGGTATTCCAAAAGCACTAGCAAAAACTAACGAACTTGGAATTAGTACACTCAGTAAAAATCCCACAGATTACGGATTATCACTAGTTTTGGGAGCTGGTGAATTCCCTCTGGTTGAAATGGTTCAGGCTTATTCATCTTTTGCAAATAAAGGCGAGTTAAGTAATTACAAGCTTTATACAGAAATCAAAGATAAAATGGGTGAGACGATTTTCGTTTCAGAAGACACAAAAAAGCGTGTCTGGTCTGAAAATGTAGCATTCTTAATCTCAAGCATACTGTCAGATAATCAGGCGAGAGCTGAGGAATTTGGGAATGCATTGAATATAACCCGCACCGCTGCTGTTAAAACAGGAACTACTGATAGTTACAAAGATGCCTGGACAATAGGCTACACGCCTGATTTGGTGGTCGGCGTATGGGTTGGAAATAATGATAATACCCCAATGGATCAGGTTGCAGGATCACTGGGGGCTGCGCCTATTTGGCGCGATTTGATGGAAAAATTCAGTGAAGGCAAGCCAAATAAAGATTTTGAGAAGCCATCTGGCATTATTCAGCTTTTAATATGCCGAAGCAACGGTCTGAAGGCCAAAAACGCCTCAACGAGCGCAACTTATACAGAATATTTTATACCAGGAACTGAGCTTTCAAAAGAATGTACAGAAGAGATCAAGCCAACTGATGCGCCAAAAGAAAAAGATGATCAGGAAAAGAAAATTCAGGAAATTCTTGATAGAATACAAAGCGATCAGCAGGGATTGCTCGAGGAGATACAAAGAAGACGCGAGGAAAGAAGGGGAAGATTTAAAAAGAATTAGAAAGGAGGTGAATAATATGTTTAAAGACACAAAAGCATTTTCAAGTTATTCAGTTGATAATCTTGAGAAAGCAAAAGAATTCTATAGCACCGTTTTGGGTATTGAGGTATCCGAGATGAAAGATATGGGAATCATGGAGTTGCGTCTGGCCGGAGGACACCGCGTGATGATATATCCGAAAGGAGATGAACATTCTCCAGCTAACTATACTGTACTCAATTTTTCCGTAGAAGATGTTGATAAGGCAGTTGATGAACTTACTTTAAAGGGTGTAAAATTCGAGCAATATTCTCATCTGAAAACAGATGAAAAAGGAATATCCAGAGGAGAGTTGGGTCCTGCTATTGCATGGTTCAAGGACCCGGCAGGAAACATCATCTCAGTTCTCGAAGAAAAATAAGAATTTCCAATTTAATCAATTCTTCATAAATCAAAAATTAAGGCTTGCAGCCGAAATTTTTGGTATAATAATCTCATGAAAATTCAGAGAGAGGATTTAAGAGAGATGTCATATCAGGAATTTGGAGAACTTCTAAACACATTAACAAAAAAAATTGAAGAGTATGTACTTAAGAATAACTTAAAGATTGATTTGGTAGTTCCTATCCTGCGAAGTGGGGGATTTACAGGATTACATCTAGCATCAAAGTTAAAGATTATAAATATATTGCCTGCTCAGTATAAATATATCTATTCTCAAGAAATTAAGATTGAAAAAAAATTTGATTTTCCCAAGTTAAATTTCACTTTGCCACCTAATCGCAATATCCTAATTGTTGATTCCAATACAGTTCATAAAAAAATTGCAGCTAAAGTTATAACAGATGTATATGATTTATATCCAATGGCTAAGCTCTACTTTGCTTCTGCTTTAATTGATCAGTCTATAAAATCACTGGACTTCATAGAGCAAATATTTTATGGAGAATTGAGTAATGAAGGAAGATTTATTTCCAACGTTGAAGCAGAGAAAATGGGCATAACTAATGAAATCAGAATATTTCCATGGGAAAATATAGATGAAGAATGGGAATCACTGAATACATAACTTAATGAAGTCTATTAATGAAGAAATCACATTATAAATCAGTTCTCAGGATAATTCATTTTGTAATCGTTATATATTTAGTTTCTGGCATAGCCTACATATATTATTCTGCCTACATTCAGCAGACAAGTTATTTACTATATGTTTTTATAATAAGCTTATTTATTGAGGGACTGGTTATTTTCCTCAATCGGGGTAATTGTCCATTTGGGTATCTTCAAAAGCTTGCAGGAGATTACACGCCATTTTTTGAATTGATATTGCCTAAAAAATATGCAAAGTCTGCCGTCCGTTTCTTCGCCATAATTACTCTAATTGGCATAATATTGTTAGATTTTAGGATGTTTTTCTAGAGAGTTAACATGTGGCCGTTGCGTTTGAGCCATAGTCTGTATTCCCTGTACAGGGGGAGCATTTTTCTGACATTTTCCCAAAATGCTCTTGAGTGATTTAGTTCACTAAGATGTGAAAGTTCGTGAACAACAACATAATCAATTACTTGAATAGGCGCCATAATCAATTTCCAATTAAAATTTAGATTTTTCTGACTACTACATGATCCCCATCTAGTAGTCGCTGCAACGCTTCCTACCGTCACAGAATTAAAATGTAAGCCATGACGTAATGAGTAGTGATATACCCGCTCTAGAATAATTTTTCTTGCTTGTTCTCGATACCAACTTAGCAAGTAAGATTGTGAATTATTGGATGAGATTCCCAGGTAGATTTTGTCATCTACCTCAATAATATTTTTTTGTCCCAGACGTATACCCAGCTCATATTTTTTACCGAGATAAAAATATTTCTTACTCATAGCATTAGTGAATCATCGAGTTTATTTTCTCCAACTTTTGTTCTTAGAATTGATAGTGCAATTGCTCCCACTCCAATTATTTGTCCTATCTCATTGGCAATGGAGCGAACATAAGTACCACTTGAGCAACTTACCCTAAATTTAGCAATTGTGAATTGCTCGCTATTGTTTGAGTAAAAAAAGTCTTGCCATTGTTTAATTATAGTGTCTTGTCTAAAATCACCGTTAACTTTTTCGATATTTTCAAAAATTATTCTTTTTATTTTATCGGAGGATTTGCTTGCTATACTTAATTGCTCAAATTCATAAATTTCAGTTTCTCGACAGGGTATTTCAATTACAGATAATTTTTTTTCTCTTGCCCATTGAAATAGTGGTTTGCCGTTTACTTCTTTTGAAGAATAAGGAGGGTAGGGTTGGTGTTGTCGACCGAGTTTGGTTCTGATAAATTGATTAATCTGTTTTTCAAGATCTACTCTAGTAAAAGCCGAATTGTTAAATTGCTTTATTGCTAAATTATTTAGCAATCCAAGTGAATCATAAGTATCTGTCGACATACCAAATAAAACTTCAAATTCATATTCTTTTGTAAGACTTAAATACTTGTCTCTATTTTTTGTTTCGTCACCAAGCATAAGAAGCATTACCCCATGAGCTAGTGGATCAAGACGCCCTGCAAAGCCAATTTTAATACTCTGATACTCTTTATGTCTGGCTCTTAGAATATTTATAAGTTGTAAAGGCCTAAGACCAATTGGTTTATAGATATTTAGTATTTTTATCATGGACGTCTATTCTAACATTTTAAATATAAATCACAGCGTTTTGTACTATAATAGGGCTTATGCTGATAGCAATTAATATCGGAAATACAAATATAACAGGGGGGATTTTTGATGGATCTAAAATTTTGGAGATGTGGAAAATTAGTAAAAATGAGCATGAAGAACTAGAAAAAAAAATATTAAAATTTAGTAAAATAGATGGCGTAATTATTGCAAGTGTTGTACCGCAAATTACGCCTATAATCAAAAGCCTAATTAAAAAGTTAAATTTACCTATACCAATAGTTGTAAATAGTAAGTTAAAACTTCCAATAAGAATATCTGTTGATAATCCTGATAAGGTGGGCGCGGATTTGATTGCAAATATAGTTGCAGCTTATGATCAATACAAAAAACCAGTCATAGTTCTTGATAGCGGAACAGCAACTACTTTTTGTCTGCTCTCACAAGAAGGAGAATTTACAGGCGCTGTTATCGCAGGGGGACTACAGTCAATGTCAAAAACTTTGAGCGAAAGTACAGCTCTTTTGCCCAAGGTCGAAATTGAAAAACCTGAAAAGATAATTGGAAAAAATACAGTTGATTCAATGAGGTCCGGAATTTACTATGGATACATTGGGTTGGTTAATGAAATTCTTAAGAGAATAAAAAAAGAATATATTGACGCATTTATAATAGGTACGGGAGGAAATATCTTAAATGTTATAGATGAATTACCTTTGGTTGATGAATATAATCAATCTCTTACTCTTGAGGGATTGAGGATAATTCATGAATTAAATTCAAGTTAGATTCATGAGCCGCAGGATTCGCTTTTTTTCTCCTCTTTTATGATTTGATCTTTTGTTACAGCCTTTTTTAGAAGCTCTTGGACTTTTTTATCATCACCAAGAATAATAACAACACTATCATATGGATTAATTTCATTATTTAATATTTCTTTTACTTCTTTTCCATTTACAAAACTTTTTATTTCTTTATCATTTGGAATTTTATATTTAATATTGGTAAATAAATCGGACCAAAGTACATTCTTTCTATGCGAATGCACAACGATTCCTGTCCTATCGTGGAGATGGGCTTTCTCGAGCTGCTCATCCATAATGCCGTGTTCTGAATCATCTACTGTGCATGGGTCCTCTTTCATGTATTTTGCTCCTGAAAAGTCTTGCAACTTTCCGTCGATGTATAATTGAAAACCCGCGTGGAAATGTACAGGTTGCGGAGTTGTAAATTTTTTATAGATTGATATGCCGCCAAATGCGAATGCAGTTGAAACCAGTATCACCAATGGAATAAGTATATAGAGTCGTCTATTCATATAGGCATCTTACTACGCGGTGGGGAAAATTTCAATGTTATTTATTCTTTTAAGCATAGTTGTTGTGGGTTTAATAAATCCAAAAAAATTCCATAGAACAAATACCCGCTCCAGGCTTATTGACATGGAAAATGCAATATTGTAGTGTAAATATTAGGTAAGAAATTCGTTAGAAATATGTCAATAATCACAGCAAGTATTACAAATAAAAATTATTACAAAAATCCTTATTTTGATCTCCTCGTAGACTCAAATAGAAGATCGACGCGAATAGCAGCTAATTTTTTCTCTGATGAGCTTACAACTAAAAATCTTTTATATACTCTCTCTATCCTTAAAGCAAAATTACCTAGTACATTAAGATCAAAATGTTTCAATAAAGATAATTTGCCGTTTGAAAAAGAAGTAATAAATACAGAGCTCGGTCATCTTTTTGAACACATTTTACTTGAATATATTGGGGAGATAAAGCGAAGTTTAGGCATGAAAAACCCTATTCATAATGGTATTACAAAATGGAACTGGAATAAAGATAAAAGAGGTGTTTTTCATATAACTATTGACTTAGGTACCAAAGACGAAGATATTTTACAAGTTTCATTAAGCAAAACTATGCTGCTCGTTGAAGAAATTATGATAAGTGAACAAAATATTCACATTAATCCTGCACCTAGCCCAGTTCCTCTACCGCTTCATTTAAAATAGTGTTTATATTTTTAGATAAGTACATATAAATAGGTGAATAAGTAGTTTTGCTCACCTATTTATATCTGAACAATATTATTGGCTTCCTCCTTTGCGTCCGAGTTCACTCATGTTTTGTTTTTGGGAAGAACGCTCACCGCCTTTTCTGCGATCTTCATTTGTCAATCGATGTGCATTTCCGCTTTGTTGTGCCGCTTGGCCTCCTTTTTGACCTAATTTACTCATATCTTGTTTTCTTGAGGAAATTTGCCCTCCTTTTCGGCGAGCTTTTTGTGCTTTTTCTTGGGGATAATTGGGGGATGCGAATCCTCTATTGTCTTCTGCCATAAATTTCACCTCCTTTCAAAATTAGTTCATGTATTTAATCATTATTCAATAAGAAGCTCATTATATTAAGGTAAGAAGTAGAAAAGAAAAATATATTGGTATTTTGTTATAATTGTCCAATGAAACATGCTGTTATTGTTCACTGCTGGAATGGAACGCCTGAATATTGTTGGTATCCTAAAACAAAACAAGAATTGGAACAACAAAATTTTCAGGTAACTGTTCCCGAAATGCCTGAAACGAATTTACCTAAATTATCTCTCTGGCTGCCGACATTAAAGGAAGCTATAGGAATTCCCAACGAAAATTTATATCTTGTAGGACATAGCATAGGGTGCATGGCTATATTAAGGTATTTAGAGCAACTGAATGAAAACGAAAAAGTTGGAGGGGTTATACTTGTTGCTGGATTCACAGATGATCTTCGAAGTGTTGATCCAATAGAAGATGAGCTTAAGAATTTCTTTGAATCACCTATTTTATGGAGTAAGCTCAAAACAAAGGCAAAAAAATATATTGCAATTCATTCTGATAATGATCCATATGTTTCATTAAAATATGGTTATATATTTAAGGAAAAATTGGGCGCTGAACTTATTATCAAACACAGCATGGGCCATTTTTCTGGTCCAGTAGATAATGCTGATAGTATTACTTCACTTCCTGATGTTACGAGAGAAATCTTAAAAATGGCAAAATAGTTTTATTAAATTTGGTATACTCCTAGTATGAAACTCTGGACCACTTTTACCCCTCAAAAAGTTGCATGGGAATTAAGTTATATTCTGACAAAGGGTAAATCACCAAATAGTAAGTGGCAGGAAAATACTGCACTCATTGATGAGTCTATTAAGAAATTAAAAAAAGCTGGAATCTCAGGAATTCGTTTGGTCATCTATCCATCTGAGTTAACAACAGACGGTAAAGTATTTCGTTGGGAAGCAATAAATAAAATGCTAAAGCTCTCCAAAAAGAATAAAGTAGAAGTTGATTTGTGTATAGGGCCATTTCAGTATCCAAATTATCCAGGAATTTATCTTCCAGAGAAAATGCTAAATTTTGTTTTTGATAACAAGAGATGTCTTGATACTACGTCACAACTTTGGAAATATGGTATGAGTTTTCTTGAAGAACAGATTGCAATCTATGGAGAAGACCCGCGAATTCATGGATTTCACTTTGCAAATGAATGGCCGGATCCGCAAAAAGTAAAAGGTAAAGAAAAAATAAAAACATGTATTTCACACGCTTTCATGATCGAGTGCGCAAAGTATTTGAAAGCGAATACTGCCAAGCCCATTCTTCTAAATACAAATATTGAAGCAATTGAAAAAAGCAAACTATCAAAAACATTTGGAGAAATTCTGGGCGTACTGGGGGATAGGGGTAGACTCGGTTTTGATGTTTATCCGTCACAATTTATTTGGAAAAGATATTTTATACAAAAATTATTGTATTTATTGCTACCATATCGACAATTCTTTAAGTCTTTTCAAAAAAAATTTGGAAAATGTGAAATGTATTTCGCTGAAGTTGAGGCACAGCCATGGGGAAGTGGGCAATCATGGTATCAGTTGATCAATGAATCTGAAAATCCAAATGAAAGAGTATTAAAATATGCAAATGATTCATTGGATAAGACTTTTCACAAATACATCAACAAGTCAGGCTGTAGTACAGTCAGTCTTTGGGGTTCAGACTTTTGGCTTGCTGCTGATAAGATGGGTATTAAATGGCCGCTGGAAAAAGTAAAATCCCTTCATTAGATTTTACTTAAATAATAATTAAATATTATTTTGTAAAGTAATCAAAAATTGCTTTGGAGATGAGAGCAATTTTTTCATTCGCGTCAGTGGGTTTTTCAGTATCCGTTAATATAACTAAAATATAATCCCCTTTCGGCGTGTAAATTATTCCTGCGTCATGAGACAGCCTTCCGAGCTCTCCTGTCTTGTGAGCAGTAACTACATTTTTGGGGAGATATTTTGGAATTTTATTATTTAATTTTTGGCTTTTCAGTAGAGATAACATATCAGTAGTTAGCTCAGGAGATGCGAGATCTCCTTTATAGAGTTTTTCAAAAAAAGATGTTATATCAAAAGCTGTTGTGGCTGGTGCTTCGCCTCTAGTTCCCACCCTTGATTCTAAAAATTTATTTTTTTTCAAAAAAGATGATACGTTTGAAAGCTTGACATTTTCAGCCAAAAGGAGGGCAGAATAATTATCTGAAATAGTTATCATTCGGGATAGTGCGCTTTGGACAGGGAGTGTTATGCTACCTTCTTTTAACTCTGCTGATTCAGATGCGATTCTGAATTTTGTATTTAGTTCAGGAATTTTTTGGGACAACATCTGGTTTTTTGTCAAATCACCATTCTGAATTTTTTGAAAAACAGTTGCCATAACAAAAAGCTTATATAGACTCGCCGCATCAAAAACTTCGTGTTCATTAAAGTAATATCTTTCACCAGTTTTTAGATTTTTAATTGCAACTGCATAGTCTCCTTTGGCGTTTTTCAATTCATCCTGAACTATTTTTTCAAGAGATATGCTATTTTCTTCCGGATTTAAAAATTCAACACCTCTTTCGATTATTCCATTTGCAAGAGGGCTTATGAAATTTGAAGCTTTTTCGGAATTTTTATAAGGGATAAAAACATATACGTATATTATCATCATTAAGGCAAGGAAAAAAAATAAATATAGCTTTGAACTGTTATTTCTTTTCCGTGGAGGGTTTTGCGGAAATTTAGAATAGTCAATCATAATTCCTGACTGGGTTTTAATACTTTATCAAAATATTCAACAGAGCGTTCAAGTGCTACCCCCAAATTTATTGAGAGATTATGATCATCACCTTCATAAATATACAACTCACTTGGCTTACCAACTACTTTTAATTGTTTATCAAGTTTTTCAGAAAATTCAACCGGAACTGAAGTGTCTGCTGTCCCATGATGTAACTGAATTGGTCCTGAAATATCCGAAAGGTAGTTATTTGCTGATATAGAATTCCAGAATTTAGGATTACTTGCAGGATTACCATATGTTTGAGTCAGTAGAGTTCTCCATCCTATTGATAGCCCACTGGTAGCAGGAGGGGTTGTGCTTACTCTTCGCCATCTTGTTAAAAGATCTGGGTATGATGCGACAACTCCAGCCCAGATTACACCTACCTTGATATCCTTATTCACAACCATAGATCTGAGTGCTATAAATCCACCCATTGAATGACCCCACATGCCAATCTTTGTTGGATCTGCGTCTTTATATTTCTTAATTGAAGCAAGCGCATTTAAGACATCAATCGTATAGTCATTTGATCCATAACCACCTCTTGATACTCCCTCAGAGCTACCGTGGCCCCGGTAATCTGATTTAAAGACAATATATCCATTTCTTGAGAATGCATCGGTATAAGCAAGATAGCGCTCGGTAGTTCTGTATTCAGCAGGTGGGATATATCCATGATTAAAAACTATTACTGGCCATCCTTTTTCCGGCTTAACTTGTCCTGAGTTCTTCGAGTCTGAGCCTGAGGGCTCGTCCCTCAGAGTCGAATGACCTGCCGAAGAATTGGGTACAGTTAATAAGGCAAAAATTTTATTCCCTTCTGAAAGATAAGAGGTAAGGTATCGTTGATGATTGCTTCCCGGTTCAAGTGTTTGTTCAATTATTATTTCAGAGCCAATAAATTTTTCATTTTTCAATGCATCTATTGAAAGGGGATTAATATCTTTTTCTAGCTCACTTAAGCCCGATTCCTCATCCACGCGCTCTACGATATTTTCAGCAACTTTCCTAACTGAGGTTTTACCAATCCCAAATACTCTAAATGCAGCTGCTCCCAATAATATCAATAAAATAACAACTATAAATTTCTTCATTTATTCACTATATTCTACCACAACAAATGATTGTATCTGTGGCTAAGAAATTTTGGTTATTTTGTAGGTAAACTTTCCCGCTGGAGTTTCTATCTCAACTTCAGTGTTTAGTTTTTTCCCTACAATCGCTCGTCCGATAGGTGAGAGAAGCGAAAGCTTACCCTCCCCTGGATTTGCTTCTAAATCGCCTACTATTTGGTATGTGCGTTCTTTTTTTTCATCAGCCAATGTAACAGTACTTCCTATATACACTGTATCAATTTGCAATTTTGTTCCATTGTTATCAACTATGTCAGCTCTTTTTAAATAATCCGAAAATCTCCTAAGTCTACCGTCAATAAAATTAAGTTTAAGTTTGGATTCTTTGTAATACCCATTCTCAGAAAGATCGCCCATCTCCCGCGCTTTTTTCAAATCCGCAACGGCAAGCGGTCGTTGTCTGAGAAGATCGGCATATTCTTCTTTTAGCTTGTAATAGCCTTCTTTTGTAAAGCGGATTTTATTTATAGCTTTAGGATTATTTATCATTTATTTTTATGTCTTTTATCTTAAGTTGTAATTTAATGTTCCCGTTCCAGGAGTTCTCATCAATAGTATACGCTATATCAATTTTATTATTTTGTTTTAGGTTCTCAGCCAGTTCTCCCATTCCAAAAGCAATAGCTTCTAAGGTTCTTGGTTCTTGGTTCTTGGTTCTTGGTTCTTGGTAAATTTGTAGCTTGAGATGGGTTTTATCTTTTCCAAGAAGTTTGAAATCTTTGACGGTTACATTGTAACTTGCAAATGTAGGTTCAGGGTTTCCTATGCCAAAAGGAGAAAGTGATTGTATCTCTTTATATAGTTCGATTGAAATAAGGGATAAGTCCAGTATGCAGTCAATTTTCAGAGCTCGTTTGAGGATTTCTTCAGTAATTATTTCATCAGCTGATTTCTCAAGAAGTTTCTTTAGTGATTCAATTTTTTCAGTTGCGATGCTAAATCCGGCTGCCATTGGATGGCCCCCTACGTTAATAAATTCTGTTGCATGTTGTCTTAAGAACTCAATTAAATTAAAACCAGTTATAGAACGGGCTGAAGCCTTACTGATTTTTTTACCAATTGAAACAACAATTGCGGGTCTATAAAATTCTTCAACAAGTTTCCCCGCAACCAGTCCTATTACTCCTTGTTGGTAAGTCTCGTGTGCAATAAATAGTAAATTCCTAATTTTTGTTTTGGTACTTTGAACTGATGTAATGGCATGTTCTGTAATTTCTTTTAAGATTAATTGTCGTTCTTTGTTGATTAGCTCAAGTTTTTCTGCTAGCAATTTGGCACGTGTTCGATCATTTGTGCAAATGAGGCGCAGGCTATCCATTCCTGATTCTATGCGGCCTGCAGCATTCAATCGAGGTGCAATAATGTACCCAATTTCATAAGGTGTAAAAGTATCTTTTTCAAGCCCAGCTTGTCTGAATAGCTCTTGCAGACCTTTTCTGTTTGTATTACATATTTTTGAGAGTCCATGCTTGACAATTGCTCTGTTCTCATTGGTTAGTGGCACCATATCCGCAACGGTTCCTAAAGCTGCAAGTTCGAGATGAGCATCGTTTTCTGGTTCTTGGTTCTTTGTTTTTAGTTCTTTGGATAAGAGATAACCAACTCCTGCTCCGCAAAGTTTGGTCGTATGCACGATAGCAAGCGCCTTAGGTTTGTGATCTGATGCGACATGATGATCTGTGATAATCACGTCAATTCCATGTGAATTTGCATAGTCTACGGCCTCATTGGCGACAATTCCATTATCTACTGTGATGATTAATTTTATCTCAGGAAGTTTTTCTATTATATTGGAGATGCCGGTTATTGATAATCCATACCCTTCTTCAATTCTATGGGGAATGTGGGGAAGGATTTTTCCACCTATTTCGTGAAGAGTTTCCCAGATAATCGCAGCGCCTGTTATTCCATCAACGTCATAGTCACCAAATACGACCATTTGCTCCTGGTTCTTCAGTGCCTTTTTAATTCTGGCTACTGCTTTTTTTAACTCTTTTTCATCAATACCCACGCTTTTAACGGTAACACCTTCAAGCAGGGGATTTAGAAAATTCTCTTTTTCTATTTTGGTTTTAATACCTCGGTTTTCAAGCAAGATATCAATGAGATTATCAGCTACATTTTTTTTTGAATTTTTTAGGATATTCCATGTCTTCATATATTTTGTTTGCTATACTATAACAAGATGACTGATAAAATACCACCTCACATACATGAAATTGTAGAAAAATTTTCAAGTGCTGGATATGAAATCTTTTTAGTTGGTGGAAGTGTCCGGGATTTACTAAATAATCGAAAAGTAACTGATTGGGATTTAACAACCAGCGCAACTCCTGAGCAAATGCTAGTGCTTTTTCCTGATTCCTTATATGAAAATAATTTTGGGACGGTCGGGATCAAAGCGCCTGACTTGCCTGAGACTGAACATAAAGGACTTGTTGAGGTAACTACATTTCGAACAGAAAAAGGATACAAAGACAGTCGCCATCCGGATAAAGTTGAATGGGGCAAAACGGTGGAGGAGGATTTGGGAAGACGGGATTTTACGATAAATGCAATGGCCCTTCGACTCGCTTCGCTCACTCAGGGTAAACTGCCTGATTATAATATTATTGATCCATATAACGGGCAAGAGGATTTGAAAAAAAATATAATTAGGGCAGTTGGGGACCCAGACCTGCGTTTTAAGGAAGATGCCCTGAGATTGATGCGGGCAATTAGGTTTGCAAGTCAACTAGGATTTTCAATCGAAGAAGAAACTCTAGAAGCAATCACGCAGGACGCAGGGTTGCTGAAAAATATCGCATTTGAGAGAGTCAGAGACGAATTGATGAAGATTCTTGCTAGTGAATTTCCTTATGAGGGTATTATGCTGCTAAAAAACACCGGGCTATTATCCCTGATCTTGCCTGAGCTTGAGGAGGGAATAGGCATATCTCAGATGCGCCCGGGCAGGCACCATGTAGATGATGTTTTCACGCATAATGTGTTATCTTTAAAGTTTACAACTTCAACTGATCCCATTGTTCGTTTTGCAACTTTAATTCATGATATCGGCAAACCAAAAGTAAAAAATAGTGATAATGACGGACTTGTAATATTTCACAATCATGAAATCGCAGGCGCAAAAATCGCACGTAACGTTACAGAAAGGCTTCGATTCTCAAAAAAAGAGCAGGAAAAGATCATAAAGCTTGTTAGGTGGCATATGTTCACGGTTGATGAGCATATAACTGACAGCGCAGTCAGGCGTTTTATCAGACGAATTGGTGTTGAAAATGTTAAGGATATGATGGATCTAAGAGTTGGGGACAGATTGGGTGGTGGAACTCAGACTGCTGAATCATGGAGGCTTAAGTTATTTAAAAAGCGACTTGATGAACAAATGGCGCCTGCACCTTTTTCGATAAATGACTTAGCAATTGATGGAAAAGATATCATGAAGGAACTTAAGATAAAACCCGGACCCAAGATTGGTGAAATCCTTCAAAAACTCTTTGAAGAGGTAGATGAGGATTTGGAGAAGAATAATAAAGAATTCCTGCTCCAGAGAATCCATGAAATATAACCACTCTCTACTGGAGCGACAGAAAAATGTAAGGCAGTTGTAAGAAAAAGCTATAGTGGGTTGACTAGATGTTAAAAAGTTGTTAGCATAATTAATGCTCTTATCAGGTTTTTGACAACCTAAAATCAACTTCCCCTTACCAAGAATTGGTTCAAGGTAGGAAGATTTTTCAAAGAATTTATATGTATAATTCTATTTTTGAAAGGAGGTGATATCATGATAAAAAAAGCAGCATTAGCAACAGGTGCATTCGCAATTTCAGCATTAGCAGCAGCTACTATGACATTTGCACAGGCACCGACAACTACAACTAACACAACAAATACAACCGTTACACCAAGTCCATCAACAACAGTACCAGCAACAGCGCCGGCAACTGGAAGGGCTAACTAATGTAATGATTTGAAAGAGCAAGCAAGATGCAATGATATTATGTCGTTGCATCTTGTAAGGCTTTTAAAAAACATTTTTAATTAAATTTAAGTAATTTTATGAAAAAAATATTATTTATATTATTGATCGCAGTTTTTTCATTCTTTGGTATAAAAACTGGTTTAAGTGTATCCCACCAGCCTGTGGTTCAGGATAGGATTGCAGAAAATAATGTTGATGAAAATCAAATTGATGTTCCACCTGTTGTCCAGGAAAAAAAGATTGAGGCTGGAATGCCTAAAAGATTAGCTATTCCTAAAATAAAAATTGATACAGCGGTTGAGGCTGCAGGGCTTGATGAGCAAAAAAAGCCTATATTGCCTGATGACCCGGATAATGTAGTTTGGTATAGCTTGGGAACAAGACCCGGGAATAAAGGTAGCGCTGTTATTTCAGGTCATTTTGATAAGGTAAATGGATCACCAGCTGTATTTTGGGACCTGAAGAAACTTGACGCGGGTGACGAAATATCTGTAACTGATGCTGATGGTAATGAATTTTCATATTCAGTAATTAAAAAAGTCGAATATGAATTTGATAAAGTTCCGCTTCAGGAGATTTATGCTGCCACATCAGACAAGTCCCTGCTCAATCTAATTACCTGTAGTGGAACTTGGAATAACAAGACAAAACTTTACTCAACAAGAACTGTTGTATATGCAGAAGCCCGCGAAAAGTGAGATTGACAGATCTTGAATATAGTGGTTTAATGTGATTGGTTTTGACATAGTTGACAATTAGCAGATACTGTGATAGATTGCTAATAGTTCGATTGAACTCAATATGAATTAGATAAAAGTATGGAAAAAATAGTACCTATAATCCCAATAAGAGATGGCATAATATTCCCCAGCACTGATTCTGTTCTTACCTTTGGACGACCTAAAAGCCTTGCCGCATTAGAGTCAGCATTTCAAAAAGAGAGAATTGTTTGCTTTGTTTTGCAGAAGAACGCCAGGCTAAATGATCCTACTCCTGAGGAGTTACACCAGATTGGTACACTCTCAAGGATTGAAAGAATGATCAAAACAGATGGGGAGATCAACGCGCAGGTAAAGGGATTGGCCAGAGTTGAAATACTGTCATACGAAAGACATGACTCATACTTCATGGCCAAAGTTAAGGAAATTCCTGAAATTTATGAAGAATCTGAGGAAATTAAAGCGCTTTGTAATCACCTGACCAATGAGTTCAGAAAAGCCATGAATTTTGGAAAGTCAGCTGATTTTCTGCTATTTATGAACATAATGTCAGAAAATACCCCCTCTGAGCTTTCAGATTTGGTGGCAAGTGCCTTAAATCTCAAGCCTCAGGAAAAACAAGAGCTGCTTGAGATCACAGATGTCAAAGTACGATTGGTAAAAATCACTGAACTTCTAGCAAAAGAAATCAAGATTTTAGAACTGGAAAGACGAATCGCATCAAAGACTCAGGAAAGATTTGAGAAAGGAGCTCGTGAAGCAATGCTTAGAGAACGCCTTAGAACAATAGAAGAAGAACTGGGTGAAAAAGAAGAAAATTCAGAGATCAGAATGCTTCTGAATAAGATAAAAGACGCGAAAATGCCTGAAGATGTTGAGGAGAAAGCCAAGAAAGAGCTCGGAAAGCTTCAGAACATGAATCAATTTAATCCAGAAGCAGGGTACATCAGAAATTATCTGGATTTGATGGTGGGACTTCCTTGGAGTAATGAAAGTCGTGACGTTGCTGAGATTAAGACAGCTGAAAAAATTCTGGATGAGGATCATTTTGGACTTCAAAAAGCAAAAGAGAGAATTACAGAATATCTGGCTGTTTATAAATTATCAGGAAAAATGAAAGGGCCTATTCTGTGTTTTTCAGGGCCTCCAGGAGTTGGTAAGACTTCAATTGGGAAATCAATTGCAAGAGCACTGGGACGTAAATTTGTACGCGTATCACTTGGCGGAATCAGGGACGAGGCAGAAATACGAGGACACAGAAGAACATATGTAGGAGCGCTTCCTGGAAGAATAATTCAAGGTATTAAAGACGCCGGAACAAAAAATCCTGTATTTATGCTTGATGAGATAGATAAAGTAGGTTCTGATTTCAGAGGTGATCCATCCAGTGCGTTACTTGAGGCACTAGATCCTGAACAGAATGGACAATTTTCAGATCATTATCTTGAGGTTCCATTTGATCTTTCAAATGTGATGTTTATCACTACTGCAAATGTATTGGACACTATACCCCCGGCTCTTCGGGATAGACTTGAAATCATACATTTTGCAGGTTACACACATGATGAGAAATTTAAGATTGCAAAGAACTTTTTGTTAAAGAAAACACTTGAGAATCACGGATTATCTCTTGAGAAAGTAGATCTGAAAGATGATGCGCTTAAATTCATGATCCATCATTATACAAGAGAAGCCGGAGTTCGAAATCTAGAGCGTAAGATGGCAACAGTGTTTAGAAAAATTGCCAAGAAAGTGGCAGAGGGTGAGAAAGCAAAAGTTACAGTAAATTCATCCGATATGCAAAAATACTTGGGTCCTGTTAAATTTACAAGTACCATGATTGAGAAAAAAGACGAGATAGGAATGTCAACCGGTCTCGCATGGACTGAAGCAGGGGGAGATATATTATTCATTGAAGTGGCACTTATGCCTGGGAAAGGCGTTCTGACTTTGACAGGTCAATTGGGGGATGTGATGAAAGAATCCGCGCAAGCTGCACTTTCCTATATCCGCTCACGTGCACATCTCATGGGAATATCAGATAAAACATTTCAAAAAACAGATATCCATGTTCATGTCCCAGAAGGAGCAGTACCAAAAGATGGCCCATCAGCAGGTGCTGCCATAACTACAGCAATTGTTTCGGCCCTCACTAAAATCCCGGTTCATAGAAAAGTTGGGATGACAGGAGAGGCGACTCTCAGGGGACGGGTTCTGGAAATTGGGGGATTAAAAGAGAAAGTTATAGCAGCCCATAGAGCAGGACTGAAAACAATTATAGTACCAAAAGAAAATAAAAAAGATCTTGAAGATATTCCAAAAGAAGTATTAAACGATTTAACCTTTAAATTCGTTTCACAGATTGATGAGGTTCTGGAAATTGCCCTTACGAGGCCATTGCCCAAAGCAAGATCTGCTGATAGTGAACCTACGTCAACTCGTGAAGTTCTTCATGCGCCAATGCCATCCTAAGGTTTACAGCTTTTCTTAATATCCAAGAAAGTAATCTTATTCTCATGGTCATCATTTTCAGAAAAGTATGAACTTTTTTCCAAGTAGGAGGGCAATAATCGAATCGAATTATCATAGATAACATAGTCAATTTTATAATTTAAGATTATAGTGCAAAAACTATCTTTGTTGGATGAATCATATATTTCATCAGTTATTTCTTGTCTTTTCTCTATATTAAGGCCCAATCCTCCCCCAAGAACATCTCCTAAAAACGCTTTTCTTCCTGAAAGCTGAACTGTATTTGCGTCTTCGGTAAGAAATACATCATCTGGTTTTGTGCGCGAAGTAATCGCACTGCTGACTGTAGAGGGGAATTTGGAATAAGCATATGTCGGACGGGAATTCAGAAATGGCATCAACTCTATAAATCCTGAAATAGTTAATAGTAAAACTACTGCAGCTCCCGGCAAATATAATAAATACTTTTTTCGTTTGAAGAAAAGCTCGTATACTCCGTATGCAACAACTAAATCTATGAATAAATTCATTGGTCTTAGCCATTTATGATTTTCATAGATAGAACCGGGGGAAAGTTGAACAGTATTTAATAATAAGAATGTGGGTATGATAAAAGCGCAAAAAACAAGAAATAGTTTTTTGTTTTTAAACTTTATAAGTAGCAAGCTCACCGGAAACAAAATAATTTTAATTCCATAAGAATAGGTATACCAGATCATAGAATGCAATAAAGAGAAAGCTTTGTTTTCCTGATCTGAGAATCCTAAATTTAGCTGTGGAAAACCTTTGGTATCTGTGAACCATGGGGAAGCAGTAGCCATTTTTATATATATTAAGTGAGCGAAAAAAATTAATAAAAATCCTGATAAAATTAAAAATGTTTCTTTTCGTTCATCATCAAATATAAGTAAAAAAATCAAAGCCAAGAGTACGCTTATGGTCAGGTGAAGATGCCATAGGAAAAATCCCCCCATGAATATGCCGATAGGAAAAAGTAAGAAATATGGTATTTCTTTGCGCTTGTAAAGGAGACATGCAGATATCAGGAAGTATAGAGCCCCGATTATCATTTGCCGTTCTTCGATAAAATAAAATAAGTTGAAAAATGTTCCATTATAATAGAAGTCGTGTTTTGCGGTTGTAAATGATGCAAACCATGGGTGTTGAGTGTCTAGAAAAATATTTTTTATAATAGAGAATAAATTTTCATTTTTGTTCTCGATTAAATAATCAATGAAGTGAAGACTGCTTGAAGTTAGAGTTAATGCAATTGCAATTAAGCCAGTTAATTTATTTTTAAAGAATTCTTGACTTAGTCCGACGATGGTTATAAGTACAAAGAAAAAGGAGACAACGCTATAAAAATTTATTGCATCGACTAGACTCAGGCCCAGTACACTATAAATCCCGGTAAGTACAGCCCAGAAATAATGATAAGTATGCACAACTCCAGCAAACGCTTCATTTTGTGGTGGGAAATTGTCTCCAAGTGTAAAATTTTGAATTAAAGCTGCATGCCAGTGAAAATCCCAGTAAACCGGGCTTGTAAGTATTGTGCTGTTCTCATAATTTAAGTGGGGAGTAAAAAAGAAAAAAGAAAAAAGCAGGCAAAAAGCGGTAATTATCGCAGTCGTTAGTATGGGAAAATGGTTTAAGTATTTGAGAGCTTTGTTGATTAATTCCAAGACATTTTTATGTAAAAATAGGAGAGACAGCATCAACATTAATAAGACAATCACTGAAGCTTTGAGTAGTACGCCTGTTGTCAGAAAGCTCAAAGATTGGGCGAGAAGAAATACTGAAATGGTAAATAAGTACTGTCCGGTAAGCCAATATAGTGAAAGCTTGAGATAATTGCTTTTTAGTTTGAGATTAGTTTTTTTGACAAGAACAGAAGCTATAAAAGTGGGAATTATAGATAAAAGCAAAGCACCAATCATATCTATAAATAATACTACATGATTTTAGTTCTATGGTAAAATAAATATTATGGTACTAATTGTTACAACGATTCATAAAAAGGAAGATGCTCAAAAGATAGGTAAGGGTTTGCTAACGCACAGACTAATTGTCTGTTACAATTTATTTCCCATAGAATCAGCATTTTGGTGGAAGGGAAAGATTGAAGAGGGAAATGAAACGATGATGATTATGAAGACAAAGAAAGAAAACTTTGGAAATGTCGAAGAATTTATACAGAAAAATTCCGGTTATGAAGTTCCTGAGGTTATTCAGATTAATGTATCAAAGGTCAATAAGCCTTATCTCTTATGGCTTGAATCTGAAGTAAAATAAGAGCACCTATTTTTTGATAAAGAATAAATCTGTTAATTCCCTCTGTTAATCTTCATGTTTTCAACTGCATGTATTTTTCATAAAAACTGAAAGATTAAAAAATTTGTAAAGCCAATTCTTGCCGAATCAGTTAAGCATATCTTGAGAAACAACCTATAATATGCTATACTTCTTGCCAAATGTTGGCAGAAAGAAGAACCGCTCTTGTTGGAGATATAAACTTTGCTATTAAAGGGGGATCTCAGGAAAGTACTAAAAATATGTTTGAGTTTGGAACAGACTGGTTTTTAGTGACACCTCATGACGCCTCATCATTAGTTGTTAATAGTAGGCGAACTCCATCAGTAAAAATTCCGTTTTCTCATCAATATCTTCCGTCACCGATGGAGGCCAGGCGAGTTGCGCTAGAAATTGAAAGATATGATCCCGAGCATCTTATTATTAATCATCCGGATTTCTACACAGGATCGCTATTTTTGGCACTTCCTAAGTCTTTACGTAGAAGATCCCATGCACTCTGGCGTGCGGAGGTGGATCGGACAACAGCTATTCGTGAAGAGAGACCTCTCAAGGCTCAAGCAAGAAAGGCTGTAAAGGGCATTCAGCAGCGTATGCAGCGATACGTTGGAAATAACGTTTCGTCTAATTTGGTTGTTTCAGAAGCGCTTGTTTCATCACTTGAAAATATCGGAATCCACAACAACATTAGAGTTATTCCGGAACAGATAGGAGGAGAATTTTCTCCTGCAGTACGCAGCTCAGAGGGAGCAGTTCATGAGCGACGTAAGTATCTTGACGATGATGAGCTTGGAGTGTTAATTGTTACTAGATTAAGCAGCGAGCGTGGGCTTAGTTGGCTTCCAAAGCTGATTGAATCCCTACGGAAAGAGCGCAGGTTTATATCTCCTGAAAGTCCATACAGAAAATTACAAGTGGCCGTAGCCGGACAGATTATAGATGGTCAAGAGGAATATGTTGCCAGAGTAATGGAAGAGATAAATGCAGTCGTAGATCGTACAGGTGATATTCGCCACGCTGATTCGATCACATTTCGTTATCTGGGGAAATTTGATAGAGTTGGATTGCAGAAGATATATAATGCATATGACGTTCTTTTTCACCCATCTCCATCGGATGGGTTTGGGAGAGTGGCTGTTGAAGCGATGTCTGCAGGGATGACGGTAATAACGCGCACAGATAATAAGGCAGCCAGTGAAATTATTCAAAATCCTCCATATGCTGTTGGGGATATTGTAGATTCCCCTGAGGAATTGGCACGGAGATTATTGCACCAGATGCAAGACAGCGAACTGCTTAGATCTTTGCAGCAGCAGGCCTTGAGGTGGGCCAGCGGACACTATTCATTAAAAACTGCCGAAGAGATGTTCTGGAATGCACTTTCTGGACAAATGTAAATTACATCTTCTCAATTTGTTATAATCCAAAATATGATAGAGCGTTTGGTTGCAGTTGGACATGTAGTAGAGGATACGGCAGAGCCTGTAAATGTTATTGGAGGGGGAGTGTCATATGCTGGAATTGCGGCTCGGAACCTAGGACTGGAGGTTCAAGTGATTACAAAACTACCGGAAGGGCATAGGTTCACAGACACACTTGTAAAGCGGGGTATCAGTGTTCTCACACTTCCCACAGAATACGATGGAATTACCACGTTTACAAATAGGTATGGACCATTTGGAGAAAGAAAACAAGTGCTTCTTGATAGACAGGAAGATATTACAGCAACAGAGTTGAAAAATATTCCAGCAGATAATTTTAGGAACACTGTTTTTCTTGTAGCATCTGTAATGGGTGAGGTTGATACCCGTTCTATTCCATATCTTGCGAAATACGGATTAGTGGTTGTAACTCCACAGGGGTATTTCCGGGATACAAATGAAGACGGGACAGTATTTCAGAGAGAATGGAGCGGATTTGAAGAAGATTTATCCGCTGCGGCAATCACAATACTGAGTGAGGAGGATATCGCGATAGGGGGGATAATCGATGATAGCTTGCTCGATAGAATTACAAGCGCTTCTCCAATCACGGTTCTTACTAGAGGCAGAATGGGTGCTATCGTTTATCAGGGTGGTATGGATACGACTATTAATGCATTTTTTCTTAAGGAGGATGAAATTAAGGATTTTACAGGGGCCGGGGACTCATTTGCTGCGGCATTTATTGCAAAGTTTATAAAATCCGGGAGTGCTATAGAAGCCGGAGTATATGCTGCTTTTTTTTCAGCAGTGAAAATTGCAGCACTGAGTGGCGTGGGCATTGAATCAATTCCCACATTGGGACAGCTTGAGCAATTTAAAAAAGAACACCCATCAGAAGTAAACGCGTTTCTTAAGTCAAATAGTGCAAGGTATGATGATCTATCCATTTAGTGTTTGCGTAATTAATTCTTACTAGAATCTAATAAATATTGTTTAGAATAAAGCTATGGCGAAATTGCATTTCAATATAGATATTAATGCACCCAGGGAAAAAGTCTGGGATACGATGTTGGGGGACGTTACATACCGCGAGTGGACCAGCGTGTTTAATCCAGGCGGGTCTTATTTTGAGGGTGATTGGAGTGAGGGATCGAAGATGTTATTTCTCGGGCCGGACGAAAAGACAGGAAAAGTAGGTGGGATGGTAAGTCGGATTGAAGTTAACAAAAAGCCTGAATTCATGTCTATTGAGCATCTCGGTGTAATAAATGATGGCGTAGAGGATACGACTAGTGAGAGCGTGAAATCTTGGGCCGGAGCACATGAGAATTATACAATGACTGAGAAAGATGGCATAACAACAGTAGAAGTAGATATAGATATAAATGATGAAATGAGTAAAATGTTTGAAGATATGTGGCCCCCGGCACTTCAGAAGCTTAAAGAAATAGCAGAAAAATAATCCCTTCTTATCTGTTTTGAAAACATAAGCAATATCTAATTATTTCCATAATGTATACTTAGTGGTATGGAGTACAGAAAGCACGCTGCTGCTCATTTGGGAAGCGGGTTAGTTGTTTTATCCTCTTTGGTTTATGCAAGCTATGGTGTATGGATTAAACTTCTGGGAAATTTCTTGGGAGATTTTACACAAGCTGTCTTGCGAGGTGTTTTAGTAATTTTGCTGCTTTTACCAGTGGCAATATTCAGGAATAAACTATCACGAATTTTTTGGCGTCGTGATGCTTGGCTTCTGATTGGATTGCTTATTTCAAATGCACTTATTTCAGTTCCTCTGTTCTATTCGATCAAAATCATAGGCGTTGGACTAGGTCTTGCAGTCGCGTATGCAGGAATTGTATTGGGGGCATTTTTTTTCGGGAGAATATTTAATGGTGAGGTATATACAAAAGATAAAGTTGCCTCGACAATCCTTGGGATTATGGGATTATGGCTTATTTTTACACCCAGCACAAAGATTTTCGGATTACTTGCACTACTCGCTGCATTAATAAGTGGGCTTGCATCGGGACTTAACATGGTAGTAAATAAAAAAATCAAATACTCGGTATTACAAACAGCAATACTGACATGGATAGGAACGGTTTTGGCAAATATTCCTATGATTTTTATTCTTAATGAAAGTTTTCCGCAAATAAATTCAGATATCCATTGGATCTATCTTTTATTATTCGCTTTAGCTTCATTTATCTCATCGTGGTTACTTATAAGCGGGTTAAAGCTCATTGAGGCTGGAACAGCAGGCATTCTTGGACTTCTTGAAATAGTATTTGGAGTAGTCCTGGGCATTATTTTCTTTAAAGAGCATCTCACAGCTGTGGTAACACTTGGCATGACGTGTATTATCGCAGCAGCTGCTATTCCCTATGTTAATCAATATAATAATCGTAAAGAAGTTAAAGTTTAACAGTACATGGTTTGATTATTGACAGTATGAGAAGCGAGTATTAGACTCAAGTAGTGAAAGGAGGTGATAAAAATGGGAAAGTTTACACATTTTAATGATAAAAATGACATTGTTTTTTGGGTAGTTGTCATAGGGGCAATCAATTGGGGTTTAACTGCATTGGGTTTTAATGTAGTCAGCATGCTCTTAGGATCTGTTCCAACTGTAGAAAAGATTGTTTATTTACTTATTGGGGTTTGTGGAGTTATCTTAGCAATTAACCACAAGAACAAAAATTTCATGCGCTAGAGCTTATCAGAAGTTTGATCACTTCTTTTTCAAAAAATCTCGTTCATCAAATGAGCGAGGTTTTTGGCGTAAAGTCACAGTTTATTCTTAATTAGATGTAAAGTTACTTTTACATTTGTGGTATACTATTTATATGATCCTTCGGCATTGCTCAGGGTCATACTGAGTTTAATCGAAGTATGAAGAAATATATAATATTTTTAATAGCAGCTGTCATTGTGTACCTTGGGTTCAATGTGTTCTTTAAACACACACCAGTACAGAAATCTGATTCTATTGCAGCAGAAAAGACTATTGAAAGAAGACCAAGGCGCGAAGCAGATAAAGTAGCAATCTTTGCCGGAGGATGTTTCTGGAGTCTGGAGTCATATTTTGAAAAAATTCCAAAGGGAATTGTTGATGTCAGATCAGGATTCACAGGTGGGAGAACAGAGAATGTAACGTATGAAAACTACGTAGCGGGTGGACATAGAGAAGCAGTAGAAGTTGTTTATGATCCCACGATAATCACGTATGGTGAACTCGCTGAGTATTATTTCCGTCATATTGATCCGACAGATCCCGGAGGTTCATTTTTTGATAGAGGAGAGGGATACACATCAGCTGTATATTATGAAAATGAGGATGAAAAAAGGATTGCTAATGATGTTAGTGATGCAATCACTAAAGCAAAAATATTTGAAAAGCCAATAGTGACAGAGATTATTCCCGCATCAGATTTTTGGCCAGCAGAAGAAGAGCATCAGGATTATGCGTACAAAAATCCTGAAAGATATGCACCATATCGTATCGGATCAGGTCGCGATGCATTTCTGAGTAAGACATAGGCGGGTAGAGAAAACGCAGTTTATAAAAAATAATACAGGAAGTTTTATCATACTTTATCCTTACTGCTTTATACTCACTACCTCACGTTCCCGCTTTCCATAATCCCAGTTTTAGGACTATAATATTGATAAGTTTGTGAAATCAGTGAAGAAAGCAGTTGAAAAGCCTGAATCTGAGATTAGCTTTAAAGGTTTTGTCTTGATCATATTAGCTGAATTTATACTTCCTCACCTTTTCAAGTTTTATACTAAAATTTCAAAATATTTTCCATTTTCTGAGATAGGGAAAGATCACTTTATTCATTATAGAAATCGCGATGTTAGTGAAGTCCTGGATATGATCGGTTATAAGTCAGCATTCAGTCATAAGCTTTTTAAGTACAAATATATTGAAAGGGATCAATATTTTATATATTTCTTTGGGAAATTTGTAGGTAAACGAGATAAAAGTGAGGAGATGGTGATGAGAAAATTAAGTGTTAAATTTGGGGAGAATAATGTATATTTGGATAAGAAAGAAAAAGGGTATTTTCAAATCCGGATACCAAATAGAACTTAATACTCCTCTCCCCGCTTCCCAAAACCTTCCCCGGGGCGTATAATACGTAAAACTGGTAATTACAAAAGCTTGCTAAACAAAGATTAAAATTATGACTTAACGCTTAAACAGTTATGAATTCAAAATCATTAAATACAAACTTAGGTAAGGCAGGTAAAGCCAAGAAGGATGAGTTTTATACGCAGTTAACTGACATTGAAAAAGAATTGAAGCATTACAAGGATCAATTTCGTGGCAAGGTAGTATATTGTAATTGTGATGATCCTTTTGAGAGCAATTTCTTCAAATATTTTGCTGCAAATTTTAATGCATTAGGACTAAAGAAACTTATAACTACGAGTTTTGACCAATCTTCTATTGCAGGTGGACAGCTCCCACTTCTTGAAATACAAGGTTTAAAACCTGAAGGAAAAAAGCCTTTTAAGATTGAAATTAATGACGTGCCAGATAAAAATACTGATGGTGCCATAGATTTAACAGACGTAGAGTGGCTTTTGAAACGTGATGCTAACGTGTCAACACCTTTAAAAGAAAATGGAGATTTTAGAAGTAAAGAGTGCATTGAACTACTCAATGAGGCTGATATTGTCGTCACCAATCCTCCTTTCTCCTTGTTTCGTGAATATATAGCCCAGCTTACTGAATTTAAGAAGAATTTTTTGATTCTTGGTGATCAAAATGCCATTACCTACAAAGAGATTTTCAAGCTAATTAAAGACAATAAATTGTGGCTTGGTAATGACAATGGTGGCACAAAGTGGTTTCAGGTTCCGATGGACTATGATATCCCAACAGAATCGAGAAAGAAGATTGTGAATGGAGTAAAGTATTTCAGTATGGGGAGAATTTTATGGTTCACAAATTTAGAAACTACAAAACGTCATCAAGAGTTAACATTATATAAGAAATATACTCCAGAAGAGTTTCTCAAGTATGACAATTACAACGCAATAAATGTCAATAAAGTTTCTGATATTCCTGTAGACCACGATGGTGTAATGGGTGTCCCTATTACATTTGTAGATAAATACAACCCTGAACAATTTGAAATAGTTGGTCTCATTGCAGGAAACATCAAAGGTTTAGCAGGAATTACTTCTGCGTCAGGCAAAGATGGTCCTTACATCAGTGGCAAACTTAAATATGGACGTATTTTGATACGAAAAAAGGTCTAGTAATATGAAGATTGAGTTACAAAAAATAAAAGTGCGAGAAGTAGTTGATGAATATACAGACAATGCTGAAGAAGGTGTTGTAGGATATTGTGGCAAACTTGATATTCGTCCCAAATACCAGCGCGAATTTATCTACAAAGATACACAACGAGATGCAGTCATTGATACTGTCAGGAATGGGTTCCCACTTAATGTGATGTACTGGGTTGTGAGAGAAGATGGTGGATATGAAGTACTTGATGGCCAACAAAGAACAATTAGTCTTGCACAATTTGTAAATGGCGACTTTTCCGTAGATTTTAATGGCAGATTAGCAATGTTCCACAACTTAACTCCTGACGAACAGAATCAGATTTTGGATTATCAATTAATGATTTATTTTTGTGAAGGCACAGACAAAGAGCGTTTGGATTGGTTCAGAATTATTAATATTGCAGGTGAAAAACTTACGGATCAGGAACTTAAAAATGCTGTTTATACTGGCCCTTGGTTGTCTGATGCAAAACTCAAATTCAGCAAAACAAATTGTGCTGCATATCTATTGGCCAATGATGGTGGTTCCCTTTTGGCGGGTTCACCGATAAGGCAAGAATACTTAGAAACTTCACTTTCTTGGATTAACAATGGTGAAATTGCGGATTACATGGCCAAACATCAACATGATAAAAATGCAGATGAGTTATGGAATTACTTTCAAGACGTTATCTCTTGGGTGCGAAAAGCGTTCCCGAATTACAGAAGAGAAATGGCAAATGTAAATTGGGGTGATCTCTACAATCAATTTAATGAGCAAAAGCTAAATACTGTAAAACTTGAAGAAGAAATAAAAGTATTAATGCAAGATGAAGATGTAACAAAGAAATCTGGGATTTACCCTTACGTTCTCACGAGGAAGGAGAATTATCTAAGTATACGTGCATTTACTGACAGAATGAGGAGGGAAGCATATGAGAGACAGAACGGTGTTTGCCGTTTTTGTAAAAATAGATTTGATATAGAAGAAATGGAAGCAGATCACATTACGCCATGGGTAGAGGGTGGAAAAACATTAACTGTGAATTGCCAGATGTTATGCAGGGAAGACAATCGACGGAAAGGTAATATATAGGTTGCAACATGACTTGCCTCAGAAAATAAATATTTTTTAAATTAGATTTTTTGCACGTAGCATTCTCTATAAGCTTCCAGTATAATTACCCTCAATATCAGTGGTAGATACTATGAGGAGTAACATTCTGAAATTAGATTGCAGAAAAGCTAATAAATTCTTCCTTAATCAAGAAAAATATTTTAGTATGGACCTGCCTCCATACTTTGAATTTGAAAAGACTTTGTTGGTACTTTCTAAAAAATTGCGAGGAGGGCCCATCCCAGAAAAAAATCTTATGACTGCTAAAAGCGCTGAGAATATAAATCATATTATCTACGGAAATAAAGATGGTAATTATGCATGGAGAAAATACGAATTAATTAATCCAGTACTATATGTTTCGCTTGTTAATCTTATCACTGCTAGAGACTCTTGGGAAATAATTTGTAGCAGATTTAAAAGTCTTTCATTCAATAATTCGATAAGCTGTATAAGCTTGCCTGTTATTGGCGATACCAATAAGAAACAACAAGCCACTCAGGTGAATGAATGGTTTGATTTGATTGAAAAAGAATCTATACGTTTAGCATTAGATTTTGAATATTTATTTCAAACTGACATTGTTAATTGTTATGGTTCTGTTTATACTCACTCTATAGCATGGGCGTTACATGAAAAGTCTATTTCAAAAGAGAAGCGAAATTATAATCAACTTTTAGGCAATAAAATTGACCATCATCTTCAAGCAATGTCCAATGGCCAAACAAATGGAATACCCCAAGGAAGTGTGTTAATGGATTTTATTGCAGAGATAGTTTTATCTTACGCTGATCATGAACTTTCTAAAAAAATAAAGTTACTTAGTAAAGATTCATATAGAATTCTTCGTTATCGTGATGATTATAGAATTTTTGTCCGAAATCCTAAAGACGGAGAATTAATCATGAAGTCCTTAAGTGAGGTACTTGCTAAGCTTGGTATGGCACTAAACACCGCAAAAACTAAAAAAAGTGATAGTATTATTACTGATTCAATTAAACCAGATAAATTGGCCATGCTTAAGTTGCCATTATCAAATACGATCACAAAAAAAACACTCCGGAATGAACTTTTAACTATATATTCAATAGGGACAAGCCACCCTAATTGTGGTGCTGTAAATATTAGATTAATGAGGCTAAATGATACTGTTAGAGTTACCTTACTTCGAAATAATTATATTGAAATCATAAGTATTCTTATTAATATTGCATATGAAAATCCAAGATCTTTTCCGATAGTTGCTGTATTAATTAGTAAGGCTATTGATAAAAGGGCACATGAGAGTAAGAAGGAAGTTCTAGACAAGTTACTCCGAAAAATTAATTTATTACCAAATTCTGGGCTTTTGGAAATATGGTTACAAAGAATTGCTATAAAACACAGTATTTATTTTCTTTTTGAAGAAAAACTATGTAGAAATGCCACCGGTGAAAATTTAGAGCTTTTTAGCTCAAAATGGGAATTGCCTGCGGACTTAAAGAAATTGCTTGACGATGCAAAATATATTGATTACGAAAGTATTAAAAATCTTGATGCTGTTATAGATCGGAAGGAAGTAGAGCTTTTTGCATCTCATCTGCAGTATGAATAGTCACTCATAGGCTAATGGACATCTATCAGATAACAAGTTATAATCCTACAATATTGGCCCAATATTATTATCCCAAACATAAAAAATAATTTATCGCGATAAATTACAAAATATGCTTTTGTCTAAATCAGAATACATGATGTTTCTCAAGCACCCGGCATGGCTGTGGCTTAAGAAACACGATAAAGCAAAGCTTCCTATAATTGATGACAACACTCAAGCTGTATTTGATGCGGGTCATTTGTTTGAAACATATGCTGAGCAATTATTTCCTGAGGGAGTAAGGCTAGGATTTGATGATTATTATGAATATCTGAGCCTACCTGAGCGTACGCAAAGAGCTATAAAAGAGGGAGCAAAAACGATATTCCAGGGAAGATTTGAACACAGTCAGTTAACTTTTGTGTGTGATGTAATCCAGATCGTTGATGAAAAAACAGTTGATTTATACGAAATAAAATCAAGTACAAAGGTGAAATTAGAGCACGAGCTAGATCTGGCTTTTCAAATGATTGTACTTGAGCTATGCGGAAACACAGTTCGCAATATTTCAGTAATTCATGTTAATAATGAATATATTAAGCGTGGTGATATAGTCCCTGGTGAATTTACAACTATTGTAGACATAACAGAAAACGTAAAAGCCAAAAGAAAATTTACCGAGGATAATATAAAGGCAGCTCTAAAAGTTGCCAACTCAGAAGTCATGCCTGATATTTCCCCTTCACTTGCTGCGTATGGATCTCTCAAAGAATGGCTTGGAATTTATCGTGGGTTGGTCAGTGTTGAGCCTGAAAGCATTTATGACTTATGTGTACTTAACACCAAATTGCTTAGCAAATTTGACGAATTGAAAGTGAAGAAACTTAACGAAATACCATCTGACTTTCCACTGTCTGGCAAACAAAAGCAACAGGTAGAATCAGTCAAACAAAATAGAGTCCTGATAGAGAAAGAAAAAATCAGAGATTTTCTATCCAGTCTTATTTACCCTCTTTATTTTCTTGATTATGAGACCCTGGGTGGCATTGTCCCATATTTTGATGACCTCCGCGCGTATCAACAGCTTCCTTTTCAATATTCCCTGGATGTTCTGGAGACGCCTGATTCTGAGATCAGGCATTTTGAATATCTACATAGTGATAATTCCAATCCTGCTGAGGAGATTAGTAAAAATCTTAAATCACAAATTGGTACCACAGGATCGATTCTGGCCTGGAGCGCGGGGTTTGAAAAAAGTTGTAACACGCTACTTGGAACAATCCTTACTGAGTACAAGGAATTTTATGAGGAGGTGAATAATCGGATCGTTGATCTGATGATTCCCTTTTCAAGTAGTTGGTATGTTGATAAGGGATTTGGGGGCAGTGCCTCAATAAAAGCAGTTCTACCTGTTCTTGCTCCCGAATTGTCCTACAAAACGCTTGGCATACAGGAAGGAGCTTCAGCTCAAAGATTGTGGATGGAGGCAATTCTGTATGGAGAGCGAAATGCAGAAAAAGAACAAATCCTTGATGATCTGATAAAGTATTGTGGCCTTGATACTCTGGCTATGGTTGAGATCTATAAGCACTTAGTCAAGCTCAAGCAGTCCTAAATTTAAATTCTTAATAAGACTAGTTACATCATTTTTAGATTTCTGGAAAGGCTTTCAGCGAGTCATTCAACTTTCGTTCAAATTAAGTAAAAAATATACTTATTGTTTTCAAACCAATTATTCCAATTATTGTCGCACAATACCCTTAAATACTTGAGAATGTAAGGATGTTTTGATTATTTTAATTAGACTTCGGGTAGGGGTTGCAGCGGATCATTCAATTTTAGTTTAAACCAAGCGAGCATTTTATTTAGATTTACCATGCCTCTATTCACCACTCAACACCCTTAAATACCCGAGAATATGAGGATGTTGTGTATGTTGTAGCTCATCTGTTAAATCACCCTTAAATACTTGAGAATGTAAGGGTATTGTGGAATAATAATTTTATGGCTTCTGTAAAGACTGCAAAGCAGATGGAAAGGCATTTTAAGGGTATCTCCAATCATTATCGTATTCAGATACTTATTCTTATTCATGACCAACCAGGAATAACACTTGAAGGTATAGTTGAGAAGATTAAAGCCAATGAGAAAACAATAGGTGAACATACGCGAAGACTACATGTCGCAGGACTAATTGATAAAAATTATCGAGGAAAATTTCGGGAACATAAACTTTCTCCATACGGTAAAAAACTCGCAATCTTCATAAAAACATTCCAATCGGAATAACAAACACCCTTACATACTTGAGAACATAAGGATGAAACCTTTAGTTTATTTTAATATTTGCATTGAGATAATGTAGTTACTAGTTTTAGTTCTTGACATTTAATCCCATATATAAATATTATATATTTATATGGCGAAGGCATCAAAAAGTAAATCAACTTGGTTTCTTGGACGAAAATCGTCCAGAGGTTCATCGCGAACAAAATTATATATGCTGGGTTTTATTATGTTCGGAATCGCCTGCACTTTATTCCTCGTCCAGCAGAAACAAGACTTCAGAATGCTCGCTGCAGCAAATCAGCAAACTCTCACATTTGACGATCAGCGTGCAAATCAGACCTTGAGTCAGTATCCATTAGGACTTATTGATTGGGGAGGGCAAAACTGGATTACCAATGGCCCGTCCGGAACGTTTAAGACCAATAATCTTCAATTTGCAACACGCTTAAAAAGTGCATCATTCACATTTATAACGCCTAGACGGCTTATCTCACTTGATGCATACAACTACGGTGGCGGAAGCACAGGAAAGGTAACGATTTCTTGTGCAGGGCAGGTAACAAAAAGCATAACTGTCGCACCTAGTAATACGCGAACGCTTATAAGCAACTGGACTGCGAACTGTTCACCTGTCACTGTGACCTCAACACTCAGCTGGGATATGCTATTTGATAATCTAGTCATAGATGATGCAAGCAGTACTGCAGTGCCGACACCAACACCCTCACCTGTTATTATTAGCACGCCAAGTCCGACAAGTTTTGTTCCTACACCGACACCAACAGCTGTCCCCGTATCTACGGGAATGTGGAGCCCGAGTGCAAGTACCCCGCTTCACTGGCAATATCAACTCGCAAGTGCACTAAATCCTGCAACGGATTTGATTCCCAATGTGCATGTGTATGACATAGACGGGTTTGATAATAGCGCATCAACCGTGAGTGCACTGCATACCAAAGGATTGAGGGCGATTTGCTATATCGATGCAGGCACGTGGGAAAATTGGCGACCGGATGCAGGGAACTTCCCAACTTCTGTGCAAGGTAATATCGTGAGCGGCTGGCAAGGTGAGAAGTGGCTGGATATCCGACAAATTAATATATTGCAGCCACTCATGGCGAGTCGTATGCAAATGTGTCAGACCAAGGGATTTGATTCAGTCGATACAGATAATATGGATGGGTATGCCAACTCTAGTGGTTTTCCGCTTACCGCTCAGAATCAGTTAGATTACAATAAGATGATCGCACAACTTGCCCATTCGTATGGTTTGTCAATCGGACTTAAAAACGATGTGGACCAGATAGTTGCGCTACAGCCCTATTATGATTGGGCGGTTAATGAGGAGTGTTATCAATATAACGAATGCGGACTACTCTCGCCATTTACGAACGCAGGCAAGGCGGTATTTGAAGTAGAATACAAAAACAACGCACAATGCGCAACAACGAACGCTATGCATATAAATTCAATAACTCGAAATTTGAATTTAACATCTCCTGGTTCTTCAGGATATGTCAGAACTTCCTGCATCCCTGATACTCAAAATAACTGGTAAACAGATTTCATAATAATTAGCGGCAGTACTGCCGCAGTATATGAAAATAGACCCAATCGGTCTGGGCGGAAAATTACAAAATGTGTGACCCCGATCTTTGGCAGTTGAAATTAAATTCAGATAGTTCATTTGTATGATAGAAAACTTTTTAAAGTTTAAAGTAGAAGAGTTGTCAGCAATTACTTCCAGTGGAAGCTTGAAACCAACACGCTTACAAAACTCTCAATAAATGTCTATACTAAGTAATATGTATTTACCAATTCGTATTTTCCTAAACATCATTAGTTCATTATTTTTTATTTCAACAACCGTTTCAGTAATTCTGATTATTATCGGAATTTTGGGTATAATTTTGTCTTCACTCAGGCATACTCCTCATAACATGTGGGTAAAGAAAATGAAAATAGGAATAGTAATTTTCATTATTACTGCAATAACATACGTAGGCTTGCAGTATGTGTTTTCTGCTTTAGGCATGGGGATGAGTAGTAGCTTTACAGGTGATACACAAGTCTGGACTTCAAAGGGGAAAGTGAGAATTTCTGCTCTAGATGTAGGTGATGAGGTGATGGGTCTTGATATCAAAACAAATACAATTGTTTCTGGAAAAATAGAGATGTGCAGAAGTTATAAAGTAAATTCGTATTATCTTATTAACCGGACACTAAAAGTTACATCTGAACATCCTATGGGGGTGCGAAAGTCTGGAAACATAATTTGGAAAAAAGCAAAAGAACTTGCTGCAGGAGATGAATTAGTAGCTGCAGAGGCGATTGTCCCACTAGTTATTGAGAGCATCGAGGAAGTTCAAAGCGAAACACCAATTACAGTATATAATCCTCAGGTTTCAGGAAGTAATAATTATTTCGTATATGTGAAAAACAACGCAGCCCTCGTTCATAACAAGACAACGCTTCCTAAATTAGAGCCACCACAGCGGTGTGAGCATAGTGATTGATAGTTGAAATCCGTTTATCTAGCTTCGCTGTGACCCCAAATGATTCAGAATTGCCTGCGTGAGCAGGTTCTAGCTTGTATAGCAAAAAAGCATGTTTTACTAAATGCTACACTAGCTTCATTTCTCTGGATATCAAGCGCAATTTTAGCAATTCTTTTAAAGCTTTATGGAAGATTTTTCTTGCAGTTATTCTGAACCTGTTATTGACCTTGCTAGGGGCATATTTTTATTTAACATTTTTTGCCCAATAAATCTTCATAAATATGAGATTTTTTTAAAAGTAGAATACCTAAACAGGAATATCGTCGTATTGGATAGCTGTTGCCACATAACTATGTTTGATTTTCTTATGGCCTCCCTCGAAGGGTCCAGTCTGATGTTCATATATACGCACCTCTGGGTATAGATGTTTCTTTGCAGTTGACAGCATTTTGTAGAAATCACCGTTAAGCTTACCGAGTTCTTCAGGGAACTTACTCTCAATTTTTTCCTGGTCAATCAATTTGACTTTAACACCAGCAGTGAGCTCAACGCACACAACCATGAGACTATCTTTGCGATCGTTTTCGGCATTAAAAGCCTGGAAAGATTCAAGGTGTGGGCTCAGCTCAGGTATTGCATTCAGTGCTTGGCGAATACCCTCTGGTGTTACCTTTGCACCGAAGTAGTTAATGCTCATGTCCGATCTACCGTAGTGAAACAGTATTGGTAGATTTACCAGTCGACGACCATTGGCTCGCGCAGTTTCTATGACATCCATACGATTGCATTTTTTGAGTACGTCAATAACGGCATTGTAGCGAAGCGTATAGCCTATATCGTGTATGTTGTATCGGATTTTTGGAGATATATTTACTGATCGATTTATGGTAAATAAAAGCTCGTTATTCTCATTAGTCTCTACATAGTATGCTAGTGGATTATATTGAAATATGCATGGAAGAGAACCGAAATCTTTAACTAATTCCTTGCGCAGTGCCTCATCTGTTAAGAGTGCTCTTCGTAAGGCAATGGTAAAGTCATTCTCATAGCCAATATTTATTTCAAGATCTGATGCGCCGTAACTACCGATAACTCTACCAAATGTCTTTCCCAAGTAGTCTCGAACCTGTTCAGTTATAGCTTCACCGCCATAGATACAGTCAACATTATAACCATTCCAGTCAAACTCATTATCATCGATAAGACTCTTAAGAAACGGTGGATACCCCATGATAATGTAGTGATAATTCTTGCCAAAATACTTCATGGTATTCAAGATTTTCTCGGCGTCTGACCCGGTGGATTTCATAATGCAGATTTCACCGATAGATTGGCTAACAATCATACCAGTAGCCCAAGCCCCAAGTACGAAAGCGTTAAAAACAAAAATTTTGTCTTTATGAAAGGTGCTATGAAAAGAAAGTTGCAGAAGCTCCTTGGTTGTTTGCCGTTCATCCCAGCCACGAACCCAGTTAGTTGGGCTACCCGTACTGCCAGATGATTCGTCAACTGTTACACCATAGTCGGGTATTATGCCGTTCCATACACGATTGGCTATAGCGTATTTTTTTACAAAGCTTTCTTTATCGGTTACGGGCAGTTGATTAAAGTTGCTAGCAACAATGTTTTTGACTCCAGCTTTTTCATAGTAGTCACGGTAGGCGGGCACTTGACGGCATGCTTTTCTGGCAAGAGCTGCCGCTCGTTGTTTTGAAATATTCCAGCTAATAGGCTCAAGTCGGTTTATTAGCATAATCTTGTAAACATTTTCATTCCGTAGGAATAATGTCTCCAAAATGTTAATTAAGACTACTAATGGTAACCAGATAATGTCAGATAATTTCATCGTAAATACTCCTCAATTGGTTTGCGTGGTGATGCGGCTGGAACATCAGAAACTCCAACACGAAAAGCTAACCAAACCATTTTACCATACGCCTCTGATTGACCAGCTGCTTTTAAAAACTGTTTTCGAGCGGATAGATTGGTAATAATAGACCCGTAAGGCTGCATATAGAATCCCAACTCAGTCACACGTATCCAGAGATCCATCATAAATCTGCCTGCGTAATATTGATCTTGTTTTGTAGCGAAAGAACTGTAGATCCAGCCTACCGTGCCAGTGATATTTTGTTTAATATACTGTCTTGTTAACCATTGCCGCATAAATGAAATTTTTACAACCCACCTAAATCTCAAGATGAGCCAAATTTTCCACCCGCTGACTGCGAGTGTGTCGGGAGTAAACCCATTTTGATGCTGTGCCTGAGCATGGTTCGTGTATCGAATCCAATGTGACAACTCGTCTCCTAGCCCCTTATCGCGTAATTCATCAATTAGAATTTTGTTATTAAGATTGATAACAGCACTTACTAGTAATTTGTCAGAGGAAATATGTAGTAAATTCTCCTTTGTAGACAACTTTAAGAGCTCTATTAATGCGTTGTCGCTAATTTTTTTCTTCTGGTAGGGTAAGCGACTCGTTCGTCGTTGTAAAATAGTCTTAGCCAGTAACGGATCAGGTTTTATGGTATTAGTTATTTGCACTTCAACAGGAAAGGTGGAATCATTAACATGAAATGTGGACCGAACAGAATATCCTGCGGCTTTTGCGGCATATTCTAGATGAGCTACAAAAACACCAAGTCCTGTGAATCGAAACTGATCATCGGGATCAGTGTAAGGTATGCTAATGGAACTATCTATTCCAACTAATGCTTTATTTTGGTTGATTACATGTAGGTAATACCATTGAGTGTTATGAGGAGTTGGAGCATATTTACCATACTTTAAAATTTCTAACCAACGGGAGTTGTTATAAGTATTTTTAATCATTCCATTGTAATTATAACTGAAATACGTAGAAGAGCTTGCATACTATTTTAGAATTCATTATTTAACTATGACCCCAATGAATCAGAGTTGCCTGCTCCATCGGGTTCTTACCCGGAGGAATATAATGACGAATGGTGAACCAGATTCTAGGTTCATTGCAGCAATGGAAAAGTATTATTCAGCCTGAAGCTACTCAATCCTCGGCTCTTACTACCATAGGTTATTAAAACCTACTAAAATTGTTATTTTTAGCCACTTTGCTATAATCCACTTATGAAAAATATGAATAAGAAAATACAACTGAGTAAATATAAAGAATATCACATTGCAGTCCGGGATATTTTGAACGAATACGATTTTTTACAGGTGGTTCCTGAAGGGGTTAAGAATGAGTATGAAGATTTGATCAATCCAATTCTTAAAGCATTATTCCAAAACCCAAGTAAGAAGGATCTTTCAGAATTGATTGGTAAATTAATTGCTGATGGTTATGGTCTGCATTCTACAAAGCCAGATTTAGATGTTGCAGAGGAAATACTAGGATGGTGGAATGATAATCAAAAAAAGTAATTATGTTTTCAAAAACATTTAACAAAAATAAGAAACCTAGAAAAGTCAGCCAATCTGAAGATACATATTCTATTGCAGAAATGAAGGAAAATGGAAAGACGTATTTATTGCGAGTTAAAGATAATCAATGGAAATATGCCAAGAGTGGCAAGTATCCTTATCAAATCGGGATAGCAACATCACTTTATAGCGACAATAAGGGTTTTCCATCAAAAGAAGAAAATGAGAAATTATTAAATATGGAAATTATATTAGAAAATGAATTTGCCAATGACGACCTTGCTATATTTGTAGGAACTATTATGGGCGAAGGGATGAAAGAATTCATTTTCTATACCGGAAATTATGCATCTGCTGCAAAAATATATGAAAGGTTGAGAGATGAAATAAAACATCACAAGCTTCAATGCACAATTCAAGAGGATTCACATTGGAACACATATAGGATCATTTGTGGAAAACAATGATATGTGAATCAAAATAGATTAAGATAGGAGAAATAAATTCAGATTAATTATATGAAATCAACTGATATATACCGCTTTTATGACAAGTCTTATGCTGCGACGTTAATAGGCAAGCTAGTTATTGTTGGATATACTCATGAAAAAAAAGATGGTACGGTCATCAAGCAAGAACAAAAATATGGTAATGTAGTGCGAGTGAATAAAAAAGAAGGTGTTATTATACAGCTTTATAATTCAGATGAGACAATCTCGCTTCCACCTGATTTTAGTACTTGGAAACGAGCAGAGCCAGGCGAGTATACACTACGGAGTACCGGAGAATTGGTTAAAGACCCGGACTATCTGACGAATTGGATTAAGGACGTTGAATAATAAACTTACTAAGAATAAAATATCTATGAATTAAAGATTAATTGCATATGACATCATTGCCTGAACAAATCAAAAAAGAGTCTGCTAACAAGATTATAGAAATAGCGAAGAATATGATAGATGGAAAGATAAATCTTGCAGCTGGAAGTCGTAAAATTGAAACATATAGGTATCAAACTGATTACTCTGATGATGAATTATTTGACATTTTTATGTTAGTAGCTGATGATACTGATCACATACCACTAGATGAAGAAGTGCGAGAAAAATGGAACAAAGATGCACTTAAAAAACTTGATTCTGAGTTAGAAGAATATATTAAAGTTATGAAACCCGATATGCTTGATGCATGCGAAGCTATTGTAGAAAAATACTCAACCCAAACGTAAGTTATTTATATCAAGGATTTATTTTTGTTTTGATATAATTACTGCATGAAAAGAATTAGAGAATACGCTATAGTTGCAGTTAAAGAAGAAAGATCCAATCCATACGATGCGAGTGAAATAGTAGAAATACTTGTAATTGAAGAAAAAGATAGTGCTTATTACTTAGATAGATATACACGCGATGGAGAGTTCGTAACTGATACCAGGTATAAATCAATTAAAGAGGCAAAAGAGCAAGCAGGGTACGAATATCCAAATTTACTTCTTAATTGGATTGAAATGGAAGGAATTAAGGATGATGTAGGCGAAGTGGTAACTACCTATAATTCTCTTAAAGAGCTTAATATTTCTGAAAGTAATAATATAGTTAGAATTGGAAAGATTGAGGTTCGAGGATTTATTGATTTTCAAAAATGTAAGAATTGTAAAACGTTAAGGATTTATTATGAGAAATACGATAGGTATTTCTGTCCCAAATGTAATATATGGCTAGAATCGAAATGTGATGATCCTAATTGTGAGGTGTGTATCACTATTCCAGAAAAACCACTTTCTGGTCAGTAATTTTTGGAACCAAACAGCCACGATAATTTTATGCTAAACAACTTGGGGTATGTTATTTAGCCTCACTGTGACCCTGAATACAGTCTATTCGAACGAATTTTAGCTTTCTGGGATCACCTGAGGAAAGTATATCAAGAATCCGAAGAGGAAGAAAGTGTTATATAATAGGGGGCATATGGCTAAATACGAACTTTCAAAAGATTGGATTAAAGAGAATGCTAGTAAAATCAAGCAAGGTTATAATATTGCCTTGGTAGAGAAGTATGATATTTCTTTAAAAGAAGACGTTCTTAAAATCTTAGAAGAAGTTGATCATGAAAATGCATCTGAAGAAAATGCAATAATTTTTTCAAAAGTATTACAACTTTTTGTTCAGGGGTTAAAGAAACGATTTGAGGTAAAGAACAAAGTAAAATCAAAAATAGTAAATTAATCCACTTGGAATCAGTTAGAATATCTTAGAAGGGTTTATTTTAAGAACAATGAGTAATTTTCTTACCTTACTAAGGGATGGGTTTACCTCCCCTCGCTCAATCATTGCATAATAATTCACTGTGATATTCGTTTTTTCAGCAACATCGGCTTGAGTAAAATCAAGTTTTTCGCGAGCTATTCTTAGCTTATCACCTAACTCTTTTCTGCTTTTTTCTTCCTGTTTGCTAATCATATATGGATAGTATATCACTTTTTTAATATGTTTCTCATTAAGTTGTAGAATGAATTATATCAAATCAAATAAGAAAGTGTTACAATTCCTTAGAAAGAATTATAAACAATGGATAAATACATACGCGGATCTGAATGGAGAAAATGGGATTTGCATATCCATTCTCCTGTTTCTGCGCTCAACAATCAATTTGAAGGGTCTTCCATAGAAGAGAAATGGGAAAAGTACTTAGAAAAATTATCTACATTAACTGATACTGCAGTTGTAGGGATAACTGATTATTTTTCTGTAGATGGATATAAATATATTAGAGATAATAGTAACTTAACCAATATTGATTTGATTCTTCCAAACGTAGAATTAAGGATTGTTCCAGTAACGGATACGTCAACACCAATAAATTTACATATTATTTTTAATCCCTCAATCGTCGATACCTTAGAAAGTAAATTTTTTTCCAGCCTTGAGTTTACATATCAAGGAGAAACATATAAATGTATTAAGGACAATTTAATTAATCTAGGAAGGAAGTATTCAAATGATGAAACATTGTCAGAGCAAGCTTCATATGAAGCGGGCGTCAATCAATTTAAAACAAACCTTACAAACTTACAGCAAATTTTTTCCAAAGATAAAGAACTAAGAGATAACTCTGTAATTGTAGTATCCAATAGTAGTAGGGATGGCAACTCAGGGATTCAGCATTCTAGCTTATCCGCTACAAGACAAGAAATTTATAGGTTTTCTCACTGTATTTTTTCTGGAAATCCAAACGATTTTACGTATTTTTTAGGAAATGGCGTTGATAATAAAGATGAAATTATCAGAAAACATGGAAATCTAAAATCCTGCATCCACGGTTCAGATGCACATAGCTTGGAGCAAATCGGGTTACCCTGCGCAAGGAGAGGAGAAAGAGGGCACACTTGTAGTTTAAGTTCAGACACTTGTGATATGAGATTTTGTTGGATCAAAGCAGACACCACCTTTGATGGTTTAAAGCAAATCATTTACGAACCAGGAGAAAGAGTTAAGATACAGAAACTATCCCCTTTTGAAGATAGAAAAAAAGTTTATATTGATGAAATAAGTTTAGAGGGTAGTGTTAATTTTATCGTCCCAAATGCAGAATTCTACCTTAACAGGGAGCTAGTAACAATCATTGGAGGCCGGGGAAGCGGAAAGAGTGCTTTTTTAGACTTAGTTGCATTTTTAAATGAAGAACATGCTAAAGCTGACCAAAATGGTAAGCCTAAGTTAATTGAATTTTATAGAGATAACGTTGAATTAAAAAATCCTTCTCCAGGATTTTCATTGAAGGCAAAATTGATTGATAAAGATAATAATCAAGAAGAGTTTGGGAAAACTTTAGATGATTCTGAAAGCTTAAGTTTACCATTTTTGTACATTGGACAAGAACAACTCAGTTTGATAGCTACAGACGATAAAGAGCTTACTTTAAAAGTATGCGAGCTAATCAGTTTAAATTTTTCAGATATTGAGAAGCCTCAATTAATCGAAGTAGCAAGGAATTTAATAGCAGACGTCAACATAATAAGAGAAGAAATTATTGATATACATCAAAAATATCCTGATTTTAAAAAACAAATTTCTTTTGAACAATGGTTAAGGAACTATATTGATAGAAAATCAATTCAGAAGAAAACACTCTCATCAGAGGAAACGAAGAAGTTGTTAGAAGAAATAAGTAAAGAAATTGACAGAAAGATGCGCCTTAGGGATTTCTCAAGCGATATAGAGGATCTGCTTGTAAGAGTTAAATCTATTACTCTCAATAAAGAAATAGCAGACTTAAATAGAGCACAGAAAGATTTGTACAAGGAAAATCTGGAATTAATTCCAGAAATAGTACTTGATACTCAAGAAAAATCTATTAAAATTTTACAAAAAAAGGTATGGGAAGAGATTACACAACTTAATAAATCCATTGAAGAAAAAAAGATAAAGCTTTCTACATTGGGTATAAAAGAGGATATAACTGCTCTGGTGCAATCTATAGAGGCGATTCAAAAAGAAATTAATAATGCATCAAGGGATCTTGTAACATATGAAGAAAAAAGAAAAATTCTTATCAAAAAGATAGAAGAGAGAAACGATTTATACTCTGAGATTATAAAAGAAGTTAAACTGAGCAAGGATATAATAGATGAGAAGTTTATAGAGTTTACTAGCTCTCGGGACAGTTCCTCAACAGATGAGAAGGAATTATTTAAGAATATTATAAGTGATATTAGTATTGAGGGAGCAATTGATTTTAAGCAAGAAATATTTTGTAACTACATTCTAAACAGCTGCGTTGATAGGAGAAGAGTAAGATCAGCTCAAGATATTAAAGAGATCATAGCTGGAAAAGACAAAGGTATCATAAAAGACATAACACTCGATTCATTGGCTCTGTGGATTAATAATAATTTGAATAGTTTCCTTAAAGAAGAGAATTTTAATGAAGGTGGAATAAATAGATTTATTGACTTCATATTTACAAAATGGCATGAATTTATTCACGTTAAGGCAATTGCACGATTAAAAGAAATCCCTACAGAAAAACTGTCGGTAGGACAAAGAGGGACATTATTGCTAAAAATCTATCTAGCAACAGCTAGTGTTAAGCAAATATTTATCGTTGATCAACCTGAGGATAACTTAGATAATCACTTTATCATGAATCAGCTTGTTCCCCTTATTAAAAGAATCAAAAAAGTGAGACAGATTATATTATCAACACATAATGCAAATCTTGTTGTAAATGCTGACGCTGAACAAGTAATTGTTTCTCAATTAGATCAAGATGATAATAAAGGATACATAAGTGGTTCCATAGAAAATCCGATTATTAATATAAAAATTAAAGATATTCTTGAAGGTGGAGAAGAAGCCTTTAAAAAAAGAGAAAGCAAATACGGTTTTGGACAAATTTGAAATTGAACACAAAAATATAGGCACATATTCTCCTTAATAATTTTCACATTAAATATTTAGGTACAGTATGTTTAGATGCTATTCACCCGTATTTTCTTCTGAATAATATAGTTTAATCTTTCCCTTTTCCAGAAACCCCTTCGGTTTCTCTTTGCAAGGGTAAATACACGAGATCGTTGTCTCGCCCTTGCAAATTCACTTCCCGCTTGGACTTTCAGTCAGGTAGCCGGGCATGGGCATGCCCGACAAAAACAATTATGAGAAAGGAGGTGAGAATATGGAATTATTAACAGTAGAACTTAAAGAGAAGCTTCCGGCTCTTTATGCTCAAGAGAAAGAGAGAGATCCAATGGTGTATATCAAGTTTTTTGACCCAACAGGATCATGGACATGGTATGCAACTGAAGGAGAGGAAGCGGATGATGATTTTCTTTTCTTTGGTTATGTTGTAGGCCACGACTCAGAACTTGGATACTTTACCCTTAGCCAGTTGAAGAGTGCTAAAAGCGGTGTAAATGGAATTTTAAGTTTACCAATAGAACGTGATTTATATTTTAAGCTTTGCAGGCTTTCAGAGATAAAGAGCCAGCATCAAGCACAGGTTTAGGGTTGTTACGATAGTGGGGTGCTGAAAAGTGCCCCACTATTTAATGAATGTTAATTTACTCAGACTCTTCCCAAATCTCCCCGGTTATCCCATGCTCTTTTACCTCGTTAATCGTTGCAAACCTGATATATAGATCTTCAGGTTGTTGATTGTCCACAAGAAGTTTTTTAGTGTAGCGCTTGGTAGCAATCATAATAGCTTTGGTAGAGCAAATAACCAGGATTATTGGAAAAGCTATATTATCCATATTGTTTTCCCACTCGTTACAGTAATAAAAATCTATATAGTCTCTCATTCTTTTTCTAATTGAGTAACGGGGAAGTGTTGGCTCAAGAGCTTCAACTAAATAATGTTTTATGCTTTTGTTTTTTTGTTTTGTGAAAATTAGATTTGGATGAAGTTCCTGAAGGAAATTGAATTCTGAGTCAGGATTTATATAATTGCTCTCAAGTGTAAAGCTGTAGGATATTCCATTTTTGCTTTGATCCCGGAGAGTAAGACATGCATCAGCTAAGAGTAAACACTGATTTATAAAATTTTCTGATCTGTCTTTGTCTCTGTATAGTCTTCTGACTAGCTCAGGTGAATAATCATCTAGTATTTTTAAAAATCTGATACCATTAATTCCTATGTAATATATAGCTAGTTTGGTATTTTGTCCAAATGTAGTTTTGTCGTAAATTCTTATTAGGTATTCTTTTGTTACTAAATCTTTTAACCACATATTTATTGTTTTATAGTCTTTATGGTTTAGGAGTTTTTGAATCTGTAATCTATTTAGGAATCTGAATCGGGAGGTTATATTTATTATTTCTTGTTGTTTGTTAGTTATGTAGGGTATTGTCATGTTTATTTATTTTATAGTAATATTTTATATATTTTATCTTTACCTAACCCAACCTACTCCTTATTCTTTTAAGGGTAGGTAACATGATACGGTTTAAAATAGCTTCAAAATATACTATTTCTTGCCCTAGCTCCCTAGGGCAATTATATTTCTTGTTTTTTGATCTTTTTCTTCGTAATTTTTGCTTGTTTTGCAGCTGGTTTTTGTTTCGTTTGCTGTATATCTCCATCCGTTTTTTTGGGTTTCACTTCTTTCTTAATTTCCAAAAACAACTTTTCCAATTGTTTCTCAGCTACGGCTTTTGGAGTAGCGTAATTACTTCTTGAATTTTCTACAATTGCCATTGCTGTTTTACTGCTTCCTTGCTCTGTTATCGGTATGGTTTCACCCGAGAATGCATCTTCTGAGTATTCATTGGTTACTTTCATGTAGAAGTGGTGAGGGGAAAGATTAACAATTGATCCTTTTTCTACTTCAGGCTCAAGAAAAGGTAAAAGAATCCTTTCATCATCCGGTCCATTCTTAAGAGCTATTAAATTCCCGCTATTACTTAATACAACTTTTGATAATTTGGGATCTTCAATTTGGGCAATGTTTTGGTGAGATGGCATGAAATATACATGATACTTTCGTGCTTCTGAAAAAAGATCGGTAAAGTGCGTGCTTGCAAAGTTCTGGAATTCATCGATGTAAACAAAGAAATCGCGCCTTTCTTTTTCTGGTATTTCAGCCCTTGCATATACAGCCAGTTGGATAAGGGAAAGCATTAAGGTGCCAAAGAATGCACTTCTCTCCTCTCCCAGTTTGCCCTTTGATAGATTCACAAGAAGAATCTTTTCCTGGTCCATTATTTCTGAAACATTAATTGTACTTTTTTCCTGAAGCAGGATATTTCTTGACATCTTATCAGTCATAAATCCTCCCAGCTTATTTGTCAAAGGAGATGCGGCATCAGCCTGCTGAAACTTTCCATATGAGCTATATTCTTTTTCCCAGAACTGTTTTAATACCGGATCAGTTAGGGTTTGAGTAATTCGTCTACGGTAATTACTGTCAGTTAGAAGTTTCTGAATAGAAAGCAAGGAAATATATGGTGTTTCAGGTGTTGGTGTAGGTGCCTTTAAGGCAGTAAGCGTTGCGTTTCTGAGTATATGCTCCATTCTCTGCCCCCAATGTTTATCAGGTGTAATTTTCATGAACACAGCCATAAGACTTCTTGTTATGAATCCGTTTTCCTCATCGACATCAGAAAAATGCGTTCCGGGGGAGAGGATATTCAGTCCCAATGGATAATCTTTATCTGCTGGATTAACAAGTACCACATCTTTAAGTCTGTTTTTAGGAATTAGAGTTAGTAAATGCTCAATCAAATCTCCATGGGGATCAATGACAGCTATTCCTTTGCCATTTGTTATGTCTTGTAGAGCCATTCCCTCAATAATCGTTGTTTTACCGGTTCCTGTTTTACCGACAATGTATGTATGCTCTTTGCGGTTGCTTACTGGCAAACCAACTTTTGTCTGTTCACCACCATATGTATTAGTACCAACTATAACATCAAATTGTGTTGCTGCTTTTTTAAATGAATGGGGAGCAGGCAGCTCTTTGCTTTTACTTTTAACCATATCCTCAGTTTTGGTTGTTTGGGTGTAAGGCAAATGATAGATACTTGATAGCTCATTTATTGAGAGGAAAATATTGTGAGAGAAAGACAACAGTCTATTGCCAATTTGGTATAGTGAGAAAAACAAAATATATTGTTTGATCTTTTTAGGTAGAATTGAGATTGATCGCCTTGGAATAATTGCCTGATATTGTGTATTATCAAATGTTGCGAGACTTGCTCTAAATCCTCTGATACGCTCACTAACAGCATCTGAGCTATTGCCAGCTACAAGAAGCCTCATACTTGTTTCAAACATTGGCTGTTGTAGCTTGTTATGTACTTGACCGAATAACACTTGCTGAGTGACTGTTGGGGTAAAGATTTTTTTAAGTTTAGCCTGTGAATTGTCACGAGGACTTTGTTGGTTGTTACTATTACTCATTGCAATATCAGCTATATAACCAACAATTTCAATCAATAATCCAAGAGTTAAGTAAATTAATTTACTAATCGCATTGATTGGGAAAACAAGGATTGAAAGCAATCTGTTATGTTTAATAACATTGGAAATATCCTTACTGTGAAATAAATGAGACAGCAAGCTATTTATTTCATTTGTTTTAGTTCTGTTACTTGCTTTATCCATCGGAGAAATAATTAATTGCAAAGAAACGAGCTCCTCACGCGCGAGTTTTGTCATATTTCCTGTGAGATAGGCAATCGGATCATGCTCATCAAGTTGTTTCTGATCTGTTAATGGAATTGCGAAGTGATTTGATAGGCGAAAAATCACAACTCTTATTTCTTTATTTGTTTTAAGGAAATTGTTCACAGCTGAGATTGATTGCGGCAGGTAATCTTCTACCTCCTCTATCTCAACACTTGGTAAATATGACAGGATAGCTTTTCGGATAACTGAAACATCAGATTTATTTGTGCGAATGAGGTAGCGGATTCCCTCTTCTTTGGTTGCAACTAGTTCAACGCTTATTGATGTTTTGTCATGCATAAATCTTTGCCAGAATGTTTTTCCTTTAATGAGTGAATGGAGTTGGGTAAATAACTGCTCTGTAGCATAGGAACTCTGGAGTGTTTGCTTGATTGGTTTAATTGAAAGAACAACATGTGGGGTATTGAGTTTCCTTTTTAGCAATATGTGTCGCGTTATAAGATAAGCGATGAGCAAAGTAAATGTTATGCATGAGAGGAAAATTAAATATACCGGAAGATCTGCAAGAAATGATATGTATTTTGTTGGCATAAACAGTATCTATATTTCTAGGCAGGATTTTCTCTAAAGAGGACAGTGTTTTAGATGAAGCTGATAATATCAGAAAAGAAAACTTTTGTACATTATGAATGGGAGAGGAGAATCATGGTTTGTTTATATTCTGCTTAATTTATTAATAAACACTTGAGTCTTTTAAACATATTCTATGTACCATTATCTGAACCGGGTACCGGTAATTGTGTCATAGACTAATTAAAATATGGTTTAGGGTAATATCCAATAATTTGACCGCACCCAGCCGGCATTATGCGGAGGCGGGTCACGGCAAGAGCACGACGTAGACGGCGCTTGCGTTGTCGGAGATGCTGCCAGCGACCACGCTGGCGGGAAGGTTGGATTGCCCTGCAACCGTCCCACTCATTCGGGGCGACAGACCGGCCTCAGCAGCGGGCAGCCCGCCGACACCGTTCGTCCCCACGGTGGTCGGGGTGGCGGCTGCGGAGACGACGAGAGTACCCACGGCGTAGCGCTGGCCGACCACTTTGGTGAAGGACGCCGTGAGTGCTTTGGTGTAGACGGTCGCTGCGGCTGCCCACAGGGTCGTGTCATTGGTCGTGGACGCCACCAGGGACAGGAGTGCCCCGGCCGCGTCGGCGGTCCAGATGCCGATGCGGCAAATGGTCGGGGTCGCCCCTGCCGCCGTGCCGCCCGAAATAAACCGAACCTGAGTGATCGTCTCGGTTTTCCCTGCGGTGAAATAGGCAACACGGAGGGTCGTGCTGCCCTGGGAGATGCCGTTGGTATCGATATCCCGACGCCGGATTGTCGACTCACCCGTCGTGAGAGCGTTCGGGTCCACGCCGCCCGGGATGTAGGCCCCGGTCGAGGGCTGGACACGAAAGAGGTCATTCCCGCTACCAATGCCGTCTCGGATGTGAACCTGTGAGGTCGTTTGGTTGAGGTCGATGAAGAGCTGCCCGGCGTCCTGGGTCGTCCACGTCATCCGGTGGGTGTTGAAGCCGGTCAGTGGGTCCACGATATCAAGGATGGGGGCGGTCCCCGGCTTCATCCGCATGGACTCCCGGCCGGTGCCGTCCGACAGTCCCCAGCCTTGACTGCCCCAATCGACCAGCACGAACGCCGGGGTGACACTGCCCGTCTTGAGGTATTTCGCCGGGGCGGCGAGGGTGAGGTCATGGGGCATTCGGCAGGACACCTGCGGGCTGGTGCCGGTGTTGGTGACTACCTTGACGATGTTGTCGAGGCTGGTCAGGAAGGTGCCGGTGGCGATGTCCACTTCAATGTGATCAGCCTGGTCGATCTTGATGAGGTGCTTGGCGTGGACAGCCTCGGCGGTGGTGCCGGTAAGCACCAAGGGATTCCTGACCGAGATACCCTTGGTGCGGGTGCTGTCCCCGACTCCTACTTCAATGAACGCCTCCAGGTTGGTCGGGCCGATTGTTATATGCTCGAACCAAGGGTCGTTGAACGTGACATCGGAAGCGCCGCGGCTGAACTGTGAGCGGATGCGAACAGGGTTGGTCGCCGCCGTGCCGTTGCCGACGAAGACGCAGCCGCTGAGTTTGGCCTGCCAAGCCGAATCGATGTCCAGCGCCCGGTCGTTCTGGAGAAACAGGACGGCGTCTGCGGTGAGCTGGTCAGAGCGAGGGCCGAGGTAAACCCCAGAGTGGTTGAACTGGAAGGTCACATCCGACCAAAAGTTGATATCGCTCTGGATCCCCCAGAACGGGAAGTCGAATCCGGTGATGCGAACGTGCTTGAGCGTTACGTGCCCCCCACGCCAGTCTCTGATCCCGTAGGTCCCGTCTTTGTAGTTGCCCATCCCGTTGTCCAGCGCCGTGGCCGGGCTGACGGTGAATAGGGTGAGATTCTCCATGGTGAAGCCGTATGGCCCGTTGTACTCATTCGCGTCGTGTGCATTGCCGTTGTCAGTGCCGATCTGGATGGCCACGCCGGTGCCCGTGTAGCCGAGCGCCACTGCTGTGTCTGGGCTGGCACCCAGGAACCGGATGCCACTGGCGCCGATAAGCAGAGTGCCGTCGAAGTGGTAGGAGCGGGCGAACGTGACAAGTTTCGTGCCGGCGGCGATGGCAGCAGTGATGGCGGCGTTGATGGCGGTGGTGTTGAAGGCGGGTGAGGTAACTGCTGTGACGCCATGCGCCTCCACGCTGACCCCGCCGAGGGCCGACGCCGCCACCGCATAAGTGCCAGGAGCAATAGTCGCTTGCTTGCCTGCCAAGTCACTGACAAGGTTGGTAACTTTTGATTGAGCAAGTGCCTTTTGTGTACCATCTGCATTATGCTCTTGCGAGAGGAAGTCATTAAGTACATCGCCCCAGGTGCCGTCATCAGAACCGGGTACTGGCAGTCTAGGCATTAGGAGATGCTCCTTTCAGGATGAGAAGTAAATATAGAGGGTTTCTCAGAGAGAGAGAGAGAGAGAGTAATTGATAAATTTCATTGTTAATATCATTATTGTATAGAATTTAGAAAAAAGTCAAGTGGAAAATTATAGGGTTATGTTACTACTATTTTCCGTAGGGGCTTGAGCCAAAACCGTTTGATTTGGGTGTGGTGTTTTCTGCCTGAGGCAGCTCTGTGATCTTCTTAAGGGTTCCTGTAACTCCCAGTACTGTAAGTGCCATCATCCCGCTTGTTGCAATAAATTTCTTGCGGGTCATTCTTTTTTCTAGTAATTGCTGCAGATTTTTTTTAACCATAATGTATCTCTATAAAATTTCTAAGAATTATTCCCGCTATCATCTTTTTTTCTCTCATGTGGTTCATCTGAAAAGCCTTTGCGAATATCTTTTATAGATTGTCCAATGCTTCGTGATAATTCAGGCAACTTCTTTCCTCCAAAAAGAAGAAGCAGGATGACCAAAATAATGACTAATTCTTGCATTCCTAATCCAAACATATGATTATATACTCATCGTAGATTACTTTTGCTGTACTTGTCAATAGCATAATATTATTGCCTAATCAGCTCCCAACTATTGGTCAGTATCCCCTTTTTAGATATCTTTGGTGCCTCTTAATTTTCTCTTTGTAAATAACCGGATGATCTGCATCCACAAAAAGAAATTTTTGTTTAACTACTTTTGGCCTTTTAGATACGTTGACCAGCCATATGAAGAAAATTGATAAAAGATAGAGAACGATAAGGGGTGCTGCCATAATTGCCTGATTGACAGGATCAGGTGTTGGGGTAAGTATTGCTGCGATTATAAAACTCAACAACACAACATGTCTGATGTAATGTGAAAGTTTCTTGGGGTGAAGCGGTGTGATTTTATTCAGAAGCAGCATAACAACAGGAAGCTGGAAAACGAACGCAAATCCACCAAGGTAAGATATCACAAACGAGAAATAATCTTTAGTTGAGATGATTGCTTTTACCTGATCTGAACTAAATTCATTAAGCAGTTTCAATGCTGCCGGAAGACTAAGGTAGTATGCAACTGCTGCACCTGCGATAAGTAGCGCCCATGACGCCAGGAGAAATTGCCGTAAGGATGAGGATGTTCTTTGCGGAATGACCGGTTCCAGAAAAGCAAGGAATTGATACACAAGGATGGGGGACGCGATAAATATCCCTGAAAAAAGTGATATTTTAAATACTAGATCAAATCCGCCGGCAGGCGTAGTGTAATACAGCGGTCCGCCAAGAGGACGCACGAGAAACGCGAGAATTTCTTTATTGAAAAAGTAAGCAACTGTGGCCCCTAACCCAACACAAAAAACTGATACCATCAAACGGGTCCGGAGTTCTGAGAGATGTTCACCAAATGTCTTTTCCTCAAGCGGTGTGTGTTGGGCAGTCATAGTATTCTTTATTAAGTATATCCCACGAATTAGCAACTAAGCAATGTGAAGAATTTAGTAAATATCACCCCATGTGCCATCGTCTGAACCTAGTACTGGAAGTCTTGCCATTTAGGATGTGCTCCTTTCGGGATGAGAAGTAGAGATAGAGGAATTCTCAAAGAGAGAGAATTATTCATGTCAATATCATTATTGTATAAATATCTAAAGGAAGTCAAGCGGATAGACATCTTACGTCCGAACAGATGTAGCAAGATTTACTTTTCCCAAAGTCCAGTTATCTGAGCCCGAAACTAGTAATTTTGCCATAGGTTAATTAAGACATACTATAAAGCCTGTATGCAAGACTTTTAATTTATATATCAAGCTGCTCGTATAAATATACGATGTGCGTGGGAGGCAACTGCAACCGTTGAACTAAACGTGGCGGGCAATGCACCGGAAATGCCTGAATCCACGTTGGCGCATCTTCATTAAACTGAATACCAGATAGATCAATCAAGAAACCATATTGCTCTTTCATACTTTAATCACCTTTTCAGAACTAGATGAGGTAGTCAAGCTAGAGACTGAAATTTGTTTAATTTACTATTAAATAATAACTTTACCGTCTAGGTGAGGTGGCGGGCGATAGTTACAGGATGCCAGTCCATGTGTTGGCCGCTGTAGCGACGTAGATCCGTTGGAGTGATGTCGACGGCGTGTCGGTTCTCAGGTAGAAGTCCCCGGCAACTGACCCCGGCACGTTCGGCGCTCCCGCACCGGAAAAGAGACGAGAGCCGGTCTGCACCTGGATACCGTTCAGAATGGTCGCCTGAACGTTCCCGGCGCCGTCCCCAAACACCGTTCCGCCAGTGCCGGACCCGATCGGGTTGATCAGCAGTGGAAGCGTGGCCGGACCGTGGAGGGAGCGTGTCGTAATGTCGGCCCCGTTGATTGACGTGCTGGAGCCGGGCAGGACCCATGTGGGCACTGATGACCCCAGGAACACACCTAACTTGTCCACGGCGTTGCCGGTATCGGCGCTTGTTGTAGCGTACCAACGGGGTTGTACCTGCAAATAGGCCGCTATGGCATTGGTGGTGATGGTGGCGGTCTTAACCGCCGTCGTTGTTGAGAACGTCGGGTTACCGACGACCTGGACGCTGCCAACCTGGCTGCCCGAGGCGTCACATGTCGTTAAGATTAGGTCTACGGTGCGAGCGTTAGCCGAGTGCATGGTTGCCACCACGGTGTACGTGGTGTTAGGCAAGACAGGAACGCCCTTTACCGCCGTGTTCACCCGGACATCCTGGGGACCGGCGACGGTAGTGGTGCTCAAAAGAGACGCCACACCGTCGGCGGACCACGCAGTCGAGCGGGCCACCGTGTTCTTGGTGACATCAAACGGTACCCAGTCAGCGATGCCGCCTTCGAATGATGCCTGGTCCGCCGTCATCAGGTTCGGCGGTCCGCCAATCAGGAAACTCGCGCCGTAGAGCTGCGGTCCCGTTCCAACATCTACTATTCCTCCGAGCGGGACATTACCGGCGATCTTGGTTGATACCTGAAACCATCCCGGAGCGATGCGGACATCGGCATGTCCAGACGTGACCCCGAAATCTATTCCTTTGCAGGTGCCCAAACCGTATATTAGGCATCCGGGTGACACGTCGAAGCCGTTACAACTGTTCTCGTCAATCTGTATTGCCGTAGCGTTGTTGCCAATCCCGAGAAAGAGACCGCCGCCAATTGTCAGGCCATCTCCCGACCAGACTATTTGGGTGCCGCCGTTAGTCACATCTCCCCACCAGCCGCCGAGGACCGAGAACCCTTGGGCTCGGTTGCCTGGGTCGTGTGTATAGAAACCGGCAGCGCCTCCGACGATGTATTCGACGGTTGAGTTGATGAAGGACCAGCCCTGGCCGCTGTTGTGGACGTGGGAGATGTTGGCGTTGATGAAGTGGCAGGTATCGAACTGGATGTTGTTGGCATACGTGACGACTAAGTTCCCGGTCGCCAAGGTGCCCGACCCACCCGTACAGCCTGTAAACGATGTAGCTGTTGTGCCGGTGTATGCAATCGTGCTGTTGCCAATGACAAACGTCCCCGATGAGGAGAACCGGGCCGTAGACACGACATTGATCGTCGCCTGCGGGAGGACAGCCCCGTTCGAGCCAGCGGCGACGGTCGTGGACGCCTTGCCGGTAATGCAGTGATCGGCATCCTGAAACGACCACCGCTCGAACTTCGCCGTAGTTGCCTGGTCTAGTTGCAGACAAGCCGAAGCGGTTTTCGTGGCCTGCCCGGCAGCGCCGATGTAGACGTTCTTGCCGCCGCAGCCGACCGCGACCCGGCTCATGTCGAGCACCACGCCCGTGAAGGTGTTGCTGGAATACAGCACGGCCAGGTTCTCCAACTGGAAGCCGTTGACGCCTGCGGCCTGGATAGCTGTCGTTGACCCGGAGCCCGTGTAGATCAACCGGGCAGGTAGGCCCGCTCCACCGGTAGGAAAGGTCGTGCCCAGTAGACGAACACCGCTGGCTCCTACGATGGGCGTTGAGAAGTTGTACGACTTGAAGATTCGTACGTCGCCGCCGCCGAGCGCAGCCATAGTAGAGATGGCCGAGTTGATTGCTGGACCATTGTCGGCCGCTCCGACTACCGCTCCTTTCGCCTCAATGTCTACCCACGGTCGACCCGAGGCGAAGATGGAATCGTCGGCGAGCGTCTTTTTACCGGCGACGTTCTGCGCCGTCGTAGTGTCAACGTATGTCCCTGCCGGAATTGTCGCCTGCTTGCCAGCCAGGTCACTAACAAGATTTGTAACCTTCGACTGTGGAATTGCCTTCTGGGTACCGTCTGCATTGTGTTCCTGAGTGAGGAAATCATTGAGGATATCACCCCATGTACCATCATCTGAACCTGGAATTGGGAGCCTAGGCATTTAGGATGTGCTCCTTTCGGAGTGGAGATTGACAGAAGAGGCATTCCTCAGAGAGAGAGAGTATCTGATAAATTTCATTGTTAATATCATTATCATATAATGATTTAAGCAAAGTCAAGGAAAACAAAATAGATTAATTAGATTCCGGAATACAAGATTATTAAATAGTTTCTAAAATATGGCACTTGGAATTAATGCTTGTTTGTGATTATATGTATTAAGGAGGACTTTATGGAATCACAAAAAACAAAACTACTCAAAAAAACCACTAAAACATTCCGCAAAGCTTTCTGGCATGTAAAGACTTCTGTGCAAATGAAGCCAGTATTGATAGCGCTCATTGTAATACCTACGCTATTGCTGCTTTTTGGAAAACGTGAAGTCGTAAAAGCACCGGTCATAACTATCACAACTCCTATTGAGAAAAACCTTATTACAGACCAACAAGTCTATGTCAGGGGAAAAGTGTGGCCTTCGGATGCCAAACTAAGAGTTAGCAACAAAGCAGAAATCGCCCAGAACGGAAATGGAGAATTTACGGCAATGGTTAATGTACCGGTCGGCAAAAGCGTTTTGAAATTCTTTTCTTCATACCGCGGTAAGGAATCAAGCATGATATTTCCGATAGAAAGAAGGAGAAGTCCTGTGGAGGAATTGGCATATCAGCAACAATTAGAAAGGGATAAAGTACTTGGAGATCAAAAAGTAGCTGGACTCAAAAATGAAGTGATGAACAGAGTAAACAAACTTCAGGATGTACAAAGTATGATAAAAGTAACAGAGCAAAAGGTAGCTACGATTGGCGCACAAAGAAAAGTGACGGGAACGCTCACTAACTCAGGACCAAGCAACGCTTACGGGGTGACGGCTCTTGTCACCTTTTTTGACAGCACCCGCTCTGTGGTTGATGTTCAAGAAGCAAAAGTGGTTGAGGGCGCAACACCAATGCAGCCAGGGCAATCACTTCCCTTTTCCACGCTTCCCTCCGCCAAGGTATTTGCAAGTTTTGATGTAGCAGTCAGAGCCAGCGCCCAGCCTACCGCTTCATCAGATGAGGACGGCAATACCATCACTCCTACCCCGACAACGCCATTTTATGTTTTCCCAAATTAAAAAAATAATTTGTTTGTGTTTCATTGACATTCATAACAATTTATATATAGACTGAATTATATGCAGCTCTTAAATAGACTTTTTTCAATGGGGAAATTATTTATTTTAGTAGGGGTACTTTTTACACTTGGTTTTCCAGATTCTACTCTTGCGGCACCTTATGGATCATGCGGATATGGTTCATACCTTTTCAATGGGCAATGCGTTCCTTCAAATTCATCAGGATCAAGCTCCAATTCAAATTCTAGCACTCAGGGCAGCACGACGGGCACTCCCGGTTGTTCAGCTCAGGCACCGGGTTCGGCACCTAATCTTTTTCAAATAAATACTGTCGGTACCAATGCAATTCTCTACTTTGCGCCATCCCAACATCCTTACACCAACTATTATGTCTCATTTGGTGATGGAACAAAAGACGAGGGGTATGGCGCTTCATTTGCGCTTTCCCAAACAACAGGCGCTCTCAAATATGATGTCTACAAACTCAAACCTAATACCAGATATACATTCAAAGTAAGAGCGGGTAATGGCTGCATGGCAGGTCCATGGAGCAGTACACTAGCTGTCAAAACCGGGGCAAATAAATCAAAGTATATAAACAAATATTATCCTTTTAAGCAAGCTTACGTTACCAAATCAGTTAAAACTTGGGTTAATGGAGCTTACACCTATATTCAAAAAATCTTCGTGCGTTAGTTCGCTCATCCATCATAATTTTAATTAGACAATTGCGGATAAGCTGTTTTTAATTATTGACATTCGTAAAAATTACTACTATACTCACTCAACTTAGACACTGCCCTTTATTGCAACAGCAATAAATGGGCTTTTTTCGTATATGCAAGGTACACCTATACAATTTGCGAATTTAGATCTACTCCTTTGGGGCTTAGTTGCCACACTCCAATTCTATTCCTTACCTGTTATGGCTTTATCAATTGCTGGTATTGGTATAGCCCTAGTTGGAAGTGGCGATGATATTGATAGAAAAGCAAGGCTTAAGCACTGGATATTCAATATCCTAATTGGTGGTTTACTAGTTTTTGGATCAACAACTATTGCAAATGTACTAAAGACTTTTCTTGGGGGCAATTGATCGATTCGTCTATAAAATATAATATCCAATGAAACAACTAAGTTGCTTCCTATTAGTCCTCTATTTATTTCTTTTTTTAAATAATCAAGTCAACGCTCAAACAATCTCACCTACACCTCCACAAGAAATCACAGCTGAGCAGCAAGCTGCCGGATCAAGTGTCTTAAATAATTTCTTTTCAGGTTTTGACTGGATCTCAAGTGGTCTTATTTTTAATACGCCCTCCCTTCTTGACAGCTCTATTAATTTAAAAGATGGCACGGAATTATCTGGTCTTGGCCAATACAGGACAATCTTTTCTGATATTGCCATACCTATATTTGTGCTCATTATTTCTTATATTGCCCTGTCTCATATAACAAATGATAATACTTTGCAATTAAAAAACTTTTTAAAAAGATTAGTTTTTGTAGTAGTGCTCTTTATTATTACTCCTGGCATTCTAACGTATAGTATTCAATTTATTAACCTACTCAATGAAAAAATTATCGATAAAAACGCGTACAACTTAGCAACGTTCGTATTAAATTATGTAGACAGTGATAATTTCCGGAATTTAATAAGATTTAACGCTAGCCCCTTATCATTCTTTAATCAAAATACTATTTTGCAACTTATCGTATTGGTTATTGCGGTAGGGTTTTTCATGATTGGCTTTCTGTATGTAGTATTCCAGGCAATGATACGTTTTATTGCCCTACTTTTTCTAAGTGTAATATTTCCTCTTGTTTTGCCCTTTGCCCTATCCGAACGGACTGAAAACATTACCAATACATATTTTAAAACATGGTTTACTTTTCTTATTCAACAACCGGCTTTTGTGCTTGGATTTGCAATCGTTTCAACTATCATGGGAAGCATCCTTTCTTCAAACGGTGGATCAATTGGAACACTATTTTTGTTTTCTGCTTCTCTCATATTCTTAGGTGGGGTTAATATTTTTGTCGGCAGAATTTTTGGAGACGGATGGTCACTGGTTAGCTCAAATGCGCAAAGCATGATTGGAAATCGTGCAATTACCGGCACTACCAATGAAGTAAAAAGAGGCGCATTTACAGGGCGATCAGTAGGAGTTAGGAGTTATGCAGGTTCATTTATTGGGCGAAAAATTGGATTAACACAATCAAAAGTAAAGCAAAATGATAAAGATGCTAAGGATCATTATTCAAATGGTACGAAAGGATCAGAAGAGTCACAAAACCACTCTAGGAAAGGTGCAAAGACATTAGATGATAATCCACCCTATTATTCAAAAAAATTCACTCTGGACGAGCTACGAGCGAAAAGTAAACGCAGAAAACAGGAAATGAATAATGACTCAGCAAAACCCATTATTTCCAGTACTCAGAAATATAAAACTGACAAATTACAAAATAAGGAATCAACTTTTGATACCTTAAATCGCAAAAGTTATGCCACAAATTTTACACGTAGTAAAAGATCAAAAGAGGATGTCCCTGCTGCAAAAACCGAATTCAGACCACAGTTTAAAACTTTTATTCGACCAGAGAGCAAGGTTCAAAATAAATCCAGCGATAACAACACATTATGAGAACAGTTAGAGTATATAAAGACAATTTACGAGAACACATCTTCAGAACAATGTTTTTTACAGACACTGTGGTGTTTCTGATGTTGGGAATAACAATCGCCGTTTCTGTATTACTTTTTTATAGATTGGTTTTGAAAATCAACCAGCCCGGGATTATTGTCTCAACTATATTTTTACTTGAACTATTTTATGCATTGGTTGCAACTCTTAAAATAGATCATCAGCCTTTGTATAAGATTGTCCCACGTGCAGTATCTTTTAGCTTTTCAAAAAAGCAATTTACAACTAACGAATTGGGGAAGACTACAGGTGACTTTAAAATTACCGGCAACTATATTTATAGAAAGAAAAAACTAATCGCAATTTATGAAATTAGACCATTTGATATCGCGCTATTAAATAATGATGAGCGCGAACGGTACTACAATCATATCAAAACGGTTTTACATACACTTCCAATGAGAGTGCAGTTGATTTCAAGAAAAGAGACAGCAACAGTTGATGATTATCATGAGCATTTTTACTCGCTTTATGAAACAGCCAATGAAAAAGTAAACTGGCTGATTGAAAGTTACATTAAAGACTTATCAAATCTCATTGAAACAAACGACTTCCAAATCATGAAGTATTACGCAGTATTCTCAACTCCTCTTTTAGGACAGGGTGATAAGGGATTTATAGAAGCTGCCCAAAAACTGGAAGATATGGAGAGAAGATTTAGTAGCGGACTGGCACTTGAAAGGATACAGACCCTTCAATTAAATAATAAGCAGCTGGTTGCCTATTTTCAAAACCAATTTAGGAATAACTTATGAGAAAAAAAGATACATTGTTTGTAAAATTAAAAAAGAATTTGATAAAGTTTGATGAATCAATTCATATAAACGCAGCTCTTAAGACGAAAAATAAAGAGAAGATCCGAAAACTTGAAAAGTTGCGGGAAGAAGTAGGATATGAAAATAGAAAACTAAAAAAGATCAAAACACTAACTGAGCATAATCAGGAAATTTATAGTGGACTCGAGGAGTTAAAAAATCTGAAAAACTTATCTCTTGCCGGAGCAGAAAAGAAAGCACTGGCAATTTTTCAGAATGAAGTTAAGCGTTTGGAGGCATTACTTGAAAAATATAGAGAGCAAGCTGTTAATGAATCGATTAACAATCCACTTACCGGATTAAATAAACCTAAACTTCTCTGGTCTATAAAACCAAGAGCATTTGCAAAGAATATCAGGCTCTACAGGTTTGAGAAGAATGAATACAAAGATGCTATAAATAGAGCTAAACACTCAGAGATGAATTTAACCATCGGAAAAGAAAAAGATGGAATTAAGATCTCATCTGATGGTTCAAAGCATTACAAACCTGAAAATACTAATACAAAGAGTTCTCATATTAATATAGATGAGAAATTGATTGCAACATATTATCTAACAGATGTTCCGGCTTTCTTAACAGATGATATTTTGTTTAAACTCGCAACTTCCCACTTGCCATTTACAATAAGCATGTTTATTGAACCCTCAAACAGCCAGGAGCTCATCAAAAAAGCAAAAGAGCGGTTATCTGTTCTAGAGCTAAAACAAGCAGAAAGAGTTCAAAAAGGAAAACTCAAAGATCAACAGGTCGAAAAAAGTATTGAGGAAATAAGCCAATTTATTTATGAATTGGTCAATGAATATGAAAAAGGGTTTGTTTATTCTTTTTACTTGTCTCTTGAAGCAAAAAATCAAGATGAGCTAAAACTGCTTCATAAGGAACTCAAAAATTTTACAGATGGTTTGGAGTTAACGCTGACTAAATATATTTACGGACAGAAGAAAGCATTTGAGGCAACACTCCCTTTTAATGAAGATCGTTTACAGCAAAACAGGATATTACAATCTTCTGCCGTTGCATATCTTACACCATTTGTCGCAAAGCAAATTCATGACCCAAAAGGCATACTGCTTGGTGTAAATCGTTATCATAATAGCTTGGTATTTGTGAATCCATTTACAATTGATGAAAGAAGTATTAATAACAGCAATATAAATATCTTCGGACAATCCGGTATGGGTAAGTCTGTTACCGCAAAACTTCTAGCAACACGGCTATATATGCGTAATACCCAAATTATTATCATTGATCCTGAAGGAGAATACTTAAACTTTGCAAAAGAAATGGGTGGAGAAGTGGTTGATTTCTCAAGAAAAAATGGAATTAATCCTTTCTCAATTGCATCCTCGGATCCTAACGACATTCTTGACCATATAAGTGTCTTAAAAACATTCTTCAAATTCTTTATCAGACCTCAACGCTATGATGGAGCGGTACTTGATAAGGTGCTTGTTTCCATTTATGACAAATTTCCAAAAGTTAAACCAAACTTTAAAAAATTTCTGAAAATGTTGAAAAAAACAAAAATGTATGACGATTTGGCGGTACTTGATAAGGGAAGCTTACAAGGAGTGTTTAATTCAGAGCGTGAAATAGCACTCGACAATGATTTGATTGTTTTTAACCTTTCTTCACTTGGAGAAACGGAAGAGAAAGGACCAGCAATGTATTTATTATCATCTCTCATATGGAATCTTTCAAATCAGATTACAACAAGAAAAAAAATGCTTTTTATTGATGAGGCGCATAATTTATTGGTTGATACTGATGTTGCTGTTTTCTACAGAAAACTTGTTAAGCAGGCCAGGAAGCGGAATATGGGGGTAGTTTCAATCACGCAGGACATCCAAGACTTTTTAGATAATGATTTGGGCAAAGCAATTATTACCAATTCAGAAACTAAAATTCTACTCAAACAATCATACGCGACAATTCCTCTTATGGAAAATGTATTTCCTATGACTGATGAGGAAAAGAGACAGCTTGGTGAACTTGAAATAGGTGAAATAGTTCTTTACAGACAAAATGAACATATGCGGGTAGATATACTATCTTTGCCTCATGAGGACTCACTCATTGGCATGAGCAAGAGCAACTAGCATGCTAAAGCACGTTCACAAGTTAAAACGAGGACTTGAAAAAGGACACAATGTAATAACTAATCCCCTGGATTTTTTTCTTGATTGGATAGTAAGAATAGTTGCATATATCTTCATACCAATTCCCCTAGCTGCTGAAGTACTGGTTCAATATCGGGGTTTGATAATTGCCTTGCTTTTAAACGGAGTAGTGCTGATTGTTGTTCTCTTTATTACTATTGTTGGAATATTTAGTCATCCTCTAAAGCGAACAACAGTTAATCTTCCTACAGATGGGAGTTTTATCTCAACTGATGTTCCATTGCAAAACCCTTTAGGAGGAGTTGGGTTATCTATGGTAAAAATTACCGCTGGCTTTATGGACCCAAATTATACTTTTTTTGGCGGAATACACACAGGAGTTGATTTTGTACCGAGTGACTTGTATTATCAACTTAATACAACATACAAATCAAGTGGCGATGTTGTAGTTTATGAAACTATTAATGGGAAAGTGAAAAGCTACGTTGATGAATATGGTTCAAACACAGTAGAAATTGTGAACAAGGATAATTCGATCAAAACCGTAAATATGCATTTAAATAAAGTGTTCGTTTCAACGGGAGACCCTGCAACTGCCGGTAAGCCTCTTGGCACAATGGGTGATACAGGTATCTCAACTGGAGACCATTTGCACTATGAAATACGATTAAATAATAATGGTAAATGGACGCCTGTAGATCCATTGGGATATATTCAATAACTATGAAAATACTAAAAAAAATATTATATAAGCCATATCTTTTATTGGTTTTAATAATTCTTCTAAAGCTATACAATTTTTCAATTAGCCATCAAACTGGAGCGTTAGTTACTGAGATATTTGCATATTCTGTTTTTATTCTCTTCATGCGTTTTTTATTTTCATTTCTAAAAAATCCTCTCCTCAAGCTATTAAGTTATATAGAAGTTTTTAATACAGTGCCAAATGCCGTTTTGTCCGGGTATTTATTTATACTAACTCTTTTTGCACCAATCCCTGTAGTTATTATTGCAATTATTTCAAAATTATTTATACATCCCAAAGAACATGATCACACTTTTACAGATGAATATGGTAATCAGGTTACAAGGATTAGATCATTGACCCCTACCGTACTTCTTCGAAGAAAAGAAAGTAAAGATGAATATATCGCTGTAACTAAACTGAATAAGAAACCAAAGAAAATAACCTATGAATAATTTATCTACTGAAACAAGAAACCATCTGAAAGTAGCTGTACTTTTGTTCGTAATACTCTTTTTTGTTATCTATGGAGTAGTTATGTATTTTAAATACACATCTGATAACACTCAATCAAAATCAGCAAAGAACAATACTGTGATTTTTAATCAGCCAAAATTAACTTTTTTCTCCTTGGAAGAATCTCTTTCGCTTTACCCCGATAGGATAACCATTCATCACCCCTATCTAATTGTTGTGCGTCCTGATGCCTGGAAGTCGGAAATTTACAATATAAATACTAAAAAGCATGAAAAGGTTGTCAATGAAGTATTTTTAGATTATTTTAACAACAATTCTGTATACAATAAGCAGGGTTCTGAGACTTATTTCAACAAAAAGAGCTTAAAAATATTATGCGATAGGGCGTTTATAAAATCATCTACAGAAGTTTTGTGCGTTTACCGCCCTGATAAAAATAAACAAGACAATAGACTCATCTCTATAAATACACAAAATCTTACGCAGAGAGACCTCTATAGCCCTCAGAATGTAATTACAGCTATATATTATGAAAAAGATACATTGTACGTCAGTGAGTATGATTTTGCCATGCAAAAGGCATCTATAATGGTAAATAATATGAGCACCTCTATTGAAGACTTAGTGAATGTAATTTACCCCTTGAACAATAAATTTTATGCTGCGTCATTCAAAAGCCTGAGAAATAAAAAAACAGAGTCTTATTATGAAATAAGTATCTCGGATACAAGCATAGCTACTAAATTAGTAGAACGTGGGAAAATATTATTCTACAAATAGCCTCATAGCGTTTAGTATTATAGATGGATTTTGTTTGGAAAAATCATATATTTAGTCCTTGACAACTATGTATATATTTATATATACTATCAATATATTTATAGTTTATATTTGTTATGAGCGCTATACATGAGACTGAGTTAAAGACATTGGAAAATCAGAATAATTTTAAGGAAGAGAAGTTAAACTTACATCAAGATATTGGTATAAGCCCCCAAAGCCGGCGTTCGGAATCTCAGGCAAATCAGCAAGGAGTTTACGACCAATTGAACCAACTTTTCTCAGAACAAGATAAGGAGAAAAAGGCGGTATACGAAGCTCGGGAAATTTTGGGAGAATCCGCTTCTTCACTATCTGATGAGCAGGTGTATGATCTTTTGAATGAAGTCCAATATCTTACAGACACATGGCTTGAAGAATTTGAGCAAAAAGTATTTGAGGGAAAAACACTTAAAGAAATATTAGAAATAGACATATGATAAAACAAAGCTCCTTAATAAATTTTGGTCCTAAAAAGGCACTTATATATACACGTGTCTCAAGTGAAGAGCAGGTAGAAAATTTCTCACTCGGAACCCAAGAAGAAATTTGTAAAAGAGAAGCAAGCCGAAGAGGATATGAAATTGTAGAAGTATTTCGAGAAGAAGGAAGATCAGCAAAAACTATAATTGGAAGACCAGAGCTTCTAAAAATGCTCGAATATTGTCAAAAAAATAAAAAACTTATTCAGGCAATTTTCATATATCGTATTGATAGGCTTTCGCGACAAACGCAGGATTACTTAGCTATACGAAAAAAATTGTTTGAGCTAGGAATCTCAATAATGTCAGCGAATGAACCGACTGGTACTTCTCCATCTGAGGTTATGCTAGAGACAATTCTCGCAAGTGTTGCGCAAAATGATAATGACGTTCGATCCGAACGAACTAGAAATGGCATGAGAGCTAGATTTCTTTCTGGACGCGCAATAAATCATGCCCCACTTGGATATATGCATCAAGGGGGATATATTCTAAAAGATCCAAAAACATTTGATATTGTAAAACGAGCTTGGGATTTAATGGCTACAGGAACAAAGAGTTTGAATGAAATGAGTGTAATTATGGATGGTTGGGGTAACAAAATTGAAGTAAATACTCTTTCACGTATATTCAATAATAAGTTTTATATGGGTATATTAACATCTCGTGTATATCCTGAAGAGGTAAAGGGGCAACACACACCTATGATTACTGAAGAGCAGTTTTATAGAGTTCGCGCAATTATTGAAGGAAGAGATCCAAGTAAGCTAATTATTCCACATAAAACACGAGATAATACCGATTTTCCATTACGTGTCATTGTTCGATGTGGGAAGTGTGATGCTCCATTTACCGGTGCATGGAGTAAAGGAACTCATGCAAGGTATGGGTATTACTTTTGTCGTAAACGTTGTGTTACAAAATCAATTGCAATAGGGACGCTTGATAAAGAGTTTAAAGAACTACTTAATAAATGCACACCAACGGAGCAGGGAATAAAGTTATACTGTGCTTATATCCAGAAGGCATACAAGAAAAAAATGGCGAAACTGCAAAAAACTAAAAATGCAGCAGATGAAGAAATTCAAAAACTGCAAGCGTTGCGTCAAGTACTGATTGAGAAAAATCTAAGTGGAACATATTCTGACGCAATTTTCAGAGAACAAAACGCTACAATAGAATCAAAGATCATAGCGGCACAAGCAGCGAAAAATGATGCGCTCATTGACAAGTATGATATTGATAAAATCACTGCTTTTATTAAAGCTAAATTCACCAATTTAGAGGATACGTACACAAATTCTAAGTTAAGTCCTATGCGGTGCCTACTTCGTTCGATATTTCTCTCAGGATTCAAATATCAATACCCTGGGTGTTCGAACGATACGATTAGCCCGATATATCAGCCTATTTTGCAGGCTGACAACAAGCCTCTTCCACATGGTGACCCCACGGGAATTCGAATCCCGGTTCTCAGAATGAGAATCTGATGTCCTAGGCCTCTAGACGATGGGGCCGACTAGGTTTATATTTTAACTCATTGACACCTACAAGGCAACGCAGGGCATTCGTTATTCATAAAAATATAAATTACTTTATGTGGTTAATTCTAAAGGTTATTGCGTTCCCAAGCTTTGATAACTTCCAGTGCCTCATCTTCAAATTCCGACAGGTGAATTAGCTCCATTTTTTCGTTAAAAGTTGAGATTAAATCTATTGTGTTTTCTGGAGTTTCATAATAGTTTCCTGGAACTTTTGATTTTGGTATCGCATAGATTATTCTTCGTATTCCTGACCAATATGCAGCACCTGTGCACATCAGGCACGATTCAAGTCCTGCGTATAATGTCGCCCCGTTGAGGGGACCGGTCTTTTCAAACGCTTTTGAAACCGCCTTTGAATCAGCATGGAATAAATTGGGGAATGGGGAACTTACTTCCGAGGCGAGTATTTCACCATTTTTAACAACAACTCCACCTGCTGGGAAATTTCCCGCGTCCATCGACCTTTTTGAATTCTCAATAGCCTGCTTCAAAAATTCAGCATCCTGATTCATCTATGTAATTATATACCATATTATTATGATGAGTAATGTCGCATTTGTTCAATTTATTTAATTCTTGTATAATTTCCTTGTGAAGGATGTTTTTCTCTCCGTTATAATTCCATGCTTTGATGAAATGGCCAATTTGCAGAAGGGAGTTCTTGACCATGTAAATCATTTTTTGGTAAAAAAAGGTCAGCCATTTGAGGTTATCATCGTTGATGATGGGTCAACTGATGGAAGTATAGAATTCATTGAAAAATATATAAAAGATAACTCCAATTTTTCTATCATAAAAAATCCACATTTCGGGAAAGCAGGGGCAGTTACAACAGGCATGCTTGAGGCAACCGGTCGTTACCGACTCTTTACTGATATGGATCAGGCAACACCGATCGAAGAAGTTGAAAAACTTTTATCTTATCTTCAAAAGGGTGATTATGATATTGCAATTGGTTCCAGGGGAGACAAGAGAAAAGGTGCTCCACTTATCAGGTTATTTGTCTCAAGATCTGCAATGTTCTTAAAAAGGTATGCAGTGGGAATTAAAAATATCTCTGATACGCAATGTGGATTCAAGCTTTTTACAAATGAGTCGGCTATTGATCTTTTTACAAGGTATAAAAATATTAAGGAAAATTTTTCCGAGGTAACAGGTGCTGCAGTTACATTTGGACTTGATATTGAAATTTTATACATGGCTCAAAAATCTCAATATAAAATAAAAGAAGTACCTGTTAACTGGCTATTTGTCGAATCACGCAGGGTCAATCCCATAAAGGATTCAATACAAGGAGTAATTGATTTGATTACGATTAAGAGAAACGCGATTTCCGGGAAATATAATAGCCAGATTAAAGATTAAAAGATGAAGAATAATAGAATAAAAATTGTTTTCTTTTTATTTCTGGCCACGAACTTTGTACTATTTTTATTCTCATTCACACAAATTGACTTGAGTCTTACTTTTTCTAGAATTAATTTACTTCGAAATATAGTCAAATCTTTTCAATACGTTGGTTATTTTAACAGACATCTTTCTGCAGTAATTTTTTCTGTGCTAGTGCTATTATTATTTGGATTTTATTTTTACTTTTTACGACTTGCGCAGAAAAACAAACTAGACAAGAGATTTGTCTGGAAAATTATTTTAACAACCTGCGTGATTTTGGTATTTTCATATAACGCTTTTTCATACGATTTGTTCAACTATATATTTGATGCCAAGATATATACTCATTACAATTTAAATCCATATCTTCATAAAGCACTGGATTTTCCAGGGGACCCGATGCTTTCATTTATGCGCTGGACTCATAGGGTCTATCCGTATGGACCTATCTGGCTTATTCTGACAGTTCCACTTTCATACATCGGGATGAATCTTTTTTTACCTACCGTATTTTTGTTCAAATTGCTGGTTGCTAGCAGTTTTATAGGAAGCCTGTATTTTATCTCAAAAATTTATAGGAAAATTTCACCTAGTAAAGAAGTTCTGGGACTTAGTGCATTTGGATTAAATCCATTGGTAGTTGTTGAAGTATTGGTAAGTGGGCATCTGGATATAGTTATGATATTTTTTTCCCTATGGGCAACATATAAATTAATCGAGAAAAAATATATCTTTGCCATTGTATTACTTCTAATATCTATCGGAGTTAAATTTTCAACAGTATTTTTACTCCCCTTATTTATCGTCACAATCTTTTTAAGACATAAAAATTTGAAGGATTGGAGTCTATTTTTTAAAATAGCGACTTTACTTATGATCATAACAGTTTACTTTTCTTCCATATATAGTGGTAATTTCCAGCCTTGGTATTTGCTACTTCCATTATCTTTTGCGGTATTTCTGTATGACAGATATTATGTTCTAATTCCTTCATTTATATTTTCATTAATTGCACTTGCTACATATACACCTTATCTATACCTTGGAAATGGTGAAGATTCTGTGACTCAGATTATGTATCAGTTACTTATTGCTGGAGGAGTTTTATCAATTTTGTGTGTAGCTTCATACTATTTCCAACGCAAGTGGTTTGCTTCAAAGGGTACTATTTAGATATAATCTTTTCAGTATGAATTTTATTAAAAAGAATTATCTTCTTGTCTTCGGAAGCGGAATAATAATCCTATACCTCTTTACAAGATTCTATAATATTTTATCTCTTCCCATCTTCACTGATGAAGCTATTTATGTGCGATGGGCGCAAATTGCCGGAACTGATTCAGCACAAAGATTTATTTCATTAACTGATGGTAAGCAACCATCATTTGTCTGGATTGCTGCGGTTCTGATGAAATTTATTGCTGATCCGTTGCTTGCCGGGCGGCTAGTATCTGTTTTTGCAGGTCTTGGTTCTGTAATAGGCATGTTTTTTCTAACAAGTGAGATATTTAAAAACCCAACGACAAGGTTAAGGGCCTACAAAATAGGATTATTTACTAGTTTTATTTATGTAATTTATCCTTTTTCTCTTATGTATGACCGTCTAGCACTATACGATTCACTGGTATCGTTATTTATAATATGGTCTCTATACTTTGAAATATTATTGGTTAGGTACAAAAGACTTGATATTGCATTAATTCTTGGCATGATAATAGGTGGGGGAATACTCACAAAGACCAACGCATATTTTGCATTAATTCTCTTACCTTTTTTACTACTGCTTTTCAACTTTAAGGAGAAGAAGTGGAGAATAAATCTTGGTAAATTAGTTATTTTAAGTATTGTAACGCTCGTGATCTCAATTGCGATGTATTCAATTCTTAGATTGTCGACAAATTTTCATATAATAGGTCTCAAAAATAATGTATTTGTTTATCCATTTAACGAGTGGATTATGCATCCTTTCACATTTTTATCAGGTAACCTTAAAGGTTTATCAGAATGGTTTTTAGCATATTTGACCGCACCGTTTTTTATACTTTCTATCTCGTCATTTTTTGTTGAAAAGAAATATTTCAGAGAAAAATTGTTATTATTTGTTTGGTTTTTGGCTCCATTTACTGCATTGGCACTATTTGGAAAAGTAATATATCCGAGATTCATTCTTTTTATGACTATGCCGCTTCTTATCTTGGGTGCATATACTTTTTATAATATGATCAAGCTACCCAAAAAAGTATATATTAAAGTTCTGGTAGCACTAGTATTCCTGGGCACATTTTTTGTAAATGATTTTTTAATACTTACCAATTTTCAGAAATCATTCGTACCTGAAGCTGATAAAAATCAATTCCTTTCAAGTTGGCCATCAGGAGTAGGAGTAAAAGAAACAATCAAGTTCTTAAAAGATCAATCGGAAAAAGAGGAAATATATGTAGGCACTCAAGGAACATTTGGACTTATGCCATATGCACTAGAAATTTACCTTAAGGACAATAATAAAATAGAAACGCAAGGGTTCTGGCCGGTTAATGATGCCCCCCCTAAAGAAGCTCTCGATGCAGCGGCTAAGAAACCCACTTATTTCGTCTTTTATCAACCCTGCTCTATTTGTCCACAAACAGGTATCGCACCTGTCAGCTGGGGCATGAAGAAGGTTTTTCAAATTCCAAAAGCGGAAAAAGGAAGCTATTATACTTTATATAAGCTCACTCCTCAATGAGATTTTTTACTAAACAAAATCTATTTACACTGAGCGTTTTAATTCTTTTATCTATTCCTTCAATACTACCTTTAATGCATAATGGGTTTTTTGTTACTGATGATGGGGAGTGGATGATAATTCGTTTATCTGCATTCTATCAAGCATTTGCTGATGGACAATTCCCGGTTAGATTTCTGCATAGATTAAATTTTGATTATGGATACCCTGTTGCTACCTTTCTTTACCCGGGGATTATGTATCTAGGATCAATCATTCACTTATTCAAAATAGGATTTGTGGACACAATAAAAATTATTTTAGCTTTATCGATGTTGGGATCTTCAATATTCAGTTATCTGTGGCTCAGGAAGTTTTTCGACAAAATATCATCTCTAATTGGTGCTTTATTTTATGTATACACACCTTACCATCTGTATGATGTTTACAAAAGAGGCTCAGTTGGGGAGGTATTTGCAATTGCAATTCTACCATTTATCTTTTGGCAGATTGAAAAGAAAAGCATTTTTTGGCCAGCCATTGGCATATCGCTCCTATTACTTTCTCACAATTCGCTGGCATTAATATTTTTTCCGCTAATTCCCTTATATTTGTACTTCAGCTTAGTTTGCACCTCTAAAAACCTAAGAAAGTCACTTTTAAAAACAATAATAATTCTAGCATCTGGAATTGGTGTATCTGGGTTTTTTATTCTGCCTGTTTTATTTGAAATACATTTTACAAAGTTTTCAGTGATTGATGTATCAAATCCACTGGAATATTTTGCAGATATCAGCTTAATAGGATGGTCAACAGTACTTGTCATATTGAGTTCAATTTTTTCCTATCTTAAATATAAGAAAGACTATGCTTTTAAAAACATTACAATACTATTTTTAATAACAGGTATAATAAGTATATTTTTAAGTTCTGAATTAAGTAGCTTTATATGGCAGGTAATGCCCTCAAGCTTTATCCAGTTTCCTTTTAGAATTCTTTCAGTTACATTGATTTGTGTTGCATTTCTCAGTGCCTTTGCTATTTCTAAATTAGGTAATATTTATAGATTAATTTTTAGTACTTTTATTATTTTTGTACTTATTATCTCTGCTATCCCTTTTGCAGCTCCAAAAGAATATATAAATAAAGGAGAAGGGTTTTATGCAACAAATGATGCAAGTACAACTGTAAAAAATGAATATATGCCTGTTTGGGTCAAAGAAATTCCTACAACAAGACCAACTCAAAAAATTGAAATTATAAATGGGCAAGGAAAAATAGAGAATATTATTCAAGATAGTAGTAGTCTATCTTTTAATTCTGATTTGGAATCAAAATCTACCATAAGAATTAATACGATTTATTGGCCAGGATGGAAAGTTTATATAAATAATAAACAAACTGATATATCATATAATCAAAGAGGTGTTATTGAATTTATTTCACCAAAAGGTATATCAAGTATAGATTTGAGATTTAGTGAGACCTCATTAAGATTAATTGGTGATGTAATTTCTATAATAAGTTTTGGAGCAATTATGTTTTTATCTTTACATTTCAGGAAAAAATCTAAAATTAAAAAATGAATGTTATTAAAAAATTTCTTCCTTTAGTTGTTATTGTTATTCTTTCTTATTGGTCTGTAAAGCCGTTATTTCAAACCGGATTTTTTCCAATTCATGATGATGAGCAGGTGGGGAGATTGTATGATTTACATATCGCTGTACAATCAGGACACTTACCTCCTCGGCTATCGCAAAATTTGGGTTATGGATATGACTATCCTCTCTTTAATTTTTATCCATCCTTTATATACTACATTGCCGAAATATATCATTTATTTGGCTTTTCTTATATTTCATCGATAAAATTAATGATTGCATCCGGATTTATACTTGCGGCATTTGCGATGTATGCTCTTTCAAAGGAGTACTTTGGAAAGTTGGCTGGTGTGATCTCAGCGCTAATTTATACCTATGCTCCTTATCGCAGCATTGATGCATATGTTCGGGGAGCGTTGCCAGAGTTTTGGTCGTTTGTTTTTCTGCCTGCAATTTTTTGGAGTTTTACAAAATTGGCAAAAACTCCCGGGGGTCTTTTTACGGTAATTTCAGGAATATTTTTGGCATTTTTTGTCTTGACGCATAATCTAATTGCGATGATGAGTATTCCTTTTATTTTATGCTTTCTTATTTATCTTTATTTTACTACAACCAGCAAAAAGCAGTTTGTTCTGACAACAGTTTATTCAGGAATAATTGGCATTTGTTTATCTGCATATTTTTGGCTACCTGCTATTTTGGAAAAACAATATACAATGGTAAGCATTTTAACAACCGAATTAGCAGATTATGCAATACATTTTGTCTATCCCGTTCAATTTTTGTACTCACCCTGGGGATATGGAGGATCAGCTGCCGGCACTCATGATGGTCTTTCGTTTCAAATCGGTAAAATATACCTATTTTGTCTAATTGCAGTTAGCATTTATGCGTTTATGATATTTAAAAAACAGAGAAAGATAGCAAGTTTGTTATTTTTGCTTCTTGGTCTTTTTATCTTTTCTCTTTTTATGCAGGTCTCTTACTCTAAGTTTGTTTGGGACGCATTGCAATCTAGTATGTCTTATATCCAGTTTCCGTGGAGATATTTGGTGTTTAGTTTTTTTCTGGCCTCATTTGCTATTGGAGCGCTTTTTGCAACTCCATTTTCCCTTAATAAAAAGAAAAGTTTTGTATACGTACAATACATCTTAGGAGCATTTATTATTTGTGGTGTCCTTTATAAAGCTGTCACGATTTTTAATCCATCAGAATATCTTTTAAATGTGAAAGACAATGATTACATCAGTCAAGATATAATGCGTTGGAAAACGAGCAACATGGCATTTGAATATGTACCAAGAGGTATAATCACGAAAAAATCAGCAAGAGGTAATACTGTCGTTGATATTAAAAAAACGCAAATCGCGAAAGCGCCACTGTCAGTTATTTCAGGAAACATGAATATAAAAGTAATAAAAGATATTCCTCAGGAAAAATCAGCTATGGTAAATGTGAAAAAAAATGGAATATTACAATTTAATGTCTACACGTTCCCAGGTTGGAAAGTATATATTGATGGTAAGTATGTGCCTTACTCAGCTAACAATTCGTTTAGGCTACTTCAGATTCCGATGGCAGAAGGCACGCATAAAATTGTCGCAGTATTTCAGGATACATTTGTTAGATCATTGGGAAATATGCTTTCCGGCATGATGGCTTTAGGAATTGTTTTCTATACTTCTTACTCACTTAAGAATTGGCGAAAAAAACAGTAAATTAATATGCAATTATTATCATATATAGATATTAGATTTTATCTGTTTTTAGCATATTTTATATCTACTGTTATAGTAGCATTTTTTATTCCCGGTTTTCTTATTTTTTCACGTTACAGATTAAATATACTTCAAAAGATAGTTATTTCTACATCCTACGGAATGGTAATGTGGGCATTTCAAGCGCTTATTTTGAGTTATTTGCATCTGGGGTGGTTAACGTATGTATATATTCTATCCTGCCTGATATTCTTCGTCTTTTTATTTCATAAGCGAAAGGTGCATAAGACGCGTCTTCGTAAGTATATTTCATCATTATTTATTTTTTTACAAAAAAATAAGGCAACAGTCAGTATCATGTTACTTGGAACACTTACTCATTATTCTTCAGTATGGATGATGGGAATAAGAACACAAAAGGGTCTGGAGTTTTGCTGCAGGAGTGTTCCTGATAATCTTTTCCATCTTTCAATGACGCAAAGCCTACTTCAGTCTTTTCCTCCTCAAGAGCCTGGGATGGCAGGTCAGGTTGTTCATAATTATTATTATGCATCTCATCTTATTATCGCAGACTTAGTGCGTATTTTTAATCTTCCCCTTATTGCAACACAAGCTAATTTTATGCCGTTATTCTTATCAGTTATGTTTGGATTAAGTATAATTGTTTTTTCTCAAATCCATAAACTTCCAAAAACATTTACTTTTTTTTCTCTATTCTTTCTTTACTTCCATTCTGATATTTTCTATTTAGTCAGTTTTTATAGAACAAGCGTATGGAAAATGTCGGCAAATATCCTCGATAGCGGCATGGGGCTTGTAACGGTTCCGCCTCTTGCATTTGGTATCATTTTTTTCTTCTGCATAATATTTCTCATGCATCTGTGGATAGAGCGTAATGATTTTTTTTCCGGTATTCTTTTGTCAGTGGCAGTAGCTTTGCTTGTAAGCATAAAAATTTACATCGCTATATTTGTGTTTATAGGTTTTTTCATAGTAAGTATTTATCACAGTTTAAAACAGCGAAATTATCGTTTATTAGTACCTTTTTTAATAAGCTGTATCATAGCTTTATGTTTATATTTGCCTGTTAACTCAAGTTCAGGTGGACTGTTTTTTTCCGGATTTTGGAGAGTAACGGATTTTGCTGTACAGCCAGAAATTGGTTTAATAAAGGTAGTGTTAGCTCTTCAGGTTTATGATCTTCATAATAATATATTGCATGGGTCTTTTCTAAGATTATGCATGTTATTGCTGTACCTGGTCACAATGTTTGGATCGCTTTGTATAGGATTTTTTCAAACAAAGAAGTCTTTAAAAATTTTTCCTAAATGGTTACATCTATTTTTTCTTCCTGCATCGGTCACAGTATTATTGCTGAGTTTATTTACGTTACAAAGAACAGGTGGAGCAAACACCGTTCAATTTATTATATTTCTATTTTATATCATTTCATTGTACGCTGCTTTGACTGCTTCATGGTTAATTTCCCGATTGCCAAAATTATTGAGCTTTGTTTTTGTTTTACTACTTATGTTTCTTTCCCTTCCTCAGATATTCAGCAATGTCGCCATTAACTTTTCGCCGTTTGCCCAAAAAGAAAAAGTAATAGTATCAAACAATATGCTTAGTGCTCTAGAGAAGATTAGAAGTGGTGCCTCGGAGAATGATCTCATAGCGGTTGATTTTGACTACTTGGATAACAATTACTATTTTATACCCCTTCTTACCAATAAAAGGATATATCTCACTGGGACAGGTATATTAGCTGATCATGGAGTGCCCTATGAGGCGCGCTTTAAGTTAATAAAAACATCACCCGCATTTACTGAATCATTACTCAGGCAAGAAAATATTTCCTATATAATAACAAAGCATAATTCAGGTTCTCCATTATCCTTTTCTAGGAAGGCTATCTATAGCAACAACGAGGTGGACATTTATAAGTTGAAAGACTAGAATATATGACATAGTTTCTCTCCTTTATTTTGCTATACTTTAATAATTATGGACCAAAAACTTTCCGGATTATCGATATTTTTTCCATTTTGGAATGAAGAGCAAAACATCGAGCAAGTTGTTTTAAAAGCAATTCCTGTTGCTGAAAAGGTTTCATTAAAGTGGGAAATAATCATGGTTGATGACGGGTCAACAGATGATACCCTAAAAATTGCCAAGAAACTCGCATCTAAGGATGAGAGATTAAAGGTAGTATCCTTACATCCAAATCGAGGATATGGAGCAGCTCTCCAAGCGGGTCTTGAAAAGGCAAGACATAAATACATAGTTTTTACAGATGGAGATGGTCAGTTTAATTTTTTAGAAGTTACCAAATTCATTAAAAAAATAGAAAATGCAGATATGGTGATTGGATTCAGGCAAGTTAGGCGTGATAGTAACCGCTTTAGAAGATTATTGCTTATGAATCTTCTTAAAATTTGGGATCTCATTTTTTTTAAGCTTCGCTTTAAAGATATAGATTGTGGGTTTAAAATGATAAGAAGATCGGCACTTGATAAAATACTTCCCCTCCGTTCTGAAGGCGCCATGATTACAACAGAAATACTTGCCAAAGCAAATAGAAAAAAGTTAAAAATTGAAGAAGTTGGAATAACTCATTATTCAAGGCAACACGGTGATCAAAGCGGAGCAAATATACCAGTGATTTTGCGGGCTATTCTTGAAAGCTTCATTTTATGGTACGATTTGCATTATGGAAGAACTTGATTTTGCTACGTTGGGAAAGCAATCTGTTCGTGGAGTTCTGGCTCTAATTTCCCAAACATTTATTCTTCAAATTATTTCTGCGACAGCGCTTGTTATCGTATTATCTGTTTTAAGCCCCGGTGATGTCGGAGTATTTGTGGCAGTAACCGCGATGAGACGAGTTATTGATTTTTTTACAGATTTTGGGTTTGGCGCGGCTTTAGTACAAAAAAAGACCGAGCTTACTCTGGAGGATTTAAGAACTAGTTTTACCATCCAATTTGGTATGACTTTTCTTATTTTTGTAGGAGTCGTTTTGTTGCGTGATGTGATCGCTGAATATCTTAAATTAAATTCGCAGGGAGAAAACTTACTTCTGGCTCTTGTTTTCACAGTTTTTCTTTCTTCATTCAAAACAATTCCATCAATTCTGCTTGAGAGAAAAATACAATTTCAAAAATTGGTAGTACCACAAGTAGCAGAATCTTTAGCTTACAATGTCTTGTTGGTTATTTTGGTTTTGAATGGATTCAGGTTGGACAGTTATACATATGCATTTTTGGCTGCCGGAATGATTGGAATACCATTCTATTATTATGTATCACCATGGAAAATTGGATTTGGGATAGATAGGAAGGCTCTTATGAATTTGAAATTCGGAATTCAGTTTCAGGCCAAAAATATTCTTGCAGTCATAAAGGATGATCTATTAACAGTAATACTTATTAGGTTTTTGACATTTAAAGAAATAGGATATATTGGATTCGGTCAAAGGATAGCATTTTTGCCGTATAGATATATTGTTGATAGTGTGACCAAGGTTACATTCTCTGCATATTCAAGAATCCAGGAAGACACGGAGATATTGAGAAAAGCAATCGAAAAATCACTTTTTTTTATAAGCTCTCTTATGTTCCCAATACTTTTAGGTATCGTTCTTACAGTTCCTTATTTTATTGAATATTTTCCCAAATGGCACAATAAGTGGGAGCCTGCCATTGTCAGTATAATCTTTTTTTCCCTAAATGCTGCTTTTGCATCACTTTCAAATATACTTATCAATGTCTTGGATGCAACGGGACACATTAAAAAAACTTTAAATCTGATGATAATAATGACTATTATTACCTGGGCCCTTACACCCTTATTTATAATTAAATTTGGTTTTAACGGAGTTCCAATTGTGTCTTTTATAGTAACGATGACATTGGGATACTGTGTTTATTTAGTTAAAAAAATAATTGACTTTAACTTCACAAAGAATATTTCTAAGGCTTTAATTTGCTCGGTTATTATGGGAGTAGTTACATATATCTATTTGCAGTTATTTGTAAAAGATATGCTAACACTTTTTATAGGCGTTGCAGTGGGTGGAATAATCTATGGGTCATGTTTTTACTTAATCGCAAAAAAAGAATTGTATGAAGCAAAAAATATTATATTTAGAAAAAAATGATATCAAAATGAAAAAAGTTTCTATCATTACAATTAATTATAATTCTGGAATAGCAACAGAAAAATTTTTAAGGTCACTCGAAAAAGTAAAAATATCAGGTTTTGAGCTCGAGATTATTGTTATTGATAATGGGTCGGAAAAAGCTTTTAAAACCAGTGATAATATAAGTGTAATTAGATCGGATACGAACAATGGTTTTACAGGTGGATGTAATATCGGTATAAAAAAAGCTTTAAAAAACGGGGCAGATTATGTGCTTTTAATTAATAACGATACTACGGTTCATCCGATTTTAATTAAAAACTTAATAGAGGGCATAGAGGATGATGATAAAATTGGTATTGCTACTCCTAAAATATATTTTTCTAAAGGACATGAATTTCATAAAGACAAATATAAAAAAGAAGAATTGGGGCAGGTTATTTGGTTCGCCGGGGGCGTTATAGATTGGAAAAACGCAAAAAGCGTACATCGTGGGATGGATGAGGTGGATCGTGGACAATATGAAATATTAGAAAAAATAGAATTTGCAACGGGTTGTTGCATGCTGATAAAAAAAGAAGTTTTTGAAAAAGTGGGACTTTTTGATGAAAAATATTTTTTATACTATGAAGACGCTGATTTATGCGAAAGAGTAAAAAAAGCAGGATTTGATATCCATTATGTTCCAAAAGGTATTGTTTATCATGATAACGCGGGTTCGTCTGGTTCTGGAAGTAGTCTTCATGATTATTTCCTTACCCGCAATCAAATGATTTTTGGAATGAAATATGCGCCTTTAAAAACAAAAATTGCACTGGTCAGGCAAAGTTTAGTTTTGTTAGCTTCGGGCAGAAAATATCAGAAAAAGGGAATAAAAGATTATTATTTACACAAATTCGGCAAAGGAACATATTTTGAACATGACTGAAATTTTACCATGAATAGAACTATGTTATATTTCTACATCGCATTAAACCTGATATAATCATTCTTATGAAGACTGTCGGGATTATTGGAGGTTTGGGACCAGAAACCACATCTGAATTTTACTTGGAATTGATTTTTTCTTCTTTTGATAGAAACAAAATACAAAGATCTCCAATTTTGATTTGGAACGTTCCTATTGAATGCAAAATAGAAGAAGAGCTGATAACTGCTGCTAAGGGAGAGGAAAGATACCTACCATATTTGATTGATGCTGCACAAAGACTTGAAAAAGGAGGCGTTGACTTCATAGTAATGCCATGCAATTCAATGCATATTTTTATTGATGATATAAGAAGCAAGGTGAATATTCCTGTACTTAGTATTCTTGAAGAAACTGCTAAGTTCTTGAAATCAAGAGATATCTTTGAAGTGGGAATTGTGGCCACTACTTCTACGATTAGCAAAAAACTTTATGAAAAGCATCTTAATCAAGTAGGGATAAAACAAATCAGTCCAGATGATTTTCAGCAAGCAAAAATAGGTAAAATAATTAATAATTTAGTTTTAAGTAGACATAATAATACTGATCGTCAGGAATTGATAAAAATAATTGACAGTTTTAGCAATAAGAATATCCGTACATTAATTCTTGCATGTACTGACCTTCAGCTTCTCATACCACATCACGAAAGTATGAAAATATATGACACGATGAAAATTTTGGTTAATGCCACTGTCCAGGAATTATTGAAATAAACTCGGAAATATTCTTCTGAGCAATATGAAAAAGCATATTTTAATATTTGATGTTAATGAAACTTTGCTTGATTTGAAGGCACTTGATCCGGTTTTTAAGCGCGTTTTTGGAGATAGCTCAGTTCGCACGTTGTGGTTTGGTCAATTTATCCAATCTGCTTTAGTCTCAACAGTTACAAATTCATATAGCGAGTTTGGATTAATCGGTAAAGCCGCGTTGGAAATGACAGCACAGCGTAAAGGGGTATATCTATCTGATGAGAATAAGCATGAGATTCTGAGTGGAATTCTCCAATTGCCACCACATCTAGAAGTTGACAAGGGCTTGAAAAGTTTGAGAGATGCGGGTTTTTGTCTTGCTGCTTTGACCAACTCAACTCAGAGGGTTGTCAAAAAGCAGCTAGAGAATGCGAAGCTAATTCAATACTTTGATAAAGTCCTATCTGCAGATGAAGCTAAGCGTTTAAAACCTGCGAAGGAAGCTTATATTGTAGCTGCTAAGAGTTTTGGAGTAGAGCTTAAAGCACTCCGTTTAGTCGCTGCTCATGCCTGGGATATTGCGGGGGCTTTAAGGGCAGGATGCGCAGCTGCATTTGTAGCTAGGCCTGGAATAGTGCTTGATCCGTTGGTCGAAAAACCTGATATAGTTGGTATGGACTTATGTGAAGTTGCAAATCAAATTATAGTAATGGAACATTAAACAACAATAGTAGAAGTCCATAGTTATTTTATTTAAAAAAGTATGAGTAAGATATCAGCCATAATTTTAACAAAAGAGTCAGAGGAGTTAATTGCAGATTGTATTGATTCTGTTTCATTTTGTGATGAGATAATTGTTATTGATAGTAATTCTACTGATCGAACACCTGACCTTGCAAAACATATAGGTGCTAAGGTGTTTAAATCTACATCAGTTAGCTTTTCAGAAAAAAGAAATATAGGACTTCAGAAAGCAAAAAGTAAATGGATCTTGTACATTGATGATGATGAAAGAATCTCAGATGAATTAAAAAAAAGCATTCTCGAAGTTGTCGGTAAAAATAAAAATGAGTTCAGTGCTTATAAGATCAATAGAAAAAATTTTTATTTTGGAAATTTTGAATGGCCTCAGATCGAAGAACATGTAAGACTATTTGATAAAAAAGCTTTGAAAGAATGGACAGGTAAACTACATGAAACTGCACAATTTATAGGAGAAGTATCAGTACTTGAAGGTTATTTAATGCATTATACACATAGAAATCTTTCTGAAATGGTCAAAAAGACGGCAGATTGGTCGGGGATTGAAGCTGAACTTCGTTTGAAGGCAAATCATCCCAGAATGTCATCATGGAGATTTTTCAGAGTCATGATTACTGCTTTTTATGATTCCTACTTCAGACAAAAAGGCTATAAAGCAGGGACTGCCGGTGTAGTTGAAAGTATATATCAGTCATTTAGTATTTTTATAACTTACGCAAGGCTGTGGGAGTTGCAAAACAAGAATAAATAAAATATATTGTTGAATTTATTTTTCTGATTTGGTGTAGAAAATTTTTTTGAATCCCTCCTTAATTTCTGTTAAGTGCATACGAGTTTTTGCAAAGCAAAAAAGATAAACTATCTCTAAGATTCCTACTGTATTCAGTATTAAAATAACTATAAACCAGTTTCTCTGTTTGGATTTTGAAGCCTTCCAAAGAGCTAACCCTTTCCAGAATAATGCCCAAAAATAAAGAGAGTAGAAGAAAATCGTCTGGCCTGTGGAAAAATTTTGTGGAAGACTCATATTATAGGCATAATATCATGAGAATTAGTCATATGCAAGTTTTATCAAAATTGGTAGAATTAATTCATGAGAATTGGAATCTATGATCCATATCTTGATGATTTGGGTGGTGGTGAAAAATATATGATGACAGCGGCAGTTTGTCTCTCAAAAAAACATAATGTTTCTGTTTTTTGGGATAATCAAGAAGATATAGAAAAATTGGTAAAAAGGTTCTCGTTTGACTTTAATGGTATCTCTTTTACCAAAAACATCTTTTCAAAAAAAGTAGGTTTTTTAGAACGATTACGAGCAACGAAAAAATACGATGCGATTGTTTTATTAAGTGACGGCAGTATACCTTTTGTAATGTCTAAAAAACTTTTTATTCACTTGCAGCAACCGCTTGAAAAAATTGGTCAATCATCAACTAAAGATAGGTTAAAACTTTCAAGAATTAATGCTGTATTTTATAACTCCGAATTCACAAAATCTTTTAATGAAAAAAAAATACCAGGAATAAAATCTCTGGTTATATATCCACCCGTAGATCTAATCGAAAAAAATATAAAGAAAGAAAATATTATTTTAAATGTTGGAAGATTTAGGGTAATAAATCTCAAAAACAATGACTATAAGAAACAGCAGGTAATGGTCGATGTTTTTAAGAAAATGATTGATAAAGGTTTAAGTAAATGGAGGTTTGTTGTTGCAGTTAGCATAAATGATAAAGAGGATCCCAAGTTCAAGGAAATGACAGCAAGCGCAAAAGGTTATCCTATCGAGTTTTTGATTAACAAAACAAACAAGGATTTATGGGATGTTTACAATAAAGCAAGAATATATTGGCATGCATCGGGATTCGGTGAGGATCTTGAGAAGCATCCTGAATATGCAGAGCATTTCGGAATTTCTACAGTTGAAGCAATGGGTTCGGGAGCAGTTCCTGTTGTAGTTAATGCAGGAGGACAAAAAGAAATTATAGAAAATGGTAAAGATGGTTTTTTATGGGAAACTCTTAGCGAACTGGAAGAAAGAACAAAATTACTTATGGGTGAGAATTCTATTTGGGAAAAAATGTCAAATCATGCAAAGATTAAGGCAAAAGATTTCAGTAAAGAAAAATTCTGCCAAGAGATAGAACAATTATTAGTATCATGAAAAGATTCATGCCTCTTATTTTTTTAGTAATTATTTTTAGTATTTTTTCTAACCCTTTTCTGTTTAGAGACAAGTTGCCAATTCCAGCAGATACCATTATTGGTTTATATAATCCTTTTAGGGATTTGTATGCAAAAGATTATCCCAATGGAATTCCTTTTAAGAATTTTCTAATCACTGATCCGGTTCGACAGCAGTATCCATGGAGAAATCTGGTAATTGATATAGAAAAAAAGCTGCAGATACCTTTGTGGAATCCTTATAGCTTTGCAGGGTACCCACTTTTGGCAAATTTCCAATCGGCTTCTTTTTATCCATTTAACTTTCTACTATTAATTTTACCATTTTCAATCGGATGGAGCGTATTCATTTTACTTCAGCCTATTTTGGCAGGCTTTTTCCTATATCTATATTTAGAAAGCTTAAAACTTAGGAAAAGCGCATCATTACTTGGTGCAATAACTTTTTCATTTTGCGGATTTACAACAGCATGGCTGGAATGGGGAACAATAATCCATACAGGACTTTGGTTGCCATTGATTCTATTATCTGTAGATAAAATTAATTTATATTTTAATAATTTTAAAAATTCCTATAAAGAAATAAGAAATAATAAATTCATGCTTTGGAGTCTGGTGTTTGTTCTATCTTTAGTCTCTGCATTTTTTGCTGGTCACCTGCAGACCTTTTTTTACTTATTTTTAACTGTGTATGTTTATATTTTTGTCTGCTGGTTTAAATCTGGACAATCAAAAAAGCCCGCAATAGTATTCATAATTCTAACTTTTATATTCTTAATTTTGACACTAGTTCAATGGCTGCCAACGGTAAAATTTATTGATTTGAGTGCTCGGAGCATAGATCAGGATTGGCAAAAAATTGGATGGTTTATTCCATGGCAAAATGTTATTCAATTTGTGGTTCCTGATTTTTTTGGAAATCCTACGACGCTAAATTATTGGGGTATTTGGAATTATGCTGAATTTGTTGGATATGTGGGGATTTTACCTTTATTTACAGCTTCAATAGCTATATTTTATAGACGTGATAAAAAAACATTGTTTTTTGGAACAATTTTTTTTCTCTCACTTCTTTTTTCATTTCAAACTTTTTTTGCAAAAATTCCTTATCTTTTGAAAATTCCTTTCATTTCAAGCGCCCAGCCGAGCCGGCTTTTATTTCTAACAGATTTTTCGCTGGCTGTTTTGGGGGCGTTTGGTACTGACCAGTTGATTCGCAATTACAAATTAAAACAAGTAATTTATTCTCTTGTTATAACCACAATTATGTTTGGTGGTTTGTGGATCTTCGTTCTAGTAGGGAAAGATTTAATACCATCATTATCTTTGGAAAATTTAAATGTTGCAAAGCATAATCTTTATTTTCCCACCGCAATTTTTGTAATTATTGCTATGTTACTAATCTCATATGGTGTATTCAAAAACATAAAGTTAAGGACAGTCATTATTACCTCATTACTGATTATTACTTGTATTGATCTTTTAAGATTTTCGGATAAATTTACACCTTTTACAAAAAAAGTATACTTATTTCCGCAAACAAAAGCATTAACATTCCTTCAAAGTCAAAAAGGACAATTCCGCATCATTGCAAATGACAGCAGAATTCTTCCTCCAAACTTTTCAGTTATGTATCATTTGCAAACTCTTGAAGGATACGATCCATTGTACTTACTGCGATATGGTGAATTAATTGCCGCACTAGAGAGGAATAAGCCTGAAGTAAGTCCGCCATTTGGTTTTAACAGAATAATTACTCCTCATAATATTGACTCAAGATTAATTGACTTGCTTGGTGTAAAGTTTGTTTTGAGTTTGTCTGATATTAAGTCTGCTAAATTTCAAAAAGTTTTTGAAGAAGGACAGACGAAAGTTTATGAAAATAATCAAGTTTACGACAGAGCATTTTTTATAAAAAACATAATCCCGGCTGTCAATAAAAATGAGGCAATTACTGCACTTTTTGATAATAAGATTGACTTGAAAGATTCAGCGATAGCTGAGAATTGGGATATTACCAAGATAACTTTTGCCAGCGGCTCCGCAAGTATTGTAGAATACAAGGAGAATAAAGTTGAGGTATTGGTAAAAAATGAAGAAGAGGCGTTTTTGGTTCTGATGGATACGTTTTATCCAACCTGGAATGCCTTTGTTTGCGTTGGAAGCGGAAAAAATTGTCAGGAATTAAAAATATATTTAACAAATTATAACTTTCGGGGTGTAATAGTCCCAAAAGGAGAACACAAAGTAATTTTTAAAAATTCGTTGTTATGAATTTAAGCATCATCATTCCTAATTATAATGGAGAAAAATTACTCCAGAAAAATTTGCCGCTTGTTCTCGAAGCAGTTAATACTTACAAAAGAGGGAGAGTTGAAATTGTTATCCCGGATGATCCTTCAACTGATAATTCAAGAAATGTAATAAAGAAATTTATTGAAGGTAATAAGTATAGAAATATAACAATACTTACTATTAATAATGATCGCAAAAAAGAAGCCGGCTTCAGTAAAAACGTTAATAGGGGGGTCGGTATTGCAACAGGAGATATTTTGATATTATTAAATTCCGATGTTTATCCAAATAAGGATTTTTTAGAGCCCCTTCTTAATGGCTTTGAAGACGAGCGTGTTTTTGCCATTGGGTGTTTGGATGAAAGTCATGAAAATGGAAAAAAAGTTCTCCGCGGGCGTGGAACAGGAAGCTTTAAACGCGGATTTTTAGCGCATAGAGCTGGAGAAATTGATCAAAAAACAACATTCTGGGTCAGTGGTGGTAGTGGCGCATTTAGAAGAAAAATTTGGGAAAAGCTTGGAGGATTTGATCCATTGTACGACCCGTTTTATTGGGAAGATATAGATATGTCATATAGGGCACAAAAATCAGGATACAAAGTTTTATTTGATTCAAGAAGCGTTGTAACTCATGAGCACGAAAAAGGTACAGTGAAGGAAATGTTTGATGAGCAGTTTGTTAAGAAAATTTCATACAGAAATCAGTTTATTTTTGTATGGAAGAATATTACAGATTCAAAATTATTGATAGAACATGTGCTATGGTTGCCATATCATTTTTTAAAAGCAATCTTGTCAGGTGACTGGCCATTTTTAAAAGGTTTTATTCTTGCAATACTTATCATTGATAAAATTAGTAAGTCCAGACAGTCTGCAGAAAAGTTTTTTATTATATCAGACTTGGAAGTAATTAAAATCAATGGATAGAGTTTTTAAAAAAATACCAAACATAAGTATAATATTTTTATGCATAGTTATTTTTCTTGCTGCGTTTTTACGATTTTATCAACTGGATATTAATCCACCCGCTATAAATTGGGACGAAGCTGCCTTGGGGTATAATGCATTCTCGCTGGGAATAGATGGGAGGGATGAGTTTGGACGATTTTTACCTTTTGACTACTTGGAGTCATTTGGTGATTTCAAACCCCCCATGTATGCATATCTTACGATTATTCCGGTAAAAATATTTGGACTAAATGAATATTCGACCAGATTTGCATCTGCATTTTTTGGAACATTTACTGTTTTGATTACCTTTTTTCTTGTCAAAAGCTTATTTCCTTCAAGAAGAGATCTTGCATATATCACTACCGCTATTCTTGCAATTTCTCCGTGGCATATTATGCTCTCAAGAGCTGCTTTTGAAGCAAATGTTGCAACCTTTTTTATAATTGTAGGAGTTTGGTTGTTTCTAAAAGCTGTGCAGGAAAAACCAGCATTCTTGTTGCTATCTATTATGTCTTTTGTTGCTTCTGCATACACATTTAATAGCGCGCGAATTGTTGCCCCACTGTTATTGGTTTGTTTATCAATCGGATTTAGAAAAAAATTAATCTCACAAAAAAAATATCTATTCTCGTCAATTGTATTAGGAGCAATTTTGGTTCTTCCAATTGCATTTTTTTTGATATCTCCACAAGCTAGTTTAAGATTTAAAGAAGTTAACATCTTCTCAGATATTGAAATACTAAAACTATCAAATCAGGAAATGTCTAATAGTGGAAATAAGATGTGGGCTAAGGTAATTCATAACAGAAGAATCGTCTATGCGCGCGAATATACAAAGCATTATTTTGATAACCTAAATCCTAGCTTTTTGTTTGATAAGGGTGATGGAAATCCGAGATTCTCAACACAAGATGTCGGGCAAATGTATAAATGGGATATACCGTTTTTTGTAGTGGGTATTTTATTCTTAATAAGAAGAAAAGAAAAAAACTGGTGGATTGTCCCCATTTGGATGGCGATTGGGATTATTCCAGCAGCTTTTGCTCGTGAAACACCGCATGCGTTAAGAATTGAGGGGAGTTTGCCGACATTTCAAATTATTACTGCATATGGAGTTTCAGAATTTTTAATATGGATTGAAAGCGCAAAGGGATTATTTAAAAAAATAAAAAAGCCTGTCTTGGTACTTATTGCAGCTGTTTTAATTATTAATTCATTATATTTTCTGCACGGTTTATTTGTGCATTACCCTAGAGAACAGTCTGCTGAGTGGCTATATGGATATGAGGAAAGCATTAATTACATTAATTCAGTTGAAAATAATTATGACAAAATATATTTTGATGACTTTCTAGGACGCCCTTACATATATATGCTTTTCTATAAAAAGTATAATCCGCAGAAGTTTCGGGAATTAGCAAATGTTACCCGTGATTCTTTTGGATTTGTTCATGTTAAAAAAATTGGAAAATACAATTTTCAAGATGCGCTCCCAACAGAAACTATCTCAGATCAAAAAGTACTATATATTAATGAAATAAAAAGCATTCCCGATTCTGCACGAATTAAAAAAATATTTTATCTAAAGAATAAACAACCTGTTATGGCGGCATACACATTATGAATAATAAAGTAACAAAATATTTATTGATTGGTATTATTCTGATTGCCTCGTTTTTACGCTTATCACTGCTTGGAGATGTGCCCATTTCTCCTGATTGGGATGAGGTTGCTCTTGGCTATGATGCATACTCGATAATGCAGACCGGAAGAGATGAATTTGGGAACTTTCTTCCAGTTGTTCTGAGATCATTTGATGATTACAAACCTGCATTATATGCTTATCTTGCTATACCATCTGTTAAGATTTTTGGACTCAACGCGTTTGCTACACGGCTTCCTTCTGCAATATTTGGAATACTTACCGTGCTTGCAACGTATTTTTTGGTAAAAGAACTTTTTAAACGACGAGACTTGGCGCTACTATCATCTTTTATGCTTGCAATATCCCCATGGCATATTCAGTTCTCACGAATTGCTTTTGAGACAAATGTCGGATTAGCTTTTAATATCTTTGTTGCGTTATTTTTTATAAAAGGCCTGAAAAGGCCATGGTTATTAAGTCTTTCAACTGTTTGTGCCGCTCTTTCGATTTATGTTTATCAAAGTGAAAAAGTATTTACACCACTTTTGATGCTGGTACTTTCTGTAATTTACTTTAAAGATCTTTTGAAAGCCTCAAGAACACATCTTATTGCTGCTTTGGCGATTGGGATTATCGCGATCATCCCAATGGTTGTTTATGTAACGACCAATAGTGGCGCACTGCTTCGAGCTCAGGCAACTCTGGCTTTTTCTGATAAAACAACATTTCTTAAAGAGAATATAACTCGTCTTGAATATGATAGAGAAACAGGAAATTCATTAGGCAAAATATTTGATAATAGACGAATACTTTATATAAAAACTGGAATTTCAGGATATATATCTCATTTTGATTTAAATTGGCTTTTTTTAACAGGAGACATTAATCGTCATCATGCACCTGGAATGGGACTGCTTTACATATGGGAGCTTCCTGTTATTTTATTTGGAATATATTCATTGTTGTTTTATAGAAAGAGAGAGATATATGAGAAGAAATCTGTGATTTTGATTTTCGCATGGTTTCTTATAGCCCCAATTCCTGCTGCCTTTACTAGTGGTGTTCCTCACGCTGTAAGAACTATAAACTTTCTGCCCACTTATCAGATCTTTTCTGCATTTGGCTTATTATCGCTAATAACGTATTTAAAAAAGTACAAACTGATAATAGGTAGTATAAAGGTAAGGGATTTAATGTATGTTGCAATTATTGCTATTATGATGTTTAACTCTCTTTATTATTTAGATAAATACTTCATTCAGCAAAACTATTTTTATGCATATGACTGGCAGTACGGCTATGAAAAAGCTATACCAGAAGTTACAAATATCAAAGACCAGTATAAAAGGATAGTGGTAACAGATAAGCAACCGCTTGATAAGTCATATATGTTTTTTTTGTATTACTTAAAATATTCTCCTGTAGAATTCCAGAAGATAGGCAAATTATCTTCAGGTGGTTTTGGAAAAGATCATATGTTTGATAAGTATCAATTCAGACTTATTAATTGGGATGAAGACAAAAATACTCGGGATATTCTCTTTGTTGGGGTACCGTCTGAATTTCCGAAGAATATTAAATCAAAGAAAACCATATACTATCCAGATGGTAGTCCAGCTATACTCATAGTTGATCCAGAAGACAATTGAAATAATATATGAATAATTTATCAGTAGTGTTGGCAACGTTTAATGAAGAGACAAATATAGAGGATTGTCTTGAATCTGTAAAAAATATTGCTGCTGAAATTATCATAGTTGATGGATCTTCAACTGATAAGACAGTTGAAATCGCAAAGAAATACGATGCAACAATAGTTGTTACTGATAATCCACAAATGTTCCACATTAATAAGCAAAAAGCACTGGAACTGGCAAAAAATGATTGGGTGCTGCAGCTTGATGCTGATGAGCGGGTGAGCCGGGAATTGGCAGATGAAATCGTCAAGGTTATAAATATGCCTGATGAAAAGCTGGAATTATATCAAGACAATCTTCCAAGCAAAAAGCTTTTTCAAAGACATCAGCATTTGCTAAAAAAGCGCGATGGAAATATCGGAACGGAAAAGGGATCTTATGTCGCTTTTTTTATACCTCGACTTAATTATTTTTTGGGAAAATATCTGAGATTTGGTGGAGTATACCCGGATGGTGTAATAAGACTCGTAAAAAGACAAAAAGCTCACTTTCCATGTGTTAGTGTACATGAGCAAATTGAAATTAATGGTAGAGTTGGCTGGCTGGAAAATGCTCTTTATCATATAGATTCACCAACCTTCTCCAGGTATCTGCAAAGAAACAATAGGTATACCGATTTATTAAGTATTGAATTAAGAAAAAAGAATTTAAATTCAACTGATTTGGTTAATTATTTATTTATACTTCCAATATCATGGTTTTTGAAGTCGTATATACGTCATAAAGGGTTTATGGATGGATGGCCAGGATTTGTATTTTCTTTTTTTTCTTCTCTTAGGTTTCCCATATCATACATTAAATCTTTAAAAAAATGATAAAAAATAAACTTTTTATAAGATTATTGTTGGCAGCTGCCTTCATTATTCCTCTCAGCATTTCACTTACCTCTCTAATTCTGGGAAGAATTCCTTTTTGGTATGATCCTGCAAGGGATATGATCTTGGCGCTTGGAAATCATCAGAAATTAAGCTTGATAGGCCAAGCATCTGGTATACCGGGAATATTTTATGGTCCTTACTGGATCTGGGCTATTAGCATTGTTCTTTTGATATCTAAAGATCCTAGGATGGTTTCCTTTGTTTTATTGACAATTCCCTATTTTGTTTTATTTCCTTTTATGCTTTACAAATTTAGAAAAACTTTGGGAGATCTTATACCGGTTATTCTTTGGCTATTTTTTATATTGTCATTTAACGCTTATTCAGTTCAAATTTGGAATCCTAATCCGGCTCCTCTTCTGTGTCTAGCGATAATCTATTTACTTGTTACGAATGAGTATCTAAGTAACAGTCGAAGAAATATAATTAAGTTATTTGCTGCAGGAATTTTTGGAGGGCTGCTTTTAAACATTCATATATCTTTTGGTCTCAGCGTTATAATAGGATCAATTCTTTATCTATTAATCTTTAAAAGACTTAAACCACTTATTATTTTTTCTTCAGGATTTATTGTATTATTTATCCCATTTTTTCTTTTTGAATTCCGACATGGATTTAATCAAATAAATACTCTATTCAAAACTATCACAAGCGCAAGTTCAGTTGTAAGAGAAAGTAGTGTTGATAAGCTTCAGATAGTTGAACTTTTTACAAAAAGATTTTCTATGTTAGTGAACTTACCAGTATTTTTCTCAAATATCTTGGGAGGATTAATTGTTTTTGCTTTGGCAATCTCAAGATTTAAAAAAAAGATTGAGTTTTCATTAGTTGAAAGAAATATTTTAGTAGTTATATCTACTATTTCAATAGCTCTAATAAGTATTTATCTGAGTACAAAAAATCCGGTTTGGGAGTACCATTTTATTGGTGTTGAGATCTTATTTATGCTCTTTTTAGGCATAGCTGCGAGAAAATTTGTAGTGCTAAAATATTTTATGCTTTTCGGGGTTATACTATTGACCATGCTAAGCATCGTAAAACTGAGCAGGGAGTTTTATTTAGACCCCTATAAAATTTCCTCACTGGCTACTAAAGAGCATATTGCGAAGACAATTTACGATGATATCGGTAATGACAAATTTTCTGTTTATATCTTTAGTCCAGCAACATATACTCCAGACTTTGATTATCTTCTTATGTGGGAAGGTGAAAAGAGAATTAAGAAAAATATGATAATTGACCGAAATTCAAAATTTGCTTATCTGATAATTCCCTGGACGACTGATGATCTTAGAGCGGATTTCATAGACAACAGAACTCCTAATGCGAAGTATAAAACTATAAAGTCATGGCACATTGCAGATGAGACATTGATTATAAAGAGAGGGAGATATGAAATTAAATAAGTTAATAATCATCCTGATTTTATTACTTGCTGTTTTCCTGCGTTTCTACAGAATTGATACCGATCCTCCCGGCCTATACATAGATGAAGTATCAACAGGTGTTAATGCTTATAAGATCTTAACAACAGGGCAAGACGAATTTGGAGTTCCCTATCCATTATTTTTTCGTTCATTTGGTGATTACAAGCCTCCTGTTTACATATACTCTGTTGCATCCGTTATGTCAGTTCTCGGAAAGAATGAGTTGGCAATTAGGTTTCCATCGGCTGCAGCTGGATCACTCAGTATATTATTGTTTTACTTTTTTATTAAAAGACTTGTTGAATTAAAAAGCAATAAGATTCAGCCGGCAATCAAGAAGTATTTACCAGCTACAGGTATGTTATTACTTGCACTATCTTCATGGCATATTCATTTTTCAAGAGGAGGATTTGAAGTAAATCTCGCTTTGTTTTTTTACTTGCTTGGTTGTTATCTTTTGGTTTTGTTTTGGGGAAATAATAAAGCAAAGTACTTTGTGGGTGGATTTATTCTTTTTGCATTAAGCGCATATACATATCATACATTTAGAATCATCTCTCCCCTGAGCTGGTTAATTTTATTGACTGCATTTTTTATAAAGCTACCAAAGCTCAGAAAAAAAATTATACGATGCGGAGTGATATTTATAATTTTGATTATTCCTATAATTCAATTCTCGCTAACATCCAAAGGATCTGAAAGATTTGTTCAAACATCTGCATTTTCAGAATATAAGGCTGATACTACAACCCAGAAATTATTTGTGTATCCTATGGTTTATGTTAAAAATTATATTTCTTTTTTCTCTTTTGACTATTTATTTAGTAATGGAGACGGTAATGGTCGTCACCAAATACCAGGGTTTGGGTTGCTTTATAGATGGCAGTTGCCATTCTTGATTTTGGGAACATCATGGCTGATTAAGCAGAAAAGAAATGCATATAAATATGTAGTTATAGGGCTTATTTCCCTTGCTCCACTTCCCGCGGCGCTTGCACGACCTAGCCCGCATAGTCTGAGGTCACTTTTATTGATTTTGCCTATTACAATTTTAATATCCCTTGGAATTGTTATTTTTTATATAAATCTAAAAAAGTTTAAAAAAATATTTCTAGTATTCTTAGTCATCATTGCTATGTATGACTTTTTAATCTATGCGCATTTTTACTACAACCATTACCCAAAGGTCAATGCTTTAGATTGGGGAGCTGGTAATAAGCAAATTGTTGAAAAAATAATTAAACATAAAGGAAAGTATGACTATTTAGTGATTGACAAAAATTTAAACTTCACAGAACATTATGTAAATTTTTATATGGATTCAGTAGAGTTATTGGTTGTAGAGTCTTCATGGGTTAAGCCTAAGGAATGGGAAAAGAAGAAAGTGCTCTATATAAGGCCAAATTATGGGAATGTTAACAACGAACAAATAATAGATAGAGCATATTTGCCGGGCAATAATAACGATATTTATGCTGAGATATGGAATTTATAATGATTAAAAAAATTTTATTAACAATTTTCATTCTTTACGAATTAAATACTTTTCGAATGTGGAATGCTTGCAGAGATTTTTCAGATAAGTTTCACTTCTCATATCCTCAGATGGGTCTTAGGCTTGAAGATGCAGTACATAATGATATTGGTTTTTCACCAGAACTCGTAAGGCTGTTTCATAACAAGCCTGTATTTTTTGTAAATAGTATTTTTTCAAACTACTTTCATTTTTGGGATATACGGTTTGGGGTTATGTTCTTTTCAATAGTTGGGTATTTTGGAATATTTTGTGGTTTTTGGTATTTAGTTAGATCCAAATTTAAATATAAGCTTATGATGTTAGCGTTATTGTTAATGCTTCCATTGGTCGAGATCTTTGGAGGTTCAATAAGTTATGATGCGAGATTAATATTGATTAGCTTTCCTTATCTAGTATTTTCAATATATGGTATTTGGGGCTTTATGCGTGATAAAAAGGGTAAGGGCGTGTTGATTGTTTTGGGTTTTTTAATTCTAAGTATTTGGTATCAATACGTATTCAGTGGAGATATTTTCTTTGACTGCGTAAAAAAATAAAATTCTACCCCTTGGTATTTTTCTGATAGAATATATATATGAAAATAGGTATTGACATATCTCAGTTGGCTTATAGCAACACAGGGGTTGCAAATTATGTCAAAAATCTCGTAGAGAATATGCTTAATATCGATACCGATAATGAATACATATTGTTTTATTCAAGCCTAAGAAGAATTAATAATCTAGAATTAAAAATTAGGAATAACAGGGCTAAATACAAAATAAGGAAATTTAGATTTCCTCCAAAACTTCTTGATTTACTTTGGAATAAACTTCATATTATGCCGATTGAGGATCTGATTGGAGAGGTAGATGTTTTTTTATCTTCTGATTGGACGCAGCCCCCGACAAAAAAAGCAAGAAAAATTACAATACTATATGATCTTATTGTGTATAAGCGTCCGGAAGAAACAGATAAGATGATTGTCGATACTCAGAAAAGAAGATTGAAATGGGTGAGGCTTGAGTGCGATCAAATTCTTTGCATATCTAATTCAACAAAAGCGGATGCGGAAGAGTTTCTGCATATTGATAGTAAAAAGTTGCAAGTCGTATATCCCGGAATTTAGATTGATATAATATTGAGAAGTACTTAGTTTCTAATCTCTTAATAATATGATTATAGGAATTGATGGTAATGAAGCAAATATAACAAATCGTGTGGGAATTGGTGCGTACGCCTATGAGTTATTGATGCATTTTTCAAAATTAGTAGTTCAAGAGATAGAATTTGTAATTTACTTAAAAAACAGGCCACTTCCTGATTTTCCTAAAGAAAATAATAACTGGAAATATAGAGTTATAAAGCCTGGAAGGATGTGGACACAAGGGAGGCTTCCTCTAGATCTGTACTTACATCGTCCAAGACCAGAAGTGTTTTTTTCCCCTTCGCATTATGGTCCCCGCTTTTCTCCGGTTCCATCAATTATTTCAGTAATGGATCTATCATTTCTATATTTTCCGGAATTATTTAATAAGCATGATTTGATTCAGCTTAAAAATTGGACATCTTATTCTGTCAAGAAAGCAAAAAAAATCATAACTATAAGCAACTCAAGTAAAAATGATATAATTAAAGAGTATGGAGTGGCTCCTGAGAGAGTAAGCGTAACATATCCTGGTATCAGAAAATTTACGTCACTGAAGCCACATGTATATGGTATGACGCAACTTAAAACAAAATATAAATTGGAAGGTAAATATATACTTTTTGTAGGCACAATTCAGCCGAGAAAGAATATTGGAAAACTTATTGAGGCTTTTTCAAAATTGTCTGAAAAAAATCTTGATCTCGTTATTGTAGGAAAAAAAGGATGGTTATATGAGGAAATATTAAAAAAACCTTTAGAGCTAGGGATTGAAGAGAGAGTAAGATTTTTACATAACGTTGATAATGATGAGTTACCAATTCTCTACAAGAACGCAGTTTGCATGGTTCTGCCAAGTCTTTATGAAGGATTTGGTCTACCTGTTCTTGAAGCAATGAAAAATGAGTGTCCAGTTGTTGCAAGTAATGTAAGTAGTCTTCCAGAAGCTGGAGGAGATGCCTGTCTTTACATAGATCCTGAAAACGTTGATGACATTACTGATAAAATGACTAAGCTAATTGATGATGAGAAGCTAAGAAAAGAATTAATCGAAAAAGGGAAAAAACAAGTGGCTAAATTCAGTTGGGAAAAAACAGCAAAAGAAACCCTGAATGTACTTGAGGAGATAGGAGGCAAATTATGATAGACAAAACCGGAAAAGAACTTTCAACGCACGAGGTGTTGGATAAAAGCGTAAATAGAGCAAATACTACCATGTGGGAACTGATAGTTCTTTTACTTCATATAGTGGGGCATTTCCCTTCACATATTATCAGGAGGTTTTTTTATAGATTGGCAGGTGTTCAAATTGGGTCAGGGTCCGCAATTCACATGGGCGCACGTTTTTATAACCCAAGGAATATAACGATTGGGAATGGAACAATTATCGGAGAAGGAATAGTTCTGGATGGAAGAGACAAGCTAAGTATTGGAAATCATGTCGATATTGCGTCGGATGTGATGATATATAATTCCCAACATGATATTGAAGATCCGCATTTTGGAGGGATAAATGCACCTGTGCGTATTGGAGACTATGTCTTTATCGGACCACGATCCATCATACTTCCAGGTGTGAATATCGGAAAAGGTGCGGTTATTGCAGCAGGGTCAGTGGTGACAAAAGACGTTAAAGAATTTGAAATGGTTGGTGGAGTTCCAGCTAAAATAATAAAAGAAAGAGTGTTAAAAGAATTGAATTATAAGCTTGGTCGCGCTGCATGGTTCCGATAGTTTTATGATGCTTTCAATAATAAGTATTAATTATAAAAAATCTCATCTGACGATTAATTGTATTGACTCACTATATAAGTTATATAATGACGATTTTGAAAAAAACAAATTTGAGCTGATAATTGTTGAAAATGGATCTGAAGATGACTCATTAGATTTTATAAACATTAAAATAGCAAAAGATAGTATTAAAAATATAAAAGTTATAAATAATAAGAAAAATGAAGGATTTGCAAAAGGTTGTAATATCGGAGCAAAAGAAGCAAAAGGAAAATATCTGTTGTTTCTCAATAATGATACAACTGTTATGGATAAAGGAATAGTTAGAATGGTAGAGTACATGGATAAAAATATAGATGTATCAATTCTCGGGGGACAGCTAACTAATGTTAATGGGGAGAAGCAATCATCAGCGGGAAAATTTTATACATTGTTCAATACTTTTTTACTTCTATTAGGTATGCAAAAGTTTGGATTGATTGATAAAAGTTTTAATAAAGTTACCGAAGTAGATTGGGTAAAAGGTGCGATGTTCATGATGAGAAAAGATGTCTTTGATAAATTATCGGGTTTTGATGAAAAAATATTTATGTATATAGAAGATATGGAACTTTGTTATCGTGCAAAAAAAGCTGGATTTAGAACATTTTTCTATCCTGATGTTTCAGTAATCCACCAGGATCAGGGAAGTTCAAGCCGAAGTTTCGCAGTAGCAAATATCTACAAAGGGCTTCTTTATTTTTATAAAAAGCACAGAAGTAATATGGAATATATCCTTGTGAAGGCAATGTTATACGTTAAGGCATATGTAGCAATCACAATTGGTTATATTACAAGAAATAAGTATCTTACGACAACATTTAGACAGGCAATTCAATTTTAATATGAAATTATTATCTTTATTAAAAAATAATATTTTTCTGGTTTTCACGTTATTTTTAGTGGCATTTATTCCTTTGTATCCTAAAATACCATTAATTGGGTTAACCCATGTAAATGTCTATGTAAGAGCTGAAGATTTTATTGTATTGCTTTTTGTAATAATTTATCTAATCCAGGTTATTCGAAAAAAAGAATCCTTCAAAACTCCTTTAACGATTGCCATTTTTGCATTTTGGCTTACTGGTTTTATATCTACTTTGTTGGGTTTGATATATATTTTCCCCCATCTGAATGACCCTACCATTACTGGTGACCCGAGAATATACTCCAGGAACGCATTACTTTTTTATGCAAGGCACATTGAGTATATGTCGTTGTTTTTTATTGCATATGCAGCGATTAAAGACAAGAAAAGTATTAAATTTTTTATACCTATAATCGTGGGCGTGTTTCTGACTGTCGTCTTGTATGGGTTTGGTCAGCGCTTTATCCCCCAAAGATTTCCTGCATTTTCTACTATGAATGAGGAATTCGCTAAAGGAATTCCACTAGTTCTTGATGCAGCGGGCAGGCTACAATCAACTTTTGCAGGACATTATGATTTTGGAGCTTATCTTGTGATGCTAATTCCTTTGATTGGTAGCTTGATTTTTGGTTATAAAAATTGGTTTGGGCGTTTTGGATTATTGATCATCAGTGTACTGGGATTCATAACTCTTTTAATGACACAATCGCGAACATCCTTTTTGATGTATCTTCTGGCAGTAATATTCATGTTAATTTTACAAAAGCAAAAAAAATGGATAATCCCAGTTGTCATTATAAGTTTCGTTATGCTGCGGACATTCACTGGGCTTTATGCACGTTACTCGGCCACATTCTCATCTGTTAATAGGATTGTTGATGCACGGACAGGAAAAGTAATTGGATATGGAGATAGTGTTAATGGAAAATTTGTGATTAACAATGTCCAGCCTTCAGGTCCTGATTTGTATGCGGGATCTCTATCAACTAATGCTAAGAAAATTGGTAATACGAAGAATGTTATCATTAATACGCAAAAGGGGACTGCCAAATCAATAGATGTCCAGAATTTACAAGGCGATTTTATTATCCAAAAAGCAAGTGCCCTAGATGCATCAATTACTACACGACTTCAGGCTGAATGGCCTAATGCAATTAAAGCATTCAAGAGAAATATATTCTTTGGAAGCGGATACTCGTCCATCACATTGGCAACTGATGGAAATTACTTTAGATTTCTTGGCGAAACAGGGTTGATGGGTTTTGGATTATTTAGTTTAATATTTCTAATTTATGCAATTTATTTTGCTAAAATTATGCCTTTGATTGAGGATAAGCTCACTCGCAGTTTTGTGATTGGTGTAACCGCTGGCATTTTCGGTTTATGGCTCAACGCCTCGCTAATTGATGTATTTGAGGCTTCAAAAATTTCCTATACACTTTGGATTCTAGTAGGGCTAACTATTGGAATACTGGTTCAGTATAGAAAGAAATCTATTGATCTGATACATGAAATTAAAGATATGTTATTTTCAGTCCCTGCAATTTTCATTTATTTTGGCGTTACAGCGCTTATTTTTTTCTGGGAGATGTTAAACCATTTCTTTGTAGCGGATGATTTCACATGGATAAAATGGGTTTCAGATTGTAAGCAACTCACTCAAGGAGGCGTAGCGAATTGTTCGTCTAAATTTAATATTTTGTCTAATTTCTTTTTCAATTCAAGTGAATTCTTCTACAGACCAGGAATGAAAACATACTTTTATATATTGTATAATTCTCAATTTGGTGGAATAAGTCCGGTTGTTTATCATCTTGTTTCCCTGAGCTTGCATGTTGCGATCACCATTTTGATATTCTTGATAACGCAAAAAATTCTTAAAGATAAATTACTATCATTTGTTACTGCGTTTATATTTCTCTTGCTTGCCTCACATGCTGAAACTATATTTTGGATTTCAGCTGTCGGGCATTTATTTGCAACTTTTTTTACGATGCTATCGTTTTGGTTATATCTGAAATGGAAAGAAGGTAAGAAAAATCTATACTTAATTATTTCAGTACTATTTAGTTTTGTAGCCCCACTATTTCATGAATATGGCGTGATTACTCCGATTCTAGTTGTAAGTTATGGAATTGTCTCCTCTAAATTAGTAAATAAACAATTAGTAAATAAGCACTATATTTTTTATGTTGCCTCATTGATTTTATACTTTTTCATGAAGCTAATTTCGAATAGTTTTTGGTCAGCAGGTGATTATAAATATAATCTATTAAAATTGCCTTTTAATTTTTTTGGTAATGCAATTAGTTCGCTTGGCTATATTTTTGTTGGCTCTCCATTTCTTCAAGTAAATGAGTTTATGAGATCAAGTCTAAGAACAAATATGGTATTTGCTTTTGTAGTAATAGCTGTTTTTTCTTATCTAGCAGTTTATATTTTTAAGAAAAATATAAGACATATTAAAAAGCATGATAAAGATATTATTGTAATTAGTTTACTATTTTTTATAATTCCTCTTTTACCATTTTTAGGACTTGGAAATATTGCACCAAGATATACATACTTAGCGTCATTTGGTGCGATATTATTTGTGGTTTTTGTTTTTCAAAAAATTTATGCATACCTTAAATCATTTAATAAGATATTTGCGGTCATAGTGATTTGGGCAATACCTGCTTTTTTTCTTATTTTCCAGTATAACCAGTTGCAGAAAGAGAATAGAGATTGGAGAATAGCCGGACTTATTACCAACAACTTCCTCCAATACATGAATGATGGATACGAAGATATGAAGCTAGGAGTAATTAAGAAACCAATATTTTACTTCGTCAATGTTCCGCAACGCTATAAAAATGCTTGGATTTTTCCGGTAGGAGTTCAGGATGCAACCTGGTTCACTTATAAAGAGAATAATTTGGTGACTAGATCTTCTTCATCTATTGAACAGGCAAAAAAAGAAATAGGAAATAATCCAAGTGGTAGAGTATTTGAATTTGATAAAGACGGAAATTTAAAGCTTATCAAATGAACTATACTATTTAGATGAAATATAACAAATTTTTAATAGTACTTACGCTATTGGCAATATTCATCGGAAGTTTTGTTGTGCGACTTTACAAATTTAACAATCCAGTTGCAGACTGGCACAGTTGGCGTCAAGCAGATACAGCAGCAGTAACTCGAAACTTTATAAAAGAAGGTTATACTCCTTTTTATCCAAAATTTGATGCCCTAAACTCACTAAACGAAAGACAGCTACCAAATCCTAAAAGATACTTTTTTGCTGAATTCCCAATCTACAATTCGCTTGTCTATTTTGCATACACTGCATTTGGTAATTTCACTATTGAACAGTGGGGAAGGCTTGTTAGTATCCTAGTATCATCCCTAACAACTGTAGTACTGTATTTTTTAGCAAAAGAGTATTCGTCAAAACGTATAGGACTACTATCTGCTTTTGTTTTCGGATTCCTTCCCTACAACATATATTATGGTCGAGTGATTATGCCTGACCCATTACATATTTTTGCCAGCGTTCTGACTTTGCTACTTGTAACACATTGGGTGAAGACGGAAAAAATTCTAATTGCAATTCTAGCTGGAGTAGTTTTTGCGATTACCATACTTACAAAACCTTACGGTTTGGTTCTAATCTTGCCAATAAGTTATTTGATCCTAAGAAAATGGAAATTTATTTTTTACAAACAATATTCTATTTATGTCGCAGCTGCTATTGCCTTAATTCCATTTCTGTTATGGCGAAATCATATTGCTCAGTATCCAGAGGGAATGTTTGGGACAACATGGCTTTTTAATCAGGGAAATATACGTTTTAAAGGCGCTTTCTTCAGATATTTAATATATGACCGTATGAATCGTCTGATATTTGCGACCGGGGGATTTGTTTTATTCTGGCTTGGAATAATAAAAGGGAATAGTGAGAAAGAAGGATTTTTTTATTACTTATGGCTGATATCTATTTTCGTTTTCTTCACGATAATAGCCAAGGGTAATGTAACGCATGATTATTACCAAATGCCCTTAGTTACAATTGGTAGTATTTTCATAGCAAAAGGTATAGATTATCTTATCTTTACTAAAGCAAAGTTTTATCAAAGAGTTATAAATACTGGCGTTGCAGCTTCATTGGTGCTATTTATGTTAGCTTTTGGCTGGTTTGAAGTTAGGGGATATTTTAATATTAATAATCCTGCGATGGTTGAGGCTGGTCAAGCAGTAGATAAATTATTGCCAAAAGACGCAAAAGTTATAGCACCACTTGATTTTGATTCTGCATTTCTCTACCAGACAAATCGCTATGGTTTTACATACGGTGGAGATAAAATACCTCAGTTTATTTCAGAAGGAGCGACCCACCTCGTCTCGGTGAATTATGATGAAACTACAAATATGTGGATGAAAAAATGCAAAGTAGTCAAAAAAACTGCAAATTATGTGATTATTGATCTTAAAAATTGTATAAATGATAACAAAACCGCACTTAATTTATAGGATTATTTGATATTCCCTCTGCTATAATTAGTTTATGAAGATTTTATTAGTCTCGTCCTTTCTTCCTTATCCGCTTCATTCTGGAGGTCATGTACGGCTGTTTAATCTTATAAAAGAATTGGCAGGAAAGCATGAGATAACACTCATTTGTGAAAAGCGTGAAAATCAGTCAGAGGATGACATTCTAGGAGTTAAAAAAATATGTAAAAAAGTAATTACAGTTAATAGGGGAAAGCAATGGACAATTAAAAATGTATTTAAGTCAGTTTTTTCCTCAAACTCATTTCTTGTAACAGGGCACAAAAGTCAGAAAATGAATCAAGAAATCTCAATAGAATTAAAAAATAAAAAATATGATTTGATTCACGTTGAGACTTATTATGTTATGCAAAATCTTCCTAATTCTTCAATTCCTGTTGTTTTGGCAGAGCACAACATCGAGTACCAGGTTTATCAAAGGTATGCAGACCAGTCTCCATTTTTTTTAAAACCATTATTTAATATAGACATTCTCAAAATAAGAAAAGAGGAGGAATCATGTTGGGCGAGAGCAACAAAATTAATTGCTGTTTCAGAGGATGACAAAAAAGTAATGAAAAATACAGGAGTTGATCCAACTATTGTCTCCAATGGGGTCGATTTAGAAAAGTTTACTTTTCTACAAAGAACCAAGAACCAAGAACCAAGAATCAAAAGAGTGTTGTTCATTGGTGACTTCAGGTGGATTCAAAATAGGGATGCAGCGAAATTTATAATTGATGAAATATTTCCTAAAATTAAAACTGTCATTCTGAGTAAAGCGAAGATTCTAGATCCTTCAGCTACGCTTCAGGATGACGAGATTAAGCTCTGGGTTGTAGGGAGAAATATTCCGGATAATATAAGGAGCTTAACAAACGAACCAGATGTCATATTTGATGAAGAGTCTTCAACCAGACCAACGGAAGAGTTGTTTCAGGAGGCAGATGTATTGTTGGCTCCTATCAGGGTGGGTGGCGGAACTAGCTATAAGATTCTTGAAAGTATGTGTTGCGGAACACCTGTTGTAGCTACTTCACTTAGCGCTAACGCAGTAGGCGCAAAAGACGGTGAAAATATTATGGTTGCTGAAGATGCTAAAGAATTAGCAAAAAAAACTGTTGAAGTCTTAGAAGATAATAATCTTTATGAGAATATTGCAAAAAATGGGAGGAAATTAATTGAAGAAAATTACACATGGAAAAGAATAGCAAAAGACTTGGAACGGGTTTATAGCGAATTAAGAATTAAGAATTAATAATTATGGTCGTGGATCTTTCAATAATTATCTTAAATTATAATACAAAGCAGTTGACGCTTGACGCTATTGCATCTATTGAAAAAAATTATCCAGAAGATGTAAAGTCAGGAAATTTTGAAGTAATTGTAGCTGATAACGCATCACCTGATGATTCTCTGAAATCATTTAAAGATTATGCTAATAAGACAAAAATTAAAACGTTCTTAGTTGAAGATAATGGAGGAAACATCGGTTTTGCAAAAGGTAACAACAATGCTCTTAAAAATGCACATGGGCGGTATATATTGTTTCTCAATCCGGATACGATTGTATACCCAAATACACTTTCACGAATGATAGAGTTTATGGATGAACATAAAGATGCTGGGGCCGCAACTTGTAAGGTGGTGTTACCTACAGGCGGAATCGATGACTCATCGCATCGTGGATTTCCTACTCCATGGAATGCGCTCTCGCATTTTTCAAAACTTGAAAAAGTGTTTTCAAAGTCTAAATTGTTCAGTGGGTATATACAAGGATTTAAAAACATTAATACAATTCACGAGGTTGATGCAATTTCTGGTGCGTTTTTGTTGGTCCGTCGGGATGTTGGTGAAAAAATTGGATGGTGGGATGAAGAATACTTTTTCTATGGCGAGGATTTGCAATTTTGTTATGATATTAAAAAACTCGGGTTTAAAATTTATTATATCCCAGACGTAAGCATTCTTCATTATGGCGGAGTATCAAGTGGTATTAAAAAACAATCGCATCACATATCAACAGCAGACAAGGAGCGAAGAAGGATCATGCAAGGACATCGATTTGAAGCGATGAGGATTTTTTATAAAAAAAACTATTCAGGAAAATATCCTAAAATTATAAATTGGATAGTTGAATGTGGAATAAGTTTTCTTCACAAAAGAAACACTACTTAGCCACTATGTTATACTTATTTTATGAAAATTGGTATTGACGCGCGGCTTTGGAGCGAGACAGGAGTTGGGAGGTATATCAGGAATTTGGTTTACAATTTAGCCGAAATTGACAAAACAAATGATTATGTTTTGTTTATGAGGTCTGCAGATGCTGACAAGTTCAAAGTTCAAAGTTCAAAGTTCAAAGTTGTCCGGGTGGACATTCGTTGGCATACGCTTGATGAGCAGTTAAAACTTCCTCAAATTTTGAATAAAGAGAATTTGGATTTGGTTCATTTTCCATATTTCTCTATTCCTGTTGGATATAAAAATCCATTTGTCATCACGATTCACGATTTGATCATAAATCATTTCCCAACAGGTAAAGCCTCAAAGCTTCCTTTGTATTTATATCAACTCAAGAAACTTGGATATGATTATGTGGTTAAGAATGCAGTTAATAAAGCCCAAAAAATCATAGTACCGCTGAATGCCGTGAAAGACGACTTGATAGAAACCCTGGGAGTTAAGCAAGAAAAAATTATTGTCACTTATGAAGGATTTGATGAAAAAATACAAAAAAAAGATAAAGTACAAATTGTTGATAAAACAAAATATTTTTTATATGTTGGGAATGCATATCCACACAAAAATCTTGACAGATTAATAAAAGCCTTTTCTTTATTCAGAAAGGAAGACCATGAAAACATACAATTGGTGCTGGTTGGAAAGGATGATTTTTTTTATAAAAAATTAAATGAGAAAATCTTAAAAGAAAATTACTCAGGAGTTGTAGTCCGGAATAATGTCACTGACAAAGAACTCGCTGGTTATTATCAAAACGCAATTGCACTTATATCTCCGTCTCTCATGGAAGGTTTTGGGTTACCGGTGCTTGAGGCTATGGCATCAGCATGTCAGGTTATTGCGTCTGACATTCCTTCGCTGCGAGAAGTTTGTCTAGATGCTGCAATATATTTTGATCCATATTCTATTGAGGATATAAAGAACAAAATAAACGATGTTTTTAGTCTTGAGCAAAATATACTTGATAAAAATATAAAGAAAGGACTTGAGCGCTCAAAAGAATTTTCCTGGAGAAAAATGGCAAAAGAGACACTGGCTGTATATGAAAGTAGCATTAGTTTACGATAGAGTTAATAAATGGGGTGGTGCTGAGCGAGTGCTTCTTGCTTTTCATAAGTTATTTCCAGATGCACCTCTTTATACTTCGGTCTATGAAAAAAATACAGCAAAATGGGCTAAAGTATTTGATGTTAGAACTTCCTTTCTCCAGAAAATACCATTCGCATCCTCAAACCATGAATTTGTTTCGCCTTTGATGCCATTGGTGTTTGAAAGCCTTGTTTTTGATAAATATGATCTAGTCATTTCAGTTACTTCAGAATCAGCAAAAGGAATAATTACCAAACCAGGGACAATCCACATTTGCTATTGTCTCACGCCTACAAGATATTTATGGAGTGGGTATGATGATTACTTTCAGACTGATTTTCTAAAAATTTTGTCAAAACCGATTATTTCAAGGCTTCAAAAATGGGATATCATAGCCTCTTCAAGGCCTGATGCATATATCGGAATATCCAAAGAGGTGCAGAGGAGAATTAAGAAATATTATGGAAGAGAATCGCAGTTAGTTTATCCACCGGCAATTCTAAAAAAGAATCAAGAATCCCTCCAATCAGGCAGGCAGGTAAGAATCAGGAATCAGGAAAATTATTTTCTTGTGGTTTCAAGGCTTTCAAAATTCACAAAGTATAAGCGAATTGATCTCGTCATTGAAGCTGCTAATGAACTTAAATTTAATTTAAAAATTGTAGGAGAAGGGAGCTGGAAAAATGATCTTGAAAAAATAGCGGGTTCTAGTGTAGAATTTATCGGAGCAATAAATGATGCTGACCTTATTGATTATTACAAAAATTGTAAAGCGTTGATATTTCCTGGAGTAGAAGATTTTGGGCTTGTTATGGTAGAGGCAGGAATGCATGGCAAGCCAGTAATTGCTTTTAAAAAAGGAGGAGCCCGCGAAATAGTAATTGACGGCAGTACGGGATTGTTTTTTGATGAGCAGAATAAGGAGTCTTTGATGGAATCGATCGTGAGATTTGAAAAAATAAAGTTCAGACCTAATGAATGCATAATTAACTCAGAAAGATTTAATTTTGAAAGTTTTAAAAAAAATTTCTTGTCAGTTGTGAATAAATTGATTTGATATTATAATGGATATTGAATTATGAAAATTGTTGTTTTTGCAGGAGGTGTGGGTACAAGACTTTGGCCACTTTCGAGAAAAAATACTCCCAAACAATTCGGAAAAATTGTGGATGAACAAACAATGCTGCAGATTGCAGTTCGCAAATTATTCCCCGATTTTGATTGGAAAGATATTTTCATTTCAACAGGTAAAAAATATTACGACACTACTCTTGAACAGCTTCCTTTGCTCCCAAAAGAAAATATAATTGTTGAGCCGGAAATGCGTGATGTCGGACCAGCAGTTGGTTTGGTTATTGCACAGTTGGTTAAATCTAGTCCTGATGAACCTCTTGTCCTGCTTTGGGGTAGCGATCATCTTGTTAAAGAAGAGGGGCTTTTTCGCAAAATGCTTAGGGCAGCTGAAAAATTAATAATAGAAGATCCTGAAAAAATAATTTTTATTGGGCAAAAACCTCGTTACGGAAATCAAAATGTCGGATATATTAAATTTGGTAGTGAGTTGAAAGAAATAGATGGTCTCCCAATTCATAAATTTGAAGGATTTAAATACGCGCCACCTATTGAAGATGCTGAAAAATTTTCCAAAGATAATCAGCACGCGTGGAATCTAGGTTATTTTGCGACCACCCCAAAATTTTTATGGAAACTTTTTGAACAGTTTTCACCCGATCTATTTAAGCAACTTAATGAAATTAGTCAAGCTTTTGGGACTGAAAAATATGAGGATGTTTTAAATAGAGTTTATCCCACGATTGAAAAAATTTCTTTTGATCATGCTATTCTGGAAAAAATTAATCCGAAATCAGGATTTGTAATTTCTGCAGATATCGGTTGGAGTGATATAGGAGCATGGGATGCTCTTAAAGAAGCTCTTGAGAATCATAAAGAGGAAAATGTAACCCGTGGAAATATTGAGTTAAGGGATACACAAGACGTATTGATGTTTAATTATGAGAAGAAGCTTTGCATAGGTATAGATTTGTCAGAAATGGTAATTATAAACACTGATGATGTATTGCTAATGTGTCCAAAAAGATCTATACCAAAAATTAAAAAATTCGTTGAAAATCTTAAAGGAACAGACCACGAGCATTTAATATAAAATGCCAAAAATTGACATACAATTAAGTCCATTTTATGATTTTGCCAAGAGATCTGTTGATATATTGTTTTCAATTTTACTACTTCTAATTTTTTCTCCAGTTATTTTTCTAGTTGCACTTGCAATAAAAACTGAGTCGGAGGGAACTATACTTGCTGACACTCCTGAAAGGGTTGGGAAAAATGGAAAAAAATTCAAGATGTATAAATTTCGATCCATGGTAAAAAATGCCCATACTATTCTAAGACAGGATCCAAAATATGCAGATCTATATAGCCAGTATAAGAAAGGAAGTTATAAGTTAAAAGATGATCCACGCGTAACTAAGGTGGGAAGAGTTATCAGGAAATTTTCATTGGATGAATTGCCGCAATTTTTTAATGTACTAAATGGTGAGATGAGTATTGTTGGTCCACGTGCTTATTATCCTGATGAGCTCGAAGAACAGCAAAAAAAATACCCACATACCCGTGGAGCCGTGAAGGTTGTGTTGAGTGTTAAACCAGGAATTACTGGCTTTTGGCAGGTCACGGGACGCAGTGAAATTAATTTTGATAAAAGAATACAGATGGATGCAAATTATGCAAAGCGCCGATCGGTTATATATGACTTATGGATTATCCTCAAAACTCCTTGGGCTATGATCTCAGGACGCGGAGCGTTGTAATGAAGCCTAGAAACATATTTGCCCCAGTCTTGTCAAGTTGACATATTTGGATATATTTTCGTAAGATATATAGATGGGTGGATTTGACAAGATCGAATTAGCGCCGAAAAACACCAGTACTGCCACAAATTCAGACAAGGGCGGAACTGTTCGGACCGAAAAACAGGTTAAGGAGAAGCAGGATTTTGCAAAGGCAGAAAGTAATGGTACTTTTATGACCAATAGAAAAAAAAGGGCCAAATTCAAAATGAGCAAGAGGTATCCGATTGCGCTCTCTATAGTTGCTCTCATACTTCTTCTCATTGGTGTTCCTTCATATCTTACTTACAAATCAGGTCTCAAGACTTATCGTCAGGCTAAATTGGTTTCTGCGGCTCTTAAAAGTCAGGATATAGAAGCTGCATCAGTAGAAATTGAAAAAACTAAAAAATCACTAGCAGAAACTCAGAGAAATTTTCATTTTTTAGTTCCGCTTAAAATTGTCCCAATTGCAAGCTGGTATTACAACGATGTAGATCATATGTTGAATGCCGGTAAGCATGGACTTGATAGCGCAACTATAGCAACAGATGCCATAAAACCATATGCTGATGTCTTGGGGCTTAAAGGAAAGGAAAGTAACGCAGGCTCAACTGAAGACAGAATCAAGACAGCAGTTCTTACTATCGGAAAGATAACCCCACAAATTGATAAGATTTCAGAAAAGCTGGATTTAATCAAGAAAGAGATTGATAAAGTAAATCCCAAGCACTATCCTAGCTTTATTTTTGGCAAGAAAGTCCAAACCCAATTGGCAACTATCCGAAGTCTTACAGATGACGGGGCTACATTCGTAAGTGATGCCAAACCATTGGTCAAAGTTTTGCCAACTCTTTTGGGAGAAAATGAAGAAAAGAAATATCTGGTACTCTTTCAGAATGATAAAGAACTCCGTCCGACTGGTGGGTTTCTCACAGGTTATGCAATTATAAAAATCGATAAGGGTATTATAAAGCTTGATCGCTCAGAAGATATTTATGTTCTGGATGATTCTATCCCAAATAAAAAAAGAGCCCCTGCTCCGATAGTTAAGTATTTGACCAAGGTTAATTCATTCAATTTAAGAGACAGTAATCTATCTCCTGATTTTATTGAATCCATGAAAACATTTAAATCTATGTATGATACATCCGCAAAGAAGGTAGAGGTTGATGGAATTATCGCAATTGATACATATGTTCTTGTTAATACGATTAAAATTCTTGATGATACTATCACTGCAAATGGGGTTACTTTTAACACAAAGAGCGATCCCCGTTGTGATTGTCCGTCAGTAATTTATGCACTAGAAGATAATATTTCACGTCCAGTGAATTACATTAAAACAGACAGGAAGGGACTACTTGGAGATTTATTATCTGCGATTATGAATAAGGCTCTTACTTCCTCACCTAAGCAGTATTGGGGTCCTCTATTTCAATCATTCATCCAGGGAACAAATGAAAAGCACATAATGGCCTACTTATTTAATGAGGAAGCTCAAAAAGGAATTGAAGGCCTTAATGCTGCGGGTAAAATTTTGGATTTTGAGGGTGATTATCTCCATATAAATGAAACCAGCTTTTCAGGAGCAAAAGTGAATATCTTTATGCAGGAAGAGGTTGAAAATAACTACACGATTAAAAATGGAGAAATAACAAAAACGCTTACAATAAAATATAAAAATCCCTATCCACCATCAGATTGTAATTTGGAGCGGGGAGGACTTTGTCTCAACGCTGAGTATAGGGATTGGATAAGAGTATATGTGCCAAAAGGTAGTGAGCTGATAGATAGTAAAGGTTCACAAGTCAAGCTCGTTACCTCTGAGGATCTGGGAAAGACAGTGTTTGAAGGATTTTTGACAGTAAGACCAAAAGGAACCAAAACATTTACCTTGACGTATAAACTTCCATTTAAATTGAAGAGCGGTTCGCCCTTGCCAGTTCTCATCCAGAAACAGCCTGGTACGGGCGGCAATGTTTATACAAATATTGTAAATGGAAAAACAATAGAAACATTCCCCCTGCTTACAGATAAAGAATTCAAACTTAAAATCTAATTTTATATGAGAAATTTTAAGACAGAGGGAATAATAATTAAAAGGCGAAATTATAAAGACTCCGACAGGATCTTAACTGTTTTGACCAAGACAAATGGAAAGATCTATGTAAAAGCGGCAGGAGTCAGGAAAATTACCTCACGTCGTGCCGGACACATTGAGCCAATAAATCACTCTATGTTGAGCCTTTATCAGGGTAATGCTTTCCCAATTCTTACAGAAGCTGAAACAATTAATAATTTTTCGGAGATAAAAAGTGATTTAGAAAGTGTCGGTCACGCACTTCATCTGTGTGAGCTTGTTGATGGGCTCTGTCCTGAGAATCAGGAAAACATGCGTATTTTCTTTTTGCTAAAAAATGCATTGGATAAGCTTTGCCTTGTTGATGTGGATCAAAAAACAATCATCAATGAATTTGAAATGCAACTTTTGACAATTCTTGGTTATTGGAATAATGCGAGTTTTGCGACTTTGGATACTGAGAATTTTATTGAAAATATCCTGGAGCGCAAACTCAGAAGCCGCAACATCTTCGTAAAAATGCAGTAACTAATCCTTTGGATTGACACATAAGTTATAATAAGTATATGAATGAAAGGAATAGAGAGGGAGCGGGAGGTTCGCCAATTAATAGAAAACGCAACAATTTACCACTACTTCCGATAGGGGAAAATACTCCTCCTAAATTAAGAACAAGGTTTTACATTAATTTGTTAGGACACGCAAGTAGAGTGGCTCATGAGGTAAGGCCTCCGAGACAGCAAAAAAGTGATATACATCCAATTTGAGTTAATCAACTACAGCGGACTAATTTTTTGCTATAATACCCCTATGACCCTCGGCAACGCTCAGGGTTATATTGAATATACTGAAATATGACTGAAAAAACCATGGAAAAAATTGTATCTCTTGCTAAAAGACGCGGATTTATTTATCCGGGGAGCGAGATCTACGGTGGCCTTGCCAATACCTACGATTATGGTCCTGCAGGCACTGAGCTTCTCAGGAATATCAAAAATCTCTGGTGGGAGTATTTTGTTCAAAAAAGATCAGATATGGTTGGACTTGATGGGAGTATCATCTCTCACCACAAAATATGGGAGGCTTCAGGACACGTCGCAGGGTTTGCCGATGCGATGGTTGATTGCAAAAAATGCAAAGCCCGCATGAGAGCTGATCACCTCGTTGAGGACTTTATAGAATCAAATCATAAGGGTCTAATTGGTTATGCAGACAGAGCAGATTTTATAGAAGAAGGTTTGGGTAAGGATATTATTAATGAGTATGTATCAACAAAAAAAGTTGAAGGACTGAGTGAGAAGCAGTTTGATTCTATCATCCGTCAGCATAATATCCCATGTCCCAAATGCAAAGCAACACCAAAAAAAGACAATAATTGGACTAAAGTCCGAAAGTTTAATTTATTATTTCCCGTCCAGTTAGGAATTGTAGAAGGGGATCAGGGAATGGGATATCTTAGAGGTGAAACAGCACAGCTTATATTCACCAACTTTAAAAATGTTATAGACTCAACCCGGGTGAGTCTACCGTTTGGTATTGCGCAGCTTGGTAAGAGCTTCCGAAATGAAATAACACCTGGGAACTCCATATTTAGAACTATAGAGTTTGAGCAAGGAGAAATTGAGTATTTCTTCGACCCTGAGAAATCAGACTGGAAAGAGCTTTTTGAGAATTGGAAGAAAAATATGTGGGAATTTGCCACAGAAAAATTGGGAATTGATAAGGAAAATCTCAGGTGGCGTGAACATAAAGACGAGGAGCGTTCATTCTATAGTATGCGAACTGAAGACATGGAATACAAATTTCCATTTGGGTTTAAAGAGCTTTGGGGACTTGCATATAGAACCGATTATGATTTGACTCAACATAATAAAGCTTCAAATAAGGAGCTTGTTATTACTGATCCCCAGACTGGAAAGAAACTAGTCCCACATGTTATAGAGCCAGCTGTTGGTATAAATAGGCTGCTTCTTATGGTGCTTGCTGATGGATATGTTGAGGAAGAGAAAAGAACAGTATTAAAAATCAATCCGCGTCTTGCTCCGTATAAAGTTGCTGTTTTTCCGCTTCTTGGGAATAAGCCTGAGCTAATTGATAAAGCAAAAGGTTTATATGATAGTCTGAAAAACGACTTTATGGTTGCATTTGATGACCGGGGAAATATAGGAAAGAGATATCTGGCACAGGATGAGATCGGAACTCCATGGTGCATAACTGTTGATTTCCAGACTCTTGAGGATGATACCGTCACAGTTCGTGATCGCGATACAACCAAGCAGGAGCGTTTAGCAATAAAAGAATTAGATTCTTATTTTAAGAAAAAGCTATCATAAATGATTCCTGAGCAACCCAGAGAGCGTGAATTTCCCCCAACAAAAGAAGATTTTGCTGCTGCGGTGATTGATGGATTAAAAAAACCTACTATTTACACGAAAGCTTAGGAGATGGAGGGAAAGCTAATTTCCAGCAAAATCAATTTGGAGAGACTGCTTTGGTCATGGATGTAAAAGCAGAAGAAGTAGTACTTGATTCTTTAAAAATATTAAAAATTCCTTTGCAGGTTTTCTCAGAAGAACATGGTACAGTTACATATGGAAATGAACCAGAGCATACAGTAATTCTGGACGGTCTGGACGGGTCGGGAGAATATAGGGAAAAGCGTGGGGATTCAATGTATGGGACAATGGTTAGCGTTTTGGAAGGAGATGATCCTACATACGATGATTATTTAGTATCTGGAATTATGATTCATTCACCAAAGCCAGAATTATTACTTGCTGTAAAGGGAGAAGGATGTTTTAAGGTTGATATTGAAACGGGGGAACCTGTTCGGCTTGAAAGAAAGCAAACTGGAGAGCTATCTGAGGAAAGCATTATAGATCTTGATATAAATTGGCCAATACTAAGTAATGTATTTGAAAATCCTGAGAATAAAACTAGATTTCCTCTAATGCAATGTGCGTACCGTTCTCAGGCTGCCAGAACTGCACTTTTTATTAATGAAGCCATAGATGCGCAGTTGGAGGTAACTAGAAAAGGGAATGTGTCTCTAATGGGAAATTTGGAGATGGCACCAACTTACGGTCTGGTAATGGAACTTGGAGGAGTAATGGTCGTTGCTGATGGTACGAGTTTGGGTACTAGAAAATATAAATCATTTGCTCAACATGGGATTAATGTTCCAGTTGTGGTAGCACCAAATCGGGAATTTGCAAATGGTATAATCACCGAATTGAGCTTAAATGCGGCTTGACAGGAATAATAAGATTAAAGTAATATTTAACTATGAAATTTTTGAAGACTAGAAATGGGAAAATTGCCGCAGGTGTGGTTGCAGTTTTGCTTCTTGTAACTGGATATCTATTATTTGTTGGTAAGCCAAAAGTAAAAGAAGAATCAGTTGTTGAAGATCTGACAGTCCAAACCATAAGCGCTGAAGAGCTTGGCCTGACTTTAACAGTTAAGCCAGATGGTAAAGCTGTAAAGTTTGAGATAACCAAGCTAAATGGTATAAAATCCTTAGAATACGAGCTTACATATGAAGCAGATTCTACGGCCCAAGAGCAGGGTGAGGGTGGGGAACCGAGAGTTCAACGTGGGATCACTGGAGATGCAAAAGTTGAGTCCGGAAAGAGTACATATGAATCTGAATGGTTGGATCTTGGAAGCTGTTCAAAAAATGTTTGTAGATACGACAGTGGAGTTAAGTCTGTCAGTTTGACCTTGAAGTTAAATAAAGATGGTGGAAAGATCTTGCAATCTGAAAAAACACTTAAGCTAGAATAATCCTCAAATCTCTACTCTTACACATTTCTTACATATACTACACTACATTTTGTTGTTCCACTTGGTTGGAACCACTAGACAGGCAACAATGTCTGTTGACAACCTGCTATATTAGGTTCAAAATATTAATTGTAGGTAAAAGTAGGAAAATGTAGTTCGTCTGCAAAGCACACATAACGAATTATATTTGGAAATAAAAGTAGAGGCAGTAAATATGTTAATCGGGCAGTATGAAAGTAAAGTAAGTGAAAAACATCAGGCATCACTTCCTAAGAAATTTAGAGAAGTGTTGGGTGATAGGTTGATAATTACAAAAGGATTTGAGAATTGCTTGATCGTTGTTTCGCTTGATAACTGGAAGACTTTACTTGAAGGGACAACAGGTAGACCTTTTACAAATAAAAATACACGGGAATTGCAAAGATTTCTTTTGGGAAATGCAACAGACATTGAGTTGGACAATAAAGGAAGGTTCGTGATACCTGAATATTTAAGAGAATTTGCGAAAATTGATAATGAAATTGTCTTTGCAGGAATTGAACGATTTGTTGAGGTTTGGAATAAGAAAGGGTGGGTTGAGCATCAGAATGATTTAAATGAAAAGATAGAGTCAATTGCAGAAAGACTGTCCGGAGAAATCGAATAACTTATAACAAATAACTAATAACATAGAAAGGGCAGAAGTGAGTGATTATCACGAAAGTGTATTACTAAAAGAAACAATTGAATATTTGAACGTTCTACCTGAGAATAAGTATATTGATGCGACATTGGGCGGAGGCGGACATACATTGGAGATATTGAGGCTTGGTGGGAAAGTGTTGGGAATGGATGTTGACCAGGATGCATTGGATTTCGTAAATAATGATTTAGGTTTGAAGATAAAAGATTTGGGCAGGAATGATAATTTGGTTGTGGTAAAAGGAAATTTTAAAGATATTGATAAGATCGCGCGCGATTTGGGATTTGAAAATGTAAATGGAATTGTTTTTGATCTTGGCGTATCAAGTCATCAGTTGCAAATTGCTGAAAGAGGATTTAGCTTTCAGCAAGATGGACCGCTTGATATGCGAATGGACCGGGATCTTGGTGTTAAGGCCCAGGATCTTATAAATATATTGTCAAAAAGGGAGTTAGTTGAATTATTTATCAAACTTGGAGAGGAGTACAGTGCTCATTCTATAGCTGAGCGAATTATCCAGGCACGAAAAGTAAGTTTAATTTCAACAACATCAGAGTTGGTAGAAATTGTAAAAGGTGAATATAGGGGAAATTTTAAAATTAATCCGGCAACAAAAGTATTTCAGGCGCTGAGAATAGCAATTAATGATGAAATTAATTGCTTAAAAATTAGCTTGCCAAAAGCTTTTGGATTGATTGAAAAGGGTGGGAGGCTAGCTGTTATCTCTTTTCATTCACTTGAAGATAGAATAGTAAAAAATCAGTTTAAGGATTTTGAAAAAGATTTAATAGGGAAAATAATTACAAAAAAACCTGTCATTCCGTCTGAGGACGAGATACGAAGAAATAAAAAAAGTAGAAGTTCAAAATTAAGAGTGATAGAAAAACTATGAAAAGACCAAAAAGATTAATTATTTTTATATTTCTGATCATCATCTCTCTAGCAGTAGCCAGAGTTACAATAGAAAATAGTATTTCCACAACTGGCGTTGAATTGATTGGTTATGAAGAGAAGATAGAAGAGTACAAGAAATCCAATGCGCAGCTCGAAGAAAGATATCTCGAGAAATCATCTTTGACCAAGATTTCTGTGAGTGCAAGGGAGAAGGGATTTATCGAGTCAAAAAATCAGGTATACTTATCTACGCCCCTGCCACTAGCAATAAAATCCACGCAGGCTGAATAATAAAAATGAGTTGGCGTTATAAATTTAGTTTATTCGCATTTTTTGTGCTTTTTTTTCTCGTGACTGCGAGATTATTTTATTGGCAGGTTGTGCGAGCATCTGAACTTCAATCAATTGCTCAGTCCCAATATGGAAGAAATATATTATTACCAGCTGAGAGAGGCGAAATTAAAACAAGTGATGATTATAGCGTTGTTGCCAACAAGCTTTCATACTTAGTTTTTGCAAACCCTAAAGAAGTAGAGGATAAGAGTGAACTTTCTGATGCGCTCGCACCGATACTGAAAACGGAATCTTCAACAATTAGTGCTCAGCTTAAGCTCGATCGTTTTTGGGTACCAATAAAAAATCATATTGACCATAAGGCCAAAGAAAAGATAGAGTCTTTAAAATTTAAAGGGGTGGGTTTTGAAAAACAGTCCAGTCGTTTCTATCCTGAGGCATCAATGTCAGCAAAGCTTTTTGGATTTGTGGGGAAAGACGATAATGGAAGCGATAAAGGTTATTTTGGATTGGAAGGGTTTTATGATAGGCAATTGAGGGGAAAATCAACCCATGCTGTTGTTATTCATGACGCTGCGGGAAGGCCTATACTCTCTAAGCTCGAGGGAAAAACAGGACAATCTGATGGGAGAAGCCTCACGCTTAATATCAACAGATCCATACAGTTCATGCTTGATGAGACTTTAAAAGACGGTGTAGAGAGGTATGGGGCTACAGGAGGGATGGCAGCAATTATGGATCCAAAGACTGGTGCTATGATAGCCATGTCTTCATTTCCAACATTTGATCCAAAGGAGTATCAAGAATACTCAGACAAGCTTTATAGGGATCCACTTATTTCTGATACATATGAGCCTGGTTCTACATTCAAACCGTTGGTTATGGCTGCAGGTCTTGATGCTGGACTAATAAAGCCTGACACAAAATGTCCTATCTGCTCAGGCCCTGTTGAAATCGGTGGATATGAAATACGCACCTGGAACAATAAATACGTTACACAGGGAACAATGACAGATGTAATAAAGCGCTCAGATAATACCGGAATGGTTTATATAGGGCAGTCACTGGGACTTGACCGAATGATGTCTTACATAAATAAATTTGGATTCGGAGAGCAAACAGGAATAGATCTTCAGGGAGAAGTAGTGCCAAGTATTAGACCCCGTGATAGTTGGTACCCAATTGATTTGGCAACATCGAGTTTTGGACAGGGGATAACAGTTACCCCTATTCAACTACTCACTGCGTTTTCAGCAATTGCAAATAATGGAAATAGAATGGAGCCGCATGTTGTAAGTAAAATCACTACAGTTGACGGAGAAAGTATTGAAATAAAACCAAAACTGCTTGGGAAGCCAGTATCAGAAAGAACAGCACATGTAGTAACTGAAATGATGGTAAATGCAGTAGACAATGGAGAGTCCAAATTTGCCAAACCAAAAGGATACAGGATAGCAGGTAAAACAGGAACAGCACAGATTCCTGTCGAAGGTCATTATGATGCGAATAAAACAATTGCGTCATTCATTGGGTTTGCACCTGCAGACGACCCCAAATTCCTTATGCTTGTAGTTATCGATAGACCAACGACGTCAATTTATGGAGCCGAAACAGCAGCGCCAATTTTCTTCACAGCAGCAAAAAATATGTTCACTTATTATGGAATACCACCGAGTGAATAGAGCTATGTTGCGGTTCAAGCTATTTATTATCAAAACCTTCAGCTAGATTGAGGCTATATCCTATTCCAAAATGTTTTCTAATCGAATCTTTGCCTAATTTATTTCTTATTTTCGTCACATAATTATTGACGTTTACTATTTGAACATTTGAGTCATCTCCCCAAGCTCTTCTTTTTAATTCATCGCGAGTCATTATTTCGCCTGGACTTGCGCAGAATGCCAGTAGTACTGAATGCTCCCTCTCTGTTAGTACGACTACATCTTTACCTAAAGTAATATTTCTTTGTCCATGAGAATATCTTAATTTACCTACTGCAAGCTCTAGCTCTTTTTCTTTAGACGAATCTAAATCAGCGAGTTTATAGCCCTCTCCTCGAACCCTTAGAATAATTGTTGGTTTGAGCGGATCTGGTTCTAATTTTTCACGTAAACTTCTAACAAGCGTTGATAGCCGGACTAAGCTATATTGTTCACTCGGCCATGCATGATCGTATATTTCTTCACCGGAGACAGATTCATGATTTTTTTCGATGAGCATTTCTAAAAATGCATCTTGAGGCTTTGACAATTTTTTTTCTTTTCCATTTACCACAATTTTTCTTTGATCGGGCAGATAGACGATGTCTTTTGCAATTTTTATTTCAACTTCTGTTCTAGTTTCACGTTTATCGCCAAATCTATAACCTTCCCCTTTAACCGTTTGAATGATAACTGGTTTTTTTGGAGTTGGCTCAATTTTTCTTCGCAACTGTAGCGCTAGCAGTGGTAACTGCGTTGGCCTATATGGTCTATTGGGCCAGATTTTTCCACTTAATTCCTCAGAGGAAATTATGCAATTGGGTTGTTCTAGCAATTGGCGTAATAAAGCTTGCTCCTTAGGTCTTAGCGACCGTTTATCTCCTTGTACAATAACAGAGTGATCTTCAGGCCAAAATGTAACTTTTCCTGGAAGTAGGTTTACAAATGGTTGTTTTTCTTTGCTTCCAACTTGCCTAAAATCAAAAATTGTATATTTTCTTACGTCAGGTGAGTGTGGTGGACGCAGTTTATTTTCAATGTGAGAATTTAAATTATATCTATTCTCAAGTCTCATAAGACGAGAGTTTATACTAAAATTGCATAAAAATCAACAATATAGTTTATAAAATCGCGGAACCATTGGGAGCTTTTGATTTAGGTTTAAGGGGCTGTGGTTTGCCATTTTTACCATCAGCTGCCAATATCATTCCCTCAGATTCTTCTCCCATTATTTTTCTTGGTGCAAGGTTGAAAACAAATACGAATTGTTTGTCTATGAGGTCAGTAGGCTTGTACCATTGCTTTATTCCAGAAAGGATATTTCGAGTTCCTTCTTCGCCAAAGTCAACTGTAAGCCTGAGAAGCTTATCCGATCCTTCTTTCTCAATACAGTCAATTACAGTTCCAACACGTATATCCAGCTTTGAAAAATCTTCGTAGTTTATTATCGGTTTCATAATAATTATTTTAACATAAATTTTGGTATTGTGTGCTCTATTTTTGATATACTTATAGTCCACGATCCTTCGACTAGCTCAGGATTGGGATAAATTATGACAGGAAGAACTCATGATCTGGCAGCATTTACTGCGATGGGAGTAGTAATCGTAAGTAATCCTCTCCCAAAAATTACCCTTGCCACGGCCCTTGTTGCTCTCATTGCAAATATGATAGGAGGTATAGCGCCTGATGTCGATCAATCTACTGCTCCTTTTTGGCGTAATCTTCCAATTGGGGGAATGTTTGGCCGATTTTTCGGAAAAATCTTAGGAGGGCATAGGTTTCTCTCTCATTCAGTTATAGGGATTGTAATTTTTGGAGCAGGATTTCGTTTTTTGCAAGAAGTTTTAAAACCTAGCTTCCCATCTCTAAATATGGATATCATATGGTCAGCGTTTATGATTGGTTTTTTCTCACATCTTGTTATGGATACTTTTACCAAAGAGGGCGTACCATGGCTCTTACCTATACCTGTTAAGTTCGGTTTGCCCCCAATCCGGCATTTTAGAATTCTGACTGGAGGATATATTGAAAAATTAGTAATATTTCCAGGGCTTATTCTTTTAAATATATATTTGTATTATCAAAATTATGGATTGATACAGGAATTTATTCATCGTTATATAAGATAATATGTGGCAAACTGCAAAAAATCAATATCATTTATCTCAAGCATTGCTTGCCAACATCATGTATTGGTTCCCGGCAAGAAAACTAAAAGTGATTGGTGTCACAGGAACTGATGGTAAGACAACTACAGCAAGTCTTATTTATCATGTTTTAAATAAAGCAGGGTATAAGGCTTCACTTATTTCCTCAGTTGGGGCAATAATAAGCAATAAAGAATCTGATATAGGTTTCCACGTTACAACTCCTGGTAGATTTGCGCTTCAATCATATCTAAAAAAATCAAAAAAATTGGGTGTCGAATATGTAGTTCTGGAAATCACATCACACGCACTTGATCAATACAGAGCTTATGGAATACCAATTGAGGTAGGAGTTCTGACAAATATAACAAATGAGCATCTTGATTATCACAAAACTTATGAAAAATACGCTCTAGCCAAATCAAGATTGTTAAAAAGCGCAAAGATTGCAATTCTCAATAAAGATGATAAGTCATATGTGTTGATGAAAAAAATATTAAGAAATAAAAAAATAATAACCTATGGTTTTAAAAATGATGCAAAAATAAATCCACATAATTTTACATTTAAAACAAAGCTTCTTGGAAAATTTAATGCTTATAATTCTCTTGCTGCCATAGCTGTATTGAAGCAGCTCAATATACCTGATGATGAAATCCGAAAAGGAGTTGCGAGTTTTGTAGCACCATCAGGTAGGCAGGAAATAGTTTATGATAAGGAATTCCTCGTGATTAATGATTTTGCCCATACTCCAAATTCTTTTTCAGTTATCCTTCCAGAAGCTAAAAAAATCACAAAAAATAAACTTATTCATGTATTTGGTGCAGCAGGAAAAAGAGATAAGTACAAGAGGTCAGAGATGGGCAAGATTTCATCTGATTTTAGCGACATTATGATTTTAACCGCAGAAGACCCAAGAAACGAGACAGTAGAAGAAATTAACAGCGAAATTATTTCAGGCATCAAAAGTCCTGAATTCGGAATTGTTAATTATCTTGCAGTCAAAAATTCTGAAGTATATCTGGATTCAAAAAATAAATATATAATATCAATTCCAAATAGAAGAGACGCAATCGAATTTGCAGTTTCTCTTGCCACAAAGGGAGATGTGATTATACTCACCGGAAAAGGACATGAAAAATCAATAAATTATGGACAAGGAGAAGAGCCGTGGGATGAGAAGCAGGTAGCGTTGGAAGCAATAAATAAAAGAATTAAGAAGTAGGAATAAAGAAGTAAGAATCATGGATATTTATAAATTTAAAGTTTTTTCACATTTCAAAAACATTTCCCATGCTATCTCAACTAAAAAGTTTGGGACTATAAAAAACGATGATAACTTGATTAACCGGGAAAATCTTACAAAGTTTTTAAAGCACGTGAAATTGCCCGACTCAGCGATTTGTATGAATCAAATTCACAGTGGAAATGTAGAAGTTGTAAACAATTTTGATAAATTATTAATTGAGAATACGGATGGATTGGTAACAGCTAAGAAAAATATTTCACTTTGCGTTGTAACTGCCGATTGTCTGCCAATTCTATTTTTTGACCCTATAAATCAAGTCATAGGTGTTGCCCATGCAGGTAGGAAAGGATTACTCAAGGGAATAATAAAAAACACAATCGAAAAATTTAAAAAAGAATTTAAAAGCGATTCAAAAAATATTTTTGTAGGAATAGGGCCAGGTATTGAAAAAAAATGCTATGAAGTAAATGGCAGGCTTTTGGATCTTCGAAAAATTGCACAACAAATGTTATTAGACGAGGGAATAATCCAAGAAAACATAGAAGATATAGATCTGTGTACTAAGTGTAACAGCGAGTTATTATATTCGTATAGACGTGGCGACAAATATGACAGATTTGCAACCGTGATAAGTATGGTATGAAAAAATTAAAAATTCATTTTGTAGGAATAAAGGGCGTTGGCATGACACCTCTTGCTATTATCGCCAAAGAAGCAGGTTTTATTGTTTCAGGGTCAGATGTGATTGATGAATTCATAACAGACAAACCTCTAAAAGATGCTGGAATAAAAGATATTAAATTATTCTCAAAAGAAAATATCCAAAATCAAGATCTGGTAATTATAACCGGAGCTCATGGTGGATATGAAAACATTGAAGCAATTACAGCAGCGGATAAAAAAATTAAAGTTATAACACAGGGGGAAGCTGTAGGAATGTTTATGACAGGTGAGATTTTTGGTAAAATGTTTACAGGAGTTTCAGTTGCCGGAACACATGGGAAGACTACCACAAGCGCTATACTTGCGACAATTTTAAAAGTAAATAAAATGGACCCATCATATTTAATCGGAACTAGTGACATTCCCTCACTTGGTGCGCCAGGGCATCTGGGATCAGGAAAATATTTTATTGCAGAGGCAGATGAATACGCAACTGAACCGCGTTTTAACAAGAAAGCAAAATTTTTGTGGCAATTTCCCAAAATTTTAGTTATCACAAATATCGAATTTGATCATCCGGATGTATATGCATCAATCGAAGATATTCGGGATGAATTTATTGTTTTTGTTAATCGACTGGAAAAAAACTCAATACTAATTTGCTGTGGTGATGACCCTGAAGTTAAAAAGTTGTTAACTGAATCAAAATGTAAATTCATCACATATGGATTTAATAAAGATAATAATTACATTCTGGAAAATGTTCATTTCTCTGGAGATCATATGTTCATTTCAGTAAGTTCATATGGAACTGTAATAGGTGAATTTATGGTTAAAGCTGTTGGTGAGCATAATGCCTTAAATGCCCAAGCATCAATAATAGCATGTATAGAAATGGGAATTTCTATTGAAAAAATAAAAAAAGGATTGCGCGCGTTTTCCGGATCCAAAAGAAGATTGGAATTTATTGGACATCTGTCGACTGGTGCAAGCGTGTATGATGATTATGCTCATCATCCAACAGAAATTAAAAAAACTTTAAAAGCATTAAGGCATCAGTACCCGAAAAAAAAATTAATTGCAATATTTCAACCACATACATACTCACGAACAAAGAAATTGTTCGAAGAATTTATTAGCTCATTCAGCTCTGTAGATCAAATAATTGTCTGTGATATATATCCGTCCCTTAGAGAAAAGCCAGATCTTAGCATTTCATCAGTAGTTCTCACTGATAGACTGAGAAATGTTCATAAGGATGTGAAGTATATGGCAACGCTAACTGATGTGGTAAAATACTTGAACGAAAAGAGATTTAGGTCTGACAGTGTCATAGTGACTATGGGAGCAGGGGATGTATATAAATTACACTCGCAATTGAGGTTTGAATAGATGGAAAAGTTTGTAATTAAAGGGGGAAATAAATTAATCGGAAAAATAAGTGTAACCGGTGCAAAAAATGCTGCCTTAAAAACACTTGTAGCTGCATGCTTGACTGATGAAAAGGTTGTAATCCATAATGTGCCGCTAATTTCAGACTTCTTCGTAATGATGGATATTATGAAGGACTTAGGAGCTTCTGTAATCCTTAAAGGTCATACAGTCACTGTTCAAATGAAAAAGATTTCAGGTTTCTCAATACCTCTTGATAAAGCTGTTCTTGCCAGAACATCATCTATGTTTATTGCACCATTACTTGCAAGGGTTCACGAGGCAATAATTCCAAATCCTGGGGGATGCCGTTTGGGAGCAAGGCCGATTGACAGAACAATTGATGGAATTAAATTGATGGATGTGGATGTTATATATCATAGTGAAGATGGCTATTTCCATGCAAAAACTAGCGGATTAAAAGGAGTTGATTATACGTTTCAAAAGAACACACACACGGGAACGGAAACCATGATTTTAGCAGCGGTCTTGGCATCAGGCACAACAATATTGAATAACGCGGCGGAAGAGCCAGAAATAGATGATGTTATTTTATTATTAAATTTAATGGGGGCAAAAGTTAAAAGAACTGGAGATCGACAAATCACAATTATTGGTGTAAATAAATTACATGGTGCGGAATTCACCATAAGTCCAGACAGAATCGAAGTTGCTACATTTGCAATTGCTGCGATTATAACAGGAGGAGATATTTTCATAAAAGATGCAGACAAAACAGCTATTGGACCTTTTCTTGAAAAGCTTGAAGAAACCGGAGCTGGCATCGAAAAAAAAGAAAACGGAATGCGTTTTTTTGCCAATGGTAAATTGAAATCTGTTGATATCACAACTGGAATACATCCAGGATTTCTTACGGACTGGCAGGCTTTATGGGGAGTACTTATGACACAGGCTGATGGGGAGTCAATTATTCATGAAACGGTATTTGAGAGCAAGTTGGGATACATAAAAGATTTAAAAAGAATGGGTGCAAAAGCAAAATTATTTAATCCTGAAATTAATGATCCTCAGAAAACTTATAATTTTAATCTGGAAGATGACACTCCTGAGAATTATCATGCTGTTAAAATAATCGGTCCCAAAAAGCTCCATAACGCAATTATGACAACTCTTGACATAAGAGCGGGAGCAGCTGTAGTATTGGCTGCATTGGTAGCAAGAGGAACTTCGATAATTTTCGGAATTGAAAAATTGGATCGGGGATATGAGAGTTTTGAGAAAAGATTAGCAACACTTGGCGCAAACATACAAAGAGTAACTGAGGAATAAGTATGAAAAGTATTAGAAAATTAGGTGCGATAATTCTGGCTGCAGGCCGTGGAACAAGGATGAAGTCCGGAAAAACCAATAAAGTGGCGTTATTGCTTGCTGATAAACCCTTGATCTTGCATTCTATTCATTTGTTGGAAAAAATGGAATTTAAGCAAATAGTTGTAGTTGTTGGATTTGCAAAAGAATCTGTAAAAGATGTTTTGAAAGATTCGAAAATTGTTTTTGCTGAGCAAAAAAAGCGATTAGGTACAGCAAATGCCGTTAAAGCAGCGATGCCTGTAATTGATGAATCTATTACAGATGTTTTAATAATTCAAGGTGATGATTCTCACTTTTATAAAGAGAAAACGATTGCGAAGTTGTCCGAAGCGCATTTTTTATCTGATTCTAGTCTTACTTTCCTGACTATTAATGCAGATAATCCTTTTGGATTGGGACGGATAGTAAGAGGTAAGAATGGGAAAGTAACTGCAATTGTTGAGGAAAAAGATGCAACTGAAAAAATTCGAAAAATTACAGAAGTTAACCCAGCGTGCTATATGGTTAAGGTCAGTTTTCTTAAAAAATACATTAGACATATTCAAAAAAGTCCAATAACTGGTGAATATTACCTAACAAGCTTGATTGATATAGCAATCAAAAATAATGAGGTCCTGGAAACTCTTAGAGAAGGTAATATGTCCTGGCGAGGCGTAAATACAAAAGAGGAATTAGAAGAAGCTGAAAAAATATTCCTAAAATTAGTTGATTAACTAAAAATAAATGGCTATAATTAATCTACATGGAGCGACTACTCGGGCTAATCATATCCTCATTTTTTGTAACGGCCATACTTATCGTGCCTTTTATTGACTTTCTTTATCGCATAAAATTACGAAGAGCACACCAAGCAACACGAGATATGTTCAATAAGAGAACTCCTCTTTTTGATAAATTCAATTCATGGAAAGTCGGTACTCCATTCGGTGGAGGAATTCTCATAATATTAGTTGTAACTATATGTACGTTTTGGGCCTACGGCATTTTTAACACAAAAGTGTTGCCTTGGGAAATTTTTGTTTTGTTCTTTGCATTTATTAGTTTTGGATTATTGGGATTATATGATGATATTAAAAAGTTGGTGGGAGCAAATAATAATTGGTTTGGATTAAGATTTCGCCACAAGATTATCATCCAGTGGGTACTCGCGTTTATAATAGCTTTTATATTTTATATACAGCTTCATTATGATTTTGTTTATATTCATGGAATAGGAAAACTATTTTTAGGGGCTGTATTCATACCTTTTGCAGCGTTTGTTATTGTGGCATTTGTAAACGCCTTTAATATTACGGATGGGCTTGATGGTCTAGCTTCAGGACTTCTCCTGATATGTCTTGTGGCATTTTTAGTTATTAATTCTGCAGCACTTGACGAATCACTTGGAATTTTTCTCGCAGTTTTGATAGGAACTTTGACCGCATTTTTATATTTTAATATTTACAAAGCGCGTCTTTGGCTTGGCGACGTAGGATCTCTATCTCTCGGGGCGGTTCTGGCTGTCACTGGTCTTTTAACCGGCAAAGTTCTGGCACTTATTATAATTGGTGGTATATTTGTTGTTGAAGTTAGCTTTTCTCTTATACAGCTGTTGGGAAAGAAGTATCTGGGGCGTAGGATTTTACCAGCAGCGCCTATGCATTTGTACCTTCAGCAAAGAGGTTGGGAAGAGCCAAAAATCGTCATGCGTCTTTGGCTAATTGGATTTTTTCTAGCTATTCTTGGTATCTTCATTTCAAATATCTAATGAAACGGTTCGACATACTGCTCGCGGGAACTGTTACCGCACTTACTTTTTTTGGTCTTCTTATGATCTTCAATTCATCATCAGTTATTGCGTATGAATTGTTCGGAGACAAATATGGATATTTTAAAGATCAAGTCCTCTGGATTATTTTGGGATACATAGGACTAGCATTTTTTTATTTTTTTGACTATAAAAAGTTGTTTAATTTAGCATTGCCCCTATTAATTGTGTCATTAGTTCTTCTGATATTGGTTTTTATTCCCGGAGCGGGTTCTTCAGCAAAGGGTGCAGCGAGATGGATAAATATTTTTGGGTTTAGGCTTCAGCCATCAGAATTTGTTAAACTTGCTCTTGCTATATATCTTGCAGCGTGGTTTTCAACAAAAGAAAAAAATAGATTTTTAGCGTTTTCACTGCTACTTGGGTCTGTTATTCTATTGGTAATGCTTCAGCCTGATATGGGAACAGCGTCTATTATTTTATTTGAAGCTGTTGCAATGTACTTTTTTTCAGGAGGCAATATGTTTCATTTTATACTCGGTGCTCCGGTAGCAGCATTTGTGGGGTTTTTATTGATAAAAGCTGAACCATATAGGATGAGTAGGCTTACAAGTTTTTTAAATCTTGGGAATTCTTTCCGAGATACCTCATATCATACAAAACAAATTCTTATAGCGCTGGGATCTGGGGGAATATGGGGTCTGGGTATCGGAAATTCGCTCCAAAAATACGCATATCTTCCTGAAAATGTGACTGACTCAATATTTCCCATAATTGCTGAAGAATTTGGATTTGTTGGTGCAACAGCACTTATCATTGTTTTCGCATTTTTGATTTATTGTGGATTTAAGATTTCCGCAAATTGCCGAGATTCATTCGGAAAGCTCTTAGCAGCCGGAATCATCACTTTTATAGGGATACAGATAGTTATTAATCTGGGAGCAATGACAGCTCTTCTGCCGCTAACAGGAGTGCCGCTTCCTTTTATTTCATACGGTGGTTCGGCTCTTATTCTCAACCTCGCCTCAGTTGGAATTCTTCTCAACATCGCCAAGCAGTCAGATTAGTTAATTAACCTCCGAGTTTTGATATAATTACTTAATGCAGAAGCTCTCATTTAAAGTAGATGGATATAATTTGGCCGGAACTATATTTTATCCGGATAAACCCAAAGAAAAAAATTCCGCAATTTTTTTTGTGCATGGGTGGACAGGTAATATGAAAAATAGCTTTCAATATGCAGAAGCATTATCCAAACTTGGTTTTGTATGCATGCTATTTGATATGCGTGGACATGGGGAGAGTGAAGGAGATATTAAGAAGTTCACGATCAAAGAGTTTTCAAATGATGTTTTGGCTGCGTATGATCATTTGGTGGGGGTAGATCTAGTAGACAGCGAGAATATAAGTGTAATCGGATCAAGTTTTGGTGGATATCTTATCTCGATTCTCTCAACAAAAAAGAAGATTAGGAATCTTGTTCTTCGTGCGCCAGCAGATTATCCAAATGAAGATTTTCATAAATCTAAATATTTATTCAGTGGAAGTGAAAACCCAGAAATAGTTGCTTGGAGAAAGTTAGTTAAAAAGCCTGCAGACACTTTTGCTTTACAGGCAATTAATAATTACCGAGGAGATGTTTTAGTAATCGAATCAGAAAAAGACATTATTGTTCCCCATGAATCCACTCAAAATTACATAGATGCTATAAAAGATAAGAATAAACTAACCCATGTTGTTATAAATGATGCTCCGCATAGCATTAAAGAAGGAATATTTAGAAATAAGGTCACAAATATTTTAATAGATTGGTTCAGAAATAAAATATGAAACTTATTATTGTCGCAGGGGGAGGAGGGCATTTTGCGCCAGCTCTAGCGGTCATTGAAAAATTGCCAAAAGATTGGGAAGTATTGGTGGTCGGGCGAAAATATGTCTTTGAAGGGGATCAATCATTTTCTCTTGAGTATCAGACTGCAAAAAAGTTGAACATTCCTTTTCAGCCTCTTACGACTGGCCGACTTCAGAGGAAATTCACACGTTACACAATCAACTCTCTTTTAAAAATTCCTGTAGGACTTGCACAGGCCACAAATATCTTGACAAGATTTAAGCCTGATGTTGTGTTGTCTTTTGGGGGTTATGTATCTGTACCCATAACATTGTCAGCATCCATTCTGAGAATTCCCATCGTAATTCATGAGCAGACGCTTGAGGCTGGTATTGCAAACAAGATGGTTGCGAATTTAGCAAAAAAAATATGTATTTCCTGGGAACAATCCGGGAAATTTTTTCCAGAAAGTAAAACGGTTATTACGGGTAATCCTTTGAGAAAAGAATTTGAAGTTGGAGATATGAGAACTGATAGTTATAAAAAAAATGGCCCACAAGATAAATCATATGAGAAAACTATTTATATAACAGGAGGAAGCTCCGGGTCGCACGCAATAAATGTGTTAATCGAGGGTTGTATCGAAAAGTTGCTTGAAAAATATAATGTTATTCATCAGGTGGGTGAAGCATCAGAGTATAAGGATTTTGAGAGATTAGTAAAATTAAGAGAAAATATGACACCGGAATTGCAATCAGGATATCGTTTGTATAAATTTATTGATCCATCCAAAGTTGCAGATTTTTTGAACAAAGCAGATTTAGTTATTTCTAGGTCAGGCATGAATACTGTAACTGAACTTATGTATTTTGGAAAACCTTCGATTTTAATACCACTTCCATACGGTCAGCACCTGGAGCAATTGAAAAACGCGGAGTTTATTAAGAATTTAGGAATTGCAGAGATTGCAGAACAAAATTCATTAACTCCCGAAAAGTTGTTGTTACTTGTTGATAAGATGTTTGATAACATTGATATGTATATAAAAAATGCTGAAGCGGGGAAAAAGCTGATTGATATTAATGCAGCAGATAAAATAATAGAAGTGATAAAAAATGTCAGAAACGAAACATAAAAATAGAAAAACTTCGCGAAAAAATGCAATTAAAATTATTGTGTCTGCAGTTCTTTTTGTTCTTTTTCTAATAGTAGGACTTCTAATTTACTTCACTTTCTCAAATAAACCCCTATTTATCAGCCCTTTACCCATTAATTATAAGTTGAATTCATCCTCAGACAAGGATGATAGGTCTATGGAATTGAAAAGCCTACTTAAAGAAAAAAATATTTCTTATAACGAGATAGTAGTAGCAAATAATAACCTGATTGTGATTCTGAAAGATAAAGCGAAAATAATCTTTTCTCCAAATAAGGATTTGCCTACCCAATTAGCCTCTTTACAATTTATACTCACTAGGCTTACAATGGAAAGTAAGGGCTTTAAGGAGCTCGATCTGCGTTTTGATAAGCCTGTCATAAGACAATAATTATATGAGTGAAGGAAAAATAATTGTAGGAATAGATGTAGGAACATATAAGGTAGTAACTGTCATCGCCAAAATTACTGAGAATATCATAAATGTATTAGGTGCCTCCGAAGTAAAGTCCTTGGGAATAAGAAAAGGTCAAATTGTAGACATAGAAGAAGCAGTAGGAGCTATTAATACCTCTCTTGAAGCAGCAGAAAGAATGGCCGGGTATTCAGCCAGTCGTGTTCTTGTGTCACTTGGTGGTTCACAAATCGAATGCCAGAATTCACGTGGTGTGGTCGCTGTATCAGCCCCTGAAGGAGAGATAACGTCATCTGATCTGGGTCGGGTAATTGATGCGGCAAAGGCGGTCTCGATTCCCTCAACTCGTGAGATAATCCATGTCCTGCCACGTAGTTTTGTAGTTGATGGGCAGGAAGGGATCAAAGATCCTGTTGGGATGTCCGGCACTAGGCTTGAAGTTGATACTCATATCGTAACCGCAAATAGTGTCTCGATCAGAAATCTCGAGAAAGCGTTTTCTGAGGTCGGGGTGGATGTTGATAGTTTTGCATTTTCAGGATATGCAAGCTCTCTTGCTGTTTTATCTGATACTGAGCGTGAATTGGGAGTGATACTTGTTGATATTGGGGCTGGAACAACTGATATTTCTATATATGTTGAGGGAGCAGTTGCATACTCAAGCGTCTTAGCTATTGGAGCAAGACACGTGACCAATGATCTAGCAATCGGGCTTAGACTCTCTATAGAAAGCGCTGAGAAGATAAAGCTATATTTGTCTCAAGATCCTGCTAGGCGTCCAGGTATTAGAATGGATGAATCAGATGATGAGAAAAGAGACGGTCGTCCGAGTGATGAAATTGATCTAAGCTCATTAAACCTGCAGGAAGACATAAGGAAAGTTTCCCAAAAGACTTTGGTTGATGGGATCATAAAGCCACGTCTTAATGAAATTTGTGCGATGATCGGACTTGAAATAAAGAAAAGTGGATTTGGAGGTCAAACACCCGCTGGTATTGTATTAACTGGAGGAGGCGCTCTTACAGTAGGAATTAAGGAATCAGCCAGAAGAACACTTGCAATGCCTGTAAGAATTGGCCTACCAACCAACATTAAAGGAATAATTGATGAAGTTCAGCATCCTGCTTTTTCAACTGCAATCGGTCTTATTGAATATGGCGCACATAACACAACTTCCAAAGCCTCCAACTTCAAATTTAATGTTCAAATGCCATCCGGCTTTGCAGCTTCAAAAATTATGAAAAGAGTTGTTAACCTCATAAAATCATTTATTCCTTAATTGTCAACCTTTTTCCTATATTGCATTTGTAAATTACATCTGGTAGGATTTGGGAAAGAGCCACACTATATATGTTAATAAGACCTCAATCTACTAACTTTGCCAAGATACGCGTTGTGGGTATTGGTGGAGCAGGATGTAATGCGATAGGCTCCATGATTGAGCATGGGTCAATCTCAGGCGTTGACTTCGTTGCAATCAATACAGATGCGCAGGCTCTTCTTCTCAATAAAGCAGATACAAAGGTTCAAATCGGTGAAACAATTACAAAAGGTCTTGGCTCCGGTGGCGATCCGGAAAATGGAAGGCTTGCAGCAGAAGAGTCAGAAGAAAAGATAAAACACATGCTGGAGGGCTCTGATATGGTATTTTTGACAGCTGGTATGGGAGGAGGCACTGGTACAGGAGCAACTCCAATTGTTGCCAAAATTGCAAAAGAACTCGGTGCCTTAACAGTTGTAGTTGTCACAAAGCCCTTCCTTTTTGAGGGCACAAGGCGTATGGTGACAGCTGAGGAGGGTCTTGAGAATCTAAAAGACAAAGCAGATACATTGATCGTTATCCCAAATCAGAGAATTCTTGACGTTGTGGATCGTAAATTGTCACTTCTTGACGCTTTTAAAGTAGCTGATTCGGTTCTGACACAAGGTGTTCAGGGGATTTCAGAGATCATCACACTTCCTGGACTTATAAATGTTGATTTTGCCGATGTGCGTACGATCATGTCAGATGCTGGGTCATCTCTTATGGGCATCGGGACAGGAATTGGGGAGAATCGGGCACAGACAGCAGCAAGAGCTGCGATATCATCTCCACTTCTTGAGATATCTATGGATGGAGCAAGAGGAGTGCTCTTCAATATAGTCGGTGGACAGGATCTGACCATGACAGAGGTTGATGAGGCTGCAAAGATTATTTCAAATGCCGCGGATCCTGATGCCAATATCATATTTGGTGCGACAATTGATGACACGATGCATGACCAAATCCGTATCACAGTTGTGGCAACAGGATTTGACCAAGCCAAGCAGCGAATGCAGCAATTTGTTGTCCAGCAGTCAGAGCCTGAAGTAGTCCAGCCAAATGTAGTAGCCCAAGGTAATCAGCCTGATGGCTCAGAAACACCTGCTCAGCAACAGCAGCAACCTCCGCAGCAAGAAGCTAAAAAAGATGAAAACCCAGAAGACGATTGGGACATCCCCGCATTCCTAAGACAGAGGAATTAGACATTTTCCTCTTATCTTGCATTTCCTCCACCCCTTTGTTAAAGTTTTCATTATGTTATGATAATCGCAGTCGGTTCAACCAATCCCACGAAAATAACACCAGTTGAGGAAGTTTTTTCTCATCACTTTAAAAATGTAAAAGTCATAGGTGTAGAAGTCTCATCCGGTGTCAAAGATCAGCCTATGAGCAATGACGAGATGTATAAAGGAGCCCTGAATAGAGCGAGGAGATCTATAACAAAAATAAAGGGTGCTGCGTTTGGTGTCGGGATCGAAGGGGGACTTCACAAATATAGCTATGGATGGTTCGAGCAGTCCATTGTCGTGATAGTAAATAAAAAAGGAGAGATAGGTATTGGATCATCTGGTGGTCTTGCACAGCCTGATAAAATAATGAAGGAAATACTGACAGGTAAAAATCTGGAGGAAACTGTTGATTCACTTTTTGGAACAAAAAAAGTGGGAAGTGGCATCGGAATGTTTGGATTATTCACAAAAGGACTTGTAACCCGCTCAAGTGGGGTAAAACATGGTGTTGCATTTGCTCTCTCGCGATTTCTTCACAAAAATTTGTATTAAATTTTTATCTATAAAAATTTACAGAGTCCTTGAATTAAATGCTGTTTTGAACTAGAATTAGATTCATGTTCAAGCCTGTTACTCCTGCTGTTAATTTCCCGGATCTGGAAAAAGAAATTACAGAATACTGGAAAAAAAATAAGATATTTGAAAAGTCTGTCAGCAGTCGCCCCAAAGAAAAAAAATGGAACTTCCTGGATGGTCCTCCTTTTGTAACCGGTATGCCTCATTATGGATCATTACTCTCAAGTCTTCCGAAAGATTTATTTGGTAGGTATTGGACAATGAAAGGTTATAGAGTTGAGCGGGTATGGGGTTGGGATGGACATGGTCTTCCAATTGAAAATAAAGTAGAGAATGAGCTTGAAATCAAAAGAAAACGGGATATAGAAGAAGTTGTAGGGGTCAAGACATTTATCGATAAGTGTAAGGAATATGTTGATGATGTCTCGGCAGATTGGGAATGGTACATAGATAGAATTGGGAGATGGGCAGATTTTAAAAATGCCTACAAGACGTGGGACAAAGATTATATGGAATCTGTCATGTGGGTTTTTAAACAAATGTATGACAAAGGATTTGTTTATAAAGGTCTTAAAGTTTCACTTTATTGTCCTCATTGCTCAACTCCTGTTTCCAATTTTGAGATCGCCATGGATTCTGATAACTATAAAGAATTGAGTGATCCAGCTACCACCTATAAATATGAATTAGAGGGTGAAAAGAGTACATACTTACTTGCGTGGTCTACAACTCCATGGTCCAAAATAGCAACTTCTGCTCTTGCCCTTAATCCGAAAATTGACTATGTAAAAGTTTTACAAAATGGTGAAAATTATATTTTAGCAAAATCAACACTGAAAATATTGGGGGAGGAAAACTCTTATAAAATAGTTGATACATTTAAAGGATCGACTTTAGTTGGGAAAAAATTTGTCCCGCATTACGATTACTATAAAAATAAAGTAAAAGATTCAGAAAAAGTTTTTGAAATTATTCCTGGAAGCTTTGTTACATCCGATGAGGGAACAGGAATAGTGACAATGGCTGCGTATGGAATAGAAGATCTTCAGGCAATGCAGGAGAATAAAATTCATATAGAAATTCATTTGGATGAAGAAGGTACAGTCAAGGAAGATGTGCCAATTTTTGGAGGAATGTATTACTTAAAAGCCAATAAAGCAGTAAATGCCGATTTAACATCCCGTAAGCTGATATACGAAACTAAAGATTATTTGCATAGCGTTCCCCTGTGTTGGCGCTGTCATACAAGGCTTTATTATGCCGCTATTAATGCATGGTATGTAAATGTGCAGGACTTAAAACCTCTTATGAAGAAAACAAATGAATCAGTTAATTGGTTCCCAAAGCATTTTAAAGAAGGCCGATTCTTAAAAAGTCTTGAGAATGCGCCTGACTGGAATATATCAAGAAATCGGTACTGGGGGAGTCCGGTTCCTGTTTGGGAATGTGATTGTGGAGAGTTATTTGTTCCGGGTTCTATACAGGAACTGGAGGAAGCATCAGGTCAGAAAATCCTGGATTTACACAAGCCTGAAATTGATGAAGTAAAAGTAAAATGTAAAAAATGCAAGAAGTTAAGTAGTAGAGTGCCTGAGGTTTTGGATAGTTGGATAGAAGCTGGCTCTGCATCTTTTGCTGAAAGACATTTTCCATTTGATAAATCACAAAAACTTGAGGAATTTTTTCCGCCTGATTTTATCGCCGAATACACTGGTCAAATACGTGCATGGTTTTATGTCTTGCATGTAATAGGCGCAGCTTTATATGAAGCACCTGCGTTTAAGAACGTGCTGGTTGAGGGAGTTATTCTCGGGACAGATGGACGGAAAATGAGTAAAAATTTCAAAAATTATCCAGATCCGAAAGAAATGCTTGATAAATATGGAGGTGATGCTCTGCGACTTTATCTGTTGGGAAGTCCTGTGATGAATGGGGAAGACATAATAATTTCAGAAGAACAGTACAGAAATCAAGTTCGGGGAACTATGCTGATTTTATGGAATACTTATAATTTTTTTGTAACATATGCAAATCTTGACTCGTGGAGTCAAGACAGAATTAAGAAACAAGAATTAAGAAGTAAGAATGTATTAGATGATTGGATTATGGTTTTATTAAGTAATTTAAATTCAAATGTTACTAAAAGTTTAGACAGTTATAACACAGTTGAAGCAATTGATTATATAAAAGACTTTGTGACTGATTTTTCTACCTGGTATATCAGAAGAAGCCGTGATAGGGTAGGTCCTTCAGCAACCGATGAGAATGATAAGCAGGCATTCTATGAAACGACTTATGAGGTTCTGATAACTGTTTGTAAGCTATTGGCACCAATTGCTCCTTTTATTTCAGAGTCTATTTATCAAAATTTGACCGGGGAAGAGTCTGTGCATTTGTCTGATTGGCCCATCGCAAACCAAGAACCAGGAACCAAGAATCAAGAACTTGTTGAGCAGATGAAGCATATTAGAAAAATTGTTGAACTGGGTCTCGCCCAACGAAAAGAAAAACAAATTAAAGTGAAGCAGCCACTGGCAAAAATAACTATATATCCAGGCAAAAAAGAAGCAAAATTCAGAACAGAGCTAGATTACCTCATTATGGATGAGTTAAATGTTAAGCAAATTATATATGCGAATGGAAACAAAGATAATGAAACAAAAGTGGAACTTGACGTAAATCTTACAGAGAGCTTAATAGCTGAAAGACAAGCTCGTGAAATTGTGCGCGCAGTTCAGGAAGAAAGAAAAAAAGTAGGCACAGATCTTGATGAAAAGATAAATCTGATTATTGAAGAATGGCCAGTAAGTTTCGAAGATTATATCAAGAAAAATGCTTTGGTGAGCTCAATATCAAAAGGTACTTTTGAAGTAAAAAGAATAAAATGAAGTCAAAACTCCATATAGATTTCTGGCTCCTTGTGCCGGTTGCAGTTCTAATTACAATTTCATTGGCTACCTTATTGTCTGTTAATTTTGGATATTTCAGAACGCAGAGTTTCTCATTGGTTATTGGGATATTGTCGTATCTTTTTTTTTCACAAACAAATATTGATTTCATAAAACAGTTTAAGATCCCGATATATATTATGTCATTAATACTTTTTGGAATAGTATTGTTTATCGGAATAGAAACGAGAGGCGCTAGTCGGTGGATAGATATTTTTGGAGTCAGATTGCAATTTTCAGAGATTCTTAAGCCTTTCCTGGCCTTATCATTTGCCTCTTTGATAGAAGATCTGCAGGAAATAAATTTTACGTCGTTTATTAAAATAATTATTTTAATGATTCCAATTGTTGTTTTAATTGCTCTTCAGCCTGATCTGGGAAGTGGGCTTTTGTATATAGGTGCCGGGATGTTCGCGTTAATAGTTATCGGATTTCCTTTTCTGTGGTTTGGCCTTTTATCTTTGCCAATAATTCTCGTTTCTCCATTAATTTGGACTATTTTGCATGGTTATCAAAAACAAAGAATTTTGACATTTATAAATGCCAATCCTGATCCGCTGGGTACTTCGTATAACAGTATCCAGGCGATTATTGCAGTTGGATCTGGTGGATTTTTAGGAAAAGGAATATCTGAGGGAACACAATCTGTTTTAAAATTTTTGCCTGAAAGACATACTGATTTTATTTTTGCAACAATTGCTGAAGGACTTGGATTTGTAGGATCAAGTATTGTGATTATCGCTTTCTTACTACTTGTATATAGAATTTATATCCTATTTAGGGAAAATGAGGAGATATTCAACAGAGCATTTCTTGCGGTTGCTTTCGGTTTTATACTTATTCAAGGATTTGTAAATATCGCTATGAATATGGGTATTTTGCCTATTGTGGGTATTACTTTTCCTTTTGTATCATTTGGGGGAAGTTCTCTTCTATCGAATTTTATATTTTTAGGTATGATTTCATCAATTACCGGGAATTCCAGAAATAAAGGAGTGCTGGAAATAAGATGATCCATTCGACAAGCTCAGGATCATACTCAGGATCATACTGAGCGTTGCCGAAGTATGAGAAATTTGGTATAATTAATAATCTTTATGAAATACGCAGTTTTACAAACAGGTGGCAAGCAGTATAAGGTATCAGAAGGTTCCATTATTGAGGTTGATAAACTTCCAGTTGAACAAGACGCAAATGTAAAATTTGAAAAAGTTTTACTTCTAGCGCAGGATGGTGCATTTCAACTCGGTCAACCACACGTTGGAGGGGCATTAATTACCGCAAAAGTTCTGGAACAGAAAAAAGGTAAAAAAATCAGAGTAGCAAAATTCAAAGCAAAAGCACGTTATAGAAAAGTAACAGGACACAGACAGCATTTAACCAAACTTCAAATAGAAAAGATTTCAGTAAGTAAGGATAAAAAAGAATCAAAAACTGATTAATTAAATAAAAGTTCTTGACAGTTGTGAAAAATTGTCGTAATATTTAATCGATTTTCACATATTTAATATGGCACATACAAAAGCACAAGGTTCAGTAAAAGGTAATAGAGATTCACGTCCAAAAAGACGTGGTATTAAGCTTTATGGTGGAGAAAAAGCAAAGCCTGGAAGTATTATTGTTCGACAAAAGGGTAGTTTATTTTTTCCAGGAGAAGGAGTCTTAGCGGGACGTGATTTCACCCTATTTGCACAAAAAGAAGGAATTGTAAATTTTAAGACCTTAAAAGGTAAAAAATACATAGAGGTATTAAATGGATAATAGCCAAGACGTTTCAGATATTCATTCCCTTGAGACTAACCAGCTTCAGTCTAATCCGCTTCAGCCTCGTGGCGTAATAACACCCGATTCGCTCACTGACCTTGTTGAATCAATCCGAGAACAAGGAATCCTGGAACCTATCGTTGTTGCCAGGACACCTGCAGGTTATCAAATAATAGCGGGAGAGCGTAGATGGAGAGCAGCAAAGGTATTGGGACTTGATAGAGTACCTGTTGTTGTTAAGAATACAACACCACAGGGAATGCTTGAGATGTCGATTGTCGAGAACGTACAGCGTGAAGATCTTAATCCAATTGAAAAAGGATTGGCATATAAGAGATTAATTGATGAATTTGGGCTAGGAACAACTGAAGTTGCAAAAAGGGTTGGTAAAAGCGTTCCTGCTGTTTCCAATACCATCAGATTACTATCGTTACCAGACGCTGTCAAAGACGCGCTAGTTGCCGGGGTTATTACTGAAGGGCATGTACGTCCTTTACTGTCACTTGGAGATCATAAGCTAATGCTTGATGTTTTTAAGACAATCCTGCGTGATAATTATACAGTTCGTCAGACAGAAGAGCTGGCAAGACAAGTTAAGGGGGATATTCAACAAAAAGAACCAGCTTCTAGTAAAGATCAAATTTGGGTTCCTGAACAAGATCAAATGGCCAAGCAAATTGAGGAGAAGCATAGCTTTGATAAAGTTGCGATTTTTCAATCAAGTAAGCTTGCAAGGGTTACGATAGTTATAAAGGGAGATCCAGAAGTCACTACTCAAAAATTAAAATCAATTCACGAAGTTCTTACCCATTAACCACTTAAAAGGGATTGCTAATTAACCTCATATTTTTGACCGGCCAATAGACAAATAATGATTTTCCAATCAGTTTATTTTTCGTCAGAAAGCCCCACTCTCTGGAGTCAGAGCTAAAGGGTCTGTTGTCTCCCATTACAATGAAATTGCCAGGTGGTACCGTTACAGGCTCATTTTCTTTTAAGAAGCTGCCGCCATAAGTCTTCACATCCTCTTTAAGATATTTAGTTTCGTTAACTTTTTGATTGTTAACATAAACAGAACCCTCTTTTAAATACACAGAATCTCCCTCTTTCGCCATAACTCTTTTGATATAGTCCTTATCCGGATCGGTGGGAGATTTGAAGACAATTACATCACCTTTTTTAAGTTCCTGGAACCGGATATGGATAAGACTTGTTAAGATATACTCTTTATTTTTATAAGTTGGGAACATTGATTCTCCACTTACCTGAAATGGTCTGAATAAAAAAATATAGACGACAAGAAATATCGATGCAGCAAGAAGTATTGTTTGCATCGTATCGAGGACAAAATTATAAACTTTTTTTGCAATTTCCACAAACTTAATTATCACAGTTTTGAAAGAGACTGTCAACGCCGTAGGAAATTGCTATTTAGTGTAATCGTGCTTGGATGCAAAATTTTTTGCGCGGTCGTACTTTCCTAGCATCAAAAGAATCATAGGGGTCATGTATAAATAAAGTGTTCTAAAAAAACCAATTTTATGAAAACGCCTAGCGCTTGAACGTGCCAAAATCGAGTATAGGTATCTTACTTCACCTTCTGAGCTTAGCCTTTTTGCCATAGCAATGTCTTCTGCATAAAATGGAAAATCCATATTCACACCCCCTGCATGAACAAGAGCGGATTTTTTTATTGCGAAAGATTGTCCTAGGAGAAGATTAGGTTTACCAAAAAGCTGAAGAGTGATGTTATATATAGGATTTATTAATAAAATAAAATAACACCCAAGATTTTCATAAAATCTCCCATCATGAAAAACAAATCCACATGATACTGCAACGACATTTTTACTCTTTTTTATATAGCCTACAACTGTTTTAGACCAATTTTTCGGGAGAATTGTATCAGCATCTACAAAAATAATTATCTCTCCATTTGCGCTGTTAAGTCCTTTTGACCTTGTATACGACAACCCTGGTGTTTTCTCTTTGATAACTCTTGCACCTAATTGTGTAGCGACCATTGCTGTATTGTCATTCGATGCATTATCTACAACTAAGATTTCAAAGTTATCCTCTAACTCTTGCTTTTTGAGAGATGCTATACAGTTGCCTATGAATTCCTCCTCATTTCTCGCTGGGACTATATATGATATAAGAGGGGGATTGTTCATATAGTACTTATTATAATTTAATTGTAATTGATTAGTAAGGAGGCTTTTGATACCATTTTTTTCATAAGTTGCTTGCTTCTTTCCTTAGTGCCTATCTTTTTGTGATTACTTATTGATTTTAACCCTCTATATAAATATTCAATATATGCATCAGGCTTTTTCCATCTTCTCACCGATGTTTTTACTACAAGGCTATGAAAAAATTTAATTTTTCCAAATGGCGCAAGGTGAATTGCCAAATCAATGTCCTCATGGACTTTACTGTCATCTGTGCATACGGATAATCTTACTTGTTCCCATCCTTTTTTACGAATGGCAAAGTTTGGTCCATACAAGCAATCATGCTTAAGCAATTTCCTTACAACTTTGTTATATGTCTTAATTAGCTTGAGCCAGGCAGGTTGGGATTGCCAACGTGAGTTCTGTATGATTTCCGGAAGATCATAAAACTCAGCAGGTCCGGAAATTCCTACCAAGCTTTTATCTGCAAATTTTTGCTTGATTTGTTTAATCCAGTTTGGAGGGAGCATAGTATCCCCGTCTGTTCGAGCGATTATCTCATGCATTGCCTTATCAAAGCCCTTATTGCGTGCCATCGTGGTTCCCTGCCTTTTTTCCCTTAAAAGTTTAACGGGATATTTTTTTATTATTTTTACAGTGTTGTCTGTTGAATTGTTGTCAACGACAATAATTTCATCAGCAGGTTCAGTTTGATCTAGTAGGCTTTCCAGACATGTGGCTATATATGTTTCTTCATTGTGGACCGGAATGACAACAGATACCTTCACACGCTAATTGTACTATTTTTGATGGTAACAATTCAACTAATAAGCATGTTTATTTTAATTCGTATTATGTATATAATTGTTGTGGGCATACTAGCATATTCCTATATATGACAAATCCAAAAATTTCAATTGTAATACCTGCGTTAAATGAGGAAGAACGGCTCCCAAGATGCTTGGATTCGCTTCTTAATCAATCATTTGATAAGAAACAATTCGAAATAATAGTTGTTGATGGTGGATCAGCAGACAAAACAGTTGAAATTGCGCGGAAAATGGGCGCTATTGTTTATAAGACGCATGGATTAAAAAGCATTGGATCAGTCCGGGCATACGGATTGAAAAAAGCAAATGGTGAGATTTTGGCTTTTACAGACTCGGATAGTTTTGCAGCTAAAGACTGGCTTGAAGAAATAATCAAAGTCATGAGCGACCCCAAAATTGTATGTATTGGTGGAAGAGCATTACCTGATAAGTATAATTTTTACAATAAAGTAATTTTTACTTTTTATAATTTTTTCCACATAGCTAATCATGCATTGGGAAAACCAATAATGTGGGGATTTAATATGGCAGTTAAAAAATATGCATATGAAAAAATCGGGGGTATAAATGAAGAATTGATGTCAAGCGAAGACTGGGATTTGGCGTTCAAAATTAAAAATGAATATGGTATGAATTCATGTAAATATATAAAAAATATGAAAGTATTTACTTCTACAAGAAAACATGATGATCTAAGTGTGTTTCTAAAATATGCTAAAAATGGTGTTATAAATTATATAGATCTTGTTATATTGGGAAGGACTAAGGCACGGCCAGCATTTAGTGTAAGATAATCTCCAAAGCTTTTCACCACAATGAATATTATATTTTTTACACGTAGATTCTGTCCACAAATTGGCGGAGTTGAAAAACACGCATTAATGGTAGGAAAAAACTTAATAAAACTCGGTCACAAAGTCACAGTAATAGCAGAGGGAAACAATAATGAAAAATCAAAAGAGATTGATGGCATTTCAGTTAAGAGAATAGTTTCTGGAGAAAATAATTGGTTTAAAAAATTTAGAATTTGGAGAAAATTATTTGAGATTAAAAAATTACTAAAAAATGCTGACGTAATTCATTGCCATGATGTATTCTTCTGGTATCTTCCATTTAAAATCATAAATCCTTCAAAAAAAGTTTTTACCACGTTTCATGGGCATGAGACCAAGTTTCCACCTGATAAAAAAGCAATAATTATTAGAAAAATCAGCGAGCATTTATCATCTGGAAATATTTGCGTTGGTGAATATATTAAAAAATGGTATCATACAAAACCCAATTTTGTAATATATGGAGGAGTGAATTTAGTAAAAAATCAAAAATCATTCCATTCGACAGGCTCAGAACGCGAAATCAAAAATCAGAAATCAAATTTAACCATTACTTTTATTGGAAGATTGGAAAAAGATTTGGGGATTATGTCATATTTAAAATCATTAGACTTACTTAAGAAGAATAAAATACCTTTTGACTTCAAATCTTATGGAGAAGGGCCTTTAGCATCGCGAATTGAAAAATATGGCGAGGTAAAAGAATTTGTAAGTGATTCAACAGAAGCGATTGAATTCGCAGATATCGTATTTTGTTCATCTTATCTGTTAATGCTAGAAGCGCTGATTCATAAAAAAATTGTCATATCAGTATATGAAAATAAATTGAAAGAAGATTATCTACGAAATTCTCCGTTTGCTAATTTTGTATATATCTGTAAAGATGCAAGTGAAATATATGATGTCATAAAATCGGTACTTGATAATCCCTGGAAAAGTGAAGCTATGGTAAATAATGGATATTTATGGGCAAAAGATCAAACATGGGAAAAAGTAACAAAAACATATTTAGAACTTTGGAAAATATGAATGTAACATTTATTACAACTGTATTTAATGAAGAAAAAACCATCAATAAGCTACTCGAATCATTACTTGCTCAGTCTAGAATGCCGGATGAGATAATAATTGTTGATGGGGGAAGTAGCGACCAGACTGTTGAGAAGATCAAAGATCAAAGAGTAAAGAGCAAAGACTACAATGGAAAGTTTTTAGTAATAGTCAAACCTGGAAATAGGTCTGTAGGTAGAAATAAAGCTATCAAGAATTCTACAGGGGATATAATAGTTTGTTCAGATGCAGGGTGCATATTGGATAAATATTGGATTGAGGAGATAGTCAAACCTTTTAAAAATAACGCTACGGATGTTGTGGCGGGGTATTATAAAGGATCGTCAAATAATATTTTCCAGAAATGTCTGGTGCCTTATGTGCTTGTCATGCCTGATAAAGTAAATCCAGATAATTTTTTACCTGCTAGTCGCTCTATGGCATTTAGGAAAAGTGTGTGGGAAAAGTCAGGAGGATTTCCAGAAGAATTTTCTCATAATGAAGACTATGTTTTTGCAAGAAAATTAAAAAACATGAATTACTCAATTGCATTTTGTAAGCAAGCTTTTGTTTATTGGATTCCCAGGAGAAATTTAAGAGAAGCATCTTATATGTTTTATCGATTTTCATTAGGTGACGCAGAGTCTAAGGCTTTTAGACCTAAGGTAGGTATAATCTTTATTAGATACATTTTGGGGATTTTATTGCTGTATTTCGCTATAATAAGAGATAGCTATGTGCTCTCAGTTACTTTAGCATTACTAGTTTTTTTTTATTTTATTTGGGCAATCGAGAAGAACTATAAATATGTAAAAGACTTGAAAGCGATAATTATATTGCCTGTTTTACAGATAGTATCTGATCTTGCAGTGGTACTGGGTACGATAATTGGTATATTTAAATATGGGTTATAAAAAAGACGCAATAAAAGGAATATCCTGGTTTGGAATTTTACGTGTTGCAACCAAAGGATTTGGATTTATTGAAGCAATTATTCTTGCGCGAATTTTGGTTCCTGAGCAATTTGGAGCATATGGAATTGCATTATTGGCCTTAGGGCTATTAGAAGTAATTACAGAGAGTGGCGTAAATATAGTCTTAATTCAAGAAGATGATATTGATCGCAATATTAATTCTGCTTGGGTGGTCTCAATTTTTAGAGGCATTGTAATATTTTTGCTAATCTTAGCAAGCGCTCCATTTATATCAGCATTTTTTAATTCCCCGGAGTCATTAGGGCTCTTACAAATGATAAGTATTGTGCCGCTTTTGAGGGGTATGATAAATCCTGCAATTGTCAAATTACAAAAAGAGTTGAAGTTTTCTAAAGACTTTTTATATAGATTTTCAGTGATAATTGTCGATACGGTAATCTCTATTATAATTACATACTTAACTAAAAATCCAAGTGGAATTATAATTGGACTCATTGCGGGGGTATTTATGGAGTTAATTCTATCTTTCATTGTTGTAACTCCTCGGCCATCATTTGTTTTTGAAAGAAAATACATTGTTAGGATTTTTAACAGAGGAAAGTGGATAACAGCTAGCAGTATATTTGATTATTTGTTTCACAACGCAGATAACATAATGGTTGGAAGATTGTTGGGTGCAAAATTCTTGGGTATCTATCAACTTGCATATTCTTTGTCCGCGGCACCCTTGATTGAGGTAGGTAGGGTATTTGTTCATGTAACAGTTCCGATATTTATTAAGATTTCAGGCGATTCTAGTCGTTTGAAATCAGCTTATTTTAAAACAGTGCTGTGTATTTCTGTAATTACATTGCCATTTGCTTTTATTTTCGCATCTTTTCCCGGTTTTTTCGTAACAATTCTTGGTGAAAGGTGGTCAGGGATTGCAAGCGTATTGCCGATTTTGGCCGTCCTTGGTTTTGTAAAGTCTGTTTCTTTATCATCAACTGCTCTATTTATCTCAATGAAAAAACAAGAATATACAAGTGTAATTACATTGGTAAATATTCTTGGACTTATACTTTCAATAGTTCCATTTATAATGTCATATCAGTTATTCGGTGCAGGGATATCTGCTCTTTTGGGATCCATTATAGCCATACCTTTTATAATTTATTACACTAATCGCACATTTAAAATACTGAAAGTTAAAAAATGATATCTGCTATTATAATTACTAAAAATGAAGAAAAGTCGCTAAAGAGATCGTTACGAAGTCTTTCATGGTGTGATGAAGTGATCGTTATTGATGATGATTCAACTGACGATACAGTTAAAATTGCTGAGAAACTTGGGGCAAAAGTATATAAGCGTTCTTTGGATGGTGATTTTTCAGCACAACGAAATTTTGGATTGCAAAAAGCAAAAAACGATTGGGTATTATTCATCGACGCAGACGAAGAAGTGTCACCTGCTTTATGGTTTGAGATAATGCAACATACCAATAGTCCCAGTGACAAATACTCAGGGTATTTTATAAAAAGACAAGATGTAATTTGGGGGAGATTATTAAAATATGGAGAAACAGGAAATAAAAAGTTCTTAAGGCTTGCAAAGAAAAATTCAGGAAAGTGGGAAGGAGTAGTTCATGAAAAATGGAATGTCGTGGGTATGACAGCAACACTCAACAATCCGTTAATGCATTATCCTCACGTTACTATTGAAAATTTTTTACACGAAATAAATCTCTATACAGATATCAGAGCAAAAGAACTTTATGACAAAAAAGTGAGAACTTCTTCATTTTTGATTATAATATATCCTCTTGCTAAATTTATTCAAAACTATTTTTTAAAGCAAGGATTTCGTGATGGGGTTCCGGGATTATTACTGGCATTAATGATGTCCCTTCATTCATTTCTCGTGAGATCCAAACTGTGGTTTATGCTCCAAAAAGCAAGTAAATGAATTTTCTTAAATTTTTATTTTATCTCATTTTACTTACCTTACCTCTTGGAGAGTTGCTAAGAATTGAAATTGGGAAAAACATCATTTTAAAACCAATAGATCTTCTGGTTGGATTATCAGGTATTACAACCATTATCATTTATTCCATTCTTAAGCAGCGGAGAATTGCGAAATCATATATAACAAATCCTTTAGCTTTTTTCGCAGCGATTGCTTTAATTTCTTTGATAATAAATTCAATTAGCTTACAAAGTGTACAGATTTTTACCTCATTGCTTTATTGGATTAGATTTGTTTCTTATGCATTGATTTATTATTTAGTTTTGATTCTTGATAAGCCTGCAGTAAAGCATGGCCAACGTTATCTGTTCATTTCTGGGGTAATTTTTATGATTTTGGGATTTGTTCAGTATTTTTTATACGCCAATCTAAGAAATCTATATTACCTAGGATGGGATGAGCATAATTATAGATTATTTTCAACATTTCTGGACCCAAATTTTGCAGGCGCATTTCTAGTACTTTTTTTAATATATTTGGCTGCTTTTTTAAATAGCTTCCTTTCTCTTAGGGAAAAAGCGAAAGCTATTAAAGTAAGTATCGTGTCTGTTCTTACGCTAGTTGCAGTATTTTTGACATATTCTCGAAGTGCTTTGATAATGCTTCTGGTATCAATTACTACCTACTTCTTTTTGATTGGAAAAAAGAAATTTTTACTACTACCAAGTGTGCTCATCGTTAGTTTTCTTATTATTTTGTCTCCCACATTTAATAAAGAGAATACAAATATTTTCAGAACAACCTCTAGCTTTGCGCGTCTCGAAACATACAGTAATGCTTTACGGATAATTTATGATAACCCTGTAATTGGGGTTGGGTTTAATGCTTATAGATATGCTCAGGAAAGTTATGGCTTTCATCCAATTTCACCAAAATATCCTGACCATGCATCATCTGGTACAGATAACAGTTTCCTGTTCATAGCTGCTACTACTGGAATATTTGGGCTGTCTGCATATCTTTTTTTATTTTATAAAGTAGTCGTCAGAGCATTGTTTCTTAATAAAAAAAGGAATAAGATTATTCCACCTGTTGTAATTGCTTCCATTTCTGGGTTAATAGTAAATTCATTTTTCATAAATAGTTTGTTTTATCCAAGTATAATGCTCTGGATGTGGGTCTTAATCGGTTTAATGGATCAGGAGTAATTACTCAACTTTTATATTTATTTGTTTTGTAGTTGTATTTCCTGCTTCGTCGGTACTAACTACTTTCAGATCATTGCCTCCGTCTTTTAAATTGTACATATAATAAAATTCTCCGTCATCACTTATTATGGTCCAGAAATCATTTATTGATACTTTTGCTCCTGGATCTGTTTTACCACTGATTCTTATCGGGCTTTGATCTTTTTTGAATGTTTGTCCATCTTTTGGATTGCTAATTTCCAAATCAGGATTTCTGTTCAGATATTTTATTTTTATTCGTTCTGAATATTCACTTTCTACACCATCTTTTGTAACGCTTTTCGCTTTAATTTCATTTTCTCCCTCATCAAGCTTTACATTCTCAAAAGAAAAAGAGCCATCTTTTTTTGGTTTTGTCGTTTCCACTTTTGTTCCATTCAGATATAAATCAATGGTAACACTGTCTGATATTGATAAACCGTTAATGCTAATCCCCCTTTTTTTTGTAGCAATGTGGAGTGGATTCAAGCTGGGTGGTGCAATATAGCTAAGCTTCTGCCCCTTAAGCTCATCTTTATCAGTCCCTCTAATCATATCCAAAGCGACACCAAAGCCAACTAAAAGATGAGTACCTGTAGCGAGTACCACAATTATAATCCCTATAATTAACAGCAGTATGTGAATTGATTGCTTTTTTACATTTGAGCGTAATCTAGATCTCATATATTAATATTTTATTTATCTTTAAATCTTATAAAATAGAATTCTGCATCAGTATTTGAATTATTTTCAATCTCATGCCCTGTATTAGGTGGGAAAATAAACCTATCACCAGTTACAAAACTTTCTTCTGTACCATTGGAATTCCGAACAACACCCTTCCCTTTAGTTACAAAACAAATTTCTACAACATTTTCACGTTCATGCATATCCCATTTTTCCCAGACGGTAAATAACCATAGGTGTATGCTTCAAAATACTCAGAAGAGGTTTCTTCTTTTCCGACAATCATCTTGCGTGTTCCAGATGAGTGAGATGTTTCTTCTAATGGAATGTCCTGAATATTTTTTTTAGAAAACATAATTTTATAATAAAATATTTATTGATATTTCGTGTTTAATTCTTTCGGATTGGAGCCGATGGTGGGAGTCGGACCCACGACTTACTCTTTACGAAAGAGTTACTCTACCAACTGAGTTACATCGGCACATTAGTGATATTGTAGATAATATTGCAGTAGATGGCAAATTGTGAAGGCCTAGCTAGTTCTGTGGATTTTTTTACGGTAATTTTCTGAGATATGAAGCTGAAGTAATGCACGTCTTAATTCTGACTGTGCAGCTCTCAAATCCTGCTCATTGATTCCCTTATCTTTATTCTTAAGAACTTCCTCCGCTCTATTTTTGGCGGCCAGTGCTTGATCAGTATCAATCTTATCAGCATGCTCTGCGTAATCTGCAAGGACTGTCACTTTTTGATTTTTAACTTCCAGAAATCCACCTGTCACGGCAAGTGCGCGTTCTTTACCATTACTTCTAATAATCATTTCACCAGCAGTTAACTTTGTTATTAGATTGATGTGATGGGGGAGTATTCCAATTTGACCTTTCTCTGTAGGGACCAGAATTTCATCTATTTCTTCATTCAATACTGTTTTTTCAGGAGTTATAATTTCAAGAAGCATAAGTAAAAATATTATTTAAAATTGAGATTAGTTTTTCTTACTTCCTTTTTCAACTGCTTCTTCGATGGTACCCACCATGTAGAAAGCCTGTTCTGGAAGATTATCATGTTTTCCATCAAGAATTTCTTTAAATCCTTTTATGGAATCAGCTATTTTAACATATCTTCCAGGTTGCCCAGTGAACACTTCAGCAACGAACATTGGTTGTGTCAGGAATCTTTGAATCTTCCTTGCTCTGGCAACTATCATTTTGTCATCATCTGAAAGTTCATCAACACCAAGAATTGCAATAATATCCTGTAAGTCTTTGTATCTTTGAAGAACTTTCTGTACTCCTAGTGCTACTTCATAGTGATCTTTCCCTGCGATATTTGGATCAAGTATTCGGGATGATGAAGTTAAAGGGTCAACTGCCGGATAAAGTCCTTGTTCAGCAAGGGATCTTTCAAGAGTGATTGTAGCATCAAGATGTGCAAAAATAGTTGCGGGAGCCGGGTCTGTATAGTCATCAGCTGGTACATAAACAGCCTGAACTGATGTAATTGAGCCTTTTAGGGTTGATGTAATCCTTTCCTGAAGTGAGCCAATTTCACTTGCCAATGTTGGTTGATATCCAACGGCTGAGGGCATACGACCAAGAAGCGCTGAAACTTCTGATCCAGCTTGTGCGAAACGGAAAACATTATCAATAAACAAAAGAACATCTTCCTTTTTAACATCCCTGAAGTACTCAGCCATAGTTAAAGCAGTCAAAGCAACACGGAGTCTATTTCCTGGTGGTTCATTCATTTGTCCATAGACCATAACTGTCTTATCCATAACATTTGCTTCCAGCATTTCAAGCCATAGATCAGTTCCTTCTCTTGTCCTTTCTCCAACCCCGGCAAAGACTGAGTGTCCCTTGTGAACAGTCGCGATATTTCGAATAAGCTCTTTAACAATAACTGTTTTACCAACTCCAGCTCCTCCGAATGCTGCAGTTTTTCCACCTTTTGAAAAAGGAGCTATAAGATCAATAACTTTAATTCCTGTTTCAAGCATCTCAGGTTTTGTCTGCTGATCAGCAAGAGTTGGCGGTGCTTTATGAATAGGTTGGTATTCATCTTTTGTTTCAAATTTTTTACCATCTATCGGATTACCTAGAACATTAAAAATTCTCCCTAGTGTTTTTTCACCAACAGGTACGCTAATTGGTTTTCCAGTTCTTGCAACTTTCATGCCACGTGAGAGTCCATCTGTTGTACCAAAAGCTAATGCTTTTATTTCATGATTGCCGATGAGGAATTGCACTTCAAGTATTAGCTCAGTCCCATCTGTTAGTTGAGCGCTAAGCGCTTCATAAACAGCTGGTAATTCGCCTTCAAAATATACGTTAACCACTGGTCCGGCAATTGCTATTATTATTCCCTGATTATTATTTGTATCAGCCATATAGTTGTGCTCCTGTAATATCCAGTATCTCACTAGTAATCTTTGCTTGTCTTGTTTTATTATACTCAAGTTGCAGAGCGTCAATTATATCATTTGCATTACTTGTTGCGTTTTGCATTGACATCATGCGGGCTGCTTGTTCTGATAAATAGCTTTCAATTAATTGAAGATACAGAGTCATTTCAAGATAATGATTTATGAGTGAATCAAGAAGTACTTTTTTACCTGGTTCAAAAAGATAAAAATCATCTGATTTTATTTCTTTTGATTCTTCCTGCACCGGTGATATTGGCAATAATGGAACAATCTTTGGTGTTTGGGTGAAAAGACTTGTGTACTCAGCTGTGAGAATCTTAACTGAGGATACCTTACCTGTTCCATAATAATCTTCAATAATTTTTATTAATGGGTATACTCTGTCAAATTTCGGAAGTGTTGTTCCAAATGGAAATGAAGCAACGATCTCACTTGAGAAATGTACGATCTGTCCTTCAAGTTTTTTACCGACAACTACATACGTTGTCTCAGGTGTAATTTCCTGATATCTTAAGAACTCTTTAATTAAATTGGTTATCAAGCTTCCACAAAGTCCTTTGTCAGGGGACAGTACAAGTAATAATGTTTTGTCAGTTGTTGAATTACTTTTTAGGTATGGGTGCGTGTAGCTCTTTTTTGATTCTTCAAGTAAGTTATTCATAATCTCTGATATTTTTGAAACATATGGTCTGCTAGCGGAAACTGCATCCTGTGCTTTTTTCAGTTTTGATGCAGCGATCATTTGCATAGCCTTAGTTGTTTTAGAAACATTTTTAGCAGCAGTTATTCTTCTTTTTAGTGTTAGTATATTTGCCATATTTTTATGTTACTTTGTAAAGTCCGCTCCTTTCTTGAAATCTTCGACAGATTTTTTCAAGGTGCTTAGTGTTTCATCATCCATTTTGTCCCCAGTATTTAGTTTTTCAAGTAATTTCTTGGAATGAATTGTGACATGTTCATGAAGCTCTTTTTCAAATCTCCCAACTTCCTCAACTGGAATATCATCCAAGTAACCATTTGTCACTGCCCAAATACTGATTATTTCGTATGCCTCTGTAAGGGGCGAGTACTGAGGTTGTTTAAGTATCTCAACACTTCTCTTACCTCGCTCAAGCTGCTTCGTGGTTGCTTCATCAAGCTCTGAGCCAAACTGCGCGAATGCTGCGAGAGCGTTGTACTGTGCTAACTCCAGACGAAGTTTTCCGGCAACTGCTTTAATTGCCTTTGTTTGAGCAGCTCCTCCCACACGAGATACAGAATTTCCTGGATTTATAGCAGGCCTGATACCAAGATTAAATAAATCTGACTGTAGATAGATCTGTCCGTCAGTGATTGAGATGACGTTTGTCGGGATATATGCTGAGATATCACTCGCTTGAGTTTCGATGATCGGGAGTGATGTTATTGATCCACCGCCATGTTCTTTATTTAGTCTAACTGATCTTTCAAGTAGTCTACTATGTAGGTAAAAAATATCTCCTGGATATGCTTCACGACCTGCCGGTCTTTTGAGAACTAACGATAGCTGACGATATGACCAAGCGTGTTTTGTGAGATCATCATATACGATCAAAACATCCTCTCCCTTTTCCATAAAATACTCTGCGATACTTGTTCCAGCAAAAGGAGCCAAATACTGTAGCGATGCTGGATCTGATGCCCCTGCAACAACAACTATTGTGTTGTCAATTGATTTTTCTTGTTTTAGACGGTCAACAACTTGTGAGACAGAGCTTTGTTTTTGGCCAATTGCAACATAAATACATATAACAGGTTTTTGGCCCTTTGTAGTTACGCGTTGATTTATAATTGCGTCCAGTGCGATAGCTGTTTTTCCTAAGCCTCTGTCTCCGATGATAAGCTCACGTTGTCCACGTCCAATTGGAATCATTGTGTCAATAGCTTTAATACCGGTTTTGAGGGGTGTATCGACTGGACTTCTTTCAACAACTCCTGCTGCAATTCTCTCAAGTGGCATTCTCTTTCCTTTTTTAATTCCGGGTTTTCCATCAAGCGGTGCACCAATAGGATTGATTACGCGTCCAAGAAGCCCTTCATCAACTTCGATACTTAGTATTTCTCCAAGTGCTTTGACTGTATCTCCTTCTTTTATATCAGATTTTGTGCTAAGTAAAATAATTGATACTGAGTCCTCGCTCAGATTAAGAACAAATCCACGATCACCCTTATCAAACACAACCATTTCTCCCATTGTGACTTTTGAGAGCCCTGATGCTGTTATTACGCCATCATTGTTTGCTTCAACAGTACCAACGTGTTCAGTCTTGGCATCAAAAGACGTGCTGGATAATTTCTTCTCTAACTGTTTTATTATATCTTGTGAATCAATCATAATCTTCTACAACGTTTCTTACTATCTGGTCGAGGTTATTTTTTAAGCTTACTTCAAAGATGTCGTCATTATAAGAAATTTTGGTACCAACAATCAAGGATGAATTTACTAAATTCTGTATTTTTTTGTCCGGAAATATATTTTTGAAGCTATCCATCATCGTTTTATTCTCAGAAAAAGGAGTCTCAATATATACATTGTGTAGTTTTTCTGCATTTTTTAATGCTCTAATATATTGCTTGAGTTGTGTTCTATCAAGTTTTTCTGATATTTTCGCAATTGTTTCACTGTCCAGTTCACCATTTCTATATGAGATTAACAATAGCTGTTTTAATAGTTTTTTGTTCATTTGTTTTTTTCACCTTTCATTTTATTCACAGCGTTTTTCATAACAATTTCTTGTTCGCGGTCTGTGAATAATCCCTTAAGTGATTTCTCAAGGAATTCTATAGCAAGCTTACTAACTTGTAATTCCAATTTTTTCGAAGCTTCCTCAGACTCACTAGTTATTTGATCTCTTGCGTCTTTTATCATTTTCGCAACCTGTTTTTTTGTTTCCGCGGCACTTTCTGCTAGCATAATTTCACTTTGACTACGTGCTTCATCGAGAATCTTTTTGGATTCATGTTGTGCTTTCTTTAGGATTTCTTCTTCTTTTTTTGTTGTTTCCTCAAGTATTCTGGCAGATTCTTCAGCTTGTTTTAGTCCTTCTGCTATTTTTTTCTTTCTTTCATCAAGCAATTTAAGTACGGGTTTGTACATAAATTTCTTAAGCACAAAAAATATAATCAAAAAATTGACTATTTGCGCTGCAAAAAGAATAGGTTCAAATCCGAAATTATTTAATATTTCCATAATAATTATATATACGAATAAAAATATTCATATATATTCGCATGTAAAATAAGACAAAGTATTATCAAACATGCGAATCAATACGAATTCTGAAAAGAATCCCAGAATCCGCATTTATTCGTTGCTTATTTGGTAAAAGCTAAAATTAGAGAATAAATAGCAATAGCTTCAGCAAACGCCAATGACAAAAGCATCGGTGGAAGAATTTTTCCAGCTGCATCAGGATTTCGGCCTATTGCATCCATGGCTTTTCCTCCGATCCACATGATCGCAAGGGCTGGCATCATCCCTCCAAATACGATAATGGCTCCTCCGGTAAGTGTAAATGTGTTCATCCGTGACTCACCTCCCCGGTCTCGCTATGATGATGGGGTGTAGTTAATACCGCCATAAAAACGAGTGTCAAAACTGAAAAAACAAGCGCTTGTACCACGCTTACAATTGATTCTAGAAGCAAGAAGGGAAGTGGTGCGATAAATGCAACAAGTTTTGAAATAGTATGAAGCGCAATTTCCCCAGCAAAGATATTTCCAAATAATCTAAAAGAGAGAGAAATAATCTTAGTTACTTCAGCAACCAACTCCAAAAGTCCTACATACAAATTAATTGGGTTAAGTGAGAAATATCGTCCCAGATAATCTTTAATTCCTGTTACCTGAATGCTGAGCATGTGCGTGGCAACAACGGATACAATCGCAAGAGCGAGCGTGACATTGATATCACTAGTTGCGCCTCTAAAAAGTGGGACAAGTGTCGCTTCGGTTGTTTCTGCTTTTGTTTCATGCTCTGCAGTTTTTTCAGTTGTTGCAGGTGCATCGTGATTTGATTCTTCCTTTGGTGCAGCTGATTCTGTTGCATGAGCTTTATTAATTACCTGGGAATGAGCAGCTCCTTCTTCAAAAAACCCGATTGTTCCGACTCCTGGCAGAAGACCGGTGAAATTTGCAGTAAAGATGAAGAGAAAAAACGTCATTATAAACGGAAAAATGCGAGTAGTCGCGTTTTTACTTGTAGCAATTGATTCTGTAAGATTGTACATTCCCTCAATTACAGGTTCCATGATGTTCTGTACGCCTTTTGGAATTTTGGTGATATTTTTTGATACATATATTGCCAATACAACAAGCACTGCATCAACTGTGAGTGTATGTAGTAGTGTATTTGTTATTGGTATTGGACCTAATTGGGTGATAACGTCAGGAGCAAAAGCTGCCATAATATTAGTTTTCATTTTAATTGCAAGCTCAAAATAAGTCAAGGAGAAAAGTTATTTTAGTAGTTTATTTTGTAGATGTAAGCTGTATTAATATTTTTTTCTAACGATATTTTTCCTGTTTTTTCCATATTTACTACAGCACTTTTAAAGTTCTCGGGACTTTCAAGAAGCTGTGTAACCCACTGACGATTATCTAGATTAATAATCAAGTATTTTGGCTTCCCAGCAATATCAAGCCACCAGCAAGATTCTTTTTTACATAATTTTTGTGCGTCTAAACCACTTTTTTTCCTAGGCCAAATAAGATATATTTCTTTTCTTTGACTTAGGTGGGGTGTTATGTGCTGAGTTGAAGCAATGCTTACATTTTTAGGTACAATTTTTAGTAATTTGTCTGTATCATCCATCCAAGATTCTCTATTCCAATACTCTTTTTTTACTAGCTTGTTTAATGGTAAATGAAAATAATACTGAAAAAAAAGAGCAATTAGCACCATGGGAGCAGCAATATAGAGAAGGTTAATTTTTCGTTTTTCAAGAAACTGTAATGAATCCAATACACCAAGTGCCAAAAAAACTCCTAAAATTGCTCTATGGTGTAGATATGGAGTCAGCATGTGTCCAAATTCACTGGCGGCAGCAAAATATTGGGACAAATCAAAAATTACAGCTAATATACCTCCTGGTGATAAAAGTGGTAAAAATGCAAATCCACTAAATGAATATAACCATACAAGTTTTTTATCCTGAGTATCATAGAATTGTTCTACTATAGAGATAGGGTCGTGTGCTATTTTTGGTTTATATTGGTATCCTACAGGCGATAAATGACTAATAATTAAAACTGAGATAACTGTAGCCGTGATTCCTCCAATAAAAAAGTAAATCGCTTTCTTTCTGTGCTGTTTTTGGAAAAAATATATTATCCCTAAACATGCAAGAGCAATGCCCATATTTTCCTGTGTTAAGAGCATTGCAATCAATGTGATCCAAAATAACTTTTTTTTCTTAGCCTCAAAAAAGTATGCAAGCCAAGCAAGTAAACCAACTCCAAAAATAATCGGATGCCAATCAAAATATACCCCAAACTGGATTCCATAAAAAATACTATAAGCAAAGCTTACGCAAAGGGATACAAGAGGGGTAAAATTTCTTATCCTGGCAATTTTGTATATTGGAATTATAGAACAAGTAATCCAGATTGCTTGAGTTATTAGTAATATCCTTACATCGCCCCAGATATAAAAAAGAGGCGCAAATAAAGGAAGACTAAGAGTTAGATGGTCTCCTAAGATAAATCTTTCTTTGATGGTGTTATATGGATAAAGAAAACGGGAGTATTGCCAAATTGCCTGATCAAAAATTCCAAGATCAAATGCTCCGGATTGAAAGTTATTGTGGCGCACTATAGATAGTATTGAATATAGCAAAGACAAAATTAAAGCCCAAATACCCAGAAAGAATGGTGAGAGTTTATTTATTTTTTCTAGTAGAATTTTCATTATCCTATCTGTGTCCTGGCGTCGTAGATGCTGTCTGCGATTATAACTGGCCTTTCATCTTTATAATCAAGCTTTCCATTGAGAACCACTACATTATCATTTACAAGTAAGGATTTGTATAATTCAAAAACTCTTGGGAAGATAACGCACTCTATACTTACTCCATTTTCATTGGCTAGTGTGATAAATGCCATTTCGCTGTTTGATTTTTTGGTAAAAATTTTCTTTGCACTTTCAACAATTCCACCTATCTTTACGATGGTACCTTCTTTTTCTTCACTTAAAGATTCTAATTTATGGGAAACAATGAGATTGAGATTTGAAAGTGTTTCAAGATGTGGATGAGAGGATAGATAAAATCCCAGAAATTCTTTTTCAAAAGCCAGCTTTTCTTCTTCTGAAAAATCTTCTATCTCTGAAGTTTGCATTGACACCTTGGAAGAAGCATCTACCGGTTCATCTTCAAACAATGATTTCTGGCCATCTGTTGCTTGTTTTTTGATTTGACTTGCTTTGCTGGTATTGTCTGACAGTCCAATCAGTAATGCTGCCCTGTTACCAAACTCATCCATAGCACCAGCTTTTATCAGGCTTTCCATAGTTTTTTTATTTACAGTAGAGAGATTTACCCGCATGCAGAAGTCAGCTAGGCTTGTAAATGGTTTTTCAGATCTTGTATTAAAAATTACTTCAATTGCAGCACCTCCAACGTTTTTAATAGCAGATAAACCAAAACGTATTTTTGTTTTCTCTTCAATTGAAAAATCCTGCTCTGATTTATTTATGTCTGGGGGTAATACCGTTATTCCCAGTCTTTTACACTCCAAAATCGCTTGGGCAACTTTTTCATTTTTAACAGGCCCTGTTGAGCTACGCGACTCAGCTGTTAGAAGAGCTGTCATGAATTCCACTGGATAATTGGCTTTTAAGTAAGCAGTTCTAAAAGCAATTGTTGCATAGCATGCAGCATGAGCTTTGTTAAATCCATAACCGGCAAAAGGAGCAATTGTCACAAAAAACTCTTCCGCTTTTTTTGCAGTCAGTCCATTGGCTACGCAACCTTTTACAAATAATTCTTGCTGTTTTTTCATTTCGGCGGGGATTTTCTTACCCATCGCCTTTCGGAATTTATCTACCTCAAGCCACGAATATCCAGCAAGCGCCATGACAGTTAAAAGAACATCATCTTGATAGGTGAGTACACCATAAGACTGGGCGAGTATTTCTTTAAGTCGGGGGTCTGGATAAGAAATCAGTTTTGGGTTATGTTTTCTCTTTATAAATTCCGGAATATTGGCCATGGGACCTGGACGATATAGCGCTACCATTGCTTGTAGATCGAAAACACTTGAGGGCTTGAGTTCTTTAATATAACGCCTCATGCCGGGTGACTCTAGTTGAAAAATGCCTGTCGTCTCACCGAGTGAAAGAAGATCATAAGTTTTTTTATCAGTCAGATCGACCTTTGTAAGATCGATATCTAAATCTTGATTGATTTTAATGAATTTTATCGTCTCCTCAATTATTGTTAAATTGCGAAGACCTAAGAAATCCATTTTTAACAATCCTACACCGTCTTCTCCTATGTTATACATGTCATACTGTGTAACTATTTTTTCGCCATTTGTTTCTTTTTGAAGTGGAACATAATCGGTCAAGGGTCTGTCAGCTATCACAACACCCGCAGCGTGAACTGAAGCATGTCTTGAGACACCTTCAAGTTTCTTGGAAAGATCAAGAAGTTTTTTAGTTTCAGGTTCACTATCATATGCTCTTTTTAGATCAGGGCTTTGGGAGAGAGCTCCATCCAGTGTCATAGCGTGTCCCTGCCAGCCGGGTGGGATCATTTTGGAAATTCTATCTGGTCCTGCATAAGGCATACCCAGAGCACGTCCGACATCACGAACCGAGCCTCTTGCTTCCATGGTTCCAAATGTTATAATTTGTGCGACTTTTTCCCGTCCATATTTCTCGGTAACATATGCTATTACTTCATCCCGTCTGGTATCTGCAAAATCCAAATCAATATCAGGAGCACTTGGTCTATCAGGATTTAAAAAACGTTCAAAAGGGAGCTTAAAAAAGAACGGGTCTACATCAGTTATCCTTAATGCATATGAGACAACTGATCCGGCAGCGGATCCACGTCCTGGTCCTACCATAATTCCACGAGTTGCTGCCCAATTTACAAAATCTGAAACAACAAGAAAGTAAGTCTCATATTTTTTCCCAATTATTATTGAAAGCTCATATTCAATTCTTTCTGTGATTTCCTCAGTGATTTCAGGATAGCGTAGTTTTAGGCCTTCACCTACTAATTGCCTAAGATGCTCAGCAGCAGTTAATCCTTTTGGAACGTCAAAAATAGGCATTATCCATTTGCCAAGTTTTAATTCTACATTGCATCTTTCGCCAATTTTTACAGCGTTTTCAATTGCTTCTGGTATTTCTGCAAATAGCTTTTTCATCTCTTCAGCTGACTTTATATAAAAATCTGGAGAGTCGATCATCGAGAGTTTTCGATTTTTATCATTTATTGTATTTTGCATTTGGACACAAAGTAAAATTTCCTGTGCTTCTGCATCATCCTTTTTTGTGTAGTGGTTATCATTTGTTGCGACAACTGGAATCCCGAGTTTTTTGGAAAGTTTTAAAAGTTTTTGATTGACATTTTCTTGTGGTGGAACATTGAGATGTTTCTGCAATTCAAAGTAGAAATTATTTGGTCCGAATATTTTTGCCAGTTTTATTGCTCGCTCCTCAGCTAATTTGTCGTTGTCTCGCATGATAGGTTCTGAAACATAACCATTCACACAAGCGCTAAGACAGATAAGGCCTTCGTGATATTTTTCAAGGAGTTCAAGATCTGTTCTCGGCTTGTAATAAAATCCTTCCAGATTTGCGACTGTTACAATTTTCATCAAATTCCTATACCCGATTTCATTTTCTGCAAGTAGAATGAGATGGTTATAGTCCTTGTCATGCTCTGCTTCCTTATCATGCAACGATCTTTTTGCAACGTATATTTCGCATCCAATTATTGGTTTTATGCCTGCATCAAGACAAGTTTTGTAAAATTTAATTGTCCCATACATGTTGCCGTGGTCTGTAATGGCAATTGATTTCATGCCCGATTCTTTAACAAAATCGACCATGTTTTTTATCTTAGAAAGCCCATCCAGAAGTGAGTATTCGGTATGATTGTGAAGATGAACAAAATCGGCCATGAAGTACTTTCATTATAAATGAAAAAATCTAATTTTGCGAGGTTATTTTAATTTTTCCAAAATCATTTTTTTGACCAATGTAACATCAACTTTTTTTCCAAGTTTTTTCATCACTTGACCTAGTAAAAACATCAACGCATTATCCTTTCCGCTTTTATATTCTTTTACTGCTTTTTCATTTTCTGACAGCACTTCTATAATTATTTTTTTTAGTTCTTCTTCATCAACTTGTATAGTTTGATGTGAGGAAACTATTGTTTTTATCAATGTTGCTGGGAGAACTTTTTCAATATCTATTTTTTGATTGATGATTATATTTGCAATATTTTTAGCAGCTATTTTATGATCAAGGCCTATTTTTGCAGTGTCTTCAAAATATGTAGCTAGCTTTTTTTCTCTAGTCAAAATTTCACTATCATATGCTGATAGATTGTATTCTCGAATAAATCTAGTAATCATTTCATCCTGCAGTTCTGGCATTTGCGACATTAGATTGCTAATTTGCTCTTTTGTGTGCAATATTGGGGGAATATCTGGTTCTGGGAAATATCTATAATCATGAGCTTCTTCTTTTGCGCGTTGGGAAAAAGTCTTTTGTCTATTCTCATCCCATCCTCTTGTTTCCTGTGCAGGAGTTTCTGATTTATCAAGTAATTCTTTATGTCTTTTTATTTCATAATTAATAGCTTTCTCAACAAATTTAAATGAGTTGATATTTTTTACTTCAACTTTATATTTTGGCAAATCTTTGTCAGGAAGCGGATATGCTCCTGTTGATTTAATGCTTAATGAGATGTTTGGTTCAAGACGCATTTCGCCTTTCTCCATGTCAGCGTCAGAGACTTCTAGAAATCTTATTATTTGTTGAAGTCTTTGAAGATATTCTTTTACTTCTAGTGCGTCTCGAAAATCGGGCTCTGTAACCATTTCAACAAGAGGCAAGCCGGATCTATTGAAATCTATAAGACTTGTTTTTTTGCTATCGATATCCTGATGCATTAGTTTTCCGGTGTCTTCTTCCATGTGAACTCGTCGTATCCTTATTCTTTTTTTGTTTTTCAGTTCTATGTATCCATCATGCCCAAATGGCAAGTCGTATTGACTTATCTGATATCCTTTGGCAAGATCAGGATAGAAATAATTTTTTCGATCAAATTTTGAGAACGTATTTATTTTACAGTTTAAACTGAGGGCAATTTTTATACACCATTCAATTGCGAGCCTATTTGGGACTGGTAGAGCGCCTGGAAGACCAAGGCATACAGGGCATGTGTGACTATTGGGGGCTTTTCCGAAATAATCTGCCGAGCATCCACAAAACATCTTAGATTTTGTCTTGAGCTCAACATGTACCTCAAGCCCTATGATTGGTGTATATTTATTGTTTTTCATATCTGAACAGAGCGCCTATCTCCTCTTTTTGGTTTTTCGATTCTTATTAGCTTTTTAGCATTATCTATTGTTTCTCTTTTACCATTTGGCATAACAACTTTTTCAAAATAACTTGTTGAAGCACTTCCAAATGCGTAAAATTCTCCTCCAAATACGCGCGTTCCCTGACCCCAGTTTCCTTCTTGTAGTCCCATCATGTCTCTAAGGGATACAGTGGGGAGATTCGGGCTTAGTATTACTGTAACACTGTTGCCCCAAGTTGGAATGATTTCTCTATCGCGTAATGGAAAAAGAAAAACAATATCATCATAATTCCTTGCTCCAACAATTCTCACGTCCATTTCTTTTTTATATGGAATTCCTAGTGATTTCGCTTTTCGTTCCGAAACAATCCCGTGTTCAAGGACTAAACCCAAACGGTCTATTTCTTCGCCTTCAAATTCAAAATATCTATTAAATACATGAGCGTATCCAACAATTCCTTCTCTTTCTTTATTCATATCAATGATTTCTATATTCATAATTTTGGTTTTTCAAGATGCCATTCCGTTGCTTGTTCATATTTGTACGCTACATTAAGAATAACTTCTTCTCCGAATTGAGGACCCATAATGTCTATGCCGATGGGTAGTCCAGCTTTTGAGAAGCCGCAAGGAACATTTATTGCTGATAATCCAGCAAGGGAGGATGGTTCCACCAACACATCAGATAATTCTCCAAACATAGGATCTTTGCTCTCAGCTGAGCCAATTTTCAATGCTGTAACTGGGCTTGTTGGGGCGATAATAACATCAACATCCTTAAAAGCTTTTTTGAAATCCTCTATTATTACTGTTCTTACTTTTAAAGCTTTATTAAAATACTGATCATAATATCCTGCAGATAGTGCATATGTTCCGAGCATTATTCTGCGCTTTGCTTCATCGCCAAAATATGAACGGTCATTACCGTACCGGATTCCGTCATATCTGGCTAAGTTTGAAGAAACTTCTGATCTCATCAATATTGTATATACGGCAATTGTGTATTTTGGTGGGAATAATTTAATTTTTTTAACAATAGCGCCTAAGATTTCTAATTTTTTAAGAGCTTCTTCAACTTTTGTCTTAACTTCATTATTTACTCCTTCAAAATAGTCATCCGATACACCAATTTTTAATCCTTTAATTTCATTTTTCATATTTTTAAGATAATCTGGTACTTTTAATGGAGATGTTGTTGCATCGTGTGGGTCCTGACCTGCTAAAATCTGCAAGATTATTGCACTATCTTCTACAGTTTTTGTAATAGGGCCTGGGCTATCAAGTGATGAACCCATAGCAACTACCCCATACCTGCTTACCCTTCCAAAGGTTGGTTTTAGTCCAACTACACCACACCAACTAGCAGGTTGTCTTATAGATCCACCAGTCTCAGATCCTATTCCAGCAACTGCCAAATCTGCAGAGACACTTGCTGCTGCTCCTCCTGATGATCCGCCAGGATAATGATCTACATTCCATGGGTTTTTAGTTGTTCCGAAGTCAGATGTTTCTGTAGATGATCCGTGAGCCCAAGCATCCATGTTTGTCTTTCCAAGCATCACCATACCAGCATTTTTTAATTTTTTAACCACAGTTGCATCATATGGCGGAATGTACTTATCGAGTACCTTGCTTGAGGCAGTGGTCCGTACACCAATTGTCGAAAAATTATCTTTAATTGATAGGGGTATACCAAGTAGGGGAAGGTCAGATCCATTTGCTCTTTTTTCATCAGTAGATTTGGCACTTTTGAGAGCATCTTCGTCAGTAACTGTTACAAAAGAATTTATTTTAGAATCAATTTTTTTTATTCGATCAAGATAAGCTTTGGTTAGTTCAACAGATGAAACTTCTCCATTTTTTAATTTATTAATAGCTTGTAAGAGAGTAAAGTTAACCACTGTTCAGAATTCCTTTCACCATAAAGAGACCATTATGCGTTGCTGTGGAGTTTGAAGTGGCTTGTTCTTGGCTCAAAGATTCTTTTGCAATGTCATCCCGCATGATATTTTCAAGTCCTGTGACTTGTGAGGTTGGTTCAATATTATTTGTGTCGACTTCATTTAATTGCTCGATATATTTCAGGGTAGACTCGAGTTGCTCCTCAAGCTTATTGATCTCATCATCTTTCAGAGGTAATTCTGCAAGTTTTGCAACGTGTCTTACATCGATTTTCATGAAGCTATTATAGCTTAATTCCGAGTCTTTTCGCAATCGTAGACTTGGCAGTGCGCGAAAGAGTATCATCAGGATCTTTTAGCGTAACTGATTTTTTGTATTTTACATCAAGTGCTTTTGATATAAGCCAATCAGCGATTTCGGGATTTTTAGGCAGTAAAGGACCATGAAAGTATGATCCAATTGCGTTTTTGTAAATTACTCCCTCTGATGAATCCTCTCCATTATTACCATTCCCTTTTATTATTTTTGCAAATGGTCTTGCATTGGATCCAAGATATGTTCTTCCTCCATGATTCTCAAATCCTACGATGGTAATATCCTCAAGTCCATGTATTTGTGCGCGGGCAATTACATTTCCAATAAGTCTTGGGTGATTTATACCAGGGTGTTTGGAAATCATGTCAAATATTCCAAGTCCTTCAATTCTTTTGCCCTCTTCAGGTTCATAATATTTACCAAAAAGCTGTGGTGAACCGCAGACAAATAATGAGGGTACATTTTTTTCAATCAAGTCGTGTAGAATCTGCTTTTTTTTATTTAGATTTTCTATTACAATTTTTTGTTCTCTGTCTTGTGCGCCACCACCAAATAAAATGTCAATAGTTTTCATGTCTTGATCATTTGTATGCTCATCAATTTTAAGAATCTTTACTTCAATATCTCTCCATTCGCAGCGTTTTTGAAGTACTATTACATTTCCCCGGTCTCCATAAGTACTCATGAGATCAGGATATAGCCAGCCAATTTTTAGAGAATAATCTTTCATAGTATTTTTTTGCCTGTTAATATTTTTCTCACATCAAGCATTGCAGAATAAGTTGGTAAAATATACAAAGTTTCATTTTCTTCTGTCGATTCTATGGCTTTTTCCACAGCCTCATTTAGGTTCTCAAATGTCTGAAAATTTTTGCAGTCTTCATATTGAAGTCTTAAGGCCATATCATATGCACGATCTCCCGCAACGTAGATGTTGTTTAGATTCTTGGCAGTAGATAGTTCAGTATCCCAAATCCAGGAAATATCACGTCCATCAGGTATTCTATCATTCAATACAATTAGTATTGTTTTACCGCCTATACCCGTGATCGTTTGGAAAGATTGGTTAAAGCTAGTTGGGTTTTTAGAAAGGAAAACTTGGACATTTTTATTTTTATATTTAATTGTTTCTTGTCTTCCAAATGCAGGCAAGAAGTTCAGAAATGAATTCTCAATATCTATCTCATTTATCCCGATTTTTCTAAGTAAAAGTACTGCAGCGTGCGTGTTGTATTTATTGTATGTTCCAGGTAGGGGATAAGTGGGAAAACTATTAAGTTCGAGTTTGGGTCTTGTGAGGCCACAATTTCCACACGACCAATCTCCCAGGTGGGAGAAAGTAATATTATGATATATGAGTTTTTTGCCACATTTTGGGCAATAATTTGAGTCAGCCGCTTGCTCTGAGACTGTGTTTTGCGAGGTTGTATCTTTCACACCAAAAAAAGACAATTTGGCGTTAGTATTTTTAGATAGGAAGGCGATTTGGGGATCATCAGCATTTAGAATTAAATTGGTATGTTCTGATAAGTTTTTGATTGCAGCCGACCAATGCGATGCAACGATATTTATTTCCCCATAACGGTCAAGTTGGTCCCTGAAAAGATTAAGCAGGATTATGAAATCGGGAGAAATTTGTTTTAGGAGGGGAGGCAGTGCATTTTCATCCAATTCAAAAATTGCAAAGTCATGGTCAAGATTTCCAGATAAATCTGAATTTATTATTATGCTTGAGGCAATTCCATTTAATAAATTTGCTCCAGATTTATTCAAAAAAACTTTTTTTCCATTATTTTTAAGGGCAGTTTTTATTAGAGACGTTGTAGTTGTTTTTCCATTTGTACCAGCAATTATGATTGTTTTTGTTTTTGACTTCTGAAGAGTTTGTTTAATAAATTTTTTATTGAGTTTTAAGGCAATATGGCCTGGCCAGGTAGATCCATTACCCAAATTAAAAGTACGAAATGCCCATGAAATTAATTTTCCAAATAGTATTATTAAGAGATTTGGCATATATTAATTGTAGCATGCAGGATCGGTCGCGTATCGAGTGATTACATTTCTCGGAGAATTTTTATCCGTTCTTCGATTGGGGGATGGGTATTGAAAAGAACTGCAAGAAAACTTTTCACTTTTTTACCTGTGAATGGATTGACTATATATAGATGCGCTGTTGCGTTACTTGCAGTACGTAAGGGTTTGGGGTTTTGTGAAATTTTTTCAAGCGCTGATGCAAGACCTTCGGGATAGCGGGTTAATAGCGCGCCTGATGCGTCGGCCAGAAATTCTCGTTTTCTTGAAACTGCGAGTTGGATAAGGCTTGCAACAATCGGTGCAAGAATTGCTAAAATAATTCCAAATACCATAAATATTGCTTGTCCACGGTTGTCTTCATCTCTATTTCCTCCACCCCAAAAAAGTGTGCGGAAAAACATATCTGCAAGAAGGGCTATAAATCCAACCAAAACAGCAGTAACTGCAAGAAGCCTTGTATCGTAATTTTTGACGTGTGAGAGTTCATGCGCTATTACTCCTTCCAGTTCTGATCTGCTCAATTTTTCCATTATTCCTGTTGTGACTGCAATGGATGCTTTTTGTGGGCTTCTGCCTGTTGCAAATGCGTTTGGAGCCTCATCAGTAATGATGTGTATTTTTGGCATTGGGATACCAGCTGCGATTGCTAGATTTTCAACAATTCTAAAGAGCTCAGGACTATCACTTTTTGTAATTTGTTTGGCACCACTTGTTGTTAGAACAATTTTATCAGAATAAAAAAAGCTTCCTACGCTTGAAAGAATTGCAATAGGAAAGACAATAAAAGAATAAGATGGTCCATATCCCGTTGCTTTTCCTATGACATACGCGACTGTTGTCGCGAACAAGACAAAAAGAACCATTATCAACCAACTCTTCCAGATGTTTTTGGAGATGTTTGAATAAATATTCATTAAAACTTCACCTTAACGTCTTTCTTGTCTTCCTCACTTGCCTGGAAAAACTCTGCTGGTTTGAAATTGAACATTCCGGCTATTATGCTGCTTGGAATAACACCCAATTTGTTGTTGTAATCCAAAACATTGCTGTTATAGAACTGTCTTGAATAAGCAATTTTATTCTCGGTATCAGAGAGTTCTGCTTGTAGTTCAATAAAGTTTTGACTAGATTTCAAGTCAGGGTAACTTTCAGCGACCGCAAAAAGCGACTTTAAGGAATCAGTAAGCATGTTATTAGCTTCAGCTTTTTCATGCGTTGATCCTGCAGTCATTAAACTTGTTCTCGCTTTTGTAACATTTTCAAGAAGTTCTTTTTCATGTTTGGCAAATCCTTTAACGGTTTCAACCAAGTTTGGAATTAGATCCGTTCTTCTTTTTAGCTGGATGTCGATTTGAGAAAGTGCTTCTGCAATTCGATTTTTCGCAGTAACTAAACTATTATATATAACTAATAAATATAATAAGACTAATGCGACGATAACAATTATAATTGTATTTGTCATAACTCACCTCCTCTCAATCCATTCTTTTAATTTATTATAGTCAAATGTGTTTAGGATGTCACTAGGCGTTGCCCATCCGCGTCTCGCAACTGAAACGCCATGTTTCATGAGGTTCATGTGATCAAGCGCATGGCTGTCAGTATCAATTACGAGTTTTGCGCCTTTTTTTACTGCTTCCCGCACGAGATTATCAGGAAGGTCCAATCGAAGTGGCCAGGAATTTATTTCAATTGCTTTATTGTTTTTAACACAAAAATCAAAAACTTGATTCCAGTCAAGGTCATAACCCGGTCTTTGATTCAAGAGCCTTCCGGTTGGGTGAGCGAGTATCAGCGCTTTTGGATGCGATAATCCTTTTAGAACTCTTTCAGTCATCTTTGAACGCTCAGTGTCAAATGAACTATGAATTGATACGATTGATCCATCAAGGAGTGAAAGTGCCTTGTCGTCTAGTGCAAGTTTTCCGTTCGGTAGGATGTCAGTCTCCATCAAAGAAAATATATGTATACTTTTATTATACTTTAGCTTCAATTGTTCAATAAAATTACTCCTATTTTCTAAAATTTTGTATGTTTGGTCACTTGTATGTTTAGAAATACTTGGGTTATGTTCTGAAAATCCAAGATATTTATAGTTAAGCTTGAGTGCATAATTAAGCATTTCTTCCATGGAGCTAATTCCCATATCATGACTGGGCTCTATAGGGTAACTCGAATGAATATGAAAGTCTCCTTTTATATCTGACAACTCAACAAGTTTTGGTAATTTATTTTGCGAAGCCAATTCAATTTCCCCTGTATTCTCTCTAATTTCCGGTGGAATCCATGCAAGCCCAAGAGCTTTATAAAGTTCTTCCTCTGTTTTGAATTGTTTTACTTTTGAATCAGGATCACCTTTCTTTTTCATGCCATAGTCAGATAATGAATAACCTTTGGAAAGCGCTATTTCCCGTAAATGTACATTGTGGTCTTTGCTGCCTGTAAAGTGCTGGAGTAATGCTCCAAATCCGCTTGGAGATTCAACCATCAAATCAATTTGCCTGCCACCTGATGTCATAATTGCAGCAGTGCGTTTGCCTTTTTCAATTATTCGTTCAACGTGAGGGTAATTTGTAAAATGATCAATTGCGGATTGAGGATCGTAACTGCTAGCGGCTATATCAATATCGCCAACCGTAGATTTCTTGCGTCGTAGGCTTCCTAAAGGACTTGCTGTCACAACTGATTTGGATGATTTAAGATAATCAATCATTTTTTGAGCAAGCTCTGATGCGTACGGTAGAACCATGCGAGTGGTCTTGCCCTTTCCAAGCTTAAATTCTTCAAATGCTCTGATTATGTCTTTTTCTGATTTTTCTCCAAATCCAGGAAGAATAGCGATTTTTCCACTTGCTGCAATTTTGAGTAACTCTGCGATAACAGTCTCAGGGTTTTCCAACTTGAACTTACTCACAAGTTTGTATGCTGTTTTAGGACCAATACTAGGAACATCTAGGAGAGGGTAAACGCTTGAAGGTATTTTACCCAAGATATCATCTAGGTGCTTTACTTTTCCATTTTGAAGCAACTCATCAATCGAGAGTTTAATTGAGGGTCCAACTCCCGGTATATCTTCAAGCTTTCCTTCATTTTGAAGCTCTTTAAGCTCGGTAGAAGTTCCTTCAACTGCATCCGCGGCTTTTCGGTATGCTAGTATTTGAAAACGGTATTTTTTTTCATCTGTTATAGCGTAAGCTGAGGCAACATTATTTAGAAGCTTGGCAATTTCTGAGTTAGTCACAGCTCAAAGTTTACCAGAGCATTGACGCTGATTCAAGTTTGCAGTAAAATACATATCACGTATCTTATGCGATACGGGGTCGTAGCTCAGTCTGGTTAGAGCGTCTCCCTGTCACGGAGAAGGTCGCGGGTTCGAGCCCCGTCGATCCCGCAGCGAAATAAATTTGCATGAAAATTCAATAGTAATATATTATGAGTTGCATTTTGCAATTATTATGATATAATTCTTATAGTTAATTTCCTCTGCCTATTTCTGCCTCAATTTTTAAAATAGTATGGTATCCAGAAAGAGATCGTTAAAGAAATCAGAAAAATCACCAAGTGTGTTTGATTACCTCCGATTCGGAGAATCATATACAAGTCTGGTTCTTGGAATAGTTGTGGTTATAATTGGTACAGTTTTACTTCTATCGTTAGTCCGCAATAGAAATATTACAAGACCACAAAACACTGAAACAAAGTTATCTCAAAATAATACAAAAATATCTCAAACTAAAGAAGAAATCGGCATAGATAAAGTTGATGAAAAAACAAAATCTACATTGGTTTTAACAATTACACCAACATCAAGTACTACTCAAAAAATCCAAGTTAAAAAAGTTGAATCCCCAACTGCAAAGCCAACTGAAGTTGAAAAACCAACTGACAAGTCAACGCCAAAGTCGGTAGCATTAAAATCAATATCACCAACAGCTGTCGAGCAACAAGCCAAACCTACTGAGAACCATACAGCTAAGTCTCAAGAGATAAAACAAGGTGATTCATATGTCGCTGCAGCGGGGGATAATTTATGGTCGATTGCTGACAAGGCATACAAAAGTGGGTATAATTGGGTTGATATCGCCCGTGCAAATAAATTATCCAATCCCAATGATGTTAAAATAGGCCAGAAATTACTCTTACCAAAAGCTGAACAAAAAAATGCATCATCTGAGCCAGAGTGGACCTTAAAAGATACAAGTTCGACTAGTACTTCTGTTCAGGCAGAAAAGATTCCGGCAGGTGATTATACAGTTGAGAAAGGTGATAGTCTCTGGACCATTGCAGTTAGGGCATATGGCGACGGATATAAATGGGTAAAAATTAGAGATGTAAACAAGATTTCCACTCCTGACATCATTCTTCCGGGAGCTGAAATAAATATTCCTCAGAAATAATTTATCTAGTGAATTTTTCCTATAAAACTGATATCATTTGTGTGTTTAATTTCATGCGATGGTAGTTCAGTGGTAGAATGTCTCCTTCCCAAGGAGAAGGTCGAGGGTCCGATTCCCTTCCATCGCTCAAGTTTTGGCAGGCAGGGAAGCGAGTCCCCCTCCAGAGGCGGGCAAGGATTCTCGTACCCCGCTCAAGATATTCCCCAGTTGACTAATTTGTTTTGGTTTGTTAACATAAATCGTGCCCCTAACAAAAACTAAAAACAAAAAAACTAAATATATATTTGTTTCCGGAGGTGTCATATCAGGTATCGGAAAAGGAACTACTGCAGCATCAATTGCTTATCTTCTCAAGTCAGCTGGATATAAAGTCGCCCCTTTAAAATTTGAAAACTATCTAAATATTGACGCTGGAACTATTAATCCGATTGAGCATGGTGACCCATTTTTATGTGAAGACGGTACTGAAGGGGACATGGACATGGGGACATACGAAAAATTTCTGGATGAAGACATGGGAAAAGAGAACTTCATTACCATGGGAAGGATTTATCAGACTGTTATAGATAGGGAGAGGCGATTTGAATATAACGGAGAAGATGTTGAAGCAATTCCTCATATTACTGATGAAATTACGAGAAGAATCAAAGATGTTGAAAATAAAACTAAACCTGATATTATTCTCATAGAACTTGGAGGAACAGCTGGTGAGTATCAAAATGTTTTTTATTATGAAGCCTCACGTATTTTGACATTAAAAAATCCAGGAGATGTATTACATATTCATGTAAGCTATGTTCCGACTCCAGCGCATCTTGGAGAGCCCAAAACCAAGCCCACACAGCTTTCTGTAAGAACTTTGAATTCTCTTGGTATTCAGCCAGATTTCATCGTTGCAAGGTCAAACAATTATATAGATAAAAGAAGGCGCGACAGATTTGCGTTATTTTGCAACATGCTTCCTGAGGACATTATTTCCAATCCTGATCTTTCATCAGTTTATGAAATTCCGCTGATGCTTCAGAAACAAGACTTGGATACGCGAATTCTTCAAAAATTGGGCCTTCCAGTTAAAAAAGCAAATATAAAAGAGTGGACACAGATGGTTGATAGAATTAAAGCAAAAAAATCAAAATCAATTGAAATTGCTATTGTAGGTAAATACTTCGGAACAGGGGATTATCAACTTCGAGATTCTTATGCAGCGCTTCTAGATGCGATCGATCATGCAAGTTGGCAGATGGGAGTTGAGACAAAAGTTAATTGGGTCGATGCAGAAACCGTTGAAAAAGATGGAGTTACGAAGACAGTTGGTACACCTGATGGAATTATAGTCCCGATTGGATGGGGAGAACGTGGTTCAGAGGGAATGATTCAAGCAGCAGATTATGCAAGAAAAAATAAGATCCCATACCTCGGTCTTTGTTATGGAATGCAATTGGCAGTCGTTGCTTTTGCAAGATCTGTGTTGGGATACTCTGATGCATCAACAACTGAAAACAATCCAAAAACAACACACCCGGTTATTTATTTGATTCCCTCTCAAAAAGAACTAATGGAAAGAAGAGCATATGGAGGTACAATGAGACTTGGCACATGGGATGCAATTGTTAAGAAAGATAGCAGAGCGTACAACCTCTATGAACGGTTCGGAGGATTGGTAAATAAAGAAAAAGGTTTGACAAGTGAGCGGCATAGACACAGGTATGAATTTAATAATAAATATGCCCCTGAATTTGAAAAAGCTGGGATGAATATCACTGCTCGTTCTGTAAAAGAAGGATTGGTTGAGGTAATTGAAGTTCCAGATCATCCTTTTTATCTTGCAACTCAAGGACATCCAGAGTATAAAAGCAGGCCCTTGAAACCACATCCATTATTCCTCGGCTTTATAGAAGCTTGTTCAAAAGCTTAATTCGTACTTCTTGATTCAAAGTTTGATTTCCGCTATAATATGAACAATATGTTGCAAGTAATTAATTTCGTTCCGGGAGATATCGTAAAAGTCCACCAAAAAATACAAGAGGGCGAAAAGACTCGTGTGCAGGTTTTTAAGGGAACTGTGATTCAAATTAGAGGACGTGGGATAAATAAAATGTTTACAGTTCAGAAAAAAGTCGGAACTTTTACGGTTGAGCGAATTTGGCCGGTTAATTCTCCAAATTTATCTTTGATTGAAGTTGCAGAACATTCTAAGAAAAAAATCAGACGCGCAGTACTTAATTACCTCAAGGCACCAAAAATAAGACCTTAATTTCTTTCCTCATTATCATAATTAAAGATTACCGATTTTTGCTATTATATTAATATGTTTGCCAGAAAAATTGATGAAGGAAATCGAGGAGAAGATATTGCTACGCAGTATTTAATAGAGAAAGGTTATAAGATTATTGCTAGAAATTTCCGAATAAGGGGTGGGGAAATAGACATTATAGCAATTGACCCTTCGACAGGCTCAGGGCTTAACAGCACTTTGGTTTTTATAGAAGTAAAAACGAGAACATCGTTGCAATATGGTACAGGACTTGAATCAATAACTCATTGGAAATTAAAAGCCCTTGTGAAATCAGCCGAATTTTATAAATTACAGCACAAAAATTTGCCTGATCTGATGAGAATTGACGCGGTAGTTGTTATGCTTGACAGATTTAATGACGTTGACTCAATTGAGCTTGTAAAAAATATCAGCTGAAGCTATAATAATATAGACCCGTATGTGCTTCATTGTCTTTAAATTAGATGTTGAAGCGATTTCAACTTAACAAAAAATATGAATAAACAAATTAAAATCGTCGCTACACTTGGTCCAGCATCTCATTCAGAAGAGATGATATTGGAATTTGCGAAAGCAAGTGTGGATATTTATCGCATAAATCTTTCGCATGCTACAATTTCAGAAATTGCTGAGCGAGTGGAATGGATCAGAGGTGCTCAGAAAAAGCAAAAAAAACACTTAGAAATTCTTGGTGATTTACCAGGTGCTAAAATAAGGATTGGTGATATGTTGCCTAATGTTGTTTTGGAGCAAGGTCAGAAATTTAAAATTTCAAAGGAATTAAAATCAGGAGATCAAAACGGCTGTGGAATAAATCACCCTGAGATTCTCGATTCCATTGTACCAGGTGCTGAAGTCTTCATTGATGATGGTAATATAAAATTGGTAGTTATCCAAAATTCGCCTAAGTTTGTTGAGACGGTTGTTCGGTCAGGTGGTCCTCTTAAGTCAAGGAAAGGATTCTCTGCTGTAGGAATTTCCCTGGGACATCTGGAAGTTTCTGCAATGGATAAAAACGCAATTTTGATAATGATAGGACACGGTGTAGATATGATCGCCGTTTCTTTTGTGGAAACAGAAAAAGATATAATGGAAGTCAAGAAGCTTCTCCCAAAAAACTCCAAAATAAAAATTATTGCAAAAATCGAGACTATTCAAGGCGTGAAAAACGCTAAAAAAATTCTTGAAGTATCTGATGGATTAATGATTGCAAGAGGCGATTTGGGCCTGGCAGTTCCTTTGGTTCAAGTGCCCCACATCCAAAAAGAATTGATCAAGCTTTGCAACCAAAAAGGCAAATTTGTGATCACAGCAACACAAATGCTTGAATCGATGATTGTTAAATCTATGCCGACTAGGGCCGAAGTATCTGATGTTGCTAACGCAGTACTAGATGGAACGGACGCAGTGATGCTTTCTGGAGAATCCGCAGAAGGAAATTATCCGCTTGAAACAGTTGAGATGATGAAAGGGATAATTGACGAGGCGTTAAAGCATGTATAGTTTGCTTATTTCTTCTGAAGGTTTTTAATTTCATTTCTGAATGCGATAGCTGTTTCAAAATCCAGCTTTTCAGCAGCAAGTTTCATTTCAGATCTGAGTCTTTTGATAACATCTTCTTTCTCATCGGGCAAAAGCACCTCCTTTTTACTTTGTTCAAGTAGGAATTTAACTGATTCGTCTTTTGCCTCTTGTTGCTCAACCAATTTGTCTCTGATGTCTTTTATGATTCCTTGTGGTGTAATCCCATGTTTTTTATTATATTCAAGCTGAATTATCCTACGTCTTTCCACCTCTTCAATTGCCTCCTTCATGGATCCTGTCATTTTATCTGCGTATAAGATAACTTGTGCCTCAACATGTCTTGCTGCACGACCCATTGTCTGAATGAGAGATGTTCTACTTCTTAAAAAACCTTCTTTGTCTGCATCAAGTATCGCAACTAGTGAGACTTCAGGCAGATCAAGCCCTTCACGAAGTAAATTTATTCCAATCAAAATGTCAAAATTTCCAAGTCGTAAATTATCTAGTACATCTTGTCTTTCAAGAGTTACTATATCTGAGTGTAAATAAGCTACCTTCATGCCTTTTTCTTCAAGAAAGCTAGAAAGTTCTTCAGCCATTCTTTTTGTGAGTGTAGTTACAAGAATTCTTTGATTTTTTTTAATTCTCTTTTCAATTTCTCCTATCAGGTCATTTATTTGTCCTTTTGATTCTCTTACCGAAATTATCGGATCAACAAGACCAGTTGGCCTTATAAGTTGTTCAACAACGCCGTTTTCGCTTTCCTGACTTAAGGAAATCTCATAATCATTTGGAGTTGCTGAAACATAAACAATCTGGTCAGTTTTCCTCATAAATTCTTCAAATTTAAGAGGTCTGTTATCAAGCGCTGATGGGAGTCTAAATCCATAGTCAATAAGCGTTTGTTTTCTTGCCTGATCTCCGTTATACATGCCCCGAAGTTGGGGAATTGTGATGTGCGACTCATCTATCAAAAGTAACCAGTCTTTGGCAGCATGTTGAAGGTAATCTATCAATGAATAGGGTGGTTGTCCTGGTAATCTGCCATCAAAGTACGTTGAATAATTCTCAATTCCATTTACATAACCAACCTCTTTAATCATTTCAATATCATATTTTGTGCGTTGGGTTAGGCGCTGAGCTTCAAGTAATTTTCCCTCTCCTTTTAATTTTGTTGTCTGCACTTCAAGATCATGCATGATTTTGGCAAATGCATCTTCATATGTTCTTGGATCTGTCATGTAGTGTTTGGCTGGGTAAATAACAGTTGCATCAAGCGGCTTGAGCACCTCACCTGTTAATGGGTTAAATTCAGACATACTCATCAATTTTTCATCAACTACCATTCTGATCCCATGGTCAACATATGCTGGGAAAAGATCGATTGTATCTCCACGTACACGATAAGATCCGCGTTTAAATTCATAATCATTTCTAGAATATTGTAAATCAGATAATCTAAGCATAATATCTTTATGTCTTATCTTCATGCCGGTTGCGAGTTCCAATACGAACTTTCCGTACTCAACCGGTGAGCCGAGATTGTAAATACATGAAACGGACGCCACCACAATTACGTCTTTTCTAGTTAAAAGATTGGCTGTTGCAGCGAGTCGTAATTTATCAATTTCTTCATTAATTTCTGCTTCTTTCTCGATATAGGTATCTGTGGTCGGGACGTATGCTTCAGGTTGATAATAATCGTAATAGGAAACGAAATAGCTGACAGCGTTTTCTGGAAAAAAATCACGGAATTCCTGATAAAGTTGTCCGGCAAGTGTCTTGTTGTGAGAAATAACTAGAGTAGGACGTTTTACTTCCTGTATCACATTTGCCATAGTGAATGTTTTTCCACTTCCTGTGACTCCGAGGAGAGTTTGGTTTTTTACTTTTTGCTTTAAATTCGCAGTTATTTGTTTTATGGCCTGTGGTTGGTCACCTGTTGGTTTGAATTTAGATTGAAGCTTGAAATTCATAAGCAGTCTATTTTACCACAATATGTAATGCAATTCCTTGGACCCAGAGGTATTTTGTAGATATAATCAAAAATGATGGAATATAAGCATTTGGGACTAATATCTATTATTTTTGTATGGTGTGCTCTGTTATTGTTAATAACAAAGTGGAGAGGGAACAATGCATTAACTATTAGCCGTCATGCCTCGAGTACAAAGCAAGCGTATATGATTTTTGGAATTGCAATCAGTTTTTCCATTGTGCTTTATCATATTTTTTTGACCAACTGGTTTATTCCTAATTATAAACTTTCATCTGAATTTGAAATTCTGGTGAATACTTCAAATATTTTCCTTCTTCTTACATTATTGATTCCCGACAGCGATTCAATTTTCAGAAAAATTCATCGATTTACTGCACACAGCTTTGCCTTTTCGTTATTATTTGTAGTAATGTATCTGGTCTTGTGGGTAGATGTATCTTTTCTTACAAAGGTTATTGGAATATTTGCAATTTGTGTAATGATAGCTATCTGGATTCTGTTTTATTTTGTAAAGTCTTCAAGAAGAAATATATTAATATATCAATTCCTTTACATTTTTAGTTTTCAAATTTTAATTTTGAGTGCCACATATTTCTAGTATTTTCATTTTGACCCCTTTTGTACGTCTTTGTCTTATTGTAAAAATATACGAATTGTCGTATATTTTTTATAGACATGCCAGGAGTATTATATAACAAAGAAAGAACTGTTTTGGAGTTTTTGGTCCAATTTCAGGCAAAGCACGGATATGCCCCAACTCTACGCGAGATTGCTACAGCGACAGGGCACAAAAGCGTATCAACTATATATGTATTGATCAGAAGTCTTGTTGATAAAGGATATGTTCAAAAAGTTGACGGCAATTCAAGAGTTCTCAAAGTAATGGATGAGCATATTGTCTCAAAATTCATGGGAACTGATCCATCAATTGAGCTACCGCTGATGGGTTATATCGCAGCAGGACAACCACTTGAGCCTCATACCGATCCGAATGCTACATTCCAGGTTTCTGCATCCATGTTGTCAGGTAAGGCTACATCTTATGCACTGCAAGTCAAAGGAGAGTCAATGATTGAGGATGGAATACTTGATGGAGATTTTGTAGTGATAGAAAAAGTGAATGTTGCCAAAAATGGTGAGATCGTAGTAGCGCTAGTTGATGATAATCTCGCAACTCTAAAAAAATTCTACAAAGAAGGAGAAATAGTAGTTCTCAGACCAGCGAACGCTTTAATGGATCCAATTTATCCCAAAACACTAAAAATTCAGGGTCGCGTTGTCGGTCTTGTCCGCAGATATTGAGCCTCAGATGTGATAAAATAGCCAAATGGGAACTTTATATATTGTGTCGACTCCGATTGGTAATCTTGAAGATATAACTTATCGCGCTGTTAAGATACTCTCGCAAGTTGATTTTATAGCTTGTGAAGACACTAGGCATACCGGAAGTCTTCTTTCTCGAATTCCAATGATTGAGACAGAGTCCAAGCCTCGTTTAATTTCTTATTATGAGCAAAACGAATTACAAAGAATTCCAGAAATAATAGAGGTTTTAAAAAATGATCAAAATGTCGCTTTGGTGTCCGACGCTGGTACACCAGCAATTTCTGATCCGGGGTTTAAATTAATTCGGGAGTGCGCAAGAGAAAAAATCAAAATAATTTCAGTTCCCGGTGCATCAAGTGTGATTACAGCTTTGACCTCTAGTGGGCTACCAACAGACAAATTCACTTTTGCTGGATATCCTCCGAGAAAGCCAGGACATAGAAAAACCTTTTTTGAGAATATCAAAGCGTCCCAGGATTTTTTAAAAACTACAGTTATACTTTTTGAAGCACCACATAAGATTCTGAAAACTCTCACAGAAATGCAGGAAGTATTCGGAGATATCGGTATCGTAATTGCTCGTGAGCTTACCAAAATGCATGAAGAAATAAGGCGTGAAAAAATCTCAGCGAGTCTGAATCATTTTAAGAAAAAAGCACCGAAAGGGGAAATTGTGCTATTGTTTAATCTCCAATGTCAATCAGATTAGAGATTCAAATTATAACTTATCTGTTTCTTGATTCCGGATTTCTTTTCCTACTATATTACCATCCTCATCAATCTTATAAACATGTATTTGACCTACCGGGATTTCAAGTTTGGAAATTTCAGAATCAGATATATTTTCAAGATACTTTACTAGCGCTCTGAGACTATTTCCATGAGCTGCGATGATTATATTTTTGCCCGACTTAAGCTTTGGTAAAATATTATCTTTAAAATAAGGAACAACCCGTTCGTACACATCCTTAAGTGATTCTCCATGTGGAATTGGTTCATCCCAACCCCTTCTCCATTTGAGAAATTGTTTTTCTCCGAATTCTTTTTCAACCTCCCATTTGTTTTTTCCTGTAAGAGCTCCATAATCACGTTCATTAAGCGCCTTATGAGAAACTGTAGGGATTTTTGGTTGGTTTTTAGCTTTCTTAATATGATTAAGGGTTTGAACTGCTCTCAAAAGAGCTGATGTATAAGCAACATCAAAATGAATATCTTTAAGCATCTTTCCTGCTTCATCAGCTTGTTTCCGGCCAAGTTCGCTAAGTGACGGGTCTGACCATCCTGTCCAAAGTCCTTTTGCATTCCATTCAGACTGACCATGTCGTATTAAAACGAGTGAGGATTGTTGGGCGTTTGTCATGGGCTTTAATTTTACTATATATAACAAGTTTTTATCAATAACCCATGATGCTAAATGTGGTAAATAAAAATGTTTTTTTAATACTGATGCAAGGTTTTGTATTTTTTTAATTTCATTTGAACTGAGTTTGGAATTTGTTGTTATTTCAGAAGAAGAGGTAATAATTGACCCTTTTTTATTTGAGTTTATAATTTTTAATACAGTAATAGCTTCTACCTTTTCAAGAGAATCTATATGATGTTTATGGTTATAAAGTAATTTACTTGGTTCAAATTTTGCTACCCAAATTGATTTAATGGTTGGGAGTAAATCCTTAATGCTTTTTATAACTTTTTCATTTCCTCCAACTGTTACCTTTGCGCTTTGAAAAGTACTATTCATTTTTTTGTACTCATTAGTTACTTCAGTTACAAAGGCATCTGATAATGAAGCCGAGGATATAAGTCCCTTGATATGGTTTGAAACCTGCATCAAAGAATCGGGTCTTTCGTAGTGAATTGTTGATAGTAGGTCAGTAATTTTTTTTGAAAGATTGTCCCGTGACAAAAAATCAGCGTAGGCATCGGGAACAATAATAAACCCTTCTGGAACAGGTAGATCTAAGCTCTTGATTTTTAGTAAATTGACGCTGCTTTGACTAAGATAATTTTCATTGTGAATATCTAATGAGTCGAGGTTTTGAACAAAATGTAATTTTTTTTTCATATTATCATTATGCATAGTTTTTATTGACAACTCAATAAAGCACAAGTATAGTAATAATTGGAGTATATATTATGGCGTCAATGAATCCAGAGGATATTATCAAGTATAAGAGTCTTTATCTACAAACATCGTGGGGATATCTTAACATGCTTATGAAAAATGTGGCATTTTTAATGAATGGTCCACAGACAGAACCCATAATTGATGGCTCATATCTGGCTGCTCACTCACTGAAAAGTCAAAGTGCCTTGATGGGATATGAGCAGATTGGGAAAATATCTGGCATAGTTGAGCAAATCCTAAAACTAACTAAAGAAAAAACACTTGAGCTGAATCAGGAAAAGCTGGAAATAATTTTGAATGGTCTTAGGAAAGTTCAGTTATCTCTTACTCAAATTGCTGAAAATAAAGATGAAGCAGAAATGAGTGATGAAATTAAAAATTTAGAAACACTTTTAAAATAATAAAATGAAAATACTTTTAGTTGAAGATGATAAATTTTTCCGTGAGTTTTATGCACAAAAGCTCAGGGAAAAAGGTATGGAGGTGTTTCAAGCAGGAGACGGAGAAGAAGGCCTTCGAAAAGTAACAGAAAGTACTCCTGATATTATCCTTCTTGATCTTATAATGCCTGTAAAAGATGGGTTTGAAGTACTTGAAGGTCTCGGACAGAGTGGGCTTATTAATACAATTCCAGTTTTGGTTTTTTCAACCCTTGGTCAGGAACAAGATATTCAGAAAGCGCTAAGCTTAGGTGCAAAAGGCTATGTTAATAAAAGTTTTTTTGATTTTGACACGCTCCTAAATAGAATATTGGAGCTGACCAATAAGCCTGTAAACAGTGTGTAGAATTTTTAATTTGCTTAACTGTTCTATATTCTATTTACAAAACTGCCCATGTTAATTACAGATGATCAGCTCAAAAAAATCGTTTTAAATGTCAAGCTTCTTGATGAAAAAAAGCTTGATGATATTGTAAAAGCCGCAAAAAATTCCGAAGTAAATCTTCTGGACATGCTTATAGAAAAAGATGTAGTTACGGATGAAAACCTTGGTATTCTTATCGCAGATTTTTTGAAAATTCCTTTTACGGTGCTTTCCAAAATTTCCATTCCTGAGGATGTATTCAAGATAATTCCAGAAAAAATAGCGAGAAAATACAAAGCTATTCCGTTTGAGAGGGATAAAAATGGAATAAAGCTTGCGATGACTGATCCAAGCAACAAGCTCATTCAGGAGATGATTGAGAAAAAAACTTCTCAAAAAGTTATCCCATATCTTACAACAGAGCGGGATATTTATAATAAGCTTTGGATTTATAAAAGAGATCTCCAAAAAACATTTGATGAATTGGTTGAGGAGCAGGTTAAATCTGCAAAAACTTCAAAATCGATTGATCTTCCAATTGCGAAATTAGTTGATTTGATTATTAATTACTCATACCAAGACAGAACCTCAGATGTGCATATAGAGCCAACTGAAAAAAATACACTTGTCAGATTCAGAGTAGACGGTATCTTGCATGACGTTCTTACACTTCCTAAAGAGCTTCATGATCAAATCATAACCAGGATAAAAGTTCTCTCAAGTCTCAGGACTGATGAACATCAAACACCTCAGGATGGAAAAATGAGGATAGCACTTGAGGAAGAAGATCTTGATATACGTGTATCCATATTACCTATTGTGTATGGTGAGAAAGTTGTGCTTAGGCTTTTAGCTTCTCATTTCCGTCAATTCTCACTTGTTGATTTAGGTATGACAGAATCAGACCTACAGAAAGTAAACAATGGGTTTAATAAGTCTTTTGGAATGATATTGTCTACCGGTCCGACAGGTTCAGGAAAAACAACATCAATTTATTCAATATTGAAAATTATAAATACTAGAGAAAAAAATATCACAACTATCGAAGATCCAGTTGAATACCGAATGAAGGGAGTTAATCAAATCCAGACAAATGCCAAGTCAGAGCTTACATTTGCATCAGGACTTCGATCTATTTTAAGACAAGATCCAAATGTTATATTTGTTGGTGAAATCCGTGATTCTGAAACAGCAGGAATTGCAGTCAATGCTGCGCTTACCGGTCATTTGGTGTTATCAACACTTCACACAAATGATGCGGCTACGGCATTGCCAAGGCTTACTGATATGAAAATTGAACCATTCCTTGTGGCATCAACAGTAAATGTGATAGTTGCGCAAAGGCTTATCAGAAAAATTTGTGAAATGTGTAAGGGATCTGTTGAGATAACACAGGAACAGTTGCTTCAGAATTTGTCTCAAGAAACTATTTCAAAGCATTTTGGATCCAAAAAAACTCTAAGAATTTATAAAGGGCGTGGATGTGAAGTTTGCCATTTGAGTGGTTACTCAGGTCGTGTTGGAATTTTTGAAGTTTTGGAGGTAACAGCAGGGGTTAAGAAATTGATCACAGAGAAGAGGGATGCATCTGAAATTGTAAAGCAAGCAGTTCAGGACGGGATGACCACAATGCTTGATGATGGAATGGCAAAAGTTGTTAAAGGAATTACAACAATTGAGGAAGTACTTAGAGTTACAAAAGTAGAAACTATATGATTAACACTAAAAATATCACAATATCGACAAAAGATAAAATCGGCTTGATGAGCAATCTCTACACCATGCTCTCGGCCGGGATACCTATCCTTGAAACAGTTAATTCAATTCTTGAGGATACCAAGGGGAATTTGAGAAAAGTTTTACTTGTCATGAAAGAGGATTTGATGCAGGGGCAACATCTGGCAGTTTCCTTTGCCAAATTTCCAAGAATATTTGACAAGGTCACAGTAAATATTTTAAAAGCTTCAGAAGAAGCCGGAACACTTGATGAAACCTTAAAAGATATAAAAGATAATATCAAGAAAGATATAGAGTTCAATAATAAAATAAAAGGAGCACTTATCTATCCTGTATTTATCATGATTGTTTTTTTAGCAGTGCTACTTATGATTCTTGTTGTCGTTGTTCCCAAGATATCCAGTGTTTTTGAGCGAATGAATGTACCACTTCCGCTTCCCACTAAGATAATGATATTCATGTCAAAAGCTCTGATTTCCTACACTATACCATTAGTTCTCGGAACAGGGTTTTTGATATTTATTTCTATTTTTTTGTTCAAAAGAAATAAAAGAGAGTTTATATCACGTTTTACCTCGCTTCCGGGTATTTCAAAAATGGCTGAAAAAGTTGATCTCACGCGATTCACAAGAAGCCTATATCTTTTGTTGAATGCAGGTCTTCCGATTACCAGTGCTTTGGAATTAACCCAGGAAGTAGTTGCCAAAAAATCAATGTATAAGGCCATAGTTCATGCAAAAGATATGGTATATGCCGGGAAAAGCCTGTCAGATGGTCTGAAAGACAACAAGCAAATTATTCCATCAATCATGATCAAGATAATAGAGGCCGGTGAGAGAACCGGGTCACTTGAGAAGTCTATGGCTGATGTTTCTGAATATTTGGATTATGAAGTTTCCAATTCTCTTAAAACTCTTACTGCATTGATTGAGCCACTTATGTTGGTTCTTGTTGGTGTAGCGGTAGGGGGGATGATGATGGCTATTATTAGTCCGATTTATGGATTGGTTGGTCAGATTGGGGGTAAGTAGCAAATGGCGATTAGCAAAGTGCGATTAGCAAATGGATTTACATTGATTGAGCTTTTATTAACGTTGGGAATTTTCTCAACCCTCATCGGAATATCATCGATCAGCTTGCTTAATACCCAGCGTAAATCTTCTCTTTCTTCTGCAGTGCAGTTGTTTACTGCGGACTTGAGAGCGCAACAGATTAGAGCGATGGTTGGTGAGGATGAAGCAGGAGGAAGCGCTTCGGATTATGGGGTGCATTTTGAGACATCCAGCTATACGCAGTTCAAAGGAATTTATGGAACAAATAACTTTAGTTCTAATCTACCACCCAATACAAATGTGGTTACGACATTTCCATCCTCACAAATAGTATTTATAAAAGGCAGCGGAGAAATAGCAGGCTTTTCAAATGGCACTAATACTGTTACTTTCCAAGATGTAAACGATGGCAATCAAAAGATAATTACGATAAATCGGTATGGTGTTGTAATAAGTATTAATTAGAAGTTGCAACTTAAGAGATAAGTGTTAATAATAGAATAAGGAAGTGTAAATGCAAAAATTCTTGTCTCTTTTTTATTCTCATTATCTTTCAAGAGGACAAACTCTAATTGAGTTAATTATTGTTATGGGAATAGCAGCAATTATACTACCTGCTCTTCTGACAGGATTTATTACATCAAGCAATGGTAAACCTCAGCAACAGCAAAGAGTGCAAGCAGTTTCAGTTTTAAAGGAATCTGAGTCTGCGCTCAAAAATATCAAAAATACAAACTGGGAATCACTTACGACAAATGGCACGTTTCACACGCAAATTTCCGGCACGCAATGGGCTTTATTGCCAAGTTCTTCTACAAATTCTAAAGGGATAAAACAAGAAGTGGTAATAAGTGACGTTTTACGAGATGAAAATGGTGCAATAGTTACAACAGGTGGAATAGTAGACCCGTCAACTAAAAAAATAGATATTAAAATATCTTGGGTTTTGCCATATGCATCAAGCATTAACTCAACAATGTATTTGACCCGTACAAAAAATACGACATTTATTCAAACAACGATACCTGATTTCAATGCAGGGATTCCAACCAATACGATTGTGGCATCAACTAGCGGTAGTCTGAGTGATGGGCAAGTGCAGCTAGCTTCAACAGGAACTGGTGGGCAGGCTGAGGTAGGGGGAGTAAATGCTGATTGGTGTGAGCCCAATCTTAGTATTACGGCACTTGATCTGCCCAAAAATGGAGTAGCTAATGCAATTACAGCCATTGAAGGTAAAGTATTTGCGGGAACTGGTGATAACTCATCCGGAGTTTCTTTTGCAAATGTAAGTATAACTAATAATGTACCCCCAAATTCTTCAATTGCGGGGACGTTCAATGGGTATAAGACAAATGGAGTATTTGGTGAATCCAGCTATTCCTATTTGGGAACTGATAACAATAGCAAAGAGGTAGTAATTGTGAATACATCAACTAGTCCCAGTAATGAAGCAGGATATTTTAATGCCCCCGGAAATGGAAGCGGAAATACGGTATTTGTATCAGGAAGCATTGGTTATATGACTAGTGGAAATAAGCTTTACACCTTTAATCTTTCAAGTAAATCCGGATCCAGACCTCAGCTTGGCACTCTAACTTTAGATGGAACAGGCAAAAAGATATTTGTAAGGGGTAATTACGTATATGTTGCAATTAGTTCTACGTCAAATCAACTGGAAATAGTACAGGTCTCAAATAGCGGTGCAACTCTTACGAAAACATCATCATTTTCAGTTGCAGGACAAGCAGCGCAGGATGTATATATTGATTCCACAGGAAGTCGTGCATATTTGGCTACATTAAATTCGGCGACTCAACGAGAGATGTTCATCATAAATACAACCTCAAAATCAAATCCTACACTTGTCGGGAGTTATGAGGCAAATGGAATGAATCCCAAGGGAGTGACAGCAATTATAGAGCATAACAAAGCAATTCTGGTAGGGTCCGGGGCTGAGGAATATCAGGTTATTGATATAGGTACCGAAGCTTCGCCTACAAGATGTGGGGGACTGAATATTGACACTGGTGTAAATGGTGTTTCTTCTGTTTTTGAAGCAGATGGGGATGCTTATTCGTATATTATTACAGGGGACTCGTCTGCGGAATTAAAAATAATAGCAGGAGGGCCGGGTGGTACTTTTATAGATACAAATTGGTGTAGTCCGCAGGATGCGATCATTAATTCGGTAACTTTACCAAGACAGGGAAATGTAATTACAGCTAAAGAAGGTAAAGCATTTATAGGTACGGGTGACGGGACATCAGGCGTAGAATTTACAAATGTAGCCATAACCACTCCCCCTCCACCGACGAGTCCTTCCAGCTCGATTTATGGAAGTTATTCAGGTAGTCAGCAAACAAATGGAGTTTATAGCGATGGGAATTATGCATTTATTGCAGTCAACGGCTCAACATCACAAGTTCTTATTATCAATAATGCATCATCTCCATTTACACAGGTGGGAACAATTAACGTACCGGGGGGTGGAAATGCAAATGGAGTATTCGTATTTGGCAATATTGCATATGTAACAAGCGGAAATAAACTTTATACGTTTGATGTCACAATAAAAACAGGAGTACATAGTACAGCACTTACTCAAGTAACTCTTTATGCTGAGGAAGGAGTAATTCCAGTTGCAAAACAGGTAAAGGTTGTTGGAAATAAAGCGTTTGTTGGAGCAACAGGAACTGCTTATGGATTACAGGTTTTTCTTTTCGACCCGACTGGATCATCCGCGAGGCTTGTGGGAGTATCCGATTTGAGTTATAAGCAAAACGCTACAGGCATATCTATAAATAGTCTGGGTACAAGAGCATACGTTTCATTTAATAACGGGACAGGTACTGTCGCTAAAGGTTTTTATATCGTTGATACATCTACAGGTGATCAGCCTGTATGGTGGCCACTTCCTAATTTCTATACTGCAATGGGTACATATAATTCAGGTAGTACTGACCCAACCGGTATTGCGCTTGCTGCCGGAAGCAATAATAGAGTGATACTCACAGGTAATGGAGGCACAAATCAATATCATTCAGTTGACATATCGGTTGAGTCAGACCCATTGTTATGTGGAGGTCTCGCAATTAGCTCAGGAATAAAAGGAATTGCAAGTATAAAAGATCAATATCAAAGAGGATTTTCATATATCATTACTGGTGAGGCAACTAATCAGTTCAAGATTATACAAGGTGGAAGTGGAGGCGGTAGCTTTACTGAGGATGGAGTATTTGAATCAAGCACATTCATCGCAAGTACAAGTGCCAGTTTCAATAGATTTACAGCAAATATAATTAAACCGGCTCCTACAACTCTCAGGATGCAAGTTGCAGCAGCACCACAGGTCAGCGGAAGCTGTAGTCTAGCAACTTATACATATGTTGGACCAGATGGAAGCGCGACTTCATATTTTAGTCCAAGTGGGAATGCGATATCTGCAACAATTCCCTTTGGAAATCATGGCTTAAGTTATGCGAATCCTGCTAAATGTTTCAAATTTAAGACATGGTTTACAACATGGGATACTGAAGTAACACCAATATTTAATGATATTACTGTAAATTATTCGCCATGATAAAATATAAACAATTTTTAACGAAAACTATTGAGATTATTAAAGCGCAATGGAAATTGTTTGGACTGGTTACGCTTATTGTTATTTTTTTAATTATTACATTTTTATTGCCCATCCAGCGAAAAAAATCACCAGGATATATACCCCGACCTAGGTCAACAAATCAATCAACCAATAATGACCCTAATCCGTCAAAAAAACCAGCCAATATATTTGGATTTCTTTTTGGAGTTAGTAAAAAAGATGATACCGTTCCTGCAAAAAATATTGATAACACAGTGAAACCACCCCCCAATATTGTAAATGAGATTACAAGTAAATCAACCGTCGTGCAGCTAAAGCCTGATGGTACAAAAGTTATCCAAACTATAACAGGGGGATCTGCAATTAAGACTATTCAGGGAACTATAAATCCAAACACCAATGTCGCGAATGATCTTACCAGTAATCAGCAAGTTGATAATATAAGAGTAGTATTTAAAAATCCTGATGGATCAACAATTACATACATACCGCCTGGAACTCCGCCAGATGATGTTAGATGGGCGAGATACACCAACAATGAAGGGAAATATGCGATAAATTATCCTTATAATTGGCAGTTTGTCTACTCTTTAAATAATGGACAAGAGGGAGTTGCTCTATATCCACCAAATGTAAATTTTAATGATCCAAATGCACCATATATTGGATTTGGCTTGACTGATTCTTTTCTTCTTCCAGCGGGTGGTAATGCTGCAAGTGCCCTTATCACGCCAATAATTGTTGATGGGGTTCAGGGTAATTTATATACTGATGGGCCTTTGGGAACGAGTTATATTGCGTCTATTATGCAGTATTCAGGTAAAAGTTTTGGGTTGGGAAGCAATAGGAGTACCGCAACATTTGCATATGTCTACTATTACATGCTTAATTCGTTAACATTTGATCTTGATTAATATGAAAAAATTTAAAGGCTTTACACTTATCGAGTTAGTCATGTCGATGGGAATACTGTCAATTTTAATTGGAGTGATGACAACGCTTTTTGGGCAAATAATTGACACAAGTCTTGATTCGCAATCTACATCGGGCATTGATCAGGATGGTAAATTTGTAATAGCACGCCTCGCATATGATATGCAACGTGCGTCAGAAATTGTAATTCCTGCTACTCCTAGTGCAACAACAAGTGCATCTTTGACAATTAAAATAAACCCAATAGACTATACTTATGCACTAGATGGATCAGGAAATTTGCAGCTCACAAACGATCTGGGGGTAAATAGTCTTAATAGCAATGCCACACAAGTGAGTGATCTTTCATTTCAGCGCCTAGGTGTCGGGAACAGAACAGACACTGTGCAGGTAAAATTCAGATTAACAAGTAAGATAAAACAAACAAAAGGTATTGAAACAAAGTCTTTTCAAACAACACTTGGATTACAATGAAAGGTCAAGCACTCGTAACATTAATATTTTTTACGGTAATTGCAACTACTGTCACAACAGCAGCTATACTTGTGATAGGTGTAAATTCCATAAGCGGAACTAGGGTGCAGGAGGGAGTCGTTGCATATCAGATCGCGCAAAGCGGTGCAGACAATGCGCTTATCAGACTTCTTCGCGATCCAAGTTATGTAGGCGAAACTTTAAGCGTGGGATCAGGTAGTGCTACCGTGCAAGTTGTTGGTAGCGGAACCACAATAAGTCCATATGTTATTTCATCAAAAGGACAAAAAGGATTTTATATAAAAAAAGTAGAAGTAAATGCCAGATACGAAAATGAAACTTTGAATGTAATCTCACATAAGGAGGTATTTTGATATGACAACAGGTACGGGAATAATTTTTTTGCAAAAAGATAAATTTGATTTTTACTCGCCAGGATTGGTTAAGATTATTGAGTTTCGTTTTGTTCCTGAAATCGTTCGTGATCTGGAAATTATAAATTCTGATTTACTTGCAAGCTTAATAAAGCTATTTGTTGAAAATAATAAAATTATGTCGTCTGAGTTGCTGCTCGTATTAGCAGATAATTCATGCTTTATTAAGGACTTTATTTTCCCTGTAAGGATTCAGGCAGGTAATCCACAAATAGATGCCCAAGTTGCTCCAATTCTTTCTAGCTCTGAAGACCAGGAAAAGCAAAAAGAAGATGTAAAATCTTTTATTGATCATATTCCGTTTGAAAATGTGGCTACCAGGAATTTTCCCCTCAGAAATGGAACAAAGGTTCTGGCAGTGAATAAGGATTTTTATATAGCAGTAAAAAATGCATTTGAAAAAGTGGGATTTAAAGTCAGCGCTGTATATCCTGGGGTGGTTTTTCAGAACAATATCGGTTCCAAACCAGTCATGGATATTATTTCTGCAAATATTATTTTTCAACAGGCTGATATGGTTCGGGAAAACAATCTATTGAAAGAGGATAAGACATTTCAGCCGGTTGTAGAAAAAGTAGACAATGATAAAGGAGAGAAAAAAGATTTTGTTGTCCAAGACTTTGATGATAAGCCGGGTAAAAAAAGCAACAAAAGATTATTTATGATGATAGGGATTTTTGCAGTTTTAATTATCATATTGGTAGTAGTTTATATAGGAAGTCAGCAGCAACCAGTGTAACTGAACCTATCTTTTCGTATATCTTTCAATTTTTACTCTATTGACAAGAATTAATTATTTGTTCAATAATGAATACAGATCAAGAAATTGATCAAAAAACATGACTGTCCAAAAACTTAAAAAACTAAACAAAGGATTTACTCTCATCGAGTTACTCGTCGTTATCGGTATCCTCGCAATTCTTCTAGCAATAACACTTATCGCCATTAACCCAGCAAGACAATTCGCACAGTCAAATGATACTAAGAGAAAAAGTGATGTAAGCGCAATTCTTAATGCAATCGGACAATACTCTGCGACTAATACTGGAACTCTTCCAGGAGATAATGCAAATCCAGCATTAAATGAAATTACTACAACTGTACAGCCAATCTCTGATACAGGAGCAGATATTTGTACAGCTTTGGTAACAGCTTACATCGCTCAGTTACCATCTGATCCAACAACAGGCTCACCAACAGGAGCAATACCTGCATCATGTGCAGCTCCTTACAACACAGGATATACAGTTGTAAAAAGCGCACTTGATAACAGAGTAACTGTAGCTGGAGTAGGTCAATTAACTCCTGTAATTACTGCAACAAGATAACATATGAAAAAACACGAGCACCTCAGTACCGCAAAAGCACTAATTGCACTTCTGTCATTGGGTATTGTGTTTACACTTTATTGGAAATTTCAGGAAAATCAGAACTATTTTTTTGAAGATCCTTATGCGCTAAAGGGATATGTAGTAGCCACTATAATAGGAGCTGGATTTTTAATAGGACTTATGTATTTCGCTAGTCAAACAACACACAGTAAAGTAGCAAAATCAACAAAATCAATAAGGTCTATAAAAAGAAAGAAAAAATAAATCTAATATGAATATATACAAGCTTAAAAAACTAAACAAAGGATTTACTCTTATTGAGTTACTCGTCGTTATCGGTATCCTCGCAATTCTTCTAGCAATAACACTTATCGCCATTAACCCAGCAAGACAATTCGCACAGTCAAATGATACTAAGAGAAAAAGTGATGTAAGCGCAATTCTTAATGCAATCGG
>DATLDE010000003.1:0-40724 GCA_035526025.1 Candidatus Limnocylindrales bacterium | reverse complement strand
TGTAATCCAAATGGATTCCAGTTATCATCTACATCACCTCCTATCATGCTGTACCTAATCTTAGCAATCCTTAAACACGCATTTCTGTAGATGATATATTTTTGCCGAAAGTGTATACCATGTGCTGACCTGTGCACAATTGAATCAAATTGCTTTATTGACAAGAGATGTTTTCATGCTGTAACGTATATAGACTATGGTAGATCCTGTCCAAATCGTATTGCTTCTCGTAATAATTGTGTTGACTATACTTTTAGTAGTCCTAGGTATCCAAGTATTTTATATTCTTAAAGAATTGCGTAATACAATTAAGAAAACAAATAAGGTATTAGATAATGCCAACTCAATTACTGAAAATATCGAAGAACCGCTTTCAGCCCTTTCATCACTACTTATGGGTGTAAAATCTGGCTCATTCTTTACAATTGCCAAATTTATAAACAATTTTTTGGGAAAACAAAAAGAAGAGAAAAGAGAAACTGATTAACTTATATTGTATTAAATTCAACTAAAAATTAAAATTTCTGCTATGGACCACAAAGAAAATAATCATCACAACCAAAATGGAAATGGATTTATGCTGGGTTTGATTTTGGGATCAGCTGCAGCTCTTCTTTTTACTACAAAAAAAGGTCGGGAAATTCTTAGCGATTTAACGGAAAAAGGACTGGAAAAATTTTCAACGCTTCAGGACAATCTTGATAAAAAGATAATTAAAGAAGTTGAAGAGAATGATTATCTGGAGCCAGAAGAAAGAGCAATAGAGCATATTGAGATTGAAAAGCCAAAATTGTTAGCAAAAGAGGAAGTTAAACATGAGAAAAGTCATAATACAAAACCAGAAATCGTTCACTCCCCAAAGCCGCAAAGAACAGTTAAAAGACTTTTCAGATTAAAGAAAAATTAGAGGCCGTACTTTTTAATATTGGCGTTGTGTTCTTCTAGCGATCTTCCATATCGGTTTGTTCCTGACTTATCAGTAATGTAATATAGATAATTTGTCTTGGCAGGGTTGAGTACTGCTTTGATAACTTCTATTCCAGGGTTTGAGATTGGCGTTGGAGGGAGGCCAGCGTGGGTATAGGTATTATAGGGTGAGTTAGGTGCCACATTGCCCCCTGTGTCTGTCAAGGTAGGCCACCATTTCTTGGGTGTACCTATGGCGTATTGAATGGTAGCATCAATATAAAGTGGCATATCTGCATTTAGCCTATTGAATAGTACGGATGCAACAATCGGTCTATCTTGATCATGTTTCGCTTCTCTTTCAACCATTGAAGCCAAGATGACCACATCCTTCTTTGATAGATTTAATCCTCCATCTTTTTCAATCTGTGAATATTTGGCTTCGAAATTATCCCTCATGACTGAAATCACTTGATCGATATTTACGTCTTTTGGAAATGAGTATGTATCCGGAAAAAGATATCCTTCATTGAGGGTTAATTTTGCTCTCCATGACTCATTATATGAACCAACTCTTTCTCTTAAGATATCCGCAACTTCTTCGGCTCTTTTTCCTTCAGGGATAACGATCCTGACATCATAGGTGCCTGTTTGAAGAGCTTTGGCTACTTCTGTAGCATTTAGTGAGGGAGATATAAAAAAGTCACCTGCTTGAATTTTACTGTCAATTCCCAATCTTCTTACGACCAAATAGAATATTACCGGATCCTTAATTAAGCCCTGGGCTTTTAAATTGTTGGCAACTGCTCTGACACCCTCACCTTTTTTAATAGAAAATGATTTTTGGTCTTTGTTGAGGGGGTTGACAGCAGCAGTGCCATTTAACCACCAGGCTAGAAATCCGCCAATTACTAGTATGAATAAAACAATTATGAATGAGAACTTTTTCATTATATTAATATTCTAAAATTGGAAAGTTTTTCAGTGAATGAACTGCCTCTCCGAGATTATATTCCTTTTCGCTATATAAAGTAAAAATTGGATCCCCTTTTGTTATGTTCTCCCCAATTTTTTTATTTAGGTACACCCCACTTTTTTTCTGTTCTGGTGCACCCAATATCTTAGCTATGGCAGTAGCACATGTGCTGTCTATCTTTTTAGCAACACTGTGAGTCTTTGCGATTACTTGATGGGAGTATTTTCCAGGCATCAATCGCTCGCTTATTATACCAGAATTGCCACCTTGTGCGCCAATAATTTCTTTAAATTTCTTGAGTGCGTGACCACTGGATAAGATGTATTTTGCCCAGTTATAGCCGTCTCCGAATTCCTTTTCTATGCTTTTTTGAAGTTGCTCTGGGGAATCTTTCAGACATAGGTCGAGTAATTCGCCTGATAAGGTCAATGCTTTTTTCTCAAGATCAAGGGGTCTATCATTTTTTTGCTCAAGCACCATAAGAGCCTCTCTTGTTTCTAGAAGAGGACCTATTCCTCGACCGCAGGGTTGCTCAGTTTTATGTACTACTACTTTTAATTTAACTGAGAATTTTTTTGCGAGGTACTCAAATCTACTTTCTACCTCTTTTGCATCATGCAGTGAATGGACTTTTACATGTTCCCCATATGGTAGGTCGATCACTATATGATTTGAGCCAAAAGCAATCTTTTTAGCCATAATTGATACCAATATCTTATCATAGCTCTCAAGTCGTAATGGTTCTTCTACTTTAATTAGTTCATCGTCAGCTGGAGCTATATCAACTCCACCTCCCCAAACAATACATCCATTGGTTTTTTCAACAATCTTGTAAATTTGTTCCTTATTAAATGTTACTGGACTTATAACTTCCATATCATCTGCAGTGCCACCAGGTGTTGTTATGGCGCGTGATGAGCTTTTTGGAATTGTAAAACCAGCTGACGCTATAATGGGAATCACAATTAACGTAGTTCTTGTTCCTGGTACGCCTCCAATTGAGTGTTTGTCTGCAACAATCCCTTTAAATTCCAACTTTTCGCCAGTATTTATCATCGCTTCAGTTAAATAGAATAATTCCTCATTCGTGAATCCTTTGGCATAGCCTGATGCTGCAAAATATGTGGTAAGCACTGTGCCGAGTCTGTCATGAGCTATTTCATCCATGACAGCATATATTTCTTTATAGTTTAGGTTTTTACCTGATAACTTTTTTTGAATCGCAGAAAGCGCAGCTGGGTCTGTCATATTAGTATTCTCCCTTTATCATTTTAACTGCGCTTTTGAAAAAGTACCTAATTAGATTAAGTATAAAATAAAAGATGGCATTTAAAATCCTATTAATAAATGGCCATATTTGCTTTAGTAAAATAATTATTTTTGACTGTCTTAAGTTTTCTTGCATAAATTATGATCTCTCGAGTCTTGCTTTAACAATAAGTCTTTTCCATGTTGTTCCAGGAGGTGTGCAAGTTATGATGTATATATAACTCGCATCATATGTTTGCGTGAGATAAGAGGTATCTTCTGGATCTGTAATTTCAATATTGAAAATTTTATATTTATATCGCGTTTTATTTACCTCAGCGATAATCTCATCCCCTATTTGAACTTCATGAATATTTGCAAATATAGTTTTGTAATTTTTTCTATCAAAAAGCTGAGGTAGAGTTGAGTGTCCGAAAATTGCTGCAGTTCCTTTCTGTGGGGGTATAGCAGTTCCGGGAAAATGGACTAGATTAGAAGTCAGGTCTGTATTGGCTGCTGAAACCATGAGATTCTCTAGGTCAATTTTGGGTATTGAGATGGAGTACACAGTTACAGATTGATTTTCGATATTGTCTTTATAGGTTGGTGGCAGCCAATTTGTAGCATTGTTGTAGTCAATTCCATTTAGCATATTGCCTGTGCTACTTACAAGACTTTTTAAATAGTTTTTTGTGATAACTGTATTTTTTGGTATGGGAGAAGCATAAGATGAACTTGCAAAAACAGGTTTAATATATAATTCCCAAGATAATAATGGAAAAAAGACATAAAGACCAAAAAGAATTCCAATTACTGATGAGCCAAGTCCTACAAAGCGAACTGTTTTTTTAACATTTTTTTTCTTTGTCTTTTTGTATATTTGGCTCGTCATACTTTTATTGATGTTATTCTGATTTTACAGATACTATAATATTCTTTGGAAGCCTTGGGAAAATTCCGGACAAGAAAAAAATATTTGGTGAATATTTTATTTCACTTTTTGTAACCTGAGGAAGTGTTGAAAGAATTTGTTTGGCTTCTTTTGAAGATTTGTCTTTTAATTTATTTACTACTTCTGTATTATCTATCTTGGGTAATAGGCCAGCTGTAATTTTAAGATTTGCATCAATACCTTTATTTTTATTCACTTTAATAGCAGATATCTCATTTGTAATTGCATTTTCTGCAAATGATATATCCTCAGAATATTTATCTTTTAAAACAGATTTTTCAAAATCTAAAAGATCAGACTTATTATAGCTAATTCCTTCAAAGCTAACTGTAGCTGTGAGTTTTAATTGTTTTGCTTCGTCATCAACATCTTTATCAAATTTTTCATTTGAAATCGCGCTGCTTATTAAGGTAGGTAAGATGATCTCATCAGCAGTCTTTTTACCTGCCAATTCCTCTTCTGCTTTTTTTTCAAGACTTTCCGGGAGATCAGTCCTGAGTTTATCAATATCTTTTTTACTCACAACATTTAATACCTTTTTTGATCCTCCAGAGAATGCGCTATCGTTTTTTGCTGCGAGGCTGCTATTTCCTCCTATAGAAAATTTTGTTGCCGAAGGGAGATTGGATTCTGTTCCTATATCTTTTGCAGTTACACCAACCTGAGCAGTACCTGGTTTGGTTCCGGTAAAAATATCGCCTGATGCAGAAGCTAAGTCAACATCTTTATCAAGAGTGAATGTTAAGCCATTACTTGATTTAATTGCAGTTCCGCTACTTAAGGACGCTTTTGAATCGGCGCTGTTGTAAATCGTTACAGAGCCCTTTGCTTTATTGCCTGTATCTTTTTTGCCTGTTGCGTCCGTTGTGGCTTCGCCGTTAACCTCAATTGATACAGATTTACCGGCAATAATTTTTTCTGAAAAATCATTTCCTGAAGTGGTTGAGATTGAAATTGCTTCTACTTGTGTGACCTCTTTTGGTTTTACAGAAAGAATAATTTCCGCTTTTACATTATAAAAATAAAATGCTGTAATACCAACAACCGCAATTAAAAGTACTCCAACGATTGCCAGGGGAATTACTGCTCCTTTATTTTTTAGAAATTTAGGTAATTTGAGAGTTTTTGGGAGCGCAACTTTAGGAATTCTGGAAATTAAACTTGCGAAATTTAACTTCTGTTTTCTCCGGCTTGTATTGGATTCATGCGGTTCGTTTTCATCTTTGGAATCTATAATTTCATTAAAATTTTCGTTTGTGTGAGATATTTTTTCAGTTGATTGATCTGACTGTTCATCAAGGTATACTTCTAGGTTTTTTTCATTTTCAACTACTTTTTCTACAAAATGTTTCTGAACCGGTTGATTTGCAATGTCCTCATTTGTTACAAATCCGAAATTATCACCAGCAGAAGTTATTTCAGATGGGGGAGGGGCTACTAACTCATCAGGTAAATCATCAGGAGCTTTGTGTTCAGCGGATAATTCATGGAGCGTAGTATCAGCAATTCCCAGTATTTCAAATCCCATTTGATTGGCAGCTCCAACAGCTACAGCTTTTGCATCAAAATCCTCAGGTAAAACACTTATCTGAGGGACATGCAAAAAAGGTAAGCTTTTGCTCCATTCATGACTGAGAAAGTGCTGAGAAATATTCTTTGATTCAGATGTGTGGGACAGTATGATTTTCGCAGGTAATACCGGTGCAGTAAATTGTTTTAATAAAGTATCAACTGTTGCAGGGAGCGAGTGCTCAACATGACCAGATGCTGATTCGCTTATTTGGCCACCTCGGAAAAGTGTTGCATGTACTGATTTCTTGCCCATTTCAACAAGAATAGCTGATAAGGGAGCTCCTTCTTCAGACTGAATAAGATTTGCGATTGCTTCGCTGATTACCATGAATCCGATTGGAGTTAGGTCTAATGCGTCACATACTTTCTTAAGCTTTGCTAGATGTTCCTTATTAATTTTTTTTGATTCTTTCTCAACCCATTTTTCTTTCACACCGAAGACTGTTTTATGTGTTTCGATATTTGGTGGAAGGATTTCTTCTGCCCGACTTATTGTTTTATCAACTAGAGATATAAGTTCATCTTGCTCAAGCGATTCAAGTGGGGTGGAAAGATGTTCTTGGTGTTTGCCAACTATTTTGATTTTTCCAAATTCTTCAACAAGAATTACACTACTTATTTTTTCATCAGTCAGAAGTAAGGCGAGGTAGTAACCACTCGCATTTTTTTTACGATTTATAAAGGGTATTGGCAGCTTCATAATTTAAAGTATAAAGTATTTTGTAGTAAGTATTAAGGACAAAAACAATAATATTTACTTCTTTATACTTAATACTAGTTCATTTAGTACTTTATTTACAGTTGTTATCCGACACTTGCATAAATTCTCCTTTGTCCACGCCCTAAAGCTTCCTGCTTTATTATCTTAAATGATTTTACCTTCCCTGTAAATTCGACATGTGGTCCTCCGCAAAATTCAATAGAATATGCATCTTCAGGATTTTTTGAATTCCCACCTATAAAATATATTTTGGAGGTATCCTGGTACGTATTATCGAATAGTCCAATTGCCCCCATTTTTTTGGCCAAATCAGTTGGAATCATCTCAAAATGTACTGGGAGATTCTCTTCAATTTTTTTATTCACAACATTTTCTAGTTGCATCACCTCATCATCCGTTAGCTTACGATCGAAATTGAAATCAAACCTCACTCTTTCAGTTGTTATATTTGATCCTGTTTGATGAAGCTCTTTTCCGAACATATCACGAAGTGCCTGGTGCATAAGATGGGTTGCGGTATGTCCCATTACTGTTCGTTGTTGACTATCTGCAAGGCCCCCTTTAAATTTCTGACCTGCCCCTGCTTTTGATAAATCCTTATGACCCTTCATTTTTTCAGAAAAAGCGTTTTGATCAAAAGCATACCCCAGGCTTTTGATTTGAGTAGGTGAAAGCCCATGGGTTGTATAAATTATAAATGCGTCATCAGCTGATATTTCTGATTTCCCCATCAATTCGTCACCAACGCTTTTATATTTCTTAATAAGAAAAGCTTTGGCTTTTGTTAAGCTTGATTGATATTTTGTAGTTTCCTCAAGCAATGTTAATTGAATTTTTTCAAAGTTTGTTACTAAATCAGGATCAGTTTCTTTATATTGTTCAATAATTGCTTCGATAATCGGTTTTAATTCTTTCCCCCCGATTTTATTAAAACTATCAATTGATCTTCTGATTAATCTTCTTAAAATATATCCCTGATCAGTGTTTGACGGACTGATTCCCGCATTAACTATAAAACAAGATGAGGATAAATGAGCTGTTATCATGCGAATTTCTCTAGTCTGTGAATCATAATCTTTACCACTTTGTTTCTCGATCTCATTTACTACAGGTTTAAAAAGAGAAGTTAAGAAAACATCGGGTTGATTCTCGGCTGCCATCAGTAACCTTTCGACTCCTGCGCCATGGTCAACATTTTGTTTAGGTAATTTAGCAAAAGCATTACCTGCTTGTTTTTTAAATTGCATAAATACATTGTTGCTAATCTCAAGAAACCTGCCACAGTCGCAGTTAATATGACATGCCTTATCTTTGTATTTACTTTGCTCATGAAGTTTTAATTCTTTACCAAAATCATAGAATATTTCGCTATCAGGTCCTCCCAGTTCTCCCTCAGGCATATTTTCGGGGATACCTGCTCTTGACCACCAGTTTTTGTGTGCGTCATAAGTAAAAATTCTATCATTTGAGGTTAGTCCTGCATTTTCAAAAATATCAGTCCAAATAGAAATAGCTTCTTCGTCTTTTGAAAACTCATTATGTCCTCCAAATACGCTCACATACAGATTTTCGGATTTAATTTGAAGATCACTAGTAATATATTGAAAAATCCACGGTAATTGTTCTTTTTTGAAATAATCTCCTAGAGACCAATTTCCGAGCATGCGGAAGAGAGTTAGGTGCCGATTGTCCCCAACTTCATTTATATCGTCAAGTGCTCCCTGGCCCCTAAAAACATTTTGAACATTCACAAATCTTTTTCCTTCAGGATGCACTTCTCCGGCCAGATATGGAATAAGAGGCTGCATGCCTGAGTTGGTGAATAAAGTTGTCGGGTCGTTAAGAGGAACAAGTGGCGAATTTGGAATTCTTTTGTGATCCCTTTTTTCAAAAAACGAAATGTATTTATTGATAATCTCGTGTGCAGTCATATGCCTATTATAGCATGAAAAATTTGGTCAAGTCTGCTATAATCCCTTCCATGACAGAAAGAGCAGGAAATAGTTCACGAAATCATTATAGTTCTGAAAATGTGATTGTCTCTTCAATAGATCGCAGATCGGTTGCTAGGGTTATAAATTTTCCCAGAAAGATCAAAGGGAAAGTGATTGTGGATATCGGATCTGGTGCGTCAAATATGGTTGCCAGGCTTAGAAAAAAAGGAGCAATAGCTTTTGGTGTGGATATCGGTTACTCAAATATAGACAGGCTTATTAAAAATGCAGACTATTATTCTAGGGATCGAACGTTCTGGCAAGAAGAAAGAAAAGTGGGAGAAAAGAAATTTACACTAGATTATCCTTTTGATCCCTCTACTACGAGTTGGGCAAGTTTTGGTATAGATCAAAAAGCACTTCTTGATTTCAGCAATGATGCTCGAGACACAGAGAATAGCTCATACATAGCAGCAGACGCGAGAGCCTTGCCTTTTCCAGACGAAAGCGTTGATTTTGCATATTCAAATTTAGCTCTTACGATTTTTTTAAGCAAAGACCGTAATGCTTTCCTTAGGTCAGTCCATGAAGCGGTACGGATTTTAAAACCGGGTGGTGAATTGCAATTATTTGATTGGATTTCTGGGGATGATTGGTCGTCAGCGCAAATTAGAAATGGCCGTGCGCTTCTTGATAGCTTGAGAAGTATAAAAATACCATTTCAAGAAGAGACTGTCAGGAGGGGGGCCGCACGTTTAAGAATTCAAAAACCCTAAAAACTTGCACTTTCTCTATCTATGGCGGCATGTGTTTTAATAGCTGATTATGTAAGGAGTAGTGAAAAGTAGTCTGGCAAGTTTGAATTGATTATGCTATTCTGATAGTGAAATGAAAAAGTTTTTGACTTTATTATTTTTACTCACTTTCTTCCTTTTTCCTTCCGATGCTACCGCACAAATTATAACCAGCGGCAAACTCATAACGGTTGATCGAGGCAAGCAGATGCTGTATGCCTGGGAAGGGGGCAAGATTGTATTTCAGTCACCTGTTTCGACAGGAATGTATTATACGCCTACTGTAAAAGGGAGTTTTAAGATATACCGCAAGCTTCCGCTTCAGAATATGAAAGGTAGTTATCCTCCATATGAACCTTATTTTATTAAAAATGTTCCTAATGTGATGTATTTTTATGGTGCGTATGCAATCCATGGTACATTTTGGCATAATAGCTTTGGTACCAGAGCAAGCCATGGGTGTGTAAATTTACCAGTAGCTGCTTCTCAGTGGGTATATAATTTTGCAGATGTTGGTACTAGAGTTGAAGTGTTTTAGTTTCCCCAAGACATGGGTATTTATGATATGATGTAGGCATGATCCCTCGAGTCAGCTCAGGATTATATGAGTTTATCAAAATATGAATATCCTTTTTGTTTCTGCTGAAGTTGCTCCCTTTGTGTCAATTGGTGGACTTTCTCAAGTTATGTATTTTTTGCCAAAAGCATTAAGAAAGTTAGGACATGATGTAAGAATATTTACTCCAAAATATGGAACGATGGATGACTCAAGCCCGCAAAAAAAGTGGAACTTATCTACGGAATTTAGTCAACTTGTACTTCCGGTTGAGAATGCACCTGATACGGGACAGACGTTAATCTGCAATGTTTTGTCTTTTAAAGATAAAAAGAACAAAGTCGATACTTATTTTCTTGAGAATCGTGAGTATTATGAACTCCGTGCAAATGTGTATGGTTATAAGGATGACCATATTCGTTTTGCTCTATTATCAAAAGGAGTTCTTGAATGGCTATATCAAACTCGTGAAAAAACCAATTGGTGGCCTGACATCATTCATTGCAATGACTGGCATACAGGTTATTTGATTGATTTTGCCCGCCGTACTCCAAGATATGCTGAGATGTTTAAAAATACGTCCATAGTGTATACGGTACATAATTTCTCACATCAAGGTAACTATGATTTTAAATATGGAACAAAAGAAGATTACGATGATGGAAAATGTAATTTATATCCAATTCTTTCCCCCAAGTTTCAGTCGCAGAATCCACTCAAACGTGGCCTTATTTATGCAGATGCTATCAGCACTGTTAGTCAAACTCATGCAGTAGAGGTAACGACTCCAGAGTATGCAGAGGGGTTGGACGATGTGTTAAGTACGGTAAGGGGTAAGTTAACGGGCATATTAAATGGATTGGATACAGAGAAGTTCAATCCGATGAAAGACTTAAATATCAAAAAAAAATTTGATAGTCATTCTTTTATTTCTGCTCGTGAAATAAATAAAAAAGATCTTCAAAAAATCTTCAAACTTCCCATAGATGCAACGCGTCCCTTGCTTGCTTTCAGTGGTAGGTTGGTTGATCAAAAAGGATTGGATATGATTCTTGAGGTTCTACCGCACCTATTTAAAGAAAGACCAGATGTTCAGATGGTAATTCTGGGAACAGGTGTTGATAGATATCGGCTTGAGCTGACAGTTCTTCAGAAAAAATTTCCTGATCAAGTAGCATTGCATCTTCGGCCTGATTTTAAATTGCCAAGAAAAATTTTTGCTGGGGCTGATATGATGCTTATTCCAAGTATATTTGAACCAGGAGGGATAATAGCGCTTGAGGCTATAAGATATGGATGTGTGCCAATTGTTAGGAGAACAGGAGGACTGAATGATATAGTTACAGATTTTAATCCGAATGTTGGTTCAGGAAATGGTTTCTCTTTCAATAGAATTGATTCATGGGCATTATATGGTGCTATTATCCAAGCATTGACTATATATAATGCTCCTGTGCTTTGGAAAGAGCTTGTTAAAAATTGTATGCTTTCTGAGTTTTCGTGGGATCATGCTGCAGTGGAATACGATAAGTGGTATAAATCAGTAGTGTCAAATAAAAATACTACATAATTTATGGAAGATTTAAAAAAATGGTTCGAAGATTTTAGAGGAAGTGAGCACATGGATTTTTTTAAAAAAAAGCCAATTGCTTATTTTTCTGTAGAATATGCATTATCTGATTTATTACCAACGTACGCAGGAGGCCTTGGTGTTCTGGCAGGAGATTATGTTAGAGAGTTAGGAGACCAGAAGATCCCTGCAGTTGCATTAGGTCTTTTTTATCAAAATAAATATGGTTCACTTGATGCGCCCCACAAGCAGCCTAATTCAATATTGCTAACTCCTGAGGAACAAGGTCTCAAACCAGTTGTTGATAAAAATCAGAATCCTATTCTTATCCAGGTTCCCATAGAAGATCATGATGTTTTTGTTAAAGCATGGGTTTGGCAAAATGATAGCATTCCTGTTTATTTACTGGACACAGATGTTGAAGAGAACTCTCATGTTGATCGACAAATTGTATACCAGCTTTATGATGCAGATAAAGAGACCAGGCTGAAGCAAGAAATGATTCTCGGAATTGGTGGATTTCGTTTGCTTGAAAAAATGAATATCCAGCCCTCAATCTATCACATGAATGAGGGGCATTCTGCGATGCTTTATCTTGAAATAATAAGACACGAGATGAATAAGCGCAAAATTGGCTTTAAAGAGGCAATGATACTCTCTACGCATCACGTGGTATTTACAAATCATACCCTTGTCGCATCAGGGAATGAAATTTTTAGTAATGAATTGTTTACTTTTTTGCTGAGTCGCTATGCTACAGAGCTTGAAGTGCCACTATATGACATATTGGCACTCGGAAATATACAAGATTCAAGTAGTTTCTCAATGTCTTTAATGAGTCTAAGGTTGGCGGGGAGAATAAATGCAGTAAGCGCATTGCATGCTATGGAAGCTGCCAAATCTTGGAGCGAATATAAGTTTGAATATGTTACAAACGGTATTCATTTGCCTTCTTGGGACAAGACTGAAGGGATGGATTTAATTTCATCCCACAAGCAAAATAAAAAAGTATTACTAGAGCATATTAACAAACAAACTGGAAACGAATGGGGAGAAAATGACTTGATTATCGGATGGGCAAGAAGAATGGTCCGATATAAAAGACCTATGAGCATTTTGGGAGATATTCAAAGACTTAAGAGTCTAATAACTCCTGAAAAACCAATTAGGATTGTGATGGGGGGCATAGCGCACCAGTCAGATGATGACGGGCGTGATATGTTAAATCAAATAAAAAAGATCATGGAGAAAGAATTACCCGGCACAGCTGTTTATTTAAATGACTACAGCGTGACACTAGCAAGAATAATGAACACAGGATGTGATATTTGGCTCAATACTCCTGTGATTGGCTCTGAGGCGTGTGGAACAAGCGGAATGAAAGCGTCATTGAATGGAACATTAACAATGAGTACAAAAGACGGATGGATTTATGAGGTCAACACAAAAGAAATTGGATGGGATATAGATAGCGGCAGCGTTGAGAAAAGCATATTGGATGTTTTGCAGCATGATGTTTTGCCAGTATATTATGGAGCAGATAAATCACAATGGGAATCTCTCATGAAAAATGGACGAAATTTAATTCTCGAAAAGTTCAGTGCTACTAGAATGCTGAAGGAATATATAGAGAAATTATATCTGCCTGTTGTTACATCATCATATTCCCATTATTCTTCATAATTAAAAATTGTATCTTGATTCCGATTTAATCGGGGTTGACAGGCATTATTTACACAAACTACAATTAGTCTTACGGGTAGTATTAAAAGCTTTGATATAGTATAATTAGCTTGCATCCCCAGGCAGAATTAAAATTCAACAAGGAGGACATACTTATGAATATTCCAACAGTTACACACAATGGTGTCTCATTTATAAATCTTAGCAAACCAACAGAAGAGCAGGTTAAATTTTTGAATAAGAATTTTGGATTTAGTATGCTTAACTTGGAGGATTATTTATACAAAACTCAAATTCCCAAAATAGAAACGTACAAAGATTACTCGCTTCTTGTGATGGATATTCCATTTATCCAGCAATCATCTAAGATCAAAAAAGACAAGGCTCCAAGTAAGCCTTTTTTTATTCCCAATGCTATCTCAAATAGAATTTCACTTCCTATTTTTCCAAAAGCTGCAAGGAAAAAAAGAATAAGTGTGGGTGAAGTAGATTTTTTTATAGGCAAAGATTATGTTGTAGTACTTCATGACGAGACTACTCCACAAATTGATGAATTGTTTGAAATGTGTAAAATTACTTCAAAGCATCGAGAAGAATTGATGGGTAAGGGGTCAGTTTATTTGCTATATCGCATGATTGATATTTTGGTAGACGGAGCTTTTTCTTATATTGAGGATATCACAACTACAATTGATGCAATTGATAGGCAAATCGAAGATAGTCGATCTGCATCAGTAATTGAGGATATTTCTATGACAAGACGTAACATCGTGGTATTTGAAACCATGATAAAGCCAGCACTTCCTATATTTGCAGATCTTGAAAAAGGAAGATATAAAGAACTTAATGGAGAAATGATGCCATATTGGTCAAATATTTTAGATCATTTGCAGAAGATCTGGGAGAGGCTTGAGGATAACAAAGAGTTAATTCAGGGAATCTCATCAAGTCATGAATCAATCCTATCTAACAGAAGCAATGAATTGGTTAAATTTTTTACTGTGCTTACTGCAATGTCATTCCCATTTGTAATTGTAAATAATTTATATTCTATGAACGTGAAAGGTCTTCCATTTGCAAATTCACCGTATATTGTTTGGGTGCTATTCCTCGTAATACTTATGGGAGGAATGGGAGTAGTTGCTTATTTCAAATACCGCGATTGGCTCTAAGCTCTTACCTTTAAGCTCTCTCCCTTAAAAATAATATCAAGCGGTTTGATAACAACTCGCCTCTCACCTTTCTCAACAGTACCTGAGTTAATTGCTTTGAATTTGTGTTTTTTAGCAATTTTAATTGTGTTTTCTGCATCTCTTGATTTAACAAATATTGCAAATCCCGCCCCCATATTAAAATTACCGTACATTTCTTGATTATCATTCCCTGAATGTTTTTGCAAAAAATCAAAAATGGGTTGAGGTTGAGGAATAGAGGTAATAACGTAAGAGAATTCTTTGTTTGCTCTCATTAGTTTTCTCCATCCATGTCCTGTGATATTAACCATATAATGAATATCAATTTCATTCTCAAAAAGATCTCTTACAAGAGCGGCATAAATTTGTGTAGGCGTTAGTATAGACTCTCCATATCCTTTTCCGTCAGATAACTTGGATGCATATCCTTTTGGTAGCAGTGTTGCGATTTTGCGCGCAAGCGTTAATCCGTTGGAGTGAATTCCACTACTTTCGATTAATATAATTGAATCTCCTTCTGATAATTTATCTCCAAGTGTTAACCGTGCTTTTGGATTTATGATACCAATTGCCGATCCACCAAGGTCAATTGTTTCCGGGTTAACTATGCCTGTAAGCGTTGGTGATTCTCCTCCTCCCCAAGTGGCACCGGTAATATCACATGCTTTTGCCCATCCTTCAACCAGATCGCGGGACCGTTCTTCGTCTGAAAACCAGTCCGAATTTCCAACAGCAAAGTAAGCATTTACTACTTGCGGGTCTGCTCCCACCACGATTAAATCATTTACTATCATTGCAACTGCGTCTTGTGCGATTGCATCATAGTGTGTTTTTCCTGTGATTTTTCTTGTTTCATCTGCAACAATATTTTTCGTTCCAAGACCTTCAATGACAAATGCTCTATAAGAGTCTTTTTCCTCCCAAACGTATGCAGATTCTCCACGACTTTCTCCGACTTCAGTCATTCCAAAACGGTTTAGGTTGGTTCCTGTAGATTTTGCCCGTAGTTGTGCAAGTAGCTTTACTGGATCCATCGCACTGTAGTTAACTCCAGTCTGAGAGTATGTCATTTTTTGCTTTTTCATATGCTACATCATATAACTCATTCCTGTTAAAGTAAATAGGTCTAGTTGTTGAGTTTATTAATTATTCCAATTACTTCTGATAAATTACTAATCAGGAAGTCTGGTTTTGACGATTTTAATCTTGATGTTGAGCAACTGCCATTCGTAATAGCGATTGTTGTACAACCTAGTTCTTTTCCAATTTCAACTTCTTCAATAGTGTCTCCAATAATCAGAACATCCATTGGTCTAAGTTTTTTGATTTTTATATATTCTCTTAATTTCTCCTTTTTCATTCTGGATTTCTGCGATGACTCGATATGATAATTAGCAAGTACCGTAGAGAAGTATCTTTCAATTTTTAATCTTTTTAATTGCATGATGATTTTATCTTCAATATGATTACTAAATATTATTGATGAGATTTTTTCTTTTTCAAGCCATCTTAAAAGTTTTTTAGAATTTGCTCTGGTTCGTGATTTAGCTGCTGAGGCTTCATATATTGGGTGGTAGGTCTCGGCAATTAATTTGGAATTATTATCGACCTGACTTTCTGAAAGCCCAACTCCGATATAAGTTCTTCTAACCGGTACATCAAAATGATTTCGATATTCTTGAATTGTGACTGGTTTATGATTAAATAGCTTTAGGATCACGTTAACGCCTTTAACAAGTGCAGTGGTATCTGCGAAGAGAGTTCCGTTCCAGTCAAATGATACTAGTTTAATCATGCTATATAATTTTTGCTTTTTGAAGATTTTTTATAATTCTATTTTCAATAGGATAATCAAACACTTTGAATTTTTCACCAATTATTTTTTCATAAATACTTATATATCTTTGAGTTGTCTGGATTATTAATTCATTTGACATTTCTGGTGGTTTTCCGTCACCTCGATAACCTTTTTCTGAATACCAAAGCCTGAAAAATTCTTTATCGAAGTTTTCCGGCTCAAGATTATTTTCCAAGTGTTTTTGATAAGTGTCAGCAATCCAAAATCTTGATGAGTCAGGTGTATGAATCTCATCAATTAAAATTAATTGGTCGTTATTTAATCCAAATTCATATTTGGTATCTACAAGAATTATTCCGTGTTTTTTACACCACTTGCTTCCCAGATCAAAGAGTTTGAGTGAAACTTGCTCCATCTGTTCATAAAGTTTATTATCGACAATTTTTTGTTTTATTATTTCCTCTCTTGTTAATCGTTCGTCGTGTAATTTGCTTCCTGCCTCAGGATGCGTTGTTGGAGTAATTATTGGTTTTAGCAACTTTTGATTTTTTTTCATGTCGTCTGGGAATTTCATACCGTAAATTGTGCGTTCTCCTTTTTCATAAGAATACCAAACTGACGTTTTGGTGGATCCTGATAGATATCCCCTTACGATCATTTCAACAGGAATACTTTTGCATTGTTTTGAGACAAGAACGTTGGGATCGGGGATTGATATCATATGATTTGGGACGATCTTTTTTGTTTTTTGGAACCAAAAGGCAGCGAGTTGATTGAGAACTGCCCCTTTGTATGGAATGTGTCCCAGGATTACATCAAACGCTGACTGGCGGTCTGTGGTGATAGTTATTCGTTTATCATCTTTAATATAAAAGTCCCGTACTTTACCCTGATGTTTTTTTCCGAGATTTGGGAGGTCAATTGTTTTTAATACATTAGGTAGGGCGGAGAGGATTGTTTTATCTTGAATCATAAATGTTCAACGTTTTCCTTCTTTTATTTCATCTGCACGGGATTGGTAGCCTGATTTCTCGAGCTTTTCTTCCATGCCTTTTACTTTTTCAACAAGAGCTTCCTGAAACTGGCTAATTTTTTTTGAAATTTCAGGATCAGTTATGCCGATTATTTTAGCTGCCAAGATTCCGGCATTTCTTGCACCATTAATTGAAACAGTTGCTACTGGAATACCTGGGGGCATTTGTACAATAGAGAGAAGTGAATCCATCCCATCAAGATTTATGCCTTTGACAGGAACCCCGATAACAGGAAGTGTCGTGATTGATGCTGTCATGCCAGGCAAGTGAGCTGCTGCACTTGCTCCTGCAATTATCACTTTTAGGCCACGTTCGCTTGCTGATTTAGCATAGTCATACATTTTTTGAGGGGTACGATGGGCTGATACAATATCTACCTCGTGCGGTATGCCGAATTCTTCCAATATCTTTCCAGCTTCACTCATGACCGGAAGATCTGAATCAGATCCCATTATTATTCCTACTAGTGGTTGATCATTATTCATATTGTTATTAATTTTCGTGCCTGCTTTGCATTTTCCAGAGCCGCATCAAGTGTATCTGCAACTGCTGTTATGTGGCCCATTTTTCTTTCCGGCTTAGTTTCAAGTTTACCATAAATATGTACTTTTACACCAGGGATTTTTTCGGCATCCTCAATTCCCTTTGGACTTGATTTCCCTGTTCTGTCTCCAAGGATGTTAATCATCGCTGCAGCAGGTGTAACCGTATCGGTTGAGCCGAGAGGCATTCCGGAAATGGCTCTTATGTGTTGTTCAAATTGTGATGTTTTATTTGCTTCTATTGTGTGGTGTCCTGAATTGTGAACCCTGGGAGCTATTTCATTTATTAACACATTATCATCTTTGGTTAAGAACATTTCTATCCCAAAAACACCAGCACCTTTGAGATGTTTCATAACTTCAATTGCTAGATCTTTTGCCTTTAAAGCAATTTTTTTATCAATAGGAGCAGGAGAGAGAAGGTAGTGAAGAATATTATTTTTATGCATTGTCTCAACAACAGGATAGGTGACAATTTTTCCTTTAACACTTCTTGCAGCAATAACAGCCAATTCTTTAATAAATGGAACAAATTTTTCTACGTATAACTTTCTTCCTCGAAGTTTATCTAAGGCTTTATCTATCCCACTTTCATTATTAATCAATGCGTTTCCTCGTCCATCATATGCGCCAGTTCTCGCTTTTAATACAAGAGGATATCCAAGTTTTTTCGTAGCATCAGATATAGATTTTTTTGTTGTTACTTCAACAAATTCTGGTGTTGGGATTTTATTCTTTTTCAGAAATTGTTTTTGGAGTAGCTTATCTTGTACCAATGCTATGGTTTTTGGTGATGGGTGAACTGGGATATTGTTTGAATTAAACTCCTCCAAAAGTTTTTTAAGTCCTGATTCGTCAACGACCTCTATTTCAACAGTTAATACATCCGAGTTTTTTGCAAGTTTCCGAAGAGCTTTCTCATCATTAAAATCAGCAGTGATCTCCTGCGCTACTTGTCCTACTGGACTGTTGGGTGTTGGGTCGATAGCGGTAAGCGTGAAGCCTAGTTTATTTGCAGGATCGGCCATCATTCTAGCTAGTTGTCCGCCTCCAACAATTCCTATTCTTTTCTTCATCCTTACTGACTTGAATCCTCTATTTCTTTTATTGCTTTATCAGTTAGTATTGGTGAAAGTCCGATATATCTCTCAGGTGATAAATCGGAGAGCTGTTTTTTTACACTTTCAGAAAGCTCGCTGTCATTAATTAATGATTGCCAGGATTCTCGGTCAATGTGCTTTCCTCTTAAAAGCGATGCAATAAATGAATATGGATCTGGATAATTATTTTTGCGTAGTAAAGTTTGGAGTCCTTCACTAAGTATGCTCCAGTCTTTATTTAGTGAGTGTTGTATTTTTTCTTTACTTGGTTGAATTCTGGATAGACCGGTTAGAACGCTTTTGTATCCAATCAGTGAGTAGCCCAATACAGTTCCATAATTTCTAATTGTAGTGCTATCTGATAAATCTCTTTGCAGTCTTGAAATGAGAAGTTTTCTGGACATTGATTCAATCAGTCCATTTGCTACTACAAGATTTCCTTCGCTGTTCTCAAAATCTATTGGATTTACTTTTTGAGGCATAGTAGAGGAACCAACTTCTCCTTTTTTTGCAATTTGCATGAACCATTCGTCGCTAATATAGCGCCATATGTCTTGGTCAAAATCTAAAAGTATTCCGTTAATACGACTTATAATTTGAAGGAATTCAACAACGTCATCATATTGATTTATTTGTGTAGTAATCAGATTTGGAGTTAGATCAAAAGAAGCGATAAATTTTTCTGAGAAGGAAATCCAATCAATATCTGGGTATACATACTGTAACGCGTTGAAATTTCCTACAGCGCCATTTAACTTCCCAGTTAATTTTTGCTTTTTTAATTTAGCAACTTGTCTGTTTATTCTTACAGCAACTATCACAATTTCTTTACCAATTGTCGTAGGTACTGCTGGTTGTCCATGAGTTCTAGCAAGCATTGGGACATCTCTATTTTCTTTAGCTAGTTTCACCAAGTCGTTTATTATCTGATCTAGAGATTCTAATAAAACCGTAATGCCCCGCACAAGGGTCAGTCTGTAGGCAATATTGTTAATGTCTTCTGATGTCAAGCCGATATGAATCATTTCGATTTGATCTTCAAGCGTTGTTCCAGAAAGCATAGAACGGAAAGTTCTTTCCATTGCTTTGACATCATGTCTTGTCTCATTTTCAGTTTGTTTTACTTTTTGAATATCTTCAAAGGTGATTCCATCGGTTTCTAAGTAAGATTCAAGTGTATTTTTTTCTTCCTCTGTGAATTTACGTGTAACTCCAGCGTCAGAGAGTGCAAGTAGATATTTGATTTCAATTTCCATTCGGTATTTAATCAATGCATATTCAGATACAAATGGAGCCAGTTCTTCTACACGCGATCTATACCTTCCATCTAGTGGAGAAATTGCTGTTAATTCAGAAAATGGCAATTTGTTATTACTCATGAAATTATTTCCTCCAATCTAGCAAGTTTTACTGCTTCTTTTATTTCCATAGCAATTCGCCTTCCAACATTTATTGGCTCTCCAAACAAATACCCACTGTAAGGAGTTGCTGTTATTCCAGGAGATCCGGGAAATCTTGGTGAAACATCAATTACTACAATGTCCTTTTTTGGAGGTCCTGGGACTATGAATGATTGAAGTGCAAATGGTCCTACAACTCCAGGTGACTGGAGCTTGTTGCAAGCCTTTACAAATCTTTCTCCCATATCAAATACTTGCTCAAGTAATGATTCAAGCACAGTAACTGCAGTATGACTTGCTTCCTCATATGAAATACTTACTTTTTTCAGCAATTCTTGTTGATAAATAATAGGAAGCTTTGTTATACCGTCAAAATTTGTTTGACGTCTAGTGTCTGTTCCAAGAAGTTCTAGCCTTTTCAGAAGAGGGGAGTAAAAGAAATTAAAATTTACCTGAACACCAACGATAAATTCTTCAATAACTGCTTTTTTAAGTTGTTCTTCAGTGAAAATTCCAAGGTATAATTTTTGCTCAGTTTGTCTCTGGAAATCTTCATAGCTATCAACTATAAAAAATGCTCTTTCAAATCCTCTTTCTTTTTCAAGTACTTTTACAAGACATACCCGATCAATCTTTTTCGGATCTTTAAATTGTTTAGGATAACGTATTTTTGCTTCATCCAGAAGATCGTATTGATTTGGTTTGAAACCTCTCTCCTCGATCCTTAGAAGTTTCTTATTTCCAAACATAGGTACAGAAAATGTATTTTCAATTGCATCGTAATCGTTGATATAGACTTCAAATGATCTATTTGGGATAAAAATTGAGTTCTTATTTTTTAGTTTTTGCTGAATATCAGGTTTTAAAATATCAGCAAATTTTTCAACAATTATACATTCATCAACACATCCGAAATAACCATTTGTCTTGTAGTGTTTTGCATATGTATTCTCACGGCCTTTCTCACAGACTATTAGATTTTTAAATCCTTCATCTTTGGCACCGCGTGCTACTTCAAGTCCTGAATGGCTACCGATTGTCGCAATTGTTATAGCTGAGTTATTCATGCGTTAATATGTTCTTTGGGTTCTATTCCCTGCGTTTCTTCAATAAAAAAATCTATACCATCTGTTTTTAATTTAACAAATGCGGTATTTGTAATTTTATAATCTGCAAGTTCTTTGTAGGATTTGAATCCTAAGTGGACCAAGAATGTTCTCATAATTGATGTATGGCTTATTGTCAAAACAGTTTTACCAGGATAAGCAACTGCAATTTCTCTCAGAGCTATTATGAAGCGTGACATTGCCTGCTCATCAGTTTCTCGGCCCTCGGCAAGAGGGGTGCTTTTCCACTCGTCGTATGGAGTGTTGTACATTTTTGTAATTTGTTCATTAATTTCTTTTTTTGCTTCTGCAGTTGCTCTACCTTCAAGAACTCCGTGATATCTTTCTTTTAACATTTCTTTGGTAAGTACTGCGAGTTTGTGCTCCGCTGCGATAATTTTTGCTGTTTGCTGCGCCCGTATTAAGGGGGATGCGAAAATAACATCAAATTTAATCTTTTTAAGTTTTTTTGCAGCTTCTTTTGCTTGCTCTCGACCTTTTTCTGTTAATTCCTTATCAAGGCCATATGTATCAACGGGATGATTGCCATGGGATTGTCCATGGCGAACTAAGTAAATTGTGCAATAATTATTATTTTTCATAATTAATGTTTAAATGCTCGAACTCCAGTCATTAGCATAGCGACCCTTGATTTATTACATGCATCAATAGTATCCTGATCTCGTATCGAGCCACCTGGTTGAATAATTGCCTTTATGCCTGCTTTTATGAGTATATCAGGTCCATCGGAGAATGGAAAAAATCCGTCTGTTGCTGCAACAGCACCTGTTAATGGTTTGACAGCTTTTTTGACGCATAGCTCGCAACAACGCTTACGGTCTTGTTGGCCAACCCCGGATGCTACAAGTACGTTATTTTTTACTGCAACCACGCAATTTGATTTACTCACTTGTGAGATCTTCCATGCGAAGAGAAGATCATTAATCTGCTCTTTAGTAGGCTTTTTCTTAGTTACACAAACCAAGTCTTTTTTAGTCAGCTCGTAAGTGTCAAAGTCCTGTACCAAAAATCCGCCTCTTATTCTTTTTACGTCTTTATACTTAGAAAGATAAGGTTTTGAGAGGTATTTATTTTCAAGTAATTGGAGTTTGGGTCTTTTTGAGAATACTTCAAGTGCGCCTTTTGTGATTTCAGGAGCAACAATAATTTCAAAAAACTTTTTATCTGCAACCATCTGTTCAGCCAATTTTTCTGTGATAGGTCTATTAAATATCAATACTCCTCCAAATGCAGCTAACGGGTCACCATCAAACCAAGCTTTCTTGAATGCTTCCTCAATTGTCGCGGCCGTTGCAGCGCCGCATGGATTGGTGTGTTTGAGAATAACACACGCTGGTTTATCTTGACCGATAAGTGAAATTGCCTGAAGTCCTGCGTCAAGATCAAGATAATTGTTAAAAGATGTTTCTTTTCCCTGTAACGTTTTGTAGTTTCCAAGTCCAAGCTTATCTTTGTTTTTATCTTCTTTAAAAAAACTTGCTTTTTGATGAGGATTTTCGCCGTACCTTAGATGGCGGCCGTTTTGCAGTGAAACAAATCTGTCCGCACCATCAGTATCTCTTTGAAAATAGTTGGCAATTATACAATCATATCTGGCAACATATGAAAATGCTTTTACCGCTAGTTTCTTTCTTAGTTCTTCAGTTGTATGGGAATTTTTTAAAACTTGATCTGAGACGATTCCATAATCGTTTGGGTCAACTAAAACAGTAACACTTTTAAAGTTTTTGGCAGCTGAGCGGACTATAGTTGGGCCACCGATGTCAATCATTTCAATTCCTGGATTATCTGCAAAATTATAGAAGTTACTAATAACATAATCAATAATGGGTGTGTTTAAATCTACTGCTTGTTTAATATGGCTTTTGTTGTCCCTGTCGAAAAGAAGCCCACTTGTTATTTGAAAGCTCACAGTTTTGACGCGCCCATCAAAACTTTCAGGAGTGTTTGTGATTTTTTCAATTGGGATTACTTTTATGCCATTTTCAGTCAAATGTTTTGCTGTGCCTCCGGTTGAAATAATCTGAATGCCCTTTTGGGTAAAAATTTTCGCGATTTCTACTATTCCTTTTTTGTCAAAAACGCTAATAAGGGCATAGGATTTATTTGTTGTTTTGTTACTAATCATCTTAATCAAGGATTAATGGCAGGGTATTATTTTTTATGGCATGCTTTATTTCCCTGGCGATTCTTCTTCCCGTACTCATTGGTTCATTATAATATAGCCATGAGTATGGAGAGCCATTGGTGAATAGATTGGTTCCTGCGACAATTCTGCATGAGATCTCAATAACATAGAAATCGCGTTCGGGACTTATAACTGTTTCAAGACAGAAAGGACCAAAAAGGCCTCTTTTGTCGATGAGTTTTTTTGATGCTTTCACGGTTCTTCTTCCCATCTCATATGCTTCAGCAAGCATTCCTTCTCTAAGAACAAGTGAACTATTCCCAACAACAACATAGCTCGGTTCGATTTTGAGTCCTTGCTGCCCTGATAAAGGAATTCTACCAAGGGAGTCAACATTGGTCTCGTATCTTTTATCAATACTCATTATTTCGAGTTTGTCGTCAAGTGGAGAGTAGAAAAAGTGGATATACAAAGGAACACCGATAACATATTCCTGAATGATGAACTGTTTTGACCCCATAGAATTAATTTTGTTTTTATAATCTTCTTTGTCTCTTGCATAAAAATATCCCTTTCCTCCTGCTGCTCCATATGACTTAACAATAACAGGATAGCTAATGTCGTCTATGTTTTTAAAAAGCTTAGGCATATTGATATCTGCTTTTTCAAGCCACTCTCTTTGTTTCATGCGGTCTTCCTCCCAGTCAAGTACATGTTTGTTGCCGTAATACATTACCTTCATATTCTTATTTGCTCCAAAACCAAGATAGGTAACAAATGATCCATGCGGAATTAGAATTACATTTTTTTCAATCAGTTTTTTTTCAATTAATGGAAAGTCTGAAAAGGTGGGGATACTCATATGCTCATCAATAAATGGAAAGCTTTTATAAAAAGCAACCCGTTCGGGTGTGGTTATGACCAGAGTTTCAAAGCCCTCATCTTTTGCGCCTTTTAATATTTGAAGCGCTGAGTGGCTACCCAGTGTTGCGATAATGTGTTTTTTATTCATGTTACTTAAAGTATTTTACAGCATTTTTGAATATTTGTAATCCCGGACCTTCTGTTGGTAGTTTTTTGCCTTGGCGTACAAGCTGCTCTTTTGTTAATTGCCAGTTGGGAAGTTGATTAAAAAACATTCCACGCTCAGGATGTGGCATAAGTCCCAATACGCGTCCAGTCTCATCTGTGATTCCTGCAATTTCATCAGTTGATCCGTTGGGATTAGCTGGTAAATCAAGATATGTACTCATCTCACCCTTTATATATTGTAATGCAATTTGATTATTCTTCTGAAGTTTTGTTAGATCTTCGTCAGATGTAATAAACTTACCTTCCCCATGAGCAATGGGTAATGATAGTGTTTCAATTCCGCTTAGCCAAGGGGAATTAGAATTTACCTTTAGATCTACCCAACGTGTAATAAATCGCGCAGAGTCATTGTTGGAAAGAGCAACTTTTCTATCTCCAAAGTCTCCTGAAAAAGCCGGAACAAGACCTAGGTTATTTACGATTTGGCAACCATTACATATTCCAATAACAAGTTTGTCTTTCTTTACGAATCTATTTACAGCATCCCACAAGTGATTTTTAATTTTATTTGCATATGCGTTGCCTGCCCCAGTATCATCTCCATATGCAAAACCGCCTGGAAATGATAGTATCTGATAATTGTCTAATTTATATTTTCCATCAACAATGTCGTTGATATGGACGATATCCGGGGCAGCACCGGCTAGTTCAAAGCCGTAAGCTGTTTCTTCTTCCGAATTCAATCCGTATCCTGAAAATATAAGTACTTTTGGTTTATTCATATTTAATAATCTTTAAATGTTTTTCTATAAGCTTTTGCTGCGTCTTCGAGCCTTACATTTAGAACTTCGTTTCCTTCAAGTCCATTTACTCTTATAATTTGTTCTTTTGTAATTTTTCCAATAAGTTTGAATTTATTTCCATTCATTGCTTTCTCAAAATTAATTTTATTATTGGGCTCAATTGTTACAAGCATTCTGCCCTGGCTTTCTGAATAGAGAGCAAAATCATCTCTTGATACATTTCCCGTTATCTCCTTTAGAGATATATTAATTCCAAGTCCACCACCTATTGCTTTCTTAGTGAGCGCAATAGCCAAACCACCTCTCCCTATGCTGATGCTTGAAGCAATCAAATTTTTCTGTACAGCTTTATAGAATGCATGATACATTTTTTTATTTCTATCAGAATCAACAACTGGAACTTTGCTTCCTGTTGCGTTATTCATTGCAAGATATTCTGATTCTGAAAGCTCATTATTCGTATCGCCTAAAAGATAAACCAAATCACCTTCAATTTTTGCATCAAGTGAGACTGTTTTTGTTATATCATCAATTATTCCAATTGAAGAGATAAGAAGGGTGGGGGGAACTGAAATTTGGATTGCTTCTCCATTCTTATCGTATCCCTTAAAGTCATTGAACATGCTATCTTTTCCTGAAATAAAGGGTGTTCCATAAGAGACAGCGAAATCATAACACGCTTTTGCAGCTTGTTTTAATTGGCTAAGTCTTTCTGGCTCATTACTTGAGCACCAGCAAAAATTATCAAGAAGTGCTATTCTATCTGGGTCTGCACCAGTTGCTACCGCATTTCTTATGGCAGTATCAATTGCACATGCGCTCATCAAGTATGGATCTATTTCAGAGTATCTTGGGTACAATGCCTGGGAAAGAACAACTCCTTTTGATGAAGAGAGTACAGGTCTGATAATTGATGAATCGCTATTTATTCTCCCCCGTCCCTGAAGTGGCCCGAGAACAAAGTTGCCTTGTACTATGTGGTCATATTGCTGCGAAATAAATTCAAAACTAGACATGTTTAATCGCGAAAGCATTTCTGTTAACGTTTGATTTAAATTTTTTGGTTCCTTAATTCGTAATTCTTGCTTCTTAATTCTTGATTCTTTAGTCACCAGTTGTCTTTTTGGTAATCCATAGTGAAGGAAATCCAGGTCAATATCAACAACAGTCTTGGTATTGTAATTTACAACACATCGTCCACTTTTTGTAAATTCACCTATGACAGTTGCTTCAACGCCACGTTTTGTCATGAGGCTCTCGAGTTTTTTCCAGTTCTTCTTAGGAACTGCCAGAGTCATCCGTTCCTGGGATTCTGAAATCCAAATTTCCCAGGGCTCAAGTCCTGCATACTTTAAAGGTGCTTTTTCAAGATCTATGACACATCCATTGGATTCTTTGGCCATTTCTGCAATAGAGCAAGACAGTCCACCGGCTCCATCATCAGTTATGCTGTTATAAAGGAGTAAGTCTCGAGCTTCCTTAACTATCGCATCACTTAATTTTTTCTGAGTAATAGGGTCCCCAATTTGCACTGCAGCAGCAGGGCTATTGCTATCCATAATTTCACTTGAAAATGTTGCGCCATGTATCCCGTCTTTTCCTACTCTGCCACCTATCATCACGATCAGATCGCCAGGAAGTGCTTTTTTAAGATGAGATAGTTTATTTTTTATCTTTCTGGGTATAAGTCCAACCGTTCCTGCAAATACCAATGGTTTTCCTCTATACCGTTCATCAAAGTACACAAATCCCTGAGGAGTCGGAATTCCTGATTGATTTCCCCCTGCATTTACCCCGTCTATTACTCCATCCATAATGCGTCTGCTAGATAACATTTTATTTGATAATTCAGGATCTCTGAACAAAGGAGTATCAACTCTTGGATCTGCAAGGCAAAAGCCATAGAAATTGGCAACTGGTTTAGCTCCCATACCAAATCCGATCGTATCGCGGTTTACTCCGACAATTCCAGTAATGGCTCCGCCAAATGGGTCAAGAGCTGAAGGACTATTGTGGGTCTCGACCTTATGTGTTATCAGATGTTTATCATCAAATGCTATTGCACCTGAATTATCTGTAAATACAGAAACACAAAAATCATCTTTTCCTTTTTTCTTTCTAATTACTTCTGTCGCTTTTTTGATATATGTTTTATAAAGTCCATCCTTTATTTCATCGATTGGATCAGCGAAAATTGTATGCTTACAGTGTTCAGACCATGTCTGTGCAAGAGATTCAAGTTCAATATCAGTTGGTTTTCTTCCTTCTTTTTTAAAATATTTCTGAACTGTTTTCATGTAGGTCAGGTCCAGCGCTAGGGGTCCACGTCTTGAACCGTCTTTATTTTTTATTCCTGATTTTCCTATATTGGTTAATTCTTCATCACTCACATTTAGATCAACTAAATCAACTTGAGGTTTTTTGACTATTTTTACTTTTGGAGTTATGACATCCATTCCGCCGTCTGTTATAAATTCTGAATAGCTTTTTATGTGTGAGCGCTGAATTAAGGGATTGTGCATGCTAAATGCAATTTGTTCTGCATCTTTTCTGGATAATTTACCTTCAAGAAATGTAATCTGGGATGAATAAATTCCCTCTGACTCAGTAAATTTTACTTTTAAACCATCTTCAATAATTTCTTTTGCAGTATGCGAGATATTGTCAGTAACACCAGGCAGAAATCCTATTTCTATAACATAAGCAAATTTCTTTTTTGGTTTAACTCTAGTTTTAGCTGTCCTAAGTATATATTCCTGAGTTACAGGGTTTGAAAGCTTGGATGTGATTTGTTCTAACTCTTTTTGTGAAAAAGATTTGTCAACAGTGTACCCGTCAATAATCCAAAGATCGGTAATATCTTTATAACCCAAGTTCTGTAATTTTTTAAGACTTGTCTGTGCCCTTGCGTCAAAACCAATTGATAAGATTCCAATTCTAGTTGTCATAATATCTTTCCAATATCTTTTCTGTATTGCATTCCTTCAAAATGTATCCCATTTTTACCAATTGCAGAATTTGCTTTTTTAAGTGCTTTATTTAGAGTTAAGCCTGTTGCTGTTACTCCCAAAACACGTCCGCCATTTGTTACCACATTTCCATTTTCTTTTTTTGTTGCAAAATGAAATACCACAATATTTTTATCTTTTTCATATTTCTCAAGTCCATTTATAACATCACCCTTATGAGAGCTTGCTGGATAATCAGCAGATGCTATTACTATGCAACAGGCGTATTTTTGGGCCCAATTAATTTTAATTTTGGATAGGATTCCTTCTGTGCATGCATCTAAAATCTCAAATAAATCAGTCTTGAGAAGTCTCATGTATGATTCCATTTCAGGGTCTCCAAAACGCGCATTGAATTCAATTACTTTCGGGCCTGATTTTGTCATCATGAGCCCTGGATACAAGCAGCCGATAAACGGGTAACCTCTTTTTTTAAGTCCAGCGAGTGCTGGCATAACAATTTCTTTTTCAATTATTTCCAGATCTTTTTCAGAGATTTTTTTAACAGGTGCGATTGTACCCATCCCTCCTGTATTTGGGCCTTTGTTCCCATCAAATATTGGTTTGTGATCTCTGGAGGTTGGAAAAATTGAGTAGGTATTACCATCAGAAAAAACATGAATTGAAATCTCTTTTCCTTCCAGATATTCTTCTATTACTACTTCTGTCCCTGCAATACCAAATATCTTTTTGACCATAATCTGATCAATCGCATCTAGCGCCTCATCAATTGTCATTGCTACAGTCACACCTTTTCCAAGAGCAAGACCTGATGCTTTTATTACAATTGGAGCACCTTGTTTTTTAACATAATTTATCGCGTCCTCTGCTTTTTTAAAAGTCTGAAATTTTGCTGTTGGGATATTTTCACTCTGCATTAATTGCTTGGCAAAAGATTTTGATGATTCAATTTGGGCTGATTCCTTTGTAGCTCCGAAGATCTTTAATCCCTTTTTCTGAAATTCATTTACAACCCCTCCTGCTAGCGCATCATCCTGACTTGTAATTGAAAGATCTATCTTATGTTTAATTGCGAACTTCACTAACTGTTCATTATCCAAAACGCCAATTCCTGTGCTTTCGCCAATTAACTCAGTGCCAGGATTGCCTGGGGCAAAATATATTTTTCCAACTTTTGGAGATTGTTTGAGCTTCCATCCGACAGCATGATCGCGTGCCATAGATCCAATTATTAAAATACTATTTTTCTTCACCATCTAAATTCTCCTTTATTTATATCGATATCATGTTTCATAACGTGAAGAATTCTCTTTATTGCAGTTGGTAGAAGAAGATATTCCTGCTCTCTATTTCTTTCTTCCCATGCTTCCAGCGATTCACCATCTCTTTTTCTTACTTCTGCTTTCATTACAACTGGACCAACATCATAAAAATTTCCCGGAAGAATTTGATGGACACTTATTCCAGATACTAGTGCAGGACTTTCAAAAGACGCTTTAAATTTATTATTCCCCCTGACAACTGGAAATCGTCCCTTTGAGGTCTGTACTGTTTCACTCTCCTCATTTGTTAAGAGAGCGGGGTGGTGGTTGATCACTGGAATTTCCATTTTCTGCATCTCTGTTATAAAATAATCACTTAATACCATGCTCCATCCAGAAAGAAGTAGGAGATCGGGTTTTATAGTCTGGATGTGTTTTACAAGTTTTTCTTCATATTTTTTCCTTTCATTTTTATCTTTTAAATTACCTGTATAGGGTATAACAGTTGTCGGAATATTATTTTCTTTTGCACGGGTTAAGCTATATGATTCATTACTGTCTGCAAGAACATTTACTATTTCTGCTTCCAAATCCTTCGTTTGAATGCTCTCAATTATTTTTCCGAGATTACTTCCTTTAGAATGCTTTGATGCAAAAACACAAATTTTGGGTATGTCTTTGATCCTTTTTTTCATTTTTGGAAGTGGTAATTGCTTATCTCTTATCGGGTGGGGTCCACCAAATGGTGTGTAATAAAAGTCTTCTTTTTTCCCTCCCATTGCTGTCGCTGTGTCTTCAATCGGTAGATATATAACTTCTTCAGCATTGATAAGTTCTGAGATATTTTTTTCTATAACATCAACAACCTCATTTTCATATAATGCTGCTGGCAATTCTTTTTTGCTTCTCATATCAATTCCCATATCGCATTGATCAACAACAGGAGGGGATGCAAAGGCCATGTAGATCTCCTTGGCACCTGCTTTTCTCAGCTCACGCGCGAGTATCACACTTGTCGTAAGTCTCACGGCTGAGTCGTCAACAACAACTACCTTCTTTCCAATCACCTCATCTGCAACGACATTGTGTTTGCCACCAACAGCAGCTACTCTTTTTGCCTGCCCTGGCTGGATAAAAGTCCGACCGACATAATGACTTGTTGTTATAGCATCAACAAGAGGAAGCTCCAGTTCTTTTGAGACACCTTTTGCTGCAGGATAACCCGAATCAAAAACAGGGATCACGATATCTGGCTTGATATTCTTCTTTTTTATTCTCTTGCCTAAAAGCATTCCAGACCTTTCGCGACCTGCTTTTATGCGTCTTCCGTTCATGAAGCTATCGGGCCTGGCAAAATAGATATACTCAAATATACAAAATTGATGTCTTTTTGGTACACCGAAAAAGTATGAATTAATTTTCCCATTTGCATCAATTTTTACGAGTTCACCTGGTGCAATGTCTCTTATGAATTCTGAACCTGTTGTGTCAAGCGATACTGATTCGGAGGCGATTATAAATCCATTTGGATGTTTTCCAATACAAAGTGGCCGAATGCCGAAATTATCACGGGCTGCATAAATTGATCCGTCTTCTGTCATCATCGTCAGATTATAAGCGCCCTGAAAGTGGGGAAAAGTCTCGATGAATGTCTGCACCCAGTCCTTGAATAATGGCCTCTGTTTTACAAGAAGTTTGGCCATTGCCATTGTGTCACTGGTTACTTTTTCTTTCGCGCCAAGCATTTTTTCCAGATTTGAAATGTCAGGAAGATTTCCATTATGGCCTATTGCTAACTGATATTTGCCATTTTTTGCATGGATTGGTTGTGCGTTTTCCAGAGATGAGTCTCCTGATGTAGCATAACGATTTTGTCCGATCGCAGATTTACTTTTATCCAGGTCTTTAATTGCTTGCTCAGTTAGAATGTGTGGGACAAGTCCCATGCCTTTGTGAGTTAATATTTTACCGCCTGGAGAAAAAACGCTTATTCCTGCACTTTCAAGACCACGATGTTGGAGGGCTGCCAGCGCAAGGCGGAGAAGGGAAGGAGCATTATTATTTTTATCCCAAACAGCTACGACTCCACATTTTTCTTTTAAATCAGTCTTACTCATAATTTTTAAAAAGAACAAAAAAACCCGCCTTAAGCGGGTTTATCTCCAGTTGGTCTTATTTCTTGAGCATTCTAGATTATTTATAATATAAATTTTTTGTTGAGTCAATAGGATTTTTTGTCTTTCCATAATCAATTATACCACACGTTGTCAAAAAATACATTAATTATTCCTCGATGTGTTAAAATCATACCTATGGATTCTATAAAAGACAAGGTTGAGAAATTGGTTGAGAAAGTTGAAGTTGAAAGTAAGAGGCAAAAGATAAAAGAGTTAGAAGTAATGAGCATGAAACCTGACCTATGGCAGGATCATCAGAAGGCAGCGAGTATTATGAAAGATCTTTCAGATCTTCAAAAAGAACTGGAGGAGATTGAGCTCTTAGAATTATTGGTTAGTGAAGCAGAGGACCCTTCGACTGGCTCAGGGCACAGGAAAGAAGCTGAAGCACTTTTAAAAAAATTGGAAACACTACTTTTTTTCTCAGGAATTCATGATAGGTCCAATGCAATTGTGGGAATTCATTCAGGCCAGGGTGGGACTGAGGCTATGGACTGGGCTGAAATGCTTTTCAGGATGTACACTAGGTTTTTTGAGAAAAAGGGGTGGAAGTATGAAATTCTTGATCAGACACAGGGTGAGGAGGCTGGAATAAAAAGCATAACTCTGGCAGTTACAGGAACTTATGCTTATGGATATCTCAAACATGAAGCAGGCGCACATAGGCTTGTCCGGCAGTCGCCATTTAATGCTGATAAATTGCGCCAAACCTCTTTTGCGTTAGTTGAAGTTCTGCCTGAGGTAACGAAAGAAATCCTTGAGATAAAAGATGATGATATAGAATTTGAAGCGTTCAGATCGGGCGGGCATGGAGGACAAAACGTAAATAAAGTCAGTACCGCAGTTCGTCTGAAGCATAAGCCATCAGGCATGGTAGTGACAGCATCAGTTGAGAGATCACAAGTGCAAAATAGAGAGTTTGCGATGAAATTACTCAGTGCGAAAATATGGGCAGTTCAAGAAGAAGAAAGAAAGAAAAAAGAAGCAGAGCTCAAAGGCGGATACAAGACACCAGGTTGGGGGAATCAGATAAGATCATATGTATTGCATCCGTACAAAATGGTAAAAGATTTGAGGACTCAAGTCGAGACAGGAAATACAGACGCGGTGTTGGATGGGGAGCTGGATATGTTCATTGAGGAAGAAGTCCGCTCACTCTAGATTATTTTCCGCTCCGCCTTTTTTCCATTTTATAGCGGTTAGCAATTTGCCGTACATATCTTTTTCGATAGGCCAGATAACGGAATCAAGCTCTTCTCGGTTCGGAATACGATCTTGAAATTTCACAAATGGTATATCTGAGATAATCGCGAGTGGTGTTTGCTCGTTTGTTTCTCCCATCACAACTGTCGCGCTTGTTGCAAGAGACTCGATAACACTTACATTGGTTACCATTATCTCTCTTCCAAAAATATCATTCTTACCAATGAATGAATTGGTTGGTTCAAATCCACACCAACTGAGACAGAATCCCACGATTCCTGTACGGACGGGAATAATCCTGCTGTCAGTTATAATAATTCCCAGATTCTTAATATTATTTTTCTTGCGTAAATATTCCCAAATCTTATTCGTTACATCTTGGAGATTTCTGGGCCAGAGAACAAAATCCCCATCAGCATTTGATTCATCAATACCTGCAGTGAATACAATATGTCCGTTTTTACGTGTCAGGAAAATTTTTCCGTAAGGAGTTGGGACGTCGCTTTCAATATAGAAATCCGCTTCCTTTTTGATAAGGTTTTCCTTACTGATTAAACTGTCGTTTTTTACAACATCTCCTTGGGTGATGCTGATTATTTTGGAAGTAATTGCCACCACTGAATTTTCAGAAAGGGGAGGAAGATACTTGTCAAGAATCTTAAGAAGATCATCACCGACTCTTATTTTGTGGGTTTTATATGACTTAACTATCATTTATCTTTTTTCAACCATCTTACTCCGAGGTAAACAAGTGGTGTTTCGATGATAGACATGAAACACTTGAGAAGCCAGTAGGGAAGTATAATCCCTGCAAGAAAAGGAAAATTATTACCAAATGGTTTGTCCACTGCATAAAAAGCAAGAGTAATAAAAATTGTCGTGTCGATAAATTGTGAAATGATGTTTGAGGCATTTGTTCTGAGCCATAATTTACCTTTGCCCAATTTTTCCCGGATTTTTGAAAAGACATATATATCCATGAATTCAGCTATTGTAAAGGCGGTGAGAGATGCAAATGCAAATCGTGCAGTTAATCCAAATATCGTGTCATATGCCTGTTCTTTGGCTTGAAATCTCATGGATGGTGGAAGATTTGTAGCAAGGAGAACGAATAAGAAAATCAATGCTACCATAACTAGTCCTGAGCGGACGACACTTCTTGCTCTTTCTTTTCCATACACTTCTGTGATGATATCGTTGATTGAAAATATGATTGGGAGCGTAAAGATCGCGACACTTGCATTCAGCGGAAAAGATCCAATCTTAAAAAGATGAAATACTTTTCCACCCATTAATTCCGCAACGCAGATGCAGAAAATGTAGAGAGAAATAAGAAAATCGAGTTTTTGAATTTTGAACATAATTTAAGAGGAGCAGCAAAATCATTATAGCAAAAGTGAATAATATTACAAAGCTATAATTTGAAGAAATTAAGTATATCTATAAATCCATTTTCGTCAACTGATGAACCGTGAAAGTAATTGCCTGCACCTTTTTTCTTAACTAATTCTTTCAACTCCCGGCTTTCATTACCTACAGTCCCAGCATATTTACATATTTCCATAAAATTCCAATCAGCTAAAGAATCTCCGATTCCCAATGTTTCATCAGGTTTGATCCCAAGATTTTTAAGCACTTCAAAAGATGCACTTTTTTTGGAGATCCCTTTCACAGTTATAACGGTCGGTTTATTCGGAAAGAGGGCAGGGTGGGTGCTCCAGATAAAATTTATTCTCCCGTCAAATTTTTCTAATACAATTTCTATTCTTTGTTTCTCTTCTGTACTTTCCTGAAAGGCAATTATTTTTATTACATCAATTTTTGGTACCTCCTTCATCAATGAACTTAATATAGTGGGTGTTTTTTGAAGCAATTCAGATCTTTTTTCAGTAAATTTATTTTTTTGGTTTTCTTGAATGAAATAGTCACTTACACCATAGCACTCAGTATAAATACCGCTCTTAAGAAGATCTGAAATAATTTGCAGTGCGAGTTGATTCTCAAGCGTATGCACTGCGATTATTTTATTTGAAAGCAGATCTATTGTCAGTGCGCCTCCGTCTGTAATATGTGGATTGCGAAGGTCAGCCTGCTTTATGATTTCATGAATTGCGTAACTGAATTTTGCAGTACAAAGTATAATAGGAAACCCTTTTTTGTGTAGCTTTTTGAGCGTTCCTATAATCAGCTTATTGGGAAGTGGATAGTTAACTCCTTTTTTCTTACCCACAATCACCCCATCAACATCAGTAATAATAGCTTTAATCATGTAGAGATTATATCACGCGGTAATAATGGCTATAATTTTTGAAGTGCTAGTCAAATTGTATACCGTTAAGATGATCAAAATGATCCTGTTTTGACTTCGCCTCCGCGTTTGAAATTTGCAAAAATTACACCACTTGGCGAAGTCTTTGATTCAGTAAGCATAAAAGAGGCGGGGATTTGGCCATCCTCAAACAAACGTTTTCCTCTCCCAAGTGTAATGGGAAATATCTTAAGCCACAATTCGTCTATTAAATCATTCTTTAGCAATGTTTGGACAAGATTGCCGCTGCCGTATACTTGGAGAGGAGGACCGTCTTGATTTTTAAGTTTTTTTAAATCTTTGACATCTTTGATAATGGCAGTATTTTCCCAAGTTGGGTTTTTTAATGTTTTTGAAACAACATACTTTGTAATTTTATTTACCTGAGGCCATCTATCTGTATGCTCAGGCCAGTAGCCTACCCAGATGTCATACGTTTTGCGTCCAAGAAGCAAATCGTATTCCCCCTTCATTTGCTTGCCCATTTCCTTACCCGATGTTTCATCAAAGTATGGTGCAGTCCACCCGCCATACTTAAAACCACCTGATGTATCTTCCTCAGGTCCGCCCGGCGCCTGCATGACGCCATCAAGTGTAATAAATTCAAGAACAATAATCTTTCTCATGAGACTATTTTATCACAAAATTTGTAGAAGTTATCCTAGTCCGAACCGGAGGCGACCCAGGTTTGAATCAAGACCAGTACTATAGATCCATATCTAGTCATTTTTGTCTTCCAAAATGTCTCCAGGCTGGCAATCCAAAGCTTTACAAATTGCTTTAAGAGTTGAGAAACGTATAGGCATATGGTTTAAGATTTGTACTCTTCTTTTTTTATCTTATGTTAATATAAGAGAAGACTATGAAACAAGAAAATATGACAAAACCCAAGATTTATACAATGAGTTTCGCAAGAGTCTATCCACTTTATATTGCAAAAGTTGAGAGAAAAGGACATACAAAAGCAGAAGTCGATGAAATTATTTATTGGTTGACAGGATATAGTCGGGAAGAGCTAAAAACCCAACTGGAAAAACAAACAGACCTCGAAACCTTTTTTGCAAAAGCACCGGGGCTTAATCCTTCGCGGAACTTAATTAAAGGCCGGATCTGTGGTATCCGGGTGGAAGACATAAAAGAACCAACTATGCAGGAAATCCGCTATCTGGATAAATTAATTGATGAGTTAGCAAACGGAAAAGTGATGGAGAAGATTCTGAGGAAGTAATAAATTCAAGTATATTTTCCTGGCTTGAATCAATTAGAAAATTGACAGGATATTATTATTCAGCTTTATCAGCTTGTAGCCCGGCAATATCTAGCTTTTTCATATTCATCATTCGCTTAAATGCTCCAGGCAATCGTATTAATTCATCCATGTTCTCAGGTGTAATTTGCCAACTAACACCATATTTATCCTCAAGCCAACCACATTGTTCAAAGTCAGGATTTGCTGATAGTTTTTCCCAATAATAATCAATTTCTTCTTGATCGCGGCAGTTCACCATGAGTGAAATTGCTGGACTGAAACTAAAATTATGATCCTTTCCCCCGTCCATTACAGCAAACCATTGATCAAGCAGTCTAAAATCAGTATAAGAAATTTTGCCTGCTCTATCTGGCATATCTGAGGGATAATAATTAAGATTTTTACTTATCTCACTCTCTTTAAAGATTGAGGTATAAAGTTTCATTGCTTCTTCTGCTTTTCCATCTCTATCTTTCGTAAACATAAGTGATGGCACGATTTTGGGTCGTTTATCGCCTGTAGGATTATTTAACATGAGCTGCCAACTATAACCAAATTTATCCTGTACCCAACCATAATATTTACTAAATGGGTATTCTCCAACCTCCATCAGTGCCTTACCTCCATCTACCAACTTCGCCCATAACGTATCGCTTTCTTCTTTTGAATCACAGGTATAGAAAAAGGAGATTGATGGAGTAGGCTTAAATGTTGTATCAGCATTTATTGCAATAAACCGAAACCCACTTATTTCAAATTCAATTGTCAGTACTTTTCCAGCTAAATCTTTTTGAAAGTCAGCTAAGCCTTCTTCTTCAGTTTTGGGATAGTGTAAAGTTGAATTGATTTTGCCATCATTGAAGACTGAGAGATAAAAATCAACAGCTTCCTCAGCATTATGATCAAACCAAAAATTAGGAACTATTCTTTGCATATTTGCTCAATTTTACAACTGTTTGTGAACAAGGACATTAACCATTTTTAAATTTTTGGAAACATGCATATTGCTATTGTAACATTTTACTTAAATAAACTTTGAAAGCTCTATGTAATCTTTGTGAAAGCAATGATTCGGAAGCTCTCCGGTTATTCTATACCCTAGTGATTCATAGAAAGAAACTGCATCCCATCCTTTTCCTGTCTGTAGATATATTTTATGTGCACCGTTTTTCTTGGCGACTCCTTCCGCTTTTTTTACAAGTAATTTTCCAAGGCCTTTTTCTCTATGAGACTTTGTAACAATTAGCATATCAATATAGGCGACATCAGCGGTAATTGTAAAGTACACTGCTCCGACAATTTCATCGTTCTCCTGCGCTTCTAATGTAAACTCTTTTAAGCTCCATTTTTCCCAGGCAATCGGTTTGCCATAATGTTCCCGGTCTGCGATTTCCCATTCTTTTTTATAAAAAGCTTTAAGTTTTTTGCTGCCCTTTTTGGTTATCTTTATTTTCATTGTTGATATTATAACAAAGCAGGAAGTTGAGGTTGATGAGAAAAAACAAAGCACCTTTTAGCATGAAGTATTTAGACTTTAGTAAATGCATCTTTAAGTTGTCTAACAATAGTTGAAAATTTATCTGAATATTCTGTATTTTGCGCAACATTTTCTCGTGTATGATAAGAAAAGAAATTGTGATTTCTAATTCCCATATGTCCTCCGTCCGCGATAACTACTGCTGCTACAATCGCCATCTTATTTCCCAGGGTTAGAGGTTTTTCCTGATTGGTACCCTCATCAATATAAGTTGCAGTGCTTTCCATAACTGATGGATAAAAACCTCTATCTCCCCTTAATCTCCCGTTTTTTCCAATCAATCTTGAATATCCCATAACGCATTCTCCGGATTTATCAAGTTCTGCTATGCTTCTTGCATACGCAAGCATCTGGGGATAGCTTACTCCTCCTATATCAAGAGTTATTCCTCTGCGCATTTCTTTATCGATCCTTATATCAAACCCACTGAAGGCTGCTTCACCTTGTATTCCGATTCTTGCTTGTGAAGGAACCCCATTAGTGTTTATCCCCTGATTTTCTCTGAGTAGTATCTTGGCTGCTCTTCCAAGCCCAACTTTATATGCGCCTGTCCCATCTTCAACATTTTCAACTTTGTTTTTCTTAGCTTTTAATCCATTAACTACTTGTTTCCAGAATTCTCTATACTTACTTATAAAAGCAGTTGTATCAATAATTGTTGAGAAAATAGGTAATAAAATAATTCCTTCATCCAAGTAATCTTCAATATGTTCAAAAAAATAATCTGTGTATTTTCTGTATATTGGTTCACGGCCGTCTTCAAGAATACCATCCCCCTGAAGAGCCATTACTTCATCAATTACTGTCTGTGATCGCGGCACTTTCATAGGTAAGGGGGATATAAAAACCGCACAGTCCTCTTTTCCAAGATGAATTGCTGAGCATGACGCAGAGTTAAGTAATTCAGCATTGTTTAACTGCAGGTCGTTCTTCCAGTCGATTAAAAATTGTTGGGTAAGATCTGAGTCAGTTGATGTGTGCGCAACTTTTTCAGTTATGTCTTCAAAAAAAGTTTCGATGTGCTGGCTTGTTTCAGCAGACTGCTCAACTGACTTTTTATACCATTCATTAGCAGGTATAAATGTGGTTATTTCCGAATCTGCATCTGCATATTGGTAGACGAGCTCGCCTTTTGTTGCCTGGTCATACAAAATAATAACTGTTGCTCCAACTAGGGGATTGATTGTCATCAGAAGGTCGAAATAAGGAATTAACTGATCTTTTCCTCTTAACGCTTCCCCGACTCGAATGCCAAATTCTTGAGGAGATTTTTCTGGGAGATCGTCGAGGAAGTCTGAATATTGCTTGAACGAAGTTTCCCTGAGATTTTCTTCAATTCTTCCATCAACTTCACTTATCATGGCTGTAGCCCATTTATCCGCAACAATTTTGGGAATTCCACACGCTTCTGAAAAAAGATAACTATCCTCAGTTAGGGAATGTTGCGTACTACCATTCATCCCAACAATATTTGTCCGTACATCCTGTCTAAGGTGGTAAACGAGTTCCCAGGTGCTTGCTGCTTGCCGCACAATTCTGTGTTTCTTATTTTCTAATTCTGCAAGCTTATCGTTTCCCGTTGGTTGTTCACTAATCATGTGGCTGGAGTATAATAAATAACGTGAGTAGTGTCAAGACTATAGGGCTTTAGGAATGTAACGGCTAGCCTCTTTTTTGCCTGCCCGCCCCTGCCGGCAGGCAGGTCTGGAGGGAATTGCTAGCCTGATAGGGTACCGTATTGACTCAGTTATTTTTAACTCTTTTCAGTAAATGCTCTCCTATTATGTGTTGCTAAATATATTTCAGTATACACACTCGCTTTAAACCTAATTAGGTCATGAAGCATACTTCCTCGTGGATATAGAGTGGACGGAACAAACTTTGCAGGGCAACCTAACACTAGTTGCGTTTGATCGGGGTATTCTTCTCTTCGCCTCTCTTCTTCTCTTACAACATCATCATTAAATTCTGGATTAAATATTATTTTCCGCTTGTCAGCATCTAACACATATGCCAATTCTCCTCTTTCAGCCACATTCATTACTACTCCTTCTATCGCTGTTGATTTTATGCCTAATTGGCCAGCCTGTTCAATAATACCTTCTGTTGAATTTCTGGCAATTTCTTCTAGCTCATCTCGATCCATATCCGGATAATCTATCACCCAGTCAAAAATTTCCCGGCCAGCACTGGAAAACGTATTATCCATGATAGTTCTATATGACCAATCCCCACCGACAATAAGCGCGGAATGGGTTCGATAAATTGTAAGGAATAACGTGGTTTGGTCATCGGGATCTTCATTATATCTTCGTTGTACGTCGTCAAGCCAATCACCATATAATTGATCTGTCATACCAAATATGAACTTTCTTCCTGTGTCTAGATTGTTGTCAATATGTGGTGTAAGATTATCCATAGCACCGCTTGCCAGTGCATCCTCTAGTTTGAATCTATCGTCTTCTCAGACAAACTTCTTAAAAGAAGGAACACTAAAAGACCACAAGTCACCAATAAGTTTTCTGGCAGTATAATGGGCAACACATTTATCTAACTCAGTAGGATTGTAGGTTACAGGCATTCCAAGTCCCTCAATCATTCTTGAAGCTTGTACCAAACCACCTGCATGATCCCGCAAAAAGTCAGATGTAAAATTATCTTTGGCTAATTGGCCTAGGTTGATTGATGTGCGTCCCTCTAAACTTGCTTCTAGCTCTGCTCTTATCATATTTAATTCTAAATAATTTACCGTCTTGAAGCTGGATTATACTATCGGACACAAACAAAGTCAACATAAGATAATTCATGTTGTGTGCACAGGTCAGCACATGGTATACACTTTCGGCAAAAATATATCATCTACAGAAATGCGTGTTTAAGGATTGCTAAGATTAGGTACAGCATGATAGGAGGTGATGTAGATGATAACTGGAATCCATTTGGATTACAA
>DATLDE010000001.1:0-20430 GCA_035526025.1 Candidatus Limnocylindrales bacterium | reverse complement strand
TCATCTAATTCATCTGCGAGCTTGAGGGCAAAAGTCTGAAATTCACGGGAGACATATTTATCCTTTACGGGATCAAATTTATTGAGAACGGTTTTGATAGAGTCCATATATCATATTGTCATCCTGAACGAAGTGAAGGATCTCTAAACAAGAGCAGATTCTTCGGCTTTGCCTCAGAATGACATAAAACTACCGCGTGTTATACCGGTTCATTGCTGCTTCAATCCCTTTCTCAAGCGCACTCTCAAGAGCGTCAGACCCATGCTTTACGAGTTCCCTGATCTTCCCTTTATCCCCTGTTCCAAATGGTGAAAGTACAAATTCTTTTGCTTTCTTGATGTTTTGCTTACTGATAACATGTTCCTTGTCATGCGATGCACCTATGCCCATCCTGAATCTCCAGAATTTATCTGTTGCCAACTTTTCCATAATTGACTCGACCCCATGGTGTCCAGCTGCTGCTCCACCAAAACGGATCTTTAATGACCCAACAGGCAAATCCAACTCGTCATAAACTACCCACAGGTCTTCTGGTTTAATTTTATAAAACTTAAGAATAAGATTAACAGCCATACCCGAATTATTCATGAAGGTTTGCGGCTTGGCGAGGATTATTTTTTCAGCTGCTCCCTTTTTACCTTCCCAGTCCAGTACGACAATATCGCTTTTCAGCTTGGAATTTGCAGACCAGACAGCTTTTTTTGCGGATGTAATATCTTTTAGAAAATGCTCGATTACTGTAAAGCCCAAATTATGACGCGTGCTCTCGTACTGTTCACCTGGATTTCCGAGTCCGACAATCAATTTCATAACATCAATAATATACCACAAATCCCTAAATATCCAAACTTAATTGTGGCGCTTCACTTCCTGCAGCCGCTTGATTCTCCCCTTCGCTCCAAATCTTTACCTTACCATAAAGCCCGTCATATCCCGGATCGATCGTGACTTTCCCGCTCCTCACCCTCTCAAGCGTTTGGGCGATTTTCTGACCTGCGATATTTTCAATCTGATCAAGTGGCGTTTTAAGTAAAATATCAAGCTCAGAGGCGATTACAGGACACATCTTGCCATACATTTCATCTACTTTTTGACTTGCAACAGTCACACCAAGACCCGCTGCTATGATTTGCTGAAGCCTGATAAGCTTTACATACGGAGGATGATTTTGAGTCTTATCTGTATACCACCTTATCCCACTTTCGCTAGTGATTTCTTTATATTCTTTGGCAATTTCAGATCCTGCCAACTGTTCAATTCTTGGTGCAACCCCCTCAGTAAATTCTTTATTGCACACAGGACAAGTCATGCCTTTCTCGGGGAGTTCGTTGGGAGCAATAGACGTCTTACAATTTCTGTGTCCTGAAAAATGGTATTTCCCCTCTTCCGGATAAAATTCAATCGTATATGCGAGACGATTCTTCGCTCCACCTTTTCGCATAATTGCTTGTCTGATATTTTCATAAGAGGATGTTTCCAAATCAAATATAGTTGCTTCACGCGCCATATTTGCAGGACTGTGTGCATCTGAAAATGAGAGTATTGATCGATTTTTAAGCTCCGGAATTCTCCAGTTCATTTCAGGATCTGAGGATATCCCCGTTTCAATTCCATAAACATACTTTGCTAAATCTCCAAATGTCTCGTCCAAGGAATCAAATCCGGATTTTGAACCATAAACCCCAAAATGCGGAGTCCAAACATGACAAGGAATCAGAAGACATCGCTCATCAATTCCTAAAATCATCTCAAGCAAATTTTTGGAGGACAAACCGACAATTGGCCTGCCGTCTGCAGATAAATTGCAGCCTCTTTTTACCAACTCTACATTTATTTTTTCGGCTGTTGCAAGACTCGTAACAAAAATCAAATTATGAATTCTCCTGAGCTTATCTCCCTGCTTATAAATACTGGATATTTCGGTCGAGAGTAAAAATAATATATCCTTATTAATTTGGCTATCTTTGAGATTTGATTTCGTGTCCTGAGCTTGCCGAACGGATTGATCTTTGATTTTGTAAACCCCTTCCCCTGCTTCCTCAAGCAACTTCTGAATTTCCTTGAACCAAAGTGGATGAGTCCAGTCGGACGCGCTGAGGATATCAAGTCCTTTAAGACGCGCGAACTCTGCCATCAAAGGAAGTGTCATTTTGGGAGAAACAGCACGCGAATATTTACTGTGCAGATGCAAATCTGATACGTATTGCATATTAATTTAACTCACTTTCTCTTAACCTGTGGGGCACTGGAAATTACTACCTCTCCTTTTCTTGAATAATTAATTACTTTTTTTACCATACCATTTGGGATTATATGAAGCGAACCGTCTTTTGCCCTTATATCAAGCGTTCTGAAACCGATTTTTTCTATTTTTCCAACAGTCCCATCAATCTCGACATCATCCCCCATCGCAATTGAATCCTGAGAAAGGAAAGTAATTCCCCCTATCAAGTCCTCAATCAAGGGCTTTGCCCCCATTCCAATTGAAAGCCCGACAATTCCAGCTGATGCCAGTAGGGGCGCTAGATTAATATTGAGAAGACCAAAAATAACATGCAATGCGATTGCATAGACAATTATTGAGATAGTGTTGCGAACAATAGCAACGTATGCACGTCCTCGCCTATTATCAAGACGGGCTGGGAGCTTTATAAAAGAACGTAGAATCGTGCTCACGATAAATGTGATCAAAACTGTAAGCAAAATATAAAAGAGTGTTTGGGGATTTACAGAAAATAATATGTCATTCATTCCCACTAAGCATAAAACAAGGTATCCATTTTGACAAGTCCTTTTTTCCTTACCCAATCATTACTATATTTTGCTTTTACTCTTATGTATGGAGAATATAGTGTTATTAGAAAAGAAAACGGTGCAGGAAACGGAATAGGTTATAGGGATCATTTTAAAGCGACAGAGAATTAGTCCTCCGTGTGCATAAACGCTCAGCAATGACCCTATAACCTGTCCCAAATAACAAAAGGAGGTGTATATAAATTATGTCAATATTTAAATCATTAGCGCAATATCTAGAAAAAAGATTCCAGAGCTTATTCTCTTCTTTTAGCAACGTACTTTCCGTACAAATCTAATTATTAGAAAAGGTTGGCAACTATCTTTCCGTGTATGTAGTAGTTTACGGAAAAAATGTGTATATAGATGCATTACCCGCTAACGCTCTTGACTTAGGCCTCCATAGCATAAAAATAAATATGCTATACTCCAAATAATACATAGTTTTCCGCATGGACTTGCTAGATACTCTTCAATATTTATCACCCGAAACTAACCCAAATAATTTTGTGAGGTTCGATGGTGACCCATTCACCAAAAATTTCATTGACGTTCGCAAAAACAAAGTTTCATTCAGGGGGATGATAAGTTTTAGAGGATTTGAAAAATTTGGAATATTCGTAATGTACTTTATAGGGCCTTTGATTATCTACTACCTCCCTCTTCGAGGAATATTCTTTATTGGTGTTAAACTAATGCTGATCATTTTAAGCATTTATATAACAAGAATGATTATGAATAGGTACTGCTCGATAAAATTTCTTGAAATTAACAATCAGAAAAAAGAATTAAAATCCACTTTAGAAGCATTTAGTGTGCAGCTTAAAGATATTCATGAAATGTCAATCATTGAAGAAACATACCTCTACAAAGGCAAAGAATCAATGAGGTATAAGATACATTTTTCTTTACAGAATGGAGAGAAAGACTCAATTTTCTCATTTACCTCGTATGACAGCGCCAATGAAGTACTTGAAATAATTAAAAAGTCAATCTCCGCTCTTATTATTGAGTAGTATATACTATGCATATGGAGGATAAGCTATGCAAAAATTGCGGCTCAGAACTGATAGTCAAGCAAACCAAACGTACTCCTGAACAACTTAAAAAATCTTATTATTACACAGCATACTACTTCTGCCCAAAATGCCACAAACTTTACCACAATGACAAATTCAAGGTAGAAAATAAAAATCTCTTTTCTGATCGTGTCGTTTTGAGCAAAGCGAAAAACGAGAAGTATGATGCCCACATCTGGACTGATGGCGCCTGCACCCGAAATGGATATGATGGTGCTAAAGCTGCCTGGGCTTTTGTCTCAGGAAAAACGGAAAAAGCAGGTCTTGTTGAAGGCAAACAAACCAACAATACTGCGGAAGGTTTTGCAATCTATCATGCCCTACTCTGGGCAGCTGAGGAGAAACATAAAGTAATCAAGGTTTACTCAGACAGTCAAATAACTCTCAATAATCTAACGAAGTCCCCATACCTCATAAAAGAAAATAGGATGATTTTTGAACTCATTGAAGATGTCATCTCAGCCAACGGGCTGACTGTTGATTATGAAAAAGTACCAGCCCATGCAGACAATATCAATAACAACCGAGCTGACCGCTTGGCCAATACCCTGGCTGGCATTCGCAACAATTAACAGTTAACAATTTACAATTAACTTCTTACCAACCTCTGACTTGAAATTTTATCTCTAAACGTTTATCATCTTATTGTTCTTGAAACAATTTAACCATTTAACAATGACGATTCCCTACAATATCCTTCTAAAAATTCTCCCCACCCATACTGCATATGCCCATTGCGATATCCCCTGCGGCATTTATGACCCACATGCGGCCCAAACTGCTGCTGCAACAGTTCTTAAAATGGTTCAAAAAATAAAAGAGTTACCAAAAGACGAATTATGGGGAGATGCAGACAATAATTGGATCAGGATGGTGTGGACCAAGGAAGAACATGCCAGAAAATGCAAAGAAGAAATTCTTGTTCTTTGGACGGATTACTTTAAGCCTGAACATCTTAAAAAGTTTCCCGATCTTCACGATACTTTTTGGAAAGCTGCAAAGCTCTGCTCCAAAAACAAGCAAACAGTAAGCATAGAAAACGCGGAAGAACTGGTGAAAGCCGTTGACCATATCGCCAATATCTTCAAGCAATCTCAGCCTCCTTCAGTAGAGACAGGACAAAACACAAAATAGTGTTACTGAAACTTATTAAATTTTCACCTATTGCTAACTACGCAATTAAAGGCAATAGTATGTCCCCTACTTTAAAACCAGGACAAAATGTTTTGGTAAGCCGTATGTCATACCTTATTGCAAAACCAAAAATTGGAGATATCATTGCAGTAAAAGATCCAGGAGATGGAAAAACCATCATAAAAAGAATATCTGAGGTTAAAAATAATAAATATTTTGTATTAGGTGACAATAAAGAGCACAGTACAGACAGCCGAAAATTTGGTATGCTTGATAGACAAAATATTATCGGTAAAGTGATCTTTCCCAAAACCTAACATATGCTTGTTTTATTTACTTTCAGCCTAACAATTATCCTGCTTTTTCTGCTTTTATCTATGATCTGGCCACCTGATAGCCCTTGGTCACCCTGGTGGCGGACCTCAAAACGAATCGCCAAGATCATGTGTAAGCTCGCTAAGATAACAAATAAAGATACCATCTATGATCTGGGCTCAGGCGATGGACAGGCACTGCTTACTGCATCCAAATTGGGAGCAAAAGGTGTGGGAATTGAAATTGATCCACTAAGAGTCTGGGTATCAAAAATTCTATTTAAGCTAAATGGGATTGACCTCAAAATGAAAGTTGTAAGAAAAAACTTTTTCGATGTTGATCTCTCTGATGCCACAGTTATTTTTGCTTATCTTGTACCCAAAACTCTTGCACGACTCAAGCCAAAATTCTTGAAAGAACTCAAGCCAGGCACAAGAGTAGTCACTTTTGTTTATAAAATCGATCTTCCTCTTATCGCAGAAGACAAGAAAAACGAAGTCTATGTCTTTGAAATACCTAAGAAATTATCTGTTAAGTAATAGCTTCAGGACGGCAACATTCTGCATTGGCGTTCCCGCACTCCGATAAATTGTGTATTTGGCATTTGGATTAAGCGAAAATTTGTTTTCAAATAAATGCTTAAGTAGTATTATCTTGCCTTTGTCCGCTTTATTTGCGTCCATTGCTGCTTTTAATTCCTTTGCAACAACCGGAGTCAGATCATAGTCCATGATAACATTCGCAATTTCTGTATCATAAAATGCTTCATCGACCTCGCCCTTCTCTGTACTGCTAATAAATGAGGTGATAAGTGCGGCCTGCTTTATTTTGGATAGATATTCTTCAGTTAAAACAGGTTCCTGTGCGCTTGTATGACAAAAAATAAAATCATATTCACCAATATTTTCCAAATCATCATATTGAGCTTCTATACCTAACTCCCCTGCAACTTTTCCAAACTTTCCTGCCAATTTTGATGTATTTAAAAACCAAACTTTACTTAGTTCAGGAAAAAATTCTTTTAAAGCTTTTAGTGATTCTTCTGCAATATTTCCCGTTCCTAAATAAAGAACTTTTTTATTTTCCAGACTCATATTTCCTAATGATTTAACAATAAGAGAATCCATAATTCCTGTTCTCATGATTGTTTGTTGCGTAAAATCAATGTTTAGAATTATTTTACCGTTCTCAAATACCATTGCCTGTTCTGGAGCTTTTTTTGTCACCATGTCATATGGACTACATACAGTGTAAAATGTTGGAGGCTGATCACCTCTGGATTCAAAAATGACAAATATAAAGTAATCCCCAAGGAACTTACTCCCTTCCTTAAACTCCTCCACGTGCTTGAAAAACTTATACTTCTCTTGATTTATAAAGATATCCTTAATTTTCGCAGCCAAGTCTGTGTAAGAAAAAGGCGGAATCATATTCTGATTATAACAGACAGAAAGATGATACAATTTTGGGATGGAATTAAAACTAATTATGAGCATTGCTGCGACCACAATTGCAGTAATTAGCTACATCCCTTACATTCGTGATATTAGACTAGGCAAGACCAAGCCTCATGTCTTTTCCTGGATTATTTGGGCACTCATTGGTTATATTGCAGGCTTTGCGCAAATAGCAGCGGGCGGTGGGACAGGATCTTTTGTGGCCCTTGTAACAGCTACAATTTCTCTCTTGATTGCCATCATCGCACTCAATGATGGCTCTGTTAAGATTACCAAAGGAGATTGGATAAGCTTTTTGGCAGCAATGTCTGCAATACCAATCTGGGTAATAACCAAACAACCTTTAATATCCGTAATAATTGTTTGCTTAATTGACCTACTGGCATTCTGGCCAACAATGCGAAAATCATTTGATTTACCAAACCAGGAAACCTTAAGCACGCAAATACTGAGTACAACCAAGCATCTAATTACAATCGCGGCTCTCCAAAATTACAATCTAATTACCGTTCTTTATCCATTTACATTGGCAATAACCAATGCTGTTTTCATAATAGAATTAATTATGAGAAGGGCTCATTATTCGAACCAATCCCAAAAATAGTCAGGAGTAAATTACCTTGACGTGCTACAGCTTACATTAAGTGGCTTGTGGTTCGCCAGGAGGAGATGGAGTAAGGGCAACTACGACATTATCTATTGAACTACCCTGAGATTGTCCCAAGAGAGACTCCAACTGTAGTACCCTTTCCTGCTGCTTACGATAGCTTTGCGGAATTAGAATAACGGTTCCGTCATGGACTTGTGAAATATGGATTTTATGCGCAAGATCCAAAACGTCACAACTCGGATCTTTTGTATCATTTCCGTCTTTATCTTTTTCCCAAAAGTAGACATCTTGCTCCCCTTTCAGCCCTTTTAGCCTTTTTCTTTTACCTCCTTTTATCCGCTCTGGATATGAATTTTCCAAAATCTCAATCAATCTTGCCCCCTCATCCCTATATCTTGATTCAAAAATAACCCCATCATATGAGCGTGTGTCTCCCTGAGGACTTCCCAGAGATCCTACCGTACGCCCTTTCTCAACATGAGTAATTACTACTAATCCGGGTAGAACTAATTCCTGAACGAACGTTGCATCCCCAAAGTCTTTATCAACGTGGACATCATCTGCAAAGACATACATTCGTGGCTTTCCGCCAACCAAATCTGTTGTGCTCTTTAATAGACCTGCGATCATTATCTGTGGCCGGTGTCTTTCAAGCCAACTATCACCCATTACATCAGGCTGAACCTGCATTATGTATGGAGAAAAAACTTCAAAAGCAATATTCTTGCCCCATGTTTTTTCTTCCAGAGATGGCAGTCCCAACCTTACCAATAAAGATGCAGCCATTGCATGTCCATTGTATTCCGGATGAAGATTATGATAGGCATCAAGATCCATCAAAGATCCTATTCCGCTTCCGATACCTGAGATATCATTTGCTCTTACTAAATCTTTAAGTGTCTGTCCACCAGGCTGCTCTCTCATTAGAAAATTAAATATTAATCCTTGAACTAATCACACCTCAACAGATTCAGGCGGTTTTCAACGCCCTCCATCTGAACTGGCACACTTTTTATCAATTTACATGATTTCTTGACCTGTTCTAAGTCAAATATTTCATCAACGACATCTACTTCTCCATTCTCAACTGGATAGCTATACCCATGCGTGACAAGAATTGCTTTTTGGGAGATAGCATCAGCGGTTAATTTTTTGCTATCAAGTATGCCTTTCCTGTAAATATTGGAATTGGTATCAATTATCCCATTCAGAAGCGGAACTCCTGACATATGAGACAAGACCGGGGTTATGTCATTCACGCCGTAAAGTGCTTTTGGGTTTTCTTTTTTGATAACTTCAGAGAGCAGCTTAGTCTCTACTTTTTGCAGATTTCTAAATCTTGAATTGTATGTGATGAAATTATAAATTAGGAATGGAACCAAAACAGTAATTATTATCGCTTTCTGCAGGCCAAAATGCTTCTGAATTGATTTATAGAATTCAGGAAATGATAAAGCGTGGAATGGAATCATAAAATTAAGATATAGATAATAAATATCCTGATAAAACAGGAAAAATAGTATTCCAAAAATTGAAAGAGTGCCTAAGAATCTATTTTTACGTACAGTAATCATGCTAAAAAGGAGGAGGACAAAAAGAATGAAGTCATGCGTTATAAAAAACCAGGCTATATTAGCCTTACTTATTCCCTGTGAACGCGTCAGGGAATACTCGAATACATCTTTTATAAAATCCGGAAAGGCAAAAATCAAGGTCGGAAGCATGATGACAATTCCGGCTGTGCCGGAACCAACCAGAAAAGAAACAAGCTCTTTCCATTTCCGCTCGAGAATAAATAATGTTAAAAACGTTAATAGAATAGGCAAAAAATATGCTTTCGTCAGAAGAGCAAGCCCAAGAAACACTCCGCTGAGCACAAATCGCTTGTTCAGATAAAAATAGTAACTCAGAATTGAAACAATTGATGCAAAAAATACTCCGGTTTGATGATCTGAGGTTGACAGGACAATAAAAGAGAACAAATAAATTAGGCAGCTAGCAATGGCAATAAATAGATTTTTGTGCTGCTCATAGACAATCTTATAAATCAAAAAGCCTACTATGCTAGCCTCAATAATAGGTGTCAGGAAAAATAATGTAATATTTCCTCCAGTTATTAAATAATAGAATGATGAAAGATATGGAAGAAGTGGGAAATTAGTAAAGAAAATGTCTTTATACAAAATCTTGCCCTGAAGTAACTGATATCCTGTATAAAAATAAATATTTGTGTCAGAGAGTCTGACCCCGAGATTTGTGGCTTTATATAGTAAAAAACACAGAAGTATGATGGCAATTGGCAGGTATTTTTTCATTATTTCTTAAACCTGAGCATAAGCCACCTCATTTTATCAGCCACTTTATAAAAATTATAAAGAACCGGATTTATTATGAGGTCAAAGCTGCCTATAAATTCAACGTGCTTGGGATTGTACTTTTCCTTGAAGCTATGGAACCCATACCATGGATCTTTTTTATCAGGATCTGATCCCATCGCACCCCACATATCAAACTTTTTAAGGCCCAGCTTTTGCCCAAATCTGATCGCCTCAAACATTACCAGGTTACTTGCCATCACATCCCTATTCTCACTACTTGAGGCCCCATATGGATAATACAGAGTATCTTTAAATACAAATAATATCCAGCTTGTCAAAACTTTCCCTTTATATCTTGCCGCAAGAAGATGAGCACTTAATTTATTTGTATCCAAACTTTCCCCTGGCTTACCCTGAGCCTGCCGAAGGGCCTCCCACATTCTCTTATGGTATTCCTCTGTGTGGGCATAAAATTTCTGGCGTTTTGTTGTTTCGCGGGTTAAGCGTAAATACTCCTTAAAACTCTTTTCTGAATTATCCTCTGACACCTCTACCCCATTTTTTTGCGCAACTCTTATGTTGTAACGTGCCTTTTGGTGCATATTTTTGAGAATTTCCTCTTCAGACAGGCTCAGATCAAGAACAAAAGTATATTTGGTAAAAAGTGGATGCGCAGCATTAACTAAATCCTTCAATCTTAAATCTTTAATCTTATCTCTTATAACGTTCGGTTCTAGCTGAATAAAAACACATCGCTCCTCTCTTCCAATCTTTTTAAGCTCTTCCAGCATTTCGTCAGTTGGCATTTCTCCTTTTGGGAGGTAGGCTATTGTGAATTTTGTATGGGGTATTTTATGAATTGTCAGCTGAAAGCCTGAAACCAACTTGTCCTGTCCTGAGGGGGTCGTTGGATCAAATAGTCCGCGTCTGATAACTTTCACGCCTGTTTTTTCACGAAATTCACCCCATTCATAAGATTGAAGAGGATGCGTAACTACAGCATCAAACTGCTCTTGGTCATGTGAAGATATGGGCCGATAAGTCGTATTCATTAAATTTTGAAGTATGGCGGAGAGGGCGAGATTCGAACTCGCGGTAGGCTTGCACCCACAGATGTTTTCAAGACATCCGCACTAGGCCACTATGCGACCTCTCCGTGAGCCTCAGTATACCAAATTTCTTGACTTTTGTCTTTAAAATCAGCTAAATTGAAAGAGTGGCTGCTCACCCCAAACATAAACCCCATTTAGAACATGGCGAAGCAATTCAAAGCTATCATCATGATGTCCGGACTTTTTTGGAATGGCATGCGCCTGGAAGACCATTTGAGGCTCATTCACGGGAATACTATATAAATATAATCATGATCATGGGAGCACTTGAGATCATTCTTTTTCTTTTTGGCCAATACATGCTGATGTTTGTCGTTTTTGCTCTTGGCTTTCTTTCGTTTGCGATGTCAATAATCCCCCCTCACAACTTTTATTACAAAATAACCTCAGAAGGAGTACGGATTGAAGATTATTTTTTCATTTGGGAAGAATTATATGATTTCTTCTTTATAAAACACCACGGAAAAGAAGTACTGTATATAACCACAAAAGATTTTTTAACTGGTGAATTGAAAATTACGCTTGGCGATATTACAACAGAGGAGATAAAACGAGTTCTCCTGCCTTATCTACCATACCGTGAATACGTAAAGCCAACATTTATGGAAAAATCAGGAGACTGGCTTTCAAATAATTTTCCTCTAGAGAAGAAATAGCTAATCACTTTTAGCTTTAATTGATTGCTCTGACTATATAAGGTAAAATACAAACACTTGTTCCCGTAGCTCAGCTGGATAGAGCGTAACGTTGCGGACGTTAAGGCCGGTGGTTCGAATCCACTCGGGAACACACAGGGAGGCGTGCTAGAGTGGTTTATTTGGCCGGTTTCGAAAACCGTGCGGATCGCAAGATTCACGGAGGTTCGAATCCTCCCGCCTCCGCATTTGCCTCTGTAGGCTAATGGATAAACTGTAGGATTCCGAATCCTATTATGAGGGTTCGATTCCCTCCAGAGGCACTAGCCCCCGTTACTTTGCCACTCTTTTTGCAGCACCACTTGTTATAACGTTTAACGCACTCATGTACATAATCATCAGAAGCAGCGCCGCAGCTATCCCGGGCCTGACAAGCAATCTATTTGCTCTATGCAATTTGCCAGGGTTTTCATCAAACCATGAAGCTATTTTCCCTCTCTGCTTTTCTTCAATTTCTTTAAGCTCATCTACATGCCCCTGGGTGAGTTGTTCGTCCGGTATGTTTTCAATTTCCCGAGCTCTTGCTATATCCGTCTTCATTTCATCCATAATTTCTCTTGAATCTTCTTTTGCTTTTTCTAAAGTCTCCTTATCTTTTTGCTCCATTTCAGGCTCAGGCTCAGGAACATCCGGATCTTTTTCCCACTCTGTTCTTCTTGCCAATACGGCGTCTATTTTATCTGCGTGTCCTTTTTCTTCAAGCATTTGTCGAATAAATCCTTCGCCTTCTGTACCTGGTGGTATAGGCGCCTTTTTTAGGGCCCTTACTAAATCATCTTCATTGCTATCCTTATTGCTTATCGTATCAATGCTTTCTGTAAAATCAGATTTTGTTCCCTCAGGTAAGGTTCGGAACATATTATCCAATGACCTTGCGGTCGCTGATTCAGGCTCTGTGCCCAATAATCCCTCAGATTTTGGTGAAGCCATTCCCATCCCAGCCAATATTGATTCGGCTGATGGGTCTCCCTCGGGCGCAGCTTGAGGAGGTGCTCCCAAACTCAATAGTGCAGCAAGTTCTTCTGCTGTTGGGGTTTTTCCTTCCGGCGGAATACCTTTTGGTGGCTGTTCTGATCCTCCATTATCCATAATGTGTTCGTTCTCTGTCATTTTATATCCTCCAATACATTTATGCAAATTTCAGATTTATCAGGTATAATATCACGACAAGTATAGGTTTTTTAAAACTAACATGCTTTATAATAACCTGACAAAATAATTTCTAATTTTCAGTTTTCAATTTTCATTGAATTTTTAATGATTTAATTTTCAATTTAAAACATTATAAATTTGTGTTTCATTGAAAATTTTAAATTTCGAATTGAAAATTTTTAATATGAAGTTCGAATTTTCAGCTGGTGGTATTGTTTTTAAACCCATTCGGCAAGCTCAGGGCAAGGAAGATTTTCTAATCCTTGTTGCCCAGCATTCCCAGCATCATGGCTGGGTTTTCCCAAAAGGATTGATCGATGATCATTCTGGGGCTGGTGGCCACAAAGAAACAAAAGAAGAGGCAGCTCTTCGTGAAGTTGAGGAGGAAACAGGAGTGATTGGGAAAATCTTGTCCCCACTCGACCCTATCTCGTTTTGGTATGTTTGGGAAAAAGAAAAAATTAAAAAAACTGTTTATTACTTTATCATGGAATTTGTTTCAGGAGATATCACAAAGCACGATCTAGAGATGGAAAACGTTGAGTGGCTGGAAGCGGATAAAGTTGAAGAAAGGTTGAGCTTCAAATCAGATAAAAAGGTCTGGGCAGAAGCAAGAGAGATAATAGTAAATATCTAATTGGAAGGGTCGCATAGTGGTCTAGTGCGCACGCTTGGAAAGCGTGTGTCGTCGAAAGGCGACCGAGGGTTCAAATCCCTCCCCTTCCGCCACGTCACACATCAAATTCGCTTGACAACCCGCTCAAAATACCTCAAACTAAAATAACTATGCGCTCTGCCCGCGTTTATTTGTGCTTGTTCGTATTTGCGATAATTTTTCTGTTTTTCCCCAAAACATTTGCCGCGGCACAAACAAATTCAAATTATCCCCCTAGCACTACCTCAACTGAATCATTTAGAGCACCCAATATGGATCCTGATGTCCCCCGCAACCAGCATACCTACGCACAAGCAACAACCATAGAAGTCCTTTCAGCAGTATATTGCATACTTACAGGAGTTGATCCGATAAATCCTACACTTGGCTGTCTGGGAATCAATCCCGAGACAAAAAAATTGGGCCTGAGCAAACCTATAAAAGACGAGTACGGCAGGCAGGAAATTTCCGGACTAATTGGTGCAACATCAGGCCTGATTGCATCAACATACGAACCTATCGCCTCAACAGGAACATACACACAGTATCTTTCTGACAGCTTTGGAATTGTCAAAAAAGTACATGCCAATGTTGCACCGTGTAGTCCTACCAAATCAGGCTATGGATTCTGCGGTCTGCAGCCAATTCTTAGACTTTGGGAAACAGTGAGAAATGTTGCCTATGCTCTCCTAACCATTGCTTTCATATTTATAGGAGTTGGGATCATGTTAAGAGTCAAAATAGACCCGAGAACAGTCATGACTATTCAGAATCAAATTCCAAAAGTAATTGTATCTATTATCCTGATCACTCTCTCTTATGGTATCGCAGCGCTTATGATTGATGCCATGTGGGTCACAACTTATGCAGGGACTTATTTACTGACCAAAGAAAACGATCCTGCAGTCGGAGACTGCCAAAGCAAAAAGAAAGAAGACCGCAAAAGCCTATCCAACAAAGTAACAAGCACGATCCTTGATACTCCTTTCACCTTTTTCAATCAAGTTTTCGCACTTTGTACTCCAGAGGACAATGTCGCATTTCTCCCTGAAAATGACCACAAAGGAGGCTTCAATGTCTTAACCAGGCAGGTCTCAAACAACATCGGGCAGACAATAGGTAATGTCGCCAGAAGCCTGATTTTCGATGAAGAAGACACTAAGACATCCTGTGGATGGGGAGCATTCCGTAATCCTATCAGGTGTGCCAAAAAAGGACTTATCAACGTCCTTGTAGGTGTCGTGACGCTTGTTGTAATGCTCGTAGTTTTTGTGATCCTTGTTATAACTATGTTCAAGATCTGGTTCGCACTCTTAAAAGCTTATATTTATGCTTTGATATATATCATCGTAGGCCCACTGTATATTGTCTTTGGTCTTCTCCCCTCAAAGCCACTTGGGTTTGAGAAATGGCTTCGGGGAGTATTTGTAAACGTCGCCATCTTCCCACTCACTGCTTTTCTTTTTGTAATAGCGCGTCTTCTGATGGAACTATACTCCAATAAACCAGTCAATCAATTTGTACCGCCTCTTATAGGTAACCCCTCAAGCACCAATTTCGGAGCACTTATGGCATTTGGCGTACTTCTTTTGATCCCCAACGTTCAGACGATATTAAGAGAAAAGATGGGAGTTAAAGGCGTTGGGTCGCCCGGTCTTATCGGTGCTGCAATTTCAGGCGGTGCGGGTATAGTAGGTGCTCCTGTATCACGCGCCATGAAGCATCTTAACAGGCATGACTCATCAGGACATGCAGTTGGTGCGATGGCAGTCGGTAAAGACAAAGCCGGAGACTGGGCTTTGGGTAGAGCATCAAAATCAAAATACAATCCTTTTAAAGAGGCTACTAAGAGAAAGCTTGAGGAAAGAGAATATGTAAAAGGCACCAGCGACCCCTTGTTATCTGCTGGAAGAAAGAAAGCAGAAATACGAGCCGCCAGACGAGATCCAAAGCATAAATTCTGGGAGACAGATGCCGGAAAAGCACTCAAAACAAAAGAGGAAGCAGACGCAGAATCAGGCGGAAAGGTCAATTACTCCTGGCTGGGCAGAAAAAGAGCAGGTAGTGGTAGCAGCGGACCAGGTGGGGGCTCATCCAAACAAGGCTGGAGACCATGGAGAAGATCTGCAGGCACGCCTCACCCATCTACAACCACACCGCATGCAAGTACTGCTACTAGTGGTACTACAGACTTTAAGGCTTCTTCAACATTAGGTGCGGATCATCCTGCATCAAAAATCGGTGGCGCAGATGGATCTGCCGGAGCAGGAGGGGCAAGAGGTGGATCTGTAAAACATGATAGCGGTGGCTCAGTAACAATTACAGGTCCTGTTACTGCAACAGGTCAGGTAATTGGTAAGGGAGGAAGCGCTGCTGAGGCAAAGCAAAGCTTTATCGGAAGCAAGGTTGATGAATATATGAAAAAATTATCAACCGATGGGAAAAAAGCATCTAGCTCCAAAAAAGATATCACTATCCACCTTGAGGAAGCACTTAAGGAAAAAGGTCCGGAAGACTTGGCAAATATGCATGAACCTGAATGGGAGAGACTCTATAAAGAAGCCGAGGAAAAAGAAAAAGGCAAAGGTGAGTAATAAGGACAATCTGAAATAAATTCAGATCTAGACCCATTATCCCTCTCGTCTGACTATCTCACGCGCTGCCAGACTGAAGAACAGCAACAGCCCTATTCCCTCTTGCTTCTCATCAGGCATAAGAAGATCTTTGAATACTGCTCTTAAGAAGAGATTGTAATTCTCAACTTTTATCGATTTCTTAAACCATTTCATATCTTTTTTATCAAAGAAATTACCATCTCTTGTCTGATCCCGTATACTGAATTCATCCCCGCCAACCCCAATAGGTATGCTCTCAATAGCTTTCAGTACGTTGTTATAGTAATTGATATCAAATCGATTATCTGCCGAATGAAATGCTCTATGCGAGTGGAGATCCGCTGCTATTTTTGTCATAAAGAATTGTTTCCAGAGCTGCTTTTTGCCATCAGTACTATTTACCTTATCATAGTCAATTTCATATATCCCTTTGGCCTTGCGTCCGTTTTTATCCCTCATCTCAATCGGCTTTCCGTTTTTATCCCTCAACCAGAATTGCTCACGGTTAAGCATCTCATGCCCGAACATCGCCTCCCCTAGTGTCATGTCACGATAAATTGGTGCAACATCATAGCCACTATGATGACGAGCATGTATGGTGGCAGCCTGATCAAGCATACGGAATTTCTGATTATAATTTATATCGGGATAGGTATTGAGAAAATACCTGATAGGATGAATTACTTTATGCTGTAGGTCTTCCTGAAATTTCTCTCTGTTAAACCCTACTCCTCCCCATGCATCATAAGTGACATATGACTCCATCTTTACCTCTTTCGCGCCCTGGATGAGCTTATACGTCTCGTGAGCCCGCATCAAATGATCATCATAGTAGTTGGACATAGCACGTGCTTTGAAAGTCAGTTCTCCGGCCTTATTTTGATATTTGTCATTTTTTTCATCTCTAAATTTATTGAGAACAGCCAATTTTTGCTCTTTTACAGGCCCTTCCTCAGTTTGATCATAATCAGCTTCCATTTGCTTAAGCCTTGCAGTATATGCAGTCATTGTCGAGTTCATCTCCCGTAGTACTTCCATTACTGTCTTGGCTCGCTTTGTTACTTTTCCATCATTTCCTACAACTTCCTTAAAGCTTTCTGTCACCATCGCGTTAAATGGATCCATAGCAAGTATCTTAAATTGATGAATAGTATATGGATTACCATGCTCATCAGCATTTTTATTCATCATTTTATTCCGGTATATCTCTACCAGATGCATTTTGGTCATCCCGTCATAGCCCTGCGCTTCTGTGTCATTACGTGCTCCGGCTCCAAAAACACGTGCCATAGCTTTTGCCCCTACCCAAGCCATTCTCAGGGACCATGTATCATCTTTTGTCCCTTCAACATCTGAAGTAAGACCATACTTTTTAACCGTATGCTCTTCTCCATCCACAAATACCTTTTCCACGGCATCTTTAAGGATTACATTTCCATCAGCATCTTTTATTGCGTTTCCATGCTCGTCTTTTACTTCTTCTCTTACTACTCTTCCGTATTTTTCAGAAACCACCCGATAAAGCATTCTTCTCACCGTGTACTCTGCGTCCTCATTGTTGACTTTTTGACCGAAGAAATTGATTAGTTTTATAAAATAATTCTTATTCTCTTCTGTACTTATCTGACCATTTTTATCAAATGCTTTATCAAGAAATGCTTGCGTTTCTGCATTCAAGACAGTCGGATTACTTTCCCCTGATGACTCAGTTACTTTATCCTCGACCACAGTCTGGAGAGCCAGCATATATCCGTCTTTTGTAAAAAAGCTTGATCCTTTCCCCAGGAGTTTTTGCAGTTCATCAAAATCAGAAAGATTATAGTATGCCAGGAACATATCCATCATCGCAGCGCCCAAAATACCATCATTTTTCATCAGTTCCCCAGGCTTATTACCTTCATAATTTAGCGGCATTATGGTCATAAGTTCCAGTAAATTCTTACGAAAAGTTTCTTTGGTAAATGAATTGCCCAAAAACATCTTACCAATTGCTTCCTGAAGCTTATCTGGATCTCTCATTTCCTGTTGATATGTCGAAGCCATTTGATTAATTGATTGAAAACCAACACACTCGACAATCAATTCCTGCGCCATTAACCAATAATTTGTGACTCCATCTTCTGAGGCAAAATATTTGGTATACTCAGGGAACATCCTCCCAAAATCCATAGCACCATATGTTTTGGGCAAATTGATTGCACTCACGAAGTCTCCGACGTCATTATTTATGTCATATATGTTCCACATTCGTTCCCTGGCCCACCTAACAAAATTAGATTGATTTATATAATACTTACTTCTATCAGGATCAATTTTGGGCTTACCATCTGGACCTGGCACCATTTTCCCTTTTTTATCTACCTCATAACCTATCCTCATCTCAAGAAGCGGGAAAGTTCCATTTGGTCCCCAGGTCTTATCACCATAATGATGCATCACCTGCCAGGCAATTTCCTCAATGTTACTTGGATCGGTATGCTGATAATCCTGCTCATTCTGCTCTGCGAATTCCTCCTGCAGCACAAACCTCTGGAGATATTTTTCTTTTATTTGAAGCTTTCCAAACCAGGCCAATTTGTTATAGCTTATGGCAGTCTCTCTTGACCCTCTGGCATTTCTAAGCTCTTCATCTGTAGGCTCAAAATCTGCAGGAGTACTGTCAATAATTTGCGATATTTCAGTAGCAGGTTTTCCGGTTGCAATCAGAAGCTCAATGGTATTTTTAATTTGATTTTCATTTAATGAGTGTTGTCCCCTAAGCTTTTCCCTAAGCTTTGTCTTGACCAATTCCTGATCCTCAGTTCCCCATCCCCATTCCTTCAACTGAGCACCCTTTCTGTCTCTTAAGATAAAACTCTCAGGCGGATGTGACGGGCCTTTTAATGAAGACCGCATTTCCTCTTTTGACTGTAGGGACTTTACAAATTCATCAACATCCTTCTCTGTTTTGGATCTTTTTCTTTCCTTACTCTCTTTATCAGACATCGAATCAGTTATCTTCTTAACCTCATCATCTGCCATTTTTTTAACGTCCTGCTGATTCTTAGAAACCCCTGATCTTATTGCAGCCCAAATTCCCTCACGCTCGCCCGGGCTCTCTGCACCAGCCAAATCTTTTGCCCAACTTTCATATACCGCTGGATTGATCTTTTCGAGTAACTCTGCTGTTGCTGCTTCTGACATATTTTGCCCGCCGGAGCCATGGCGTTGGCGGGTGATACTTCTATCATATCTGGAAGCTACTCGGCCTGTCAATTTGGCTATTTGCTCATTCATAGTAGGTGGATTGTAGCTCCGTATGATTTGATTATCTTTATATTGAGGTTACAAGAAGGTTACAGAAAACTAGAAATTGTTTAATTGTTAAGAAGTCAGGGAATGAATTTGAATCCGCGTCCTTTTACCGTCAGAAGGTGGACAGGACTGTTGGGATCTGCCTCAATCTTGCGCCTTAGACGGAAAATCAGCTGATCAACAGCCTGATCAGTTATTCCGGCAGTTGATTTTACATCTGACCAGACAACATTTATAATCTCATCGCGATCAATTATCCGATCTTTTTCCTTTAACAAAAAGCTTAACATCTTAAATTCTGAGGAGGTGAGCTGATCTGAAAGAACTGCCTCTCCAAGCTTAATTATATTCGATTCAGCGTCATAAATAATTTTGTGTGTTGAGTCTTCAAATTCTTTTCTATGTGTAATAATATGTTGTTCAAATAATGGAATTTGTATTGTGTTTTTAACCAATATTCCCGTGCATTTTAAATACTCAATTGCATCATCATTTTCAAAATTTTGTCTTATCAGTGTCATCTGCTCAGAAGGAGTAAGGGAGCGGCAAATGTCAGACAAACTCTCCCTGATACTCTTTTGAGAATAAAGAAATTGTCTCAATTCTTTTTCAGAAATATTTTTTTCAGAAGCGAGCATGCTTTCAACTGCCAGTTTAACGAGCTTCCCCACTCCCCCAGTCTCTTTGATAACCTGCATGTATAATTTGTCAGATAATTTTTTTTGAGTTATTTTTTCAATATACTTAACCCTAAAATCCGTAGACACGTTATCATTAATATCAAGATATACAAGGTTACCAGCAACAAATTCATAATAATCAGATAACTGTATTGGATCAAGCAATGACTCCAGAGGTCTATTTACTGAAAATACGATTGAAAATTTATATTTTGCACGAGTTCGAAGTGCCCGAAGATTGGTAAAAAATTCCCCTGTAACTGATGGGGTATATTCTTCAAAACGATCAAATAGCAATACGATATTCAGATTCTGATCCAAAGATAAGTAATCTACAGCTTCTTTAAGCGCTTGAAATAGAACCAACTCATCATGATATTTGAGAGAGTTTTTAAATAAATCATTAACTTTTTCATATTCCACCTTCATCCCCCGCTCTCTTAGAGAGTCCGCTATCGAAAGAAACAGGAATTTCATTGCGTCAATCAGCGGTCTCTTTCTTATTTCTGAAAAATTAACCA
>DATLDE010000013.1:0-52425 GCA_035526025.1 Candidatus Limnocylindrales bacterium | reverse complement strand
CAAACTCCCTTTCAGCACCTATCTTCACAGATGCCGGAGATTAATGATAGAATCAGGATAGTACCACCAGTTTTCCTTGACAATATATCTGTAGACTTAGGCCCCTGGAGTGGATACCATGTCCTGGCTCAGAACCGCAATTTGATTCAATTGAATGCTAACTAGAACAAACTAATCTACTGCTTAACCAATACAGTTCTCTGGAGCGTAGATTGTTTTCCGAATCTATTTTTTGCTTTGATTGTAATTACGTTTTCCCCTGGAAATAATGATATTTTCTTTTCAAAAACTCCATTATTATTCACAAAAACTGATTCATTATTAATTGTAATCGTGGCACTACTATCAGTCCGGCCAATTACACTTATATCTCTCTGCGTTATAGTATTTCCTTTTGGTGATGATATAAATATTGAAGGCGCGAACAAAACACCCCGGACTTGAAACATCAAAAAAGTACCTAGTAAAATAAGTACTATCGTACCTATAATTGCTTTTCTAAGATTTATACGCCTTATCGGAAAATCATTATTTTTTACCATTCCATCTGGTAGAACTTTCACATTTTTTTTCTCATCAAAATCTCTTTTAAAAAGCGCTGATGACTGGGCTTTGGGAAGTCCCAAAAATTCTGCGTAATTACGGACAAATCCTTTTGCGTATGCTGGGGATGGAAGCTCGCTATATGCTCCTTTTTCAATTGATTCCAAAAAATGTGCTTTTATCTTAGTTGCTTTTGCTACCTGTTCAATAGTCAATCCACGCTGAATACGTGCTTCTTTTAATCTTTGCTCAAGTTTTACCATAACTATTTTTAATTATCCCGTTTGTTGCGATGCCAGAAATTCCTCAGCATTTCTGACAAGCACATCTCGTGGCTTTGATCCTTCCCCTGGTCCCACTATTCCCATTTCTTCCAATTGGTCAAGTATTCTGGCAGCTTTTGCATATCCAATTGACATTTTGCGCTGTAAAAATGAGGCACTTGCTGTATTGAATTGACACACCACCCGTATCGCCTCTTCAAGCTCTCCGTCCTTTCCAGAGTCCCCTGAGACGCTACTACCACCTTTCTTGATTACTAAAGGCTGATTGATTACTTCCTCAGTATATTCAACTGGGTAGTTTCTGGACTTTAGAAAATCTACAAGCGTTTTAATTTCTTTCTCAATGAATGCACCCTGAATACGCGTAGGCTTAGCCTGATCAGGCGGAATGAATAGCATATCTCCCCTTCCAAGTAGTTTCTCAGCCCCTGGACCATCAATAATAACCCGTGAGTCAATTTGAGATGACACACTAAAAGCAATTCTGCATGGTACATTCGCCTTAATAAGCCCTGTAATAACGTTGACAGATGGTCTCTGTGTGGCGATTACTAAATGTATACCTGTAGCACGGGCCATCTGAGCAAGACGTGCAATCGCATCTTCAACCTCAACTGGTGCGAACATCATCAGGTCCGCCAACTCATCTATGAAAATAACAATATATGGAAGAGCCTGAAATCCTGACAATTCGTTATATGAGTCAATATTTCTTACTCCTCTTTCAGCAAAAATTTTATATCTTTTATCCATCTCTCCCATCGCCCATTTCAGAGCAGATAGGATTTTATCTGATTCAACAATAACTGGTGTTAGTAGATGAGGAATTCCATTGTATCCTGTAAACTCAACACGCTTCGGATCAATCATAATAAGTCTTACTTCCTGGGGAGAGGCTCTGAATAGAAGACTTGAGATAAATGCATTTATAAGTACTGATTTTCCAGAACCTGTAGTTCCAGCAACAAGAACGTGGGGCATTTTTGCGATATCAACTGCAATCGGATTTCCAGAAACATCAAGCCCAAGCGCTACAGCAAGTTTTGATTTATTCTTCTGCATTACCGCACTAGATAGCATTGTTCTAAGCGTTACAACTTCAAGCGACCTATTTGGAATTTCAATACCGATGAGGTTGCGCCCAGGAATTGGAGCTTCGATTCTTATCTGTCCACCTGGTGCTTCTGTTGAAAGAGCCAGATCATTTGCAAGGGACGTGATTTTTGAAATCTTGGTACCTTGTGCGATTTCCAATGCATATTGCGTCACGGCAGGACCCAGATTTACCTCTGTCACATGTGCTGCTATTCCAAAACTATCAAGGGTTTTTTCTATAGTTGATGCAATTTGCTTTATATCTCCCCGTTCAGCTTTTTTTCCAGGCACTTCTGACAGAAGCGAGAGTGGAGGATATTCCCATACTCCCGGAGCATCAGAACCCAACACATTGCTTACAAGCTTTTCAGGTAATAACTCAACTTCTTTTTTGTTAATTACTGGTGGAGGATTTTGCTTAATAGGCTGTATTGGTTCTTCTCTTTTTCCTCCTTTTATCATCATGGGTTTATTTCTATCAAATTGTGACTTTTCCTTGCTGAAAGCGGAGAATATTTTTCTAGGAATAAGCTTATTCATTGTGGAAAATATTGTTCCGATAAATTGTAAAATTTCGTCAATTGTTGTATCAAACAACACTATACTTCCTACCAAAATTCCTGCAATAAAAACAAGATTAGCACCTGGCTTGGTAATAATATCTTCTAAGATCTGAAAGATGCTTGATCCAACAGTTCCTGATTTTAATAAACTAATATAGGAGATGAATATCAGAAGAAAACCTACAGAAACATTAATTCTTGAAAGATAAAATTTGAGATTTAAAAATAAAAAGCCAAAAAGGATAAGTACTATTGGAGCGAGAAAAGCGCCTGAGCCAAATTTTTCATTCAACTGCCCTATGATTGCAGAGGATTCACTCGGGGTAAAAAAAGATATAAGAAGGAAAATGCCTGTAAGGAAAAATCCAATCCCAAAAATTGTATAAATTGTTTTTTTCTTTAACTTAAACTTAAAAGCTTTTCGACGTCCTGTTTTTCTCTTTTTGGGCATATTAATTATTATAGAACTTTAAGGATTTGTAGGCAAACAGATGTTTATAGGTGAAAAAATTATTTGGAGATTTATACATCCATATATATTATAGCACAAAGTCCTATAGTTGTCAAGGGCTAAACTTCAATTACAACCGGCATGACAAGTGGACGAGTTCTAAATTTCTTAAATATATGTCTTTGTGCTGTTTCACTTACTGTTCTTCTTAGATGGACCCAGTTGGTAACTTTTCCCTTATTCGGCGATAGTGCTTTTTCCAGTTCTGTTGTTAGTGATTCGGTTATCTCTTTGGAATCAACTAGAGAAGAACCACGTGCAACTATAATGGGCTTTTCAGCTAGTTGCCCATCGTGGGACCTGATTTCAGCCATAACTATGACAATCCCCTCTTTTGCCAGACGTTCCCTATCACGAATTACAAAATTATCAACCTCCTCCCCTGATACCTGGTCAACATAAATATTTCTGGTTGCTATCCTACTTCCCAATTTGGCAAAATCTTTACTAAATCTAACTTCCTGACCGTTTTCTATAAGAAAAATATGCTGCTTGTCATATCCCATTCCCTCAGCCATTGTCTTGTAATATCCCATATGACGGTAAGTACCGCTAATCGGGAGCACATATTTTGGCTTGGTAAGTGCCACAAGAAGTTCATGATCACTGCTTGAACCGTGTCCTGACACATGGAAAGAACCACTGGGATCCGAATCTATTACCTTGGCACCTCTCTTGGTTATCGCGTCTACAAGAGCATTTACATTGATTTCGTTTCCAGGAATTGTATCGCTGGAAAAAACCACAGCATCCCCAGGTCCGATCCTGACATCTTTATGCTCACCATTGGCAATCCTTGTCAATGCAGAATTTTCCTGTCCCTGACTTCCGGCAACAACAAGCATCAGCTGGTTGCCCTTAAACTTGCCAAGGTCTCTCATGTCTACTTCTGTTCCCGGCTTTATTTTCAGATATCCTAAGCTAGCCCCAATTTCTTTGACTTTCAGAACAGACCTACCGACAAAACAAACTTTTCTGTTCACTTTTTCAGCAGCATTTATTGCTTGATTGAGGCGCGCGATATTGGATGAATATGTAGTAATAATGAACTTTCCAGCTACATCCCGCATTGCCCGTTCAAAATTTCTGCCTAAATTTGCTTCTGATTTTGTATGACCTGGCCTATCAGAACCAAGGCAATCAGATATAAGCGCCAGGACCCCCTCTTCTGCAGCTTTATTTATTTTTATGAATTCTGATCGTTGCCCATCAGCTGGTGTTAAGTCAAATTTATAATCACTTCCATGGAAAAAATTTCCAACTGGTGATTTGATAAAGAAATTGGCACTATCTGGAACAGAATGAGTTACATGAATGAAATTAACACTAAAAGGTCCTATCTTGACTTCAGGGTCTGTGAATTTCACAGTTGCGACTGAAAAGGGTAGATTGTATTCTTTAAGTTTGGCATTTGTTAAGGCTGCAGTGAGAGGAGATGCGTAAATGGGAAATTTCAGATCATCGCGTCCTGCAGGCATGAGTTGTGGGAGAATAAAAGGAGTTCCTCCGATATGATCTTCATGTCCATGAGTCAGAATCATACCGACAATTTTTTTCTTTTTGGCTTTGATGATATCCAAAAGATATGTAATATCAGGAAGCAGTAAGTCTACACCGAGCATCGTCTCATCAGGAAATCCAAGCCCACAATCAACAATCAGGATCTGGTCTTTATAATCATAAACATATAAATTGCGGGTAACATCCTCAAGCCCTCCAAGTGCTATGAATGATACATAATCTGGTTGGGGTAAATTTTGAGGAATTGGTTTTTTATTTTCGTCCATTAAGTTGTTCTAATTATAAACTTCTAAAGATGGTAAAACAAGGGAAGAAAGAAACTAACTATTTATTCACCTTAATCCATGTTTCATCATTTATATTAAATAATGACGGTAGAATGATATCCGCTAATCCTAGCCTCTTATCATCAAGCAATTCTTTTTCTGGAATTGCAATACATTTCATCTTTGCCGCTTTTGCCGCAATTACTCCGCTTATTGAATCTTCAATAGCTACACATGCCATAGGCTGAACTCCCAATTTATTAGCTGTAGTCAAATAAACTCCTGGATGTGGTTTTCCATAATCTTCAAATTCTGCCGAGTGAACTACTTCAAAATAATCTTGAAGCTTTAGCTTTTCCAAAACCGTATTAATTAGAACCATTGCGGAGGAAGATGCAAGTGCAATCATAACATCTTGCTTTTTAAGAAACTCAAGCGATTCAATTACGCCTTCTTTCATTTCCCCTTCTTCTCTCACCAGCTTAATAACATTTTCCCAAATAAGTTCTTCTAATTGTTTTTTTGAAGTGCCATCCCATGGAAATTTATGATACCAATAGTTAACAAGCTCATCTACACGCGTTCCCATGGTTTGACTACACATATCATAAGTCAGGGATATTCCAACGGTGCTAAAGCTTCTAATTTCAGCTTTTCTCCACAATGGCTCTGAGTCGATAAGTACCCCATCCATATCAAAAATTACGGCTTTGATCATAAATTAATTATATCAGAATAAAGCTCTAGACATCATTGTTAAGAGGAGTGTTTGAAATAGATTGACAATCAACCGAATTATTAACTACTCTATTAAGTAGATGAAAAATAAGTTGCTTAATAACCGCTCGACTTTTTACTGCTTCACTCCCACAGTATCGTTTGCAACCTTTTTAATCGAATTTATTCTTGCAATATATGTTGTAGCTCGCTACAAAATGAATAAATTTAATTTAATTGCTGTAAGCATAATTCTGCTCCTTGGTCTGTTCCAATTTTCAGAATATATGATCTGCAAATCAAACCATGTGATATTTTGGGGCCAGATAGGAATCGCAAGTATTACCATGCTTCCTATTTTGGGACTTCATCTAATAACTATAATTACTAAAAAAAGTAAATTACTCTTCTTCGGATATATTGTGACTGCTGTAATTATTTTTTCAATATTTTTCTTATCATTTTTAAATAATTTTATTTGCACAGATAAATTTGTTGGACTTAATTATGAGAATCCTGTTGACATGCTATATACCATATATTATTTTTCCCTATTAATAGTAGGCTTAGTTATTCTTCTGGATCATTTACGCGTTAAAGAGATGCATACACAAGAACAAAAATGGATGGTTGCAGGCTATTTATCATTTATATTGCCTACTGCATTTATTTTTATATTTTCCAACTTAACTCATTTTGCTATTCCTTCAGTAATGTGTGGATTTGCGATCTTATTCGCACTTATCCTGACATTCAAAGCAATTCCGGGATATAACAAAAATAATAAAAATAGGGAAAAATAGAATTTATTTTTTCTTAACAGGGTGGCCGCCGAAGGCTGATCTGAGAGCTGCCACCATTTTGGCAGCAAAGGAGTTTTGGATTCTTGTATCAGTCTCTGATTCTTTTCTAATTTCAAGTGAACGCTCGATAATTTCAATTGGCACATCGCTCTTTTTTGCCTCCTCCACAGTCCAGACTGTTTCACCTGATGCCGTACCGATCACGCCTGCAAAAGTATCCAGATGTGGATCGTTCTCCAACGCCTCAATTGTACGCTGCATCATAAATCCTGAAATAAGTGAGCCCTTGTCATAAAGCTTTGCAACTTTCAGAAGATCCAAATTATATGAAGATTTCTCCATCACTCCAAATCCTTCACCAATTGACTGCATGTAGCCATACTCAATTGCATTATGTACCATTTTTACGTAATGCCCTGCTCCACCCGTACCGAAGTACTCATGTCCCCCATGGGACGTTGCAAGTGAATCAAGAATTGGCGATATATATTCATATGCTTCTTTGTCTCCACCAACCATCATGGGATATCCAGTCTTTTCTGCGACTACCCCACCGGAAACACCAATTCCTAAAAATTTCAGCCCCAAATCATTTAAATCCTGACTGTGTTTCTCCGTATCTGTGAATTTTGCATTCGCTCCGTCAATAACTATGTCATCTTTCTCGACATACTTCAGCACTTCTGAAAGAACTGTCTCTGTAGGCTCGCCTGTTGGAAGCATGAGCCAAACAACCCGGGGTTTTTCAAGGCTTCCTACCAATTTTTCGATAGATTCTGTGAATTTAAGATCAGGAACATGTGATTTGAGCGCTTCAATGGGTTCAGGTGATCTGTTCCACACAATGACATCATGACCCTCAACTAAAAGCTTGCGGGCCATCCTGCTCCCCATTTTCCCAAGACCAATAAATCCCAATTTCATATCATGTTAATACTATTAAATTAAGCTAACTTCGTCAATGATGAAATGCTATAATTGCTCTGTGATTAAAGCTATTATTACCGATGTTGATGGAGTAATTATTGGGGAAAAAATTGGCTACAACTCTCCTCATCCACACTCTGCTGTATTGTCAGCGTTAAAAGATATAAGAGGGAAAGGAATTCCTGTTGCGCTCTGCACTGCAAAACCATATTATGCAATTCTTGATATTATCAAAGATGCCCCCAATTGATAATATCATTGTTGATAAAGAAGTTATAGAAAAATCTATTGCAAGGAAAATTTTGCAAATTTGCCTGGATAACAATATTTATGTAGAATTTTATACTCTTGATGATTATTTTATCCATGCAGATAGAGAATCGGACATCACCAAAAAGCATTTTCTTGTTCTTCAAAGAGAACCCAAAAAATTACAAGATATTGTTACAGAAAGTGAAAAATTTGAAATAACAAAAATCATGCCTATTGCGCTTAACGCTGAAGATAAATTGCATGTTGCTCAGATACTTAATCCTTTTAAGGAAAAATTATCGATCAGCTGGGGAGCTCATCCGGTAATTCTTCCATTGCAGATCGGGATAATTACCGCACCTGAGAGTTCAAAAAAAGAAGGGTCAATTGCGGTAGCGAAAAGCCTAAGCATTTCTTTTGAAGATATTCTGGGAATTGGAGACAGCACAAGTGACTGGAGTTTTATGGAACTTTGTGGATATGCTGCAACGCTTGAAAATGGAAGCCGTGAGTTGAAGGATTTGATAAAACAGAAAGGTGAAAATAAATACTTTATCGGAAAATCAGTAGATGAAAATGGAATACTAGATATATTGAGCCATTTTAAACTCTAAACTTGTTTTTGATCTTTGATTTTTGATATTGAAACCTACCACTCTGGCAAGAATTGTTTTATGTTATCATTGGTTACTTTTACAGTTGAGGCCTGTCCTGAAATAATTACTGTTGCGGCCTTCCTGCATATACCTGTGATTAATCTGTCCAAACCACGAATACCCGGATCATACCCTAGCGGCCTGATAAGAGGTTCCCAGACTGCGGGATCAATTGCCAACTGATCAGGAAGAAGTCCGGTCATCTGCATAGTCTTTGGCAGTACAAAGTCCCGCCCAATTACTATTTTTTCTTCATCATTGTATGAGGGCATTTGAATAATCTCAATTCTATCTAGTACAGCAGTTGCGACACTGGAGACGTTGTTGGCTGTCGCGACAAATAATACATTTTGAAGATTAAATGGATAATCAACATAATGATCAGTAAATCGTGCATTCTGCTCTGGATCAAGTATCTCAATTAAAACACCCATAATATCAGCTCTTGCTGTATCGGTGACACGGTCTAACTCATCAAGTAATATAACTGGGTTACTCGTCTTTGAATGCACAAGACGCTTAATAATTTGCCCTGGTTCTGCATCTGGGAAATAACGGGATTGCCCACGAAGAACACGTGAGTCAGCCATTCCTCCAAAAGGAATACGTTCAAATTGTCGCCCAAGTGCGTCTGCAAGTGATTTTGCAAATGTAGTCTTTCCAGTACCGGCCAGGCCGACGATACAGAGAATTGGTGCTTTTATCAGATGCGCATCATTACCGTAATTTTTGATATTAAGCATGAGGGATGCTATATACTCCAGAACTCTTTGCTTGAGTGGACCAAGACCATAGTGATTTTTATCCATCATTTCTTTAGCCTTAGATAAGTCTAATAAATCTTTTGTTTTAACTCCCCAGGGCATTTCCAGGACCCAGTTAACAAAACGAGAAGTTGTCTCATATTCCATGATGTATGTTGAACTCAGGAATCCGGCACTAGATCTGATCATCGCCAGACGTGAGATACGATCAAGTAATTCTTGTTTGAATTCTTCAGGGACTGCAGATTTTTCAATTCTTTCCCCGAGCGAGCGAATCTGATCTGAAGATTTTGAGGATGCAGTAGTGGCATGTGATATTACTCCGGTATTACCGCCAACTTCTGTTTGGGTTTTGTCGTTATTAAAAACTTGAGCATTATTTACAGCTTCTACGTTTTTTAAGGCTTGATTCTCCGAAACGCTCGAATTATTTTGCTGAATTGGAAGATCACCGCGTGCTTGTGCAGCTTGATCACCAGAACTAGGCGCAGGAACTGAGTCCGCTTGAGGTTCGACAACAGGATTTGCCGCAGGAGGAGGTGTTTGAGCAGTCGGATCCATATACCTATATTACACTATAAAGAGCTATTTGCAAAAAAATAAAAACGGTCATGAAATATTCTGTGCTATACTTATATTATGGAAAAGGAACCTGATGAGCAAAGCGTGTCATCCTCCCCTCCTGCTCAAACCACAAGTATAACGTTGCAAAAAGCTGTAGATTTAGGCGAATACAATCCCGAATATTTATCAACTTTCCCTGAATGGCATACCCTGAGCAATGTCATAAAGTGGCAGATGATTAAGCAGGCACTAGACAATAGGGAAAGACGTCTTGTCAAACAATGGGCAGAGGTAAATAATGTGATCGATTTTAGGGAAAAACCTCAACTTCAAGAAGCACTGAGAAATATAGAGAACCAAAGGCAAAAACTATTGGATGATAAAGAAAAATTAATGATCGAGTACTCCAGCAAGGGATAAAAATCTTATTTCAACATTTACTTAACTGCGCAATAACGGTTTGATTTGTTAAGGAGATTTATCTTATCTACTAAATCTTTTTTTGGGGCCACCGAATTTACCACGAGATCCGCCTCTAGCTTGTGCGCTCTCGCGTCTTAATGCTTGTGATAGTGGATGCTCGGATCTTGGGCTTGAATCTACATCACGATTGTTATTAAATGGTCGGTCTCCACCTCCAGAATTTCTGTTAAAAGACCTGTCTCCTCCAGAACTTCTATTGTATGTAGTTTGACCAGAACTAGGTCTTGCCTGATATCCTCCCTGGTTATTTTGACCTTCATCCCCTTGTGGTTGTCTATCTTTTCCTGCTCCAGGTGGCTGATCATCGTTGTTATCATCAAAAAGCATTGAGAGATTTATTCTGCCCTGCTGATCACGCTCATCTATCTTTACCTTAACTGTCTGGCCGATTTTCACTATTTCACTCGGATCTTTTACAAATCCTCTAGCCATTTTACTGACATGAACCATGCCTTCACGTCCTGGCAAGTATTCAACGAAAGCTCCAAATGGAAGAATTCGCTTTACTGTTCCCTCAAATTCTTCACCAACTGTCACGTCACGAGTCATTCCACTTATCCAGTCAACTGCTGCGCGGACTGCTGTATCCGAAACTGCTGAGATACTCACTGTTCCATTGTCATCAATATCAACATCTGCACCAGTCTGGGCAATAATTGCTTTTATATTTTTACCTCCCGGACCAATTACTTCACCTATCTTATCAACTGGTACCTGAATCTGTTCAATTTTTGGAGCGAATTCCGAGACTGCTTTTCGTGATTCTGGAAGAGATGCAAGCATAGTCTTGAGAATCTCCAAGCGTGCTGTCCTTGCTCTTCCAAGAATCTCAACAACTTGCTCATCAGTAAGCCCATCAATTTTTACATCCAACTGAATTGCTGTAATTCCTTTTTCAGTTCCTGCTACTTTGAAGTCCATATCGCCTGAGAAATCTTCAAGACCGATGATGTCTGTGATTAAAACATATTTATCATCAACACTCATCATCCCAATTGAGATACCTGCAACAGGTGAGGTGATAGGAACTCCCGCATCCATAAGAGCAAGTGTTGAACCACAAGTTGAAGCCATAGAGCTGGATCCATTTTGTGAAAGGACTTCTGAAACAACTCTGATGGTATATGGGAAATCTTCTTGTGAGGGAATAACTGCTTTAAGAGCACGCTCTGCGAGTGCTCCGTGTCCTATTTCACGCCTTGACGTGAAACCCATTCTTCCAGCCTGACCAAAAGAATATGGAAGACCTGAATAATGATGGATGTAACGCTTTATTTCTTCACCTTCTGCTGATTCGATAAGCTGCTCAAGCCTAGGTGATCCAAGCGTTGCGATACTAAGAGCTTGCGTGATTCCACGTTCAAAAAGTGCTGATCCATGAGTTCTTGGAAGTATTCCAACTGTTGCGCTTATCTGTCTTAGCTCATCAAGCGCACGGCCATCTGCACGCTTTTTGGTAGTTACTGTATTTGACCTTATAATCTTAAACATTACTGCTTCAAGCGCCTTTGCCAAGAGCTTTTTATCCACTTCTGTTTCTGGATTTTTGGCTTTTAGATCCTCAACTACTCTTGCAATTAACTCTCCTGTTTCATCTCCAGCTCCTTCTTTACTTACGCGGGACTTAATAAGAGAATCAACATCTTTTTTATAAGTTTTTTCAAATGTAACCATCGCATCTTTAAGCGAGGTATCTTCTTCTACAACGATTTTCTTCTGACCTACTTTTTTAACAAGCTCAGCGATTCCTGCTAACACTTTTCTAGTCTCTGTATGTGCTTCAGCAACTGATTTGGCAACAACATCCTCAGCAACCTGAAGGGCTCCCGACTCAACCATGACTGTTTTTTCTTTACTTTGAGATACAACTATATCCAGAACTGAATGCTCAGCCTCTGTTGTGGTTGGATTTGGAAGATATACACCCTGCTCGCCATCTTTCTCTTCTATATATCCCATACGGACTGCTGCAACAGGCCCATTCCAAGGTATGTTTGATATAGCAAGGGCTGCTGATACTGCATTGAGCGCCAGGATATCTGCTTCATTTTGAGAATCAACTGAAAGAACAGTAACAATCACCTGAACTTCATTTTTATATGCTTTAGGAAATAATGGGCGGATTGAGCGGTCGATAAGACGACCTGAGAGTATAGCTTCATCACTTGGTCGTCCTTCTCTTTTTACCCAACGGCTACCTTTTATTTTACCACCAGCGTAAAGTCTTTCAACATAATCAACGCTAAGTGGGAAGTAGTCAATTTCTGGTCTCTTTCCACCACCTACAACTGTTGCAAGTACGACTGTATCCCCAAGCCTTGCGTAAACAGCAGCTGTTGCCTGTACAGCAAGTTGCCCTGTTTCAAGAGTGAGTGTTTTACCACCAAAATCTATACTTACTGAAGTTTTTTTATTTGTCATTTATTATTTTTTATATTTCGTCCTTCGTAGTTGTCATCCTGATTTAGGAGATGCTGAAGTTAATCCAGCATGACAGTTATTGAAGTCGATGTCAATCTTTCATTCCGATTTTTTTCAGAATTTCTCCAACTCTCTTTTCATCAACCTTTTTAAGGAAGTTAATAAGTCTTCGTCTTTTTGCAATCATTGAGAGAAGTCCACGTCTTGAATGTACGTCATGAGCGTGATCTTTAAGATGTTCGGCAAGTCTAGTAACTCTTTTGGTCAAAAGCGCGATCTGCACCTCAGGACTTCCAGTGTCTCCCTGTGCTGTCTGAAATTCTGTAATTATTTCTTGTTTCTGTGTAGTGCTAAGCGGCATATATTGCTTTCTTAATTCTTATTCTATGCATTATAGCATGAACAAAGAATTACTACAAGTATGAAATGATTTAAGGTTTAGGTCCCTTCATAGCCTCCATTACTTTCGCTAAATTGTTTTTACCAGGGTCAAACAAAATCTCAATTCGTACTTGGCCCTGCGGAACTTTTGGAAGAAATATGGTATCTAACGCATCTGTAGTAGGAGTTGAATATTTTTGTCCTCCACGGGCAACAACTCTAATTGGCAGATCAGACTGCAAAGCCGCAAGAGCAACTCGTGGCAAATCCGCTTCTACGCCCATCCAAGTTAAAGGAAATAAGCCTTGATTATTCTGTTCGACCATAATATATTAGCTTGAAGGTAGAACTGAAACGTTAAGCCTAACTTGAGCCATTATATACTCGTAGTCAAATACTTTCCAATTACCTCGTTGGAATATTGATGAATGGAGTTCCGCTTGTTGCATTTGGTAGGACACCATTCCATTTTTGAATGGCCAGGAATTCAAGATAAGCGGGGCTTAAATTTCCCGATTCTTCAACTTTTCTCTGAGCATCTGCCTGACCCTGGGCTTCAACCAATGCAGTTTCAGCTTCAATCTGTGCTCTTTCTTTATTTTGCTGAGCTACTGTTTTATTTTCAATCGCTTGGTTAAATTCACCTGAAAAATCAAAATTAACGATATTAAAATCATCAACAATTACATTGTATTTCTCAAGTCTCTTTTTAAGTTCTGTATAAGCTTGAGTCTTGACTGCTTCCCTTTTGCTGATCAGATCAGATGCTGTAAAGCGTGCAGTTGTAGCCTTGAATGCTTCCTGCATGGCAGGTGCGATAATACGCTCATTATATTCAACACCAATATTTTGATACACCTCGACTGCTTTTTCTCCTCTTAGATGATAATTTAATGCAATAGTTGACTTTACTATTTGAAGATCTTTTGAAGCAGCTTGAGCCTCAACTTGTTCTTTTTGAGTTCTTGTTTCCATTTCAGTCACAATCTCAATTATTGGAATTTTTACAACAACTCCCGGGTTTGCTACTCTATTCACAGCCCCAAAACGTGTGAGAACACCAACGTGCCCTGCTCCAATAGTTGAGAAAAATCCAAGTGGTGAAAACAAAAAGATGATAATTACAATCCCTAAAATACCAAACTTTATTACATTTTTTACGATTTGCTGATTAAGAGATTGCATATGTTTAGACCTCACTCGAGCCTTTGTAGACTTTTGGGGCAAGCCAATCATTTGGCGCATCGTCGTCACTAGTGACATCATCTTGATAGTCTTCAGTCACTGGTTGACTTGCTTGCCTTGGTTGATTCACAGGTGCTGGTTGATTCGCCTGCTTTGGTTGTCTCACTTGACGTGTAGGATCAAGACCCGCTTCTCTTGCTTTTTCTTCTGCAATTCGCTTCTGAAGGGTTTCTTCAAAATTCTGTTGACTTTGAACTCTTTTGTTTGGTGCTGGTACGGGCTCTGCTGGTCTGGCAGTATTTGCATTTTGTGGTCTTACGCTTCTAAGGGATTGTGGTCTATCTTCAATTTTTATTCCACGCCTTGCACTTTCTGAAACTACTCTCGTTGCGCCTTTTTTCATAAGTAGTGACGTCATTTCAAATGCAAGTGATGATGTTTTTGGGTGTTGGAAATTCTCAGTGGCATCGATTATACCGTTAAATAAGTTCTGAGCACTATCCTCATCAATATGCATATCAAGAGAAAGAGCTAAATCAGCAACACCTTCACTTAAAGATGACAGACGATTAGATACCAGATTAATATCACCATATTGTTCGTTTCCGTCTTTATTATCAATATTTACTATTTTTGTATCAGGATTTTGAGTATCAAAAAGTGTGTCTAGATCTGAAAGATTTGATGTTCCGATTGCAAAAACAAGATCAAGCTTTCCGCCACCTCTTGCGTACTCAACATCTTTTTCATCAAAAGAAAGACCTTGTTCAGCGGCTTTTACAATGATATTTAGATACCCTTCTTCCAGAGTATATGAAACTTTTTCGATTTCACCCTCTGTGTATGGGAATGAAACAGTTAAGTCGCCTGAGCCACCGCCTGCGCTTAAGCTCTTTGCTACCTTATCAATTCCAACGAGGGACGCAACTTCTACTATGGGGTCACTAGGTGATGCTATAGACACGTTTTTGCCAGAATTTTTAAGGAGAAGATACATTGAAAGCGCTGCCGCCATCTCATCCATTGAAGGGTTTTTTGGAGCCGCAATACCAATACTTGAGCTCTTTGCTATTACGTCTTTAATTTGTTGAATTGTATTATTATCCATAAATTAATAAGTTCTATATTCAGAACCGGATTAACTATGGGATAGTATCACATCTCCCACCCGAATGTCAAGGGGGTTGTTTAGAACTGCTCCTGCCTCATTCCCGGACTCTACTTTTGAGGTTGGATTCTTGCCAACACGAAGAGAAGTTATACTTGTTTCGCCCAATACTTCCTCTCCCCTCATCGCTCTTATACGGTCTCCTTTTGCAATTCTTCCCTCAGTTACTGAAACTCCAAATGCGAAAGTTTTCTCGTATGGGAATTTAGCAAGCACTTTCGCAGTTCCATATACTTTCTCCATTTGTGACAACAATTTACCTTCTTGTGCATCTTTGATTTCATCCAGAAGCTCATAAATAACTTCATAATTTCGAAGCAGTACTTTCTCACTCATTGCAAGAGTTATAATGTTTGTCTTCAACTTGGTATTAAAACTTAGAATTATACTACTTGTAGATTTTGCAAGAATTATATCAGCGTCTGTTACCTCACCGGTTTTCTTGGAAGCAATTTTTATACCCTCAGGAAGAGCATTTACAATTGCCTCCAATGAGCCTTGAGTATCAGCAATCAAAAGCACTGATATCCCAGCATGTGCCTCTTCTCTCATATATACGGCTTCTTTTGAACGCGGTGCTTGAGCCAGGTATTCCGCTTCCTTATCTGCCGCAGCCGCGTTTGACGCGGATTCATGTGTCACGACACTACCTACTTGAGGTACTTTTTCAAATCCGAACAGTTCCACAGCATCACCGACTGTTGCAGATAAAAGATTTTTACCATTGTCATCTGCAATCATTCTTACTTTAAATATTTGTGAATCTATTTTTACTACATCACGTGGCTTTAATTGTCCGTTCTTCACTACAACTGTTGCTTTTGAACCTGCGCGAGGATCCAATTTGGCCTCAATAACTATGGCCTGTAAAGGAGCTGAGCTTGATACAGTTTTTGAATATTCTGGAGATTTATGCATATCAAACATCAATAATATAAGATCCAGTAGCTCTTTTATATTGCTCCCTGTCTTTGCAGATACTTCCATTACAGGAATATCTCCCCCGTATCCTTCGACCATAATCCCTTCTTTGATAAGGTCTTTTTTACTTTTATCAGGGAAAACATCAGGAAGATCTGATTTGGTCAGGACAACTATAAATGGGGTTTTTGATTCCTGAAGAATTTTAATACTTTCTCTTGTCTGGGGCTTTACGCTGTCAGCAAGCGAGATTATCAATAAGCCAATATCTGCAGCTTGTGCACCCCTACCACGCATTTTTGTAAATGCTTCATGACCTGGAGTATCAATAAAAGTTATTTTTCTTTTTTGTCCGTCGTGAACGATCTCAACACTTGAGGCTCCTATTTTCTGGGTAATTCCACCCTTTTCGCGTGTTGCAACTGATGTCTCACGAATTGCATCAAGAAGGGTTGTTTTACCATGATCCACATGACCAAGAACTGCTACTACAGGAGGGAAGGCTGGTTTAGAAATAGTATTTGCATCTGAATTTGACATAGTCTATTATTTTTTAATTTACAATTTTTAATTTTCATTGAATTTTCAATATCTTAATTTTTAAACATTTCAAATTTATTTTTCATTGAAAACTTTAAATTTCAAATTGAAAATTCCCGCGTTTTTCATTCTGTTTCCTCATCTTTTTTGGTCTCTTCCATCTTCGCTACTGGTGCTTTTTCTGTATCATCTTCTGCGGAATCAACAGACTCGACAACCATCTCTTCAACAGGAGCTGGCTCAACTGCAGGATTCTCCGAAGCAGACTCTTCAATTATTGAATCCTCAGTTTTGGCTTTTGCCTCTTTCTTAGACTCTTTCACATCAGTAACTTTTCCTTCATCTGTTGCTGCTACTTCTTCTTCACTCTCTCCAGTGCCTTCTATTTCGATTCTATAGCCTGTTAATTTATGCGCAAGTCGTACATTTTGGCCCTCTTTTCCAATTGCCAGAGAGAGTTCCTCGGTAGGTACAAAAACATGCGCAATCTTTTCATCTTCATCAATTTCTACTCTGACGTTCTTTGCCGGTGATAGTGCTTGGGCGATATAGGTCTTGGTATCTTCTGCCCACTGAATAATATCAACTTTTTCAAGTCCTCCCAGTTCCTGAATTATGGCTTGAACTCTTACTCCTTTTTGCCCGACACATGATCCAACAGGATCAATTCCTGGTTGTGTTGAGAACACGGCAACTTTTGATCTATTTCCAGGCTCACGAACTGTGGCTTTTATCTCAACACTTCCTTGTGCGATTTCGGGAACTTCACGCTTGAAAAGACCCTCAACAAGACCGTTGGCAGCACGTGATACAACAATCTCATCCCCCTTCATTCCTTCACGAATTTCTGAAAGATAAAATTGAAGACGTTGATTAAGATGATATTTTTCATTAGATACTTGCTCAGAAAGAGGCATAATAGCCTCAGTTTTTCCAATATCAACAATTATATTTACTCCTGCGAAACGCAAAATCATTCCACTTATAACTGTTCCTATTTTTACTTTATAGTCTGTAAATATAGCTTCTTTCTCTTTTTCACGGATTTTCTGAAGGATCACTTGCTTGGCAGTCTGTGCGGCAATACGCCCAAATCCCGGAGGTGTTACGTCTTTATCGTTGTGAAAAATTTTTGCTTCACCTGTGTTTGGATTCAACTCAGCTCTGAATTCCTCAACCTCAACACCAGTATGGTCTTTTCGGTATGCAGCAAGAATCGCATTCTTGACTGTGTCTAGAACAACACTGACATCAACTCCTCTTTCTGAGGCGACTTGATTAAGTGCTAGTGAAAATTCTGATCTCTGTATAGCTGGCATATTATTGCCTAGTATAGCAAATCCTGCCTCATCTCACAACCTTGACTTTTGGTCTAGCTACTATATAATTCACTTCGTTATGCCACCAGTTAAAAGAAAAACCTTTAATAAACTGCGCCATGGTACTCTCCCAGAAAGATTAGGATTTGGAGTAACACATGAACTATGGGTAGATGGCGGAACTAGGCAAATGAAAAAACGCTTAATTTATACCATAACTTTATTTGATCGTGAATCTCTAAGACGCGAGGCTGAGAATACAAGAACAGTTGATGATAGCATTATTTTATTTGTTGATGGGGGAATTATGAGAAGATTACCTGATGGATCAGTATCCTTTGAAGGCAGACCAGAACGAGTATTGAATGAGGAAGTTATAACACCACCGGAAAATCTCCCCCAACAAAGAGAGCTAACAATATCGATGGGAAAAAAGATTGCCGGCAGTAGAATTTCAGTTAGAGGAAAACTCTAAATCTATACAACCGTAAACTGTAAAGCTCCATTACCGTAGAATAAATACTGAATATTTATTTTAAAAAATCTAATTACTCCGCACGGTTACAACAGATTCTGCTTTATTATTTGCTGCATCATATGCTACAGCTTTTATGGTGTATGTAGCCCCTCTCTTGCTTGGTACGTTCCAGGAGCAGGTGTAGAAGGAAGTTGTGTCTGTGCACTTAAGACTTCCGTTGATATAGAATTCTACCCTTGTTATTCCTACATTGTCAGATGCATTGGCAGTAATGGTAAGTACTCTCCCACGAGTTACAGTTGCTCCGTTACTAGGTGAGACGATGGTGATAGTTGGAGATGTGGAGTCTGTTAAGACAAGGGTGGGTGTTGGCAGAATAGGCGTTGGCGTTGAAACAGGTGGTGCTGTTGGAGTAGGAGTGTTCGGAACAGTGGTTGGAGTTGCAGTAGTGCTGGTTGGTGTAGGTGTTGAAGGAGCGATTGTGCCTCCATTTCCTGCGCCATTGTAAGTAGAGCCTGCATCCTGGCCGAAAGTTTGGGGACGGTTGTCATGCGTAAATGTCGTAGGTACCGCAGGTGCAGGTGCCGTCCATTCGGCCCACGTCCAGCGGGCACCGCCTGGTTTGGACCTCTCAAATCCGGCAAACTTCCAGTCACCAGTATAGGTATTATTACGGAATATGTTGCCCTGCTGGAACGTAATCCGCCAAGGAATAGTATAGCCGCTAAATTCCGGGAAAGATCCGGAAGCAGAAAAGATACTATTTACCCCACAAACATCTCCCCCCAAGCAACCCGTGCCAACGGCAGCCTTGTTGATACGAAAATCATTGTTTTCAACAATGACGTTTTCGGTTGACCAACGACATAGGTAAGGGTCGATATTATCCGGAATATCGTTAGGAATGCCGGATTTACATTTGGTGTCATTGATCAGATCACCGATCTTAATTGTTCCTGATATATGAGTGTGAGCGCCTGAACCGCTATATCTATCAGGGCTTTCCCATAAAGCCACACCGTTCCAGTTATCTTCTATAAGGTTATTACTGATGACTGTGGGCAAATATTTGATATTATAGCCTTCTGGCGAGCCGCTTTCTGATACGTAGATGGCTGAAACAGGAAATGTTGTATCGCCTCTATTTACAAATGACTGGCCTTTACCAATCGCGTTACGCCTTATAGTGTTATGTCTTATTATCGCGTCATAGCCAGCCTCTATGAATACACCTTCCGAAAAATTACCCTCAATCAGGTTTCTTTCTATCAGCGAGCCACGGTTATTATTATCAAACCATAGTCCGACGCTCTGGTTGTCATGGATCCAGTTATTGGTGACTCTCACGTCATTGCTCAACCAAAATTTAGCACCGCCTGTGCAGCCACAGCCCACTGACCCGTCAGGATTAACTTTATTTTCATGGTCATCAGCATTGTTGCGGGTCACCTCGTTATGGTCCACGGTAATATTGGTTGGAAATGGATCGGTGTTGTTACCCAATGCTTGGAAACCATACTGGCCATTATCCGCCAGACAATTATTTCTCATTATATTATCTGTTCCCAGGAATACTCCGGCACCAGCGTTGTGGTGAACCCAGTTATTTTCTATCGTCCATCCGCGACCTGAATCATGATTAACGACTCCCTGGTCGCGAACGGAAACAAAATTTCGAATTTCCAAATAAGCAATCCTAACATTTTCGGCCTGCTGCGAAAAAGCGGAACGGTTGAGTTTTTGTCCGTCCAGAACGGCGCTAGGAGCGCCGAGGTAAGTAGAATTTGGGCGCGGCTCAATTTGTCCATATTCTGATGTTCCTAGTGTATGAATTCCAGGCTCGAACCAATAGGTTTTGCCGGTAGCACCGGAAAATTTCTCGTTTTGGAAGAACTGACCGTTATCTCCAGCCGGCACTGAAACTGCTCCAGCCGGTGGGATAGAGCTTGGATTGGTCGTTACATTTGTCCCGCAAATCTGTGCTGGAGGAGTTGTAGGCCAGGTCACAGCAATCTCAGCAGCTTTTGATTTATAATTCTGTGACTTTTGAAGAAAAACCACCACCGCAGGCAGAGTGAGAACTATTACTGATAGTATTACTAATATTGCTTTTCTAGATAATTTGAATCTTTGTTTCATCAAAAAATAGCTACTCCTAACACTAGCCTATAAAATAATTTTTAAACTGTCAATATTTAATATTTTTAAGATGTTTCAGGATACAGACAACTGCAATGCTCCTGTACCGTCGATTGAAAATTTGGCTGTTTTTCCTCTATCAAGCTCTTTTTTCAGCTTACTTTCTGCAAGCATATCCTCAATATTGTCCTGAATATAGCGTCGTAGAGGCCTTGCGCCAAATTCAGAATCAAATCCTTCTTTTGATATCTTTTCAATTACAGCATCATCAAAGAGGAGTTTTATATCCTGTGCTTCCATATCATTTATCAAATCTTGAAGTAGGATATTTACAACTTGAGCCACATTCTTGTCAGAAAGGGGTTTGAATGTGATTATCCCATCGAAACGATTTAGTAATTCAGGCTTGAATATGTTATTGGTTTGTAAAAATTCGAGAAGACGCTGATGAAATTTTTTGTCAATTTTTGTGCCTTTATTTACTTCTTCCCGGATAAATTCTGACCCGGCGTTTGAAGTTGCGATAATAATGGCATTTCTAAAGCTTACTGTCTTACCTTTATTATCTGTTAATCTCCCGTCATCAAATACCTGAAGAAAAAGATTGTGAATTTTGGGATTTGCTTTTTCAAATTCATCAAGCAGAACCAGGCTTGAGGGATTATCATGAATTTTATCCGTTAACTCGCCACGCTCATCGCCTTCTCCTGGTGCTGCACCCAATAATCGTCTGATCCCATCTTCATCGGTAAATTCACTCATGTCAAGCCTGATCATATTTTTTTCACCTCTGTAATAATATTCTGCTAAAGTCTTGGCAGTTTCTGTCTTTCCTACACCAGTTGGACCTAAGAAAAGAAATGAAATCGGTTTTTCAGATGTTTTTACACCTGACCTCACGCGCCTCATGCTTTCTGCAAGTGCAGTGATTGCTTCATCCTGTTCAATTACTCTCTCATGTAGACGCTCTTCAAGATGCAATAGCAGGTTTATCTCGTCCCCTGTTGGAAGACCAATCGCAATATGCGTAAGGTTTTCAACTTCCTTAACCACATGATCTTCGAGTATCATTTTCCTATGAGTTTTCTCAAAAGATGGAACACCTTTCAGGTTATATATCTTATTTGCAACTGTCTCCAGAAGTGAAACTGCACTACCTGGTAAAACTTGATCCTGACTAAACTTCTCAGAAAGCTCAACTGCGCTCTTGATACTTAAATAGCTCAAAAGTACTCTGTATTTTTTTTCAATCTTACCGGATTCTCCCAACACCATTTGTATTGCGCTATCCCTCTCCTGTGGCCTTAACTCAACTATCGTAAATGCTTCTTTAAGAGAATTATTTTCCATATATTTTTTAAAGCTTCCCGTAGTCATAGTTGCAACAATTGGAAGATTTCCGGCTTTTAGAAAAGGAAGTAAAGCGCCTGATAAATCTATTCCATATGCTGCTCCACCCAATATATTTTGAAATTCCGGAACATATAAAAGAACATCCTCAGCGTGAGAGATTTCTGATATTATTCCCTGGAGCCTTTCTTCCAAATCATTCCTGTTAGTTGCACCGGCCGTCAAAGCTCCAACCATTAGAGTGAGAATACGTCTATAGTTAAGATATGCCCCCAACTCACCCTCAAAGCTATAATATGCAAGAGCGCGTACCAAATTATCTTTTCCGGCACCTATATCTCCAACTAATAGCACATTATTATTTTCTACTTTTATTAAGCCTTCAAGCATCTCCTTAAATTCTTCTTCGCGACCTTTAATAATAGGTGTCGACGATATGGCTGACTTTGAAAATGAAGTAGTGTATTTTTTAGTTTCATATGTCCACCCTGATGTAAGTCCCTCTCCTATGCCCCCACCTGGTATTTTTATGCGAAATTTATTTGGGTTTTCTTCATAAGGATTTTCAGATTTAATCCAAAAAGAAATATTATACAGATCCTCAGACTTAAGTTGTTTGGTAAATAATAACTTCTTTTCTTTTTCAATTAACAATAGATAAGCCACAAATACATCAATTGTTGTTACAAATTTTCCCTGGAATGTTTTAGCTGCATCAAATGCGCTTTTAATAAGCAAGCTTTTGTCCAATTTTATGAGAGGCAGTTCTTTCTTTGATATATTTGCCTTTTGCATAAAAATTTTTACATTATGTGTTTTGATTAATCTCTTTATTACCCTCTCCGTACTGTCTTCGACCATAATTGGATAAAGGGATTGTCTGGTAAATGATTGTAAAACATTTTTACCATCGTTTTTTGAAACACTAATACTTGGAAAGATTTTACTAATTTTAAAATGAAAAAATACTTCAAAGATTACCAAAATATTGAAAAGAAATAATGGCAACTTTACAGAACCGTCCTGCAGAAATTGATTTAAAATCATATAAAACAATAATGAAATTAATATCAAACGCAGAGAGCGTATTAACGCACTTGTATATACACAATATATTTTTACGTATTCAATCATAATCTAAAGAAATAATATAAGAATAGTCATAAGCGGTAAGGAAACAAAACTTACAAATACAATTAATTCAAAAACTACTAAAGGAATTAGAATAAAAAGATCAGCTATGATAATCACACTCTTAATCACCATCCCCATTGCTCTTGAAAACCCAACTAGTCCCGGTCGATATTCGTTTTTAAGGGGTTTGAAAAATGTTTTAAGGAACATTGGTAGGGCAAAAAGCTGAAAAAAAGCCTGATTAACTGATGAAAAAAATCCATATATTTCCCGGGGTGCTTCAAAGAACCAGAATTTTAGAAATGCTATTGGCAGAAATATGTAGCTATTCATGGCTTATTTTAGTATATGGTGTCTCCTTTATAATTACAACTTATTAAGCATATAAATTGCTCTGGTATAATGAGCTCATGCCTCCACATAAAAACATAAGGTTACTGACTCTTTTTAATTTTTTTACTGACTTCAGGCTTTATGCTCCAGTTGCAATAATTTATTTCAGTGAGGTTACTGGATCATACATGCTGGGAATGAGCATTTTTTCAATAATAATGGTCTCCTCTGCTTTATTTGAAGTACCGACAGGAATATTTTCCGATCGTATAGGTAGAAAAAAAACTGTTATTTTTGGGTCTATTGCGGCTGTATTATTCTCTATATTCTATGCAATTGGGCAGTCGTTTTGGATATTAGCAATTGGAGGATTATTCGAAGGATTATCACGCTCTTTTTATAGCGGTAACAATGATGCCTTACTCCATGGTAGTTTGGCAGAAACTAAAAATGAACATCAATATGACGAGTTTTTGGGTAGAGTAAGCTCCATGTTTCAAGCAGCACTTGCAGTATCTGCAATTATGGGGAGCTTCCTTGCCCAATGGTCTTTTTCATTAATTATGTGGATTTCTGTAGTTCCACAAATAATTTGTTTATTCATAGCATTTCAAATCATTGAGCCAAAAGTGATAACTAATGAAAGCGGAAATATATTTCAGCATTTTAAAAAAGCTTATCTCAATTTTAAAAGAAATAAAAAACTCAGACTATTAAGCGCATCATCAATTTTGGGATATGGTTTTGGGGAAGCGGGCTTTCAGTTTCAGTCCGCATTTTATAACACTGTCTGGCCCTTGTGGGCAATAGGGGTAGTGAGAGCTTTTTCAAATTTAATTGCAGCGATTAGCTTTCGCTTCAGCGGAAGACTAATTAGAAAATTCGGCGGAATAAATATTCTTATTGCCAGCAGTATTTATGCTAGAGTATCTAATATCGTTGCTGCTTTATTTCCAACAATTGTTTCCCCGGTACTTATTGCTTCAACTTCACTTTTTTATGGTGCAAAATCAGTTTCGGAGAACTCACTATTGCATAAAGAATTTAGCAATGAGCAAAGAGCTACGATGGGATCTCTTAACTCTTTTGGGGGAAGTATATTTTTTGGACTAATATCAATAATTCTGGGCTTTACAGCTGATACACTTTCTCCTGCAATTGCATTTGTAGTTTTACAATTATTTCAGCTATCAAATCTTTGGATATACCAAAAGCTAATAAAACATAACAAGAATAACCGAGAGCACTAGTTGCTGGTTTCACACAATATCTTGTATTCACAATCTTTACAACGCATGCCTCCATTGCACTGAAAATCGCTATTTTCTATTTCAGAAACTATCTCTGAGATTTTTTCTTTTGCCATCTCCAATTCTTCTTTAGAGCGTGTTGTCGATACTTTTTGATTTGCTTCAAGATAATGAAGAGTTAATTTTATTTCGTCCGGTTTTTTTCCAAATACTTGATCATGAACTTCCGTCGCAGCAAGTGCATAAAATGATAATTGTAAATCATCCTTGGCCTTTTTTTCATCAAGCATATTTTTTCCTGTTTTATAATCAACTATTTCAATATTATTTCCTTCCAACTTATCTACTCTATCAATCCTTCCTCCTGCTTTTACTTTGTTTATCCAAAAATTAAATGGCGTTTCAATCCCTATGGTATCTGGCTTTTCCTTCTTATAATTTTCCCAAAAAACAGATAGTATTTTTTCAGCCTGAGTATATGTCTTTTGCTCATGGGTTTTCCCACTATATCCTTCATTTATCCAGTTAGCTTTGAGCGTGCTTTTTATGTATTCCTCAGTGACATTTTCACCAGCTTTTTTTGCTAGCAATATATCTCGAAGCGATGAATGTACACTGATTCCATAACTCAAAGCAGGAGCCGCAGGACTGGGGAAATTAAGAATATACCGAAGCTTGTAGTGAAGTGGGCAAGTCTTAAAAGTCTGGAGCTGTGAATAAGAAATATAAGTAACAGGTGTTTTGGTATTTAGCGATTGCTCTATTTTTAAATTATTATTTGATTCCTGTAGCTGGACATTGGCATTTACAATTTCTAAAAGAGATAGCTGCTGACCAGGAGATTTGATTGTTTGTTTTTCAGTAATTTTTTTAATGAGAGCTTCTCCAAGTGTTTCAAAAATAAATGGCGATAGCTTCCTCTCCCTCTTCCCTTCTCCATAAAATTTGCTTGCTGTTAAATATAATTTGTCTTTTGCCCTAGTTGTCGCTACATAGAAAAGCCTTCTTTCCTCCTGAATTGATTCATTTCCTGTTGGCAAAACTTCTTTAATCAAGTCATCAGGGACAGGTATTTGCTCTTTTCTATCCCTAGATGGAAATCGTTGAGTTACAAGATTTACAACAAAAACAACCGGAAATTCCAATCCTTTACTTGAGTGAATCGTCAAAATATTTACTGCATTATTTTGAGTCCAGTCAATATCAGCAGCAAGCGGACTTTCCCCAAGCTCCATAGATAGATCAATCCAATCAACTACAACAAAAACTGATGCATCATCTCTATTTGCTGCAAAATTCTGAAGTTTTTCAAAGAACTTTGCGATGTTTTGTGCTTCTTTTTCAGTCCTGACTGACCTCGGATCAAGATAATGACCAAGAAGTCCTGAGTCTTCAAAAAAATAGTAAAGGATTTGTCCTGCAGTTTCCTTGGGAATTTTTTCAAGATGCCTTTTAATCATCTCAACAATTCTTGTTATCTTTTCCTTTCCCTCTTGAGTCACAGCAGAATCATCAACCTGCTCCATAGCCTCAAATAATGAGAAATTATTTTTCTTTGAAAAATTAAGTACAGCAGCAACGTCCCGCGCTACTATTTCAAAAATCTCAAGAGTTATTACTCTATAAAGAGATGCTGTATCTTCAAAATTGGCCAGTGCATGAAGATATGAAATAAGATCTTTAATTTCATTCTGTTGGAATAGGTGCCCAGGGCCTAAGAACTGATACGGAATTCTTCTTCTCTCAAGAGATCTGAGAAAAGGAGTAGAGTGGTCATTGGCTCGTACCAAAATTGCGAAATCGTTATACTTTAAGCTGGATTTCTTAGCCAGCTCTTGAATTTTTTTTGCTACTTCTTCAGCTTCATCCGCGGCTTTTTGCGTGTAAATAAATTCAATTTCCTCCCCTTTAATTTCTCGTTGGGAGATCAACTTCTTATCAATCTTCTCCTTAATTTCAAGTCTGTCCGGGTTATTATTCTGAATCATCTGATAAGACCCGTCCAATATATTTTGTGTTGATCTATAATTTTTGTTAAGAGTAACTATTTCAGCCTTTGGGAAGTGGGATCGGAACTGGATCATATTTGAAATCGCAGCACCACGCCAGCGATAAATACTTTGATCATCATCTCCAACTACTGTAATATTCTTTTTTCCGCCGGCAAGCAATATTGCAAGTTCATTTTGCGCATAATTTGTATCCTGAAACTCATCGACCAAAATATATTGAAACATTCTTTGATATTCTGCCAATATATTTTTTCTTGTTCTAAAAAGCTTAAGAGTGTTACTTATCAAATCTGAAAAATCCATCACTCCCTGCTTTGCTTTCATATCTTCATATTTTTTAAAAGCATTTGCCATCTCAAGTGTTTTTTTTATCTCATCCTCATCTTCATTTCGAATTTCGAATTTCGAATTTCGAATTTTCTGAGCATATTTAATATATTGCTCAGGGTTAATATCATCATCTTTGAGACGCGAAAAATGATTTAGCATCCCCTGAAGAAATTTCATCGGATTTCCAAGCGGTCTGAAATAATCAAGCTCGAACTCAAATAAATGCTTTCTCAGAAACAGCAGGCTTTCCGCTTCACGGATCAAATCAAAAGACGGATTAAGTCCGATATGAATTGCTTCCTGACGAAGAACTCTATCAGCAAATGCATGAAACGTCTCTATCCAAAGTTGTGAATATCCGTATGGAAGAATTTGATCAACGCGTGTCTCCATCTCAGCTGCAGCTTTTTCAGTAAAAGTGAGAGCAAGAATCGAGCTTGGTGGAACCTTTTTTTCAAGAATTAGATTCTGAATCCGAGTCGTTATAACAGTTGTCTTACCGGTTCCTGCACCTGCAATTATCAAAAGAGGTCCTTCTCCATGTAATACCGCTTTACGCTGCTCTATATTGAGGTTTTTGAGGTCCGCCATGAAGCTATTCTAACACAATTAGGCTATATTCTCGCCGTCTGACTCTACTGCATTACTTATTATATTTGTATCTCTTTGCAAGATCTCATTCAAAGCTGAGAACCCAGACCCTGGAACAAAAGCTGGGGACTGAACAGGTGCTTGCGGAAGCGGTCCCGATGCCTGACCAACGGCTTGGGCAACTGATGATGCGTTTGCTTGCTGCAAAGCTGCACCAGTTGAAGGATCAGGCGTTAATTGAGTAGTGACAGGCTGTTGACCTGTTCCAAATGGGTAATTTGCTGCTGGATCTTGTGGTGCAGCTTGTGGCTGCTCCACAACACCAACACCTGCAACTGCATCAAGAACGAGATTTGCCACCTCATCATTATGCGCCTTAGCATCTTCAAGCTGTGTCTTCAATTGAAGAAGTGCATCATCAGTTGTAGCATCATTTATAGAAAGTATTGTCCCAGCCAGTACATTTCCGCTTTGCTGAGTTGCAGAAATCTTTGTACGAAGTTCTGTGAATTTTTCCCTCTCCTTAGGAATTTGTGCTGTAATTGGATTCACTATTAAAAGGAGAACATCTTTGAGCTTACTTACCTCTTCTGTTTTAATACCGGCTGCAATTGTATCCAAAATCTCAATCGCGAGAGGATCACCTTGCGTTTTTGCTTTTTCAAGCTGCTCCTTTAATTGCTGAATATCGGAATCTGATGAAATATCAGTAATTGCAAGAATGGATTTTGCAATTGCATTATTTTCCTGTGTGGCAGTATTGAGCCTATCATATAATTTACTGAATCTATCTTTATTTGCAGGAATTGCAAGATAAAGTGGATTAATGATCTGCTTTAAAGTATTTTTGAATTTAGTAACCGGCTCTTTCGCGTGTACCACTTCAGCTTCTTTAACACTTTGAGTAGTAGCTATTCCTAAGATATCAATTGCCAGCTGGTCTCCTTTTTCTTTTGCTAATTTTAAGTCTTCTTCAATTTTGGTAATTGCTTCTTCAGGTGTATTATCGTCAACTTTAAGTATCGCTGCGGCAACTGTATTCCCTTGTGCGCTTGCTTGACTAAGGCTGTCATGTAGTCTTATATACTGATCTTTTTTTGATGGGTCAGTTATCTTTTCAGAATGATTGATTTCTAATAATGTCTTTTTCAAATTGCTTGTTATATCCAATACACCATTACCTTTGGTAAATACAAATTCGTTAGTTGTTTCGCTGTAGTCAACAACTATAGTATCGCCCGCTACAAAATGCTTTGAAATAATTTCAAGTGCTATCGGATTCTCTATGGCTGTTTGAATTAAGCGGCGAAGAGGCCTGGCCCCATAAACAGGGTCATATCCATCTTTTGCCAATCTTTCAATACCTTTTTCAGAAATTTGAAGATTAAAGCCCTGCTCTTTTAGAAGTCCTGCAGTTTTGGCAATACCCAATCTTGCAATTCCTGCCATGTGCTCCTGTGCAAGTGGTTTGAAAACAACGACTTCATCAAAACGATTCAGCAACTCAGGCCTGAAAAATTTGATTAGCTCTCCCTTAACTGTTTCAGTTAATTCTTTAAATGTTTTGGCTGTTTCTTCAGGAGTTTTTTTCGTATTTGCATCAATGTGTGAAAGCTGCTCCTGGATAAGCGCGCTCCCAATGTTTGAAGTACAAATAACAATTGTGTTTTTAAAAGAAATTGTGTTACCTTTATTATCAGTAAGTCTTCCATCCTCTAAGAGTTGGAGAAGTAAATTGAAGACGTCAGGATGCGCTTTTTCTATTTCATCAAAAAGAACAATTGAATACGGTTTTTTACGGACCGCCTCAGTAAGCTGTCCACCCTCTTCGTATCCGACATATCCTGGAGGCGCACCAATCAACTTAGCGACTTCATGCTTTTCCATATATTCAGACATATCCAAGCGAGCCATGGCATCGTCACGTCCGAATAACAATTCTGCCAAGGTCTTAGCAAGCTCCGTCTTACCAACACCAGTTGGCCCTAAGAAGACAAAAGACGCGATTGGCCTATTTGCAGCAGCAAGACCTATTCTTCCCCGTCTTACAGCTTCAGACACTGCAACAACTGCCTCCATTTGATCTATCAATCTATGATGTATCCTATCTTCTAGCTTTAATAACTTTTCTGACTCATCTTCAGTTAACTTGGTAATAGGAATTCCAGTCCAACCACTAACAACACTTTCAATATCTGTTTTTTTAACTTGAGTATCTCCTCTTTTTCCCTCATCTGATTGCAGCTTCACTTCAGAACCTGCTTCATCCAAAAGATCAACTGCTTTATCAGGTAAATACCGCTCACCAATATACTTTTTTGAGAGCTTCACACATTCCATTAACGTGTCATCTGAGATTGTTACTCTGTGAAATTTCTCATATTTGGGCCTGATCACTTTAAGCATTTCAAATGCATTTTCTTCACTTGGTTCATCAGCTGTTACAGGCTGGAAACGTCTTTCAAAAGCTTTATCTTTTTCAAAATTCTTTCTATATTCTATAGTTGTGGTTGCTCCAATCAATTGCAAATGACCACGAGCCAGATGAGGCTTTATGATGTTGGCAGCATTCATGCCCTCGCCATCTCCTGTGCCTAATAACGCATGGATTTCATCGATGAAGAGAATTATTTTATTTCCAGAACTAGTTACTTCATTAATAACTCCTCTGAGTCTTTCCTCAAATTCTCCCCTGTGAGACGCGCCGGCAACGAGGGAGGCTACATCAAGCTGAAAAACTCGTTTGTCCTGAAGATCCTTTGGGATTTGACCTGATACTATTTTCTGGGCAAGACCTTCAACGATTGCTGTCTTACCAACACCTGTTTCACCAATAATAATTGGGTTATTCTTCGTTCGACGAAGAAGGATGTGCACCATTCGATCAATTTCCGCATCCCGTCCAGCAATAGGATCGAGTTTTCCGGCAAGTGCCTCAGCATTTAGATCAACACCGTATTTTTCAAGAATTGTTTTCTTGCTGTAGTTAAGATTTGGATTTTTGGCAACTTTTTCTACAAATGCTTCCTTTTTAAGACCACGTGATTCCAGAAGGCTTGCAACACCAAAACTCGGGTCGAACAATGCAATTAAAATATCTTCAGGGGAAACGAAATTGGATCCTCGCATCTTGGCATCTTTAAATGCCTGATCAAATACCCCTTGAGCTGTTTTACTAAGAGCTGGTTGACCTCTGAAGACACCCATAGTTTCTTTTGACTGAATCTCCTTGGATAATGCACCACCGTCAACTTGCGCTTCTCCAAGCACCCCATAAACCTGCTCATCATACAACAGACCAAATAAAACTTGGGCAGGTTCTATAAATTGTTGTTTTGTTCTTCTTGTCTCTTCCTGGGCATGAGTTAATACCTGACCTGCTCTTGGGTCTAAATGACTTAGAGCTGATGTATCCAATCGCTCAGCAGGACTAGAAGGGGACGGTGTAGGACTTGCAACTTGAGGCTCTGTTGCTGCTGGTACTGGTGTTGATACAATTGGGCTTTGTGATAAACCAATTGGAGGATTGGTAGGTGTTTGATTCTGCTGAATAGAATCAATAGAAGCAGCTGGAACTGGGGTTGCAGTCTGAACAACAGGATCTGTTGCAACCGGACTATTCCCTCCAAGCGACTGGGGAGAAGATGCAAATTGAGAATCTACAGGTGCAGCACTTTGTACAGTAGTATCTGCTGCTATTGGAGACGATGCTTGATCATTTCCATTTTCTTCTTCCTTTTTTTGATTAAATAAAGTTCCGAACATACACTTATATTAAATACTAAATTTCAGAAAATAACAAGTAAACTAACTCTTCTTTTCTATATCAGGTTCTTCATCATTTGCGCTCATTTCATGGGTATTTTCCTGCTTCTTAGCAATGGACACAGTAACTGAATTTTCTTCTTCCTCAGTTAAGAATTTTAAAGCAGATTTGGCAGCTTCAAGCTTGGTGCTTAGATACTTAAGCATCTCGTCAAACGAGAAACCACCCAACAATAGGAAAGGAAGAATATTTGAAACCTTCTTCATTCCCTCCTCTTTCTTTTCTGTATCACCTGAAGTAAGAAGGGAAATAGTTTCTTCAATATCCACAATATCTTTGTTTATCCATTCCATTCGGCCCTTTAAATCTTCTGTAAATCCAGGAGGTACAAAATACTGTTTATATGCTTTTTCCCACAATTTCTTAGCTTCCTCATAATCTTCTGGATTCACTTTCTGAAGCCTATTGGACGGCGAAAAGCTTAATGGTTTTTTGGCTTTTGAAAGCAAGGAAACTGCAAGAGGATTACCTTTCTTTGCTGCTTCGATTAATTCATTATGAATTTTCCTTAATTTAGTATCCGAGGTTGATTCATCAATAGACATAATTGACGTCGCGAGACTATTACCTTTTGCTTTTTCCGAAGACAACGAGTCACGCAGATTAACCAAATCCTTTTTATTCACTTGCGCTGGTTGCGCTGCCTTTGCAGACACACCGGTTATAACCTGCCTCAGATTCATCAATTGATTAAATTCGCTTGCAGCTGATGTGATCTGAGGAAGTGATGTTGTTTTTCCAGTATCCCTGGTGAAAAGTTGGTCTTTGATATATTGAATATCTGTATTATTTGTAGCCTCATTAACGCTCATAATTTTTTGAGCAAGCACATTTTGACTTTGCTTACTTTCCTTATCAACATACTCATGAAGACTTGAGTAATAATTCCTATCTTCAGCATTTGAAATTACTGAGGGATTAACAATTTGATTTATAAATGTTTTCGTATCATCAACTGACATATCCTTACCACCCATTTGCCCCACCGTAGAAACCGAACTACTAATTTGTGAAAGGATTGAGGCTGCTATCGGATCACCTTTTTGAGCTGTTTCCGATATGGTTTGATAAACTTTTCTTACTTCTTGCTCTGAAGTTGAATTATTCAGAGTTAACACAGACGTTGCAAGGCTATTGCCCTTTGCGCTTTCAGTTTTTAATGTTTGATAAAGTGAGTTTGTAATCTGGTTATCAGATTTAGATTCTTCAGTAGTAGCTGACATTATTTCACTGACAGTAGCTCTCAGTTGCTTTAAGCTTGATATGTCGCTCACAGCTGCAGTCACCTGGGGAAGGACAGGTCCGGCTTGAGAAGTTGTGAATAATTGAGTCTTGATTTCTTCAATATCTGAATTTTTTGTTGATTCATTTACAGTTAAAATTTTCTGTGCAAGTTGATTATTCTTCGTTTTACTCTCATTCTCAAGATATTCATGCAGTTTTGTGTAATAATCACGATCATCACTTGCTGCAACATTTTCCGGGCTTACAATCTGCTGCAAAACTACTCTTATCTCAGAGAGTGTAAGATCCATCTCAGATGCTGTTCTTGAGAGTTGGGAAACTGCAGACAAAATAACATCAGCAGTTGGATTACCCAATTGAGATTCTGCTGTCAGTTTTTCTTTTAGCAACTCGTACTGTTCTCTTTCCGGAGCTGATGTAATTCCCTGCGGATTATTCAATCGCTCTAGGACCTCATGTATTTTCTCGACCCTTTCAGATTCTGTTTTGTCTTTTGTCAGATGTCTTATTTCGTATTGGACAATATCTGTTAATTTGGGCAGTTTCAAGTTACTTATATTAAGTAGTTCAGTTGAAGCCTGAGAACTGGATACATTTTGACTTGCTGAGCCAAAGCTTGATAGGTTTGATTCCGAAATATCATCATCTCCTGAATCCTCAGTCAGAGATGCACTCATTGTATGCGTAGCGGTTGCAGTCTTTTTTACATTTACTGAGACTTTGTCGTCCTCATCAGTAATAATCTCCGCTGCAACATCTTTGGCTGCTTCCTGTTTTGCTTTTAAGTAAGCTACAATTTCAGCTTGTGAGAATCCTCCAACTAAAAGGAAAGGAAGAATGCTAGAAACTTGCTCCATGCCTTTATTTACCTCAGCCTCATCTTTGGAACTAAGAAGAGCAACGATCTCATTAATCTTGGCCATATCTTCCTTTATCCACTCTGCTCGTGTTCCACTCATGCCTGATGGTACATCAAGATTTCTGTAATTATCTTTCCACATGTCTTTTACTGCCTGGTAATCTTCTTTGCTTACAGTCTGGACACGATTAACCACTGGGAGCTTGGACGTAGCTTCACGAGCTGCTATCTCGGCAATTTGTGTTGCAATTGGCTCACCTTTGGCCTTAGCATCCAGAATTCTTTCTTGCAATTTTTCAATTTCTGAGCTTGATGTTTTGCTGTTTACTGAAAGAATTGATGCTGCAAGCGTATTTCCTTCCTGCTTTGCTTTAACAAGGGACTCATTCATTCGCGCAAGCTTTTCGTGATTAATTACGCTCGTAGAAACAGAGCTGGAAGCAGAACTTGAATCAGATCGAGCGGATGAAGCAGCGCCTGTTGTAGAACTTGTGGAAGAAGCTGAAGTAGCATTTGCAATTTGGGTCAAAATATTCTTAATTTGGGTAGTATTGGCTCTTGAGCTCTTTGACGAAATAGTGCTTGCAGCTGAAAGAATTGAAGTAGCCAAAGTATTTCCGCCTTTACTTTCCTGGGTTAGTTTTTCACGAATTTCTGTGTATCGTTCCTTCTCAGTACTGGAGCTTGAAGATGTTGGATTTCCAATCTTCTCAAGATTTTGCTGGATAATGGTTGTTTCTTTGAGGCGATCTGTATCTTTGGAAATCAACGACGTGTCATATTTTGCAATATCACGCATAGATGGAATCGACAAATTGGTAAGACTCAAAACCTGCGCCTTTACCTGAGCGGACGGCATATATGAAGCTTTACTGACATTTGAAATGGAAGTTGAAGTAGGCAGCTCTCTGGCCATTCCCGTAGGTGCTGATGGAGTAACAGGCAAACTAAATTTCTTTGCAAAAGGCAAGCTTATAGCAGCTCCACCTGATGGTGGGTGTGCAGGACTACCTGGAGGACTTTGAAGGTTACTTATTTTATTAACCAACGTCTTCATAACAGCGCTGTCCCCAACGCCCAGATTGGAAGCATAATCAAGAAATATTTGAAGTAATATCCACGGTAGAATAATAACTCCCCAAAGCATGATAAGGGAAACAACATATAAAGCAAAAGTCTCAGGAAGATTTACGCTATTTGTTGGAGTAACATACTGCTTTGGCCCTCCGAGTAATATATTTACAGCAGTTGGATAAATCTCTTTTCCAGCAACTCCGATATTGGGATTACCAAAAAATAACGGAATTTGATCTCTCCACAAAGAAACAAGACCTTTTAGGAAAATCGCAAAAAGCGGGGCATAAAGTAACCAACGGAAAAATTCTCCGATCCAAATTTTTCCTGTATTTCTAACCGGGTAAAAAAGCAATAATAAAGGAAAAATTGGAGCGACAATTATAAAAAGCCAAAGAATTATTTTTCTGAGAAAAAGTATCCCAACCATCACAAAATAAGTAAGAGCAGTTAATTTCGTGAGTAATAGTGATATAAATGCTGATTCAGCATTTTGATCCCCTATTCCCCCAATTAGTCGCAAACCGATGAATTTTTCATAATCCCACCCTACAAACAACAAATCAGTTTGGGATATACATTTTGGTGGACATGAAACTGTCGAATCCGGCGGTCTAAGGAAAAACCCCTGAATAATGTCTGTAAATATATATAAAAATCGTAAAATTGCAAACGACAGGAATATAAGTAATAACACAGCAATAAACCGAGGAATGAACCGCGTAATAGTGAGACTTCTCCCGCGAGTTACTATAATTATTATCGCTGTAACTATAATCACAACAAATAGCAGTGGCGTAACTATGAACATCACAGTTGATAGCCAAACTCCTGCAAGTGGATTATTGCTATCATCACACTGACCATTTGCAGCTTGCTTTACACACACCCAGTTATAATTCCTCAGTGTAAAATCCAATAACTTACCTGATCTCGCTGCATTCTTTCCGATAAATGTAACTTCTTTATCTATTACCCATTGTCCATTTGGTACAGCTCCATTCTGTTGCATCTGCTGAGGAGCAGGGGTTTGCGCTAAAATAGGCTTAGGCAATAAAACTGCAATTCCAAATAATAATAGCGCAAAAAAAATGGGCAGAAATTTTTTCATATTTATAGATCCTTCGACATACTCAGGATGATCCGCCGAATGCGGATCAACTAAAACCTGGAATTTTTAAAATATCCCCAGCTACAGCTTGAATCAAAACAAACCCAAAAATCGCCAGCAATAATCCTGCTATTGCTGAATAAATCCATGCTTTCCCGGCTCTGACCTTTTGTTGATCCCCTTGAGAAACCATAAGAGTATATCCTCCGATTATTAATGCAATTAAAGCAATTCCTGCAACAAATGCGAGTCCTATTGAATAGAACTGTTGGACAAAGCCCACTGGATCGTTTTTAAAACATCCAAAGTCAGTTGCAACTTCATTTGGACCACAAGGTGTCATACTATTAACAGTAGCATATTGCCAGTAATTAAAACAAGAAGTTTAGATTACTAGTCTTAGGCGTTTTCCAGTTCTTCGAGGAGTTCTTTTTGTTGTTTTGATAATTTTTTAGGAATTGTTATTTTTATCCTTACATAATGATCGCCTTTTCCCGAGCCCTGAACATGCTTTACGCCACGTCCTGCTAGGCGAATGACTGTCTCAGGTTGTGTTCCGGCAGGAATTCTTATCTTGACCTCCCCATCAATAGTCTCAATCGGCATTTCACCGCCAAGTGCCGCCTGAGGAAAAGAAAGCTCTTTTTCTGAGACTATGTTATATCCTTCACGACCGAATTTGGAACTTGCAGCAACATCAATCACTACGTCATAATCCCCAAATCGCATTCGCTGGCCACGATCAACGCCTGCTGGGATTTTTATTTTTTGCGTTTTACGATCTATGCTTACTTGTTTCTCAGTCCCATGAACAGCCTCATCAAAACTAATTTTAATTGCATATGAAGGACGGCGTTGCTGTCTTTGACCAAAAGGTGATCCACCTCCAAAAAATTGCTCAAATATTTCGAAAGGATCAGAATAACCTCCAAAATCAAATCCACCTGCATTTCCGCCTCCTTGCGAGTATGTATAGCTAAAAGGCCCGTATTGACCTCCCTGCTGCCCGCCTCCACCCTGTGCTCCTCCAAATCCTCCTTGTTCAAATCCAGCATGCCCAACCTGATCATAAGTTTTTCTTTTTGTGTCATCTGAAAGAACCTCATAGGCTTTTGTTACTTCCTTAAATTTTGTGCCTGCTTCTTTGGTTTTGTTACGGTCAGGATGAAATTCAAGTGCCAATTTGCGATATGCTTTTTTTATTTCGTCTGCACTCGCACTTTTGGAGATTCCTAAAATATTGTAGTAGTCTTTATCACTCGCCATATTTGTAGCTTTAATTATAGCATTTTTGAGCTATAAAATCATTGTATTTATGCTGTCCATCAGCTAAACTCAACAATTAACTAAATTTTATGGGCAGATTTTTAGAAACCTCAACAATACAATCTAAGCGATTAGTAGAACTCGCAAAAAGACATCCTATCACTACAGGATTGCTAATTGGAGCAGCAGTAAATAAAGCTGCTGGTGAAATACTATACAGCAACAATGGTCCAACACGAGTAGTCTCTCAGCCATATGACGGGCCAACGCCAATTGCGACTGGAATAGCATTTCCTGGCATGGGGAACTCGGGTGATGGAGGTGCCAAAATGGCTAGATGTTTTTCAGAAATCATGCCAGGCGAGCCTTGGGGTCACATGCAATACGATAATTCAAAAATACTGACTGTTCCTATTCTTGCAAATGCTCTTAAAGAACACATGAATGACACTGGAGCTCAATTTGCTGATTTTTACACGTCTAGCACCGGAGGAGTTATTGCTCTTGAGGCTTCACATAGCGCAGGGGTACCAATCCGAACACTTATTATCAATAGTGGACCATACTCTTTGCAGGATGGCTATGGGAGCAAATTGGGATCTTTGGCTGCCAAACTTCCAGATACCGGTCCACTTGGTAAAGGTATCGGAACAGTAATAGCCAACATTGTCCGGCCTGGAAGTATGAGCATTCGGGAAAATTTATCCCATGCAATAGGTGAGATAACAGAGGGTTCAACTAAGCTATTTAAAGGCCAAGTGGGGATACTTAAAGAATTTGATCCAGATAATGAATGGAGAAAGTACGACAATGTAATTATTCCCGGATTCACTCAGGCGCTTTTTATATCTCCTCCTCCGGGAAAAGATGATACAGTACGAGTAGGACATGCCTTTAGAGGCTGGGAGGGATTTTTTGACCGTTGGGGAATCACCTTGGATAGAGTTATAATGCCAGATGGAATACACGCAGAGACTGAAAGCGCAATAGAACCTATAAAGGAATGGCTTAGTGGGTCACAGTTAGAAAAAGTAGTTTTCTCAAGAGGTAAACAATAAATTATTCTACAACTTCACCTTCAACAGGCTTGTCTTTATCTATCTTGTCTCCCTCTGAATCTTCAACATCCTCTGCATCAGCCGCGTTTGACTCGGTTTTTCCATCTTTCTCCTCTTTCTCAATCTCTTCAGTCTCCTGAGCTTGTTGTCCTTGCTGATACGCAGCCTGTCCTATTTTCTGAAGTGATTCTGAGAGCTCATTTGTCTTTGCTTCAAGCTCTTCTTTAGAACCACTTTCCAATATTTCTCTAAGAGCTTTTATCTTATCTTCAACTTCTGTTTTCACTTCCGCAGATACCTTATCTCCTGCATCTTTAAGAGACTTTTCAGCTGTGAATATAAGTGAATCTGCATGATTTTTTGCCTCTATTTTCCCACGCTTTTCCTCGTCTTCCTTAGCATTTATTTCTGCTTCCTTGGTCATTTTCTCAACTTCGTCTTTTGAAAGACCTGTGCTTCCCGTAATCTGAATCTTATTCTCCTTACCGGTTGCTTTATCTTTTGCGCTTACGTTGAGAATACCATTTGAATCAATATCAAATGTCACCTCAATTTGTGGTACACCACGAGGAGATGGAGGAATTCCCTCAAGTATAAATCTTCCAAGTGATTTATTGTCTGCTGCCATTGGGCGCTCGCCTTGTAGTACATTGATTTCAACTTGCGTCTGGTTATCCCCAGCGGTTGAGAACACTTGTGACTTTGATGTTGGAATTGTTGTATTTCTTTCAATCAGAGGTGTTGAGACACTACCAAGTGTTTCAATACCCAGAGTCAAAGGTGTTACATCCAAAAGCAAAACGTCTTTTACTTCTCCCCCCAGAACTCCACCCTGAACAGCAGCACCAACTGCGACAACCTCATCTGGATTTACAGAACGGTTTGCTTCTTTACCGAAAAATTTCTCAACCACCTCAACTACTTTTGGCATGCGGGTCATCCCCCCTACCATAATTACCTCTTCTACCTCAGAGACCTTGATCCCGGCATCTTTAATTGCTTTCTCAACAGGAGCAAGAGTTTTTTGAATCAGATCATCAACAATCTGCTCAAGTTTGGATCGTGAAAGGCTTAACGTAAGGTGAAGTGGTCCATCTTTCCCCTGAGTTATAAAAGGTTGGTTAATTGATGCTTCCTGACTGCTTGAAAGTTCAATTTTGGCTTTCTCTGCAGATTCCTTAAGTCTTTGTAGCGCCTGAGGATCTTTTCTCAAATCAATTCCATTCTCTTTCTGGAATTCATCAGCAAGATGATTGATTATCTTTTGATCAAAGTCATCTCCTCCGAGATGGGTATCACCATTGGTTGATTTTACTTGATAAACTCCTTCTCCAAGTTCAAGAATGGAAATATCAAATGTTCCTCCTCCCAAATCATATACAGCAATCGTATGCGCATTTTTCTTATCCAGTCCATATGCAAGAGCTGCTGCAGTTGGTTCGTTAATAATACGTAGAACTTCGAGTCCTGCAATTTCACCAGCTTGCTTGGTTGCTTGGCGCTCAGAATCATCAAAATAAGCAGGTACTGTAATTACAGCTTGTGTGACTTTTTCTCCCAAATATGCCTCTGCATCTGCTTTTATTTTTTGGAGAATCTGCGCTGAAATTTCTTGCGGTGTAAAAGTCTTTCCATCAACTTCGACTATCGCCATATCATCTCGTCCTGACTTTACAGTATATGGAAGCCATTTAATGTCATCCTGAACTGTTTTGTCACTAAATTTGCGCCCAATGAGTCTTTTTATTGAAAATATTGTGCGCTTTGGCTTTAGAGACATTTGACGCTTTGCAACATCTCCAACTATGTGCGCGATCGGATCTACAACTGATGGTATGGTGTTACGCCCTTCAGCTGAGTGAATAACTTTGGGAGATCCTCCCTCCATTACCGCTACGCATGAATTTGTTGTTCCTAAATCTATTCCTATTATTTTTCCCATATTAGTTTTTTCCTTCCTGATCCTGCTTTCCAGAACCGACTTTAACTTGTGCTGCTCTTAAGAGCTTCTCATTTAATAGATATCCTGACTGTATCTCCTCAATTACTTCTCCGTCTTTCCCTTCGCCTACTGCAATTGCTTCCATTGTCAGAGGGCTAAACTCCTTACCTACTGTTTCAATCTTTATTACCCCTTCTGATTTGAGTACGTCTAAAAATTTGCTGATGCTGATCTTCAGTCCTTCACTCGCGTCGTGCTTATTTGCAAGAACCAGTGTATCCAAAATCGAAAGAATTCGCAAGAGCAAATCTCTATTTGCTGCCAGAATCAATTCTCGCCTCTCATCACTTACTCGTTTTTGTAAATTCTGATAATCAGCCAATGCTCTTTTATGACTGTCATCAGCTGACTCCAGCTGTCTTTTTAATTGTTCAAGTTCATCATCTATCTCAACTTCGTTAAGTTCCCCTTGTTCTTCTATTACTTCATCTGTGTTTGTGTTTTTCTTAGTTGTCATAAATTTTTAATTTTCAGTTTTTAATTTTCAATGAATATTTAATGTTTTAAATTTAAATTTTTAAACTTTTTTACTTTCATTTCAAATTTTATACATTCGATATTCTCAGTACGCGAATTTCAAATTGAAAATTTCTACCATCCCTTAGCGCTTTCATTAATAATAGACCCAAAATACCTTACAGTTGGAATTATAGTAGTATATGCAAGCCTTGCTGGCCCAAGAACACCTATTCTTCCCGAAACATTCATTGGCGTTGAATAATCTGCAAAGATAAAACCATATGGCCCCTGAAGGCTTGACCCCAATTCATCTTCTATCAACACATGGATAGTTCCATCGTTTGCAACTCCTGAAAAAATACTTTCAAAACAATTGTACTCATCAAGCGCCTCAAGAAGAGTCTTAGTGACATCAATGTCAACGAACTCAGGCATATCTAGAATATTTGCATACCCTGAGCAAAATATGTCTCCATCATTTGTTGTTGCTATAGCAAGCGCATTAGTTTTGGCAGCCAGGGATTTTGTTGCTTCCTTCAAAAACCTTTGCATTTTCTCTCTATAATCCCAGACGTTTTCTTTGAGAGCAACCTCTTCAACAGTTGAAAGCTCTTTTTCCTTCATCAGTTCGCGGACATAAAATTTAAGTCCTGCTGCTGTTGGCACTCTTCCAGCAGAGGAATGTGTTTTTTTAATGTACCCGTATTCTGCAAGCTTCACCATTTCATTGCGTATCGTTGCAGGCGATGCACTCAGATTATGTTTTTTCTCAATTGTCTCTGAACCGACAGCCTCTGCTGACTCAATATATTCTTCAATTATGCTTTTAAGAATTTCAATCTGCCTTTGAGTTAAATTATGCATACTCTAATAATTCTGACTTGCCCCTCGAAGCCTTGGCGAAGTGGGGTTAGCAATAATATAACACGAGTGCCAAAAGTTGTCAAGTACTTATGGTATTCTCTTGCAAAAAGTCATGGAATCTGCAATGCTAAAAATGTGAAAAAGTTTATTGCTTTCACGAGCATCTTTCTATTCATAGGCATAACCCTCGCTGGAGTCATCCCAGATCCCGCTTCTGCTCAAAACGCATATAACTGCAAAAAGGAAGGACAACGCTGTGGCAATCCAGGACCTGGGGAGGATGATTGTTGTGAATCCGGTACTGTTTGTAGCGATGAAGGTTGGCGTGTTGTGACAAAAAGCTGCAAAAGAAAAAACCCAAATAGCTGTAGAAAGCTAGGTGAAAAATGTGGCAATCCTGGATGGGGCGATGATTATTGCTGTTCAGATGGATCTATCTGCACTGATGACGGACAGGGTGTCCTTAAGTATTGCAAGTCTAATGATTGCAAAAATGAAGGTGAAAAATGTGGCAATCCTGGATACGGTAAAGATTTTTGCTGCAAAGCAGGGTTTGAATGTAGTGATGATGGCAAAGGAATGTCAAAAACTTGCAAACCAACCACTGACACAATACCAACTCTTCCACCCTCACTTGAGGGTCCATGTGCAGGTACAATAGAAAAAGATGGCAAATGTAATGGGTTTTACACAGGACTGGGAGATGTATCAACCGAACCTGCAAAATTCATCTCATCACTCTTTAGGATACTTTTAGCAGGATCCGGTGCAATCGCACTCCTGCTTATAATTAGAGCAGGTTATAAGATAATGACTTCTGAGGGAAAACCGGAAGCAGTTCAGGAAGGACGGGAAAGACTTATCGCGGCAATTGTAGGTCTGCTATTCCTCATTTTCGCTTTGGTATTTCTACAGGTAATTGGAGTGGACATTCTAAAAATTCCAGGAATAACAGGTGGCCCGACGGCACCAGGCACTCTGGATAACTCAGCAAGTCCTGTATCCTACGCCCAATGCCGGGACGTTTTGAGAAATGGCAGCTCGGGACGTTGCGTAAAATCAATCCAGCAAATTTTAGGAGTTGACCCGGCGGATGGTAATTACGATCAAAAAACAGAAGATGCTGTTCGCAAATACCAGACTGAAAACGGCCTCTTCTCAGACGGTGTTGTTGGCCCATGCACTTTGGGCAGTATAGGCGGATACACTGTTGACCCAATTTGCAAAGACCCCCTAGATGAAACCGCTCTTAGAAAATTCCAAACTGAAAAAGGTCTCGTAGTGGACGGCCAATTTGGTTCATGCACTTGGGAAGCCCTGATAGGAAAACCAATTCCGGAAAATTGTAAGAGGAAATAGTCCTTATGTTATGAGAAAAAAGAAAAAAAATCTAAAATATCTGATCACTACTGCTGCCTCATTACCCCTACTTGCATATCTCATTTATTCATTCCCACCTGATTTTAAGTTAACGATTATGGGTTATCAATTATCAGTTATCTACCTATTCTTCCCTCTTCTATTTCTTTCTCTTCTTTCAACTATTTCGTTGATTTCAAAAAGTTCAAAGCATGGTTTATTATTCGGATTATTTGCTGTATGTTTTTTGAGCTTTCGTTTAAACGGGCTGACCCACCCTTTTTTCTTTCTTCTCCTAGCAGCATTATTTCTGGTGCTCGAGCTACTCTTCAGCTATAGAAAATAGCTTTACCTTCTGTTACAATTTCTGAATAGAGATGAGCAAATTTTATATCACAACAACTCTTCCATACGTAAATTCTGATCCTCACATCGGCTTTGCACTGGAGATAGTGCAGGCAGACACGATCGTGCGCTATTTAAAATCATTGGGACATGATGTTTTTTTCAATACTGGGACTGACGAACACGGACTCAAAATCCATCGAAAAGCACAGGAAAATAATAAAAACACACAGGAATACGTAGATGAATATGCTGAGAAATTTAGAGACCTTAAAGGAGCACTGAACTTATCAGATGATATTAATTTTATAAGAACAACTGATCCCGGACACAAAAAAGCAGCCCAGGAATTTTGGAAAAGATGCTTGGCCGCAGGAGATATTTACAAAAAGTCCTACAAAGTAAAATACTGTGTAGGATGTGAACTTGAAAAGACAGACTCGGAACTGACGGATGGAAAATGCCCAATTCATCCAACTGGTGAGATAGAGATAATTAATGAAGAAAACTACTTTTTTCGCTTCTCCAAATACCAAAAACCGCTATTGGATCTATATGAAAAACAATCAGACTTTGTAATTCCTGATTTTAGATTCAATGAAATAAAATCTTTTGTAAAAAGAGGACTTGAAGACTTCAGTATCTCGCGTCTTAAAAGCAAAATGCCTTGGGGTGTTGCTGTACCAGACGACAATAACCATGTTATGTACGTATGGTTTGATGCTCTAGTCAACTATATTTCCGCAATTGGCTGGCCAAATGATCTTGATAAATTTCAAAAATACTGGCCGGTTATTCAACTAGCTGGAAAAGATAACCTGAGGCAACAGTCAGCAATGTGGCAAGCTATGCTTATGTCAGCTCAGATTGAACCCTCAAAGCAAATCTTAATTCATGGCTTTATAAATAGTGGAGGCCAAAAAATGAGCAAAAGTCTTGGGAATGTCGTAAACCCTTTTGATCTTGTCAAAGAATACGGAACAGATGCCCTGCGTTATTATCTTCTTCGTGAAATCCCACCCTTTGATGATGGAGACTTTACCATGAGTAGGTTTAAGGAAGTCTACAATGCAGACCTGGCCAATGGACTGGGCAATCTAATTGCCCGTGTTTCCAAACTTTGTGAAACAACTGATTACACACAGATGGGTTCAGCGAGTAAAACTGTTAAACATTTATTGAGTGAGAATAAATACTCACAATTACTATCTGAGTATAAATTCAATGAATGTCTAGCGTTAATTTGGCAAAAAATTACAAAAGTTGATAAGTTTATAAATGAAGAAAAACCATGGGTACTATTAAATAGTGATCCTGAAAGATGCAAAAGCGTTCTCGCACATTGCGTTGATCAAATACAGGAAATTGGGCAATTACTGGAACCTTTTATGCCACAGATCTCTCAAAAAATCTCAGCTCAATTTAAAGGACCAAAGATAGTCTCTGAAGCTTCGCTATTTCCAAGAATTAGTTAAATTATGAATATTGAATTAGGAATCAGCGAAAAAGAAACCATAATTCCTTATTCCTGATTCATTTTTTATGATCGACGTTCATTGCCACCTCCAATTTGAAGCTTTTGAAAATGACTATGAAAGCGTAATCAAGAGTGCTTTTGATGCTGGCCTTTCCAAAATAATAAATGTAGGAACCAGAATAGAATCAAGCATAAAGGCAGTTGAGTTTGTAAATAATTATAACGATTTATATGCGATTATAGGAATTCACCCGCATCACTCTGACAAACACGATCTTGAATCAGATTGGATTACCAAGCTTGAAAAACTTGCTGAAAATGAAAAAGTTCTGGCAATTGGTGAAATTGGACTTGATTATTATTCATATAAATCAAACGGTATTGTAGATCCTGCTCTTCAAAAAAAAGCTTTTATAAAGCAAATTGAGCTCGCATATAGGCTAAAACTTCCGCTTCAAATTCACAATCGTCATGCAGGAGAAGATATACTGCAAATTCTTACTGATCACAAAAATCTACTTTTGGATAAACCAGGCATGTTTCACTGCTTTGCAGGCTCAAAAGAAATTCTTAAAAAAGCTTTAGATTTGGGATTTTGTATTGGGTTTGATGGAAATATCACATATAAAGGGCTGGCACCTGGTGAGACTGTTTCGCTATCTGAGCTTGCTGAAATGACACCAATGGACAAAATCGTGATTGAAACAGATAGCCCTTACCTTACACCGATTCCGCATAGGGGAACACGTAACGAACCCAAACATGCTATAATTACTGCAGAATTTATAGCTAAATTAAAAAAAGTAACTTTAGAAAAACTCGTGGAACAAACAGATATAAATGTCTATACTATGTTTAGTAGACTAAAAAAATAAAGAATTAAATCTTATGACAGGCTTTTTTGACAAACTATTTACCAAGTATCCAATTAAAACTAGAAGGCTGCTTGAACTATTTCCAGGCTTTATTGTTTGGACTCTAATTCTTTCGCCTATTTGGGGATCAATCTTTTTCCCAACAGCTCTTGCCTATTTTATTTTGTTCTTTGACATCTACTGGTTTTATAAGTCTTTTTCACTTGTCAGAACTGCTTACAAATCATCAAAAAGAATACAAAGTGCAGAAAAAGAAAACTGGTATGAAAAGGCAAAGAAATTTGCAGATGTAGACAAGGTTAATCATGTTCTGATAATTCCAAATTATAAAGAAAAGGTAGATAAGGTACGTCTTACACTTGAGGTTTTATCTAAGCAATCTTTCCCAACTAAAAACCTGCATATCGTCCTAGCTCTTGAGGAGAGAGAAGCAGAAGCCAAAGAGCGTGCTGATATTTTGATAAAAGAATTCAAACACGTTTTCGGAAGCATATTTGCAACACATCACCCTGATATTCCTGAGGAGGTAAAGGGCAAATCCTCAAATGAGGCATATGCAGGACGCAAGGCTTATGAAGTTTTATTTGAAAAAGGTAAATTAGATTTGGATTTTGCTACAGTTTCCTCAGTCGATGCTGACTCTTTATTCCACAAAGAATATTTTTCGTACATGACATACAAATTTTTAGGAGATGAAAACCGCTATAACAAATTTTGGCAATCTGCAGTAGTTTTTCATAACAATAACTGGAAAGTCCCAGCTCCGATCCGTATACTTTCTTTCTTTGGAAGCTTATGGCGTATTGCGCTTCTGGTCCAAGGAGATCGATTGATAACTCAATCGACATATTCCCTATCATTTAAGTTATTGAAAAGAGTAGGATACTGGGACGTTGATGTAATTCCTGAGGATTACCGAATTTTCTTCAAATCTTTTTTCATGCTAAAGGGACAGGTATGGGTCGAACCGATTTTCTTAAAAACTTCAATGGACGCAGCTCAATCCACAAGTTATTTTAAGAGCCTGCAAAATAAATATATTCAGGAAAGAAGATGGTCTTGGGGCGTCTCAGATAACCCCTTATTTATAAAATGGTGGCTCACAGTCCCCAATGTACCATTTATGAGAAAAACAAGTATGATTTACCATGTTGTACTTGACCATATTCTCTGGCCTTCGAATTGGTTTATCATAACTATTGCAGCAAACGTTATGGCCATAGTTAATCCGGTGTTCTCAAGAACCGCTCTTGGATTTAGTCTTCCAAGATTGGCTGGGTTCATTTTGAATTTCTGTTTGATAGCTCTACTTGCAATGATGTATCTGGAATACAAGAACAACACTTCTCAAACCGAAAAAATACCAATGTATAAAAAATTATTATTCCCGTTTGAATTTCTTCTGATGCCTTTAGTCGGATTCTTTCTATCGGCACTTCCCGCTCTTATTTCCAATACTCAATTAATGTTTAATAAAAGATTAGAATATAAAGTTACTGAGAAGGTATGAAAATCCTCAAACTACTTGAAAAAAATAAAGTATTTTGGTTTCTACTTATAAGCTATCTTGTTTTCTTCTTATTAAGACTTCCATCGCTAATTGAACCCAATTGGTACGGTGATGAAGGAATTTATCAGGTCATTGGAAAAGCTTTGGTTGAAAATAGAATTCTTTATGCACAAATATGGGATAATAAACCGCCACTTCTCTACATAACATATGCACTTTTTAATGGTGAACAATTTCAGATAAGATTTTTTTCACTGTTTTCAGGACTTTTGGCAGTTATTGCACTATTCTATCTAAGCAGACTGCTATTTAAAAATTTCAAATCAAGCATTATCTCAACGAGCGTATTTATTTTGTTATTTGCTACACCACTTATGGAAGGAAATATTGCAAATGCTGAAAACTTCATGCTGTTCCCAATTATAACTTCGGGTTTTTTAGTATACAGCTATTCCCAAGATATTAAGCTAAAAATATTTGATACAAGATATAAATTACTTTTAGGAGCAGGCCTTCTCTTAGGATTGGCATTTTTATTTAAGATAGTAGCTATTTTTGATATAGCAGCGTTTTTGGTATTTTTATTAATAGTAAATACTCCGGAAAGATTCCGCTTCACAATTACGCGACTGCTATTCCTATTCAAATCAATAATGATGCCACTGCTTCCTTTGATAGTAGGATTCATATTTCCATTGGGCATTACAGGATTATACTTTATATCTCAAAATGCCTTCTCCGAATTTACTACAGCAACATTTTTTAGTAATGTCGGCTACGTTGGCTATGGCAATAAACTAATTATACCGCAAGGACTATTACTCTTAAAATTATCCGCGTTATTAATTTTTGTATTTTTGATATTTAAAAATCGCAAAGTGATATCTACGCCAATAACATTTATTTTAATATGGTTTGCTTTTTCCCTATTTAATACCTTCTTTTCCGGACGTCCATATATGCATTACACCCTAGTAGTGCTACCAAGCCTTTGCTTAGCTATTGGGTTGCTACAGGAAAAAATGCAGCCAAAATTAAAATACCTAATCATAATCTCATTGATACTATCATTTACAATTCTTAATAAAAATTTTAAATTTAATTTGATTAGAACATTTAACTACTATGGAAATGCTGCTAGTTTTATAATTGGCAAAAAAGATTCAACAACTTATCAAAGTTTTTTTGATAGAAAAACACCGAGAGATTATGAAATTGCTTCATACATAAGAGCACGAACTCAACCGGAAGATGAAGTATTTATTTGGGGAGATAATGCGCAGATTTACGCACTCTCTGATAAAATCCCTCCTGGTAAATACACTGTTTCGTATCATATAGTACAATACGAAAATGCAATTCCCGAAACAGAATCTGCGATAACAAACTCAAATCCTAAATACATAGTGATCTTAAAGAATTCACGATCATTTCCATTTAGCTTATCAGGCTACGATCGTAAAACTGTTTTTCAGGAAAATTTAATCTATGAACGCAACTATTAAATTATTAACAGCTGATAAAATTGCCAAATGGGGACTAATTCTCTCAAGCAGTATCTTGCTTGTAGAGCTGATTTATATCGGTATTTTTTATCTCTCGCTTCCACCTGTTTTACCGATTTTCAACCAATTACCGTGGGGTGAACAAAGACTTGGCATTAGAGCTACAATATTTCTTCCACTTATTATTGCGTTAACATTTTTTGTATTTAATTTTTTTCTTGTTTCTCGTCTGCGGGACAAGCTTCCATTATTATCTAGAATGTTAAGTATTACAACATTCCTAATATCTATACTCTCACTTTTTTTTATAGTACGGACACTTCAGCTAATAATTTAATGAGCATGCTTTATTATCAGATTTTTCTTTCCTTCTTAACTGCTTTTATTGCAACCTGTGTTATCACATTAATTAGTATAAAAATATTCAAAAAAATTGGATTGGTTGACGATCCAAAACTGCATAAGCATCCAGGTATTATCCATAAAAAACCTATTCCGCGAGGTGGAGGAATTCCATTATTTCTTGGTGCTGCAATTGCAGGGCTATTGTTTTTACCCATTAATAATATCACTATCGCAATCTTTACGGCATCCCTAATCATGCTTATTGTTGGCATAGTAGATGATAAACAAAATGCAAAATCAAGAGATGTTTCGCCATATATTCGTTTCTTAATAAATATTTTTACTGCAGTTATAGTTGTTGGATCCGGAATAAGCATTCATTTTATAACAAATCCTTTTGGAGGAGGGCTTATCTTTCTAGACACCATGAGAATACCCATATTTAATCTTCTACTCTCTGATGTCTTATCTGTTATGTGGCTTATTTGGGTTATGAATATGGTTAACTGGAGCAAGGGAGTGGACGGGCAAATGCCGGGAATTGTTGCAATCTCAGCAATCGTAATTGGATTATTAAGTCTAAAATTAAATCCCCAAGACTTAGGATTTTTAGATGTTAAATTATCTTTTATAATCGCAGGATCTGCTCTGGGTTTTTTGGTTTTCAATTATTATCCTGCAAAAATCTTTCCCGGTTATGGAGCAACAAGTCTTTATCTTCTACTTGGCATAGTTTCTATTCTGTCAAGTGCAAAATTAGCAACGGCAGTTCTTGTAATGGGAGTGCCTACTGTTGATGCAGTATTTACAATTATCAGACGAGTCTATAATAAAAAATCTCCTTTTGTACATGATGATAGACACCTGCATCACAAACTATTAAAATTAGGATATACACAACGCCAAATAGCCTTGTTTTATTGGAATATTTCTGCTATATTGGGGATAATTTCGTTGACGCTAGATGCAAGAAGTAAAGTGTTTGCGCTTATTATGCTAACAGTTGTAACAGGTGGAATACTTTTATTCTTGCATTTAGTGATTGACGACGCAAAATGAAAAAAATTTTTCGTGATGAACTGAGACTCCTAAGACCCAGACAATGGATCAAAAACTTTGCCATCTTTGCAGCTCTGATATTCAGCGGGAATCTATTTCATCTTCCTACAGTCTATAAAACACTTGAAGGATTTTTGATATTTTGTGCAATATCAAGTGCTATTTATGTAATAAATGATATATTTGACAGAGAAAAAGACAGATTACATCCTTTTAAAAAGTACAGACCACTTGCCAATAATGATATTTCATTACAAACAGCATATTTTATTGCAGCAACTTTAATAATAATTTCTCTAGTATCCAGCTTCTTTGTATCTCCGGGATTTTTAATGATTACGCTTATATTCCTATTTCTTCATGTATCTTATTCTGCCTTCCTCAAGCACATCGAGATAATTGATATCTTAACTCTTGCTGGTGGATACATTCTCAGAGTATTTGCTGGAGAAGTAGTTACTGGATATCACATTTCTGCATGGCTTTTATTAACAACAATTGCTCTTTCGCTTTTTTTAGCAATCGGCAAAAGACGTTCTGAATTAACACTTCTGGGAAAAACATCTATTGAAAAAATATCTATTACTCGAAAAACGCTTTCACATTACACAGAAAAACTTCTTGATGTTTATCTTTCAATTTTTGCAACAAGCGCATTTGTATTCTATTCGCTCTTTACGTTTCTTGAAACACCTCAAGGTCGACAATTACCAATAGATTCAATACCTGCTGATATCCTAGGAACTTATCTTCAGAAAAAATGGCTCATGATAACCATCATCCCGGTTGTGTATGGAATAATGAGATATTTACAGAGAATTTATGAAAAACATGAAGGTGAAAGTCCGGAAAGAGTTTTATTCTCAGACAGAGCGCTGCTCACGAGCGTAGTTATTTGGGGGGTATTAGTAGTGTTCATAATTTACTACATCAAGGCATAACTTATTGTTTGCTTACATACTGACTTGAGACATAGCCGACTTGGCCATTTTTTAACTTTATTTGATACCATCCAGGTTGCTCACTTACGAGTTCAAAAGTTTCACCCGGCGCTACTCTTCCTATCTCCGATCCTGCAACTGATGCGCTTACCCTGACTCTCAGAAAGCCAGTGGGAGTATTAAGTATAACTACTTGACCAACTGGCAACGTAGGAGCTAATGCAGCACTAGGCGAAGCTGTTGGCGTAACAGAATCTATGCTGGATGAATCTCCGGTACTTAAATACATAATTACCGTCAACTTATATCCCAATGGTGTTCTTATCCTGACGGTTTTGTCTGTATATCCGTCTTTGATTACTCTAAGTGCATGATCAGATTCTGTTGGATTCTTAAACAGAAATGGTGTTTGACCAATCTCATTATTATCAAGAAATATATTTGATTTGGAAGGAATCGATACAATAAGTAATTCTGTGCTTTTTTTATCTTTTAAAGGAGTTAAGGAAATAACGCTACCGGAAGATTTGGAATCATTCCCAAATTTTCTATCAATTACTGTCAACACTCCTTCAGAAACGGTAATTTTCTCCTGATACTCTGAAAAGCTTTTATCTTGTGGGACTAATTTAAATGTATAATCCCCTGTCTTTAATGTATCTGCTGATTCACATTTACAAAGAGGTGTTTGACCAATGTATTTATCATCTAAATAAACTTTACTCTCAGGCGTTGATGTAACTTGTAATGCTCCTTTTTTCGAGCCTGAATTAAAAAACTGCTGAAAAACTCCGAAGATCAAGAATCCTAAAAATAACGCTGAAATTAATATAAAAATTACTTTTTTCATATTCAAAAAATAGAGTTATTCCATGTTACCAAAGGTGAAAAAAATTAACAAATTTTCAAATAAAATAAAATCCCCACTTTTACAGCGGGGATTTCACTTTATGAATAAATTCACTAAATCTTATTTATAATAAGATCTGATTTGGAATAAAATATAAAATCCTAATAAGAATCCTAATATTGCACTTCCGAGCGAACCTGCGACTACTGAACCAAGTACGCTTAGAGCCTGACTCCAGAAAAGCCAGTTCCAACCAACTATTTTTCTCGCTTTCAGACCTGGGAAAGCAATAACTTCAAGCACAGCCGATGCTAGCCATATGAATCCTGCGATAACTCCACCTCCGTATGATGCGACACCAGAAGTGCCACCAAATATCGCAAGCGGTGATAATGCTGTAAGTAACCCAACTGCAGCCAATCCACCTATTACTCCGATAATTCCAAAAACCAATGCTAGCCATGGAGAAACTTTAACTAAGAACTCACGCCATGTGACTGGAAGCGCAGGAGCTTTTTTGAAAAAATCATCCATAGAATCAATATAATTTTTCGATGTTGTATTTGCCATAAATATCACCTCCTTTGCCCGCCGAAATTTAATTTAGGCGGCCAATGTTGTAACTAGTATTATTATTAATTAAAATTAACATTGTTTGCAATACGTGAAACTGTATCAGTTTTCCAGAAAATTTCTAACAAGAGGCACATTATACCTATAGTCTTTGAGAAAATCAATATATTCAGCGAAGAAATTTGTGCACAGGTCAGCACATGGTATACACTTTCGGCAAAAATATATCATCTACAGAAATGCGTGTTTAAGGATTGCTAAGATTAGGTACAGCATGATAGGAGGTGATGTAGATGATAACTGGAATCCATTTGGATTACA